>JAGWYN010000026.1 GCA_018969295.1 Chloroflexota bacterium | reverse complement strand
AGCGCGGCTGTCTCTGAACTGGCCGGCAGCAGGCTGACCAGCTGGAATGTGTACGCTGCCTGCTCGGCCTTGAAAAGCGCCTGCACGCTGCGGCGCTGGCCCTCCGGCAGCAGCAGCGGCTGGGGCAGGATGACATCTTCCAGCTTCAGCGCCGTCCCCTCCCCCAGACAGAGCTGGGCTGCGTGCAGTGCCAGCACAATCTGACAGGCTCCTGGAGAAACAATCTCCCCATAGACCCTGTGGTCGGCCAGGAAGGGCAGAGTTTCCACGCCGAACTCGGTCTCGAAGAGCACGGTCTGCAGGGCAGGCAGAGGGGTCATCTGGTCGACGAGCGGGCGCAGCGGCGCAGCGGCTCGCCCGGCTGGGCGGCTCTGCACCCAGTAGCGCTGCCGCTGGAAGGGGTAGGTGGGCAGCGCAAGCTTGCGCCGTACATTCCCCCGGTCGAAGCCTTCCCAGTCGATGGTGCTTCCCCGCACATAAAGCTCACCCAGGCTGCTCAGAAGCTGCTGCCAGTCACTTTGGCCAGGGCGAAGCGAGGGCAAAAGAGCTGTTCTCTCTGCTTCCTGGCCACTGCCCCCTGTTCCCCGCTGACCACTGGCCACTGACCACTGACCACTGACCACTGACCACTGGCCACTGTCCCCCCCTGCCATGCCGAGCAGCGTCGACTGAGGACCTACTTCCAGAAAAATGTCCGTGCCAGCTGCCTGCAGTGTCGCAATTCCTTGTGCGAACTGCACCGTGTTGCGCAGGTGCGCACGCCAGTAGCCGGGCTGGGTCAGCTCTTCGGTGACCCAACTGCCTGTCATGCTGGAGACGACGGGCAGCTTTGGCGCAGAGAGCGGGGTCGCGCGCACGGCTTCCTCGAACGCGTCCAGCACCGGGTCGAGCATGGGGGAGTGTGCTGCCACAGGAATCGCCAGCCGTCGGGTCTTGAAGCCTGCGCTCTGCAGGGCCTGGGTGATGGCCGCCACCGAAGCGCGTGCTCCCGAGACCACCACGCTGAGCGGGCCGTTGACGACCCCGATCGCTGCGTCCGGGTAGGGCTCGACAAAGGGGGCCACCGCCTGGGCTGAGGCCATCACGGCCACCATTTCCCCTGCTGCCTGCTCCATCAGCTCCCCGCGCCGGGTCACCAGACGCAGCCCCTCTTCCAGACCGAGGACGCCCGCTGCGTAGGCTGCGGCAAAATCGCCCAGGCTGTGCCCGAGCACGGCAGCCGGTCGGATCCCCCATTCACGCCAGAGCTCCGTCAGCGCACATTCCAACGCATAATTGGCGGCCTGTCCGCAGGGGTGGGAGTTCATCAGGTCATCGGTCTGGCTGGAGGCTGTCTCGGTGTCTGGCGTTGGATAGAGCAGTTCCACCAAGGAACGGCCGTAACAATCCCGGAAGGCCTGGTCGCAGCGGTCGAGGACGGCGCGGAACACGGGCTGGGTCTCGTAGAGCTCCCGCCCCATGCCGCTGTACTGTGCGCCTTGCCCGGTGAAGAGAAAGGCGATGCGGGGTGCTTCCTCCTGGTGAATCCAGATGCCCTGAAGCAGGGCCGGGGACGGTTTGCCCTGCTGAAAAAGTTCCAGTTTTGTGCACAGATCCGCCGACGATTCTGCGACAACGCCGAGCCGGTGGCCGAAGTGGCTGCGCCCGGTCGCTGCGGTCCAGGCAATGTCGGCCAGAGACAAATCCGGATGCTGGGTCAGATAGAGGCTGTAGCGCCGGGCGAGATCGGAGAGCGCCGCTGGGCTTTTGGCAGAAAGGCAGACCAGCTGAGGCGTGCGGCGCTCTGTCTGGGTCTGCGGCACAGTGGGCAGCGGTGCTGCCTCGACCACCATGTGTACATTGGTCCCGCTCATCCCAAAGGCACTGATGCCGGCCAGACGCTGCGGCCCAGACCAGGGGGTCAGAAGCGTCGGTACAGTCACCGGCAGCTGCTGCCAGGGGATATGGGGGTTGGGCTCTTGAAAATGAAGATGGGGCGGAATCGCCTCATGCTGCAACGACAGCACGACTTTGAGCAGACCTGCGATTCCAGCAGCTGCATCCAGATGGCCGATATTGGTCTTCACAGAGCCGATGGCCAACGGCTCTGTGCGCCCCTCTCCCAGCACATTGGCCAATGCCACGACCTCGATCGGATCGCCCAGCCGTGTCCCGGTGCCATGCGCCTCGACATACTGGATCTGTGCGGGGGCAACGCCGGCCGTGTGGAGTGCCTGGCGAATCACAGCTTCCTGGGCCAGTCCATTCGGTACGGTGAGCCCGTTGCTGCGGCCGTCGTGGTTCACTGCCGAGCCGCGGATCACGGCGGCGATCGAATCCCCGGCTTGCAGCGCATCGGTCAGCCGTTTGAGAACCAGAACGACACACCCCTCGCCCCGCCCAAAACCATCTGCACGGGCATCAAAGGTCTTGCAGCGACCGTCGGGGGCGACAGCGCCCATGCGGCAGAGCGCAATTGTCTGTTCTGGGGAGACGAGCAAACTGACCCCGCCGGCCAGAGCCAGATCGCATTCGCCCATGCGCAGCGCCTGGCAGGCCTGATGTACTGCCAGCAAAGAGGAGGAGCAGGCGGTGTCCAGCTGAAGTGTAGGGCCATGCAGCCCCAGGACATAGGCGATCCGTCCTGCGGTCAACCCGCGCAGCTGGCTCAGCATCCGGTAGCCATCCAAATCCGCCGGGTCTGCCTGGTAAAAATTGCGCGGGGAGTAGTCGTCCCAAAACGATCCGACAAAGACCCCGGTCTGGCTGCCGTTGAGCAGCTCAGGAGCAATCCCGGCATGTTCCAGCGCTTCCCAGCTCACCTCCAACAGCAGACGCTGCTGCGGGTCAAGGCTGACTGCCTCGCGCGGGGCCATGCCAAAAAAGAGGGGGTCAAACTCTTCGATAGCTGTCAAAAATGCACCGCCGCGGACATAGAGCTTGCCGGCCGCATCGGGGTCCGCAGAGTAGTACAGACCCAGATCCCAACGGTCGGCGGGGATTTCGGTGACCGCATCGACACCGTCGCGCAGCAACTGCCAGAAGGCCTCTGGCGTTGCCGCCTGTGGCAGGCGACAGCCCATCCCAACCACGGCGATCGGCTCGCCGAGCCGATCCTGCGCAGCGGCAGGCAGGAAAGCAGGGGCCGCCGCAGCAGGTTCAGCGGCCAGATGGGTGATCAGCGCGGCAAGGGTGGGATGGCGCCAGACCGTAATCGCAGCCAGCGGGCGCTCCAACCAGTCCCCCAGTTCCTGAGCCAGGCTGACCGCCAGCACCGAGGTCAGCCCATACTCGGCCAGAGGGCGATGGAGTTCCAGGTCAGCAGGCAGAATGGCCAGCCGCTCGGCCAGCCAGGCACGAATCCACCCTTGCATTTCTCGGACAGACCTGGACAGCGCGCGGGCCGCTGCAGGGGGCGCAGAGGCAAAGCGGTCGCGCAAAATCCGTTTGAGAATTTTGCCGGTGCGGCCTTTGGGCAGTTCCTCCACAAATTCAATGCGGCTCGGCACCTTGAAATCTGCCAGTGTCTGGCGGCAGAACGCTTGAATCTCGTCGGCAGAGACCGATTGCCCGGCGGTACAGACCAGGCAGGCGCAGACCTGTTCGCCCAACAGCGCTTCTGGGAGCCCAAAGACTGCGGCTTCCCGGACGGCAGGGTGTTCGTAAAGACGGTTCTCCACTTCTGAAGGGTAGACCTTGTTCCCGCCGACGTTGACCATGTCTTTGGAGCGGTCCACGATGAAGCAGTGTCCCTCTTCGTCCAGCCGTCCAATATCGCCGGTATGAAACCAGCCTTGGCGGAGTGCATCCGCACTCTCCTGGGGACGGTTCCAGTATTCGAGCATCAGATTGTTGCCGCGCACCACGACTTCTCCGAGGGTTCCGGGGGGGACGGGGCGGTCCTGGGCGTCAAAGACAGCCACTTCGACCCCAGCCAGAGGTACACCGATCGAACCGGGTTTGCGGGGATGTCCGCGGGTGCAGGTATTCAAACAGGTTTCGGTCAGCCCATACCCCTCCTCGACAGCCACGCCAAATTTTTCCAGCCACCGGGCGCCCACTTCAGCGGGCAAGGGAGCTGCCGCAGAAATGCAGAAACGCAGGGCAGGGTAGACATTGGGGGCAGCCTGTTCAGCCAGCAGGTTGTAGAGCGTGGGCACCCCAAAAAAGACAGTGACCCCCTGTTCGAGCAGCGCATGCTGGACAGCGGTGCTTTCGAACTGCCGGTGCAGCAGCAACGTGGCGCCGGCCATCAGGGTGGGATTGAGGGCAGCGTTCTGTCCAAAACAATGGAAGGTCGGCAAGGCAAGCAGCACCCGGTCCTCCGACGTAAGCTGAAAGGCCTCGATGCACGCTGCACCGTTTCGGAGGATTGCACCGTGAGACAGCACGGCCCCTTTGGGAAAACCGGTCGTCCCCGAGGTGTAGAGGATCACCGCAGGATCGTCGGGATGCACGCTCACGGCAGCGGCCTCTGGGGAAGCTTGGTCCAGCAGCGCGTGCCAGGAGTGTTCGAACGCTTCGGTTCCCCCCACGTCCAGGATCCGTTCGACCGCGGGCAGGGTGGCGTGTGCCAGTTGCTCTCGAAGATCAGCAGAGGTGATTACCACGCGGGCGCCGCTGTCGTTCAAGACAAAGGCCACCTCGTCGATTTTGAGTGCTGTGTTGACTGTGACAATCAGTGCGCCCAGTTTCAGCGCCCCAAAATAGGCTGCAAGAAACGCAGGGCCATTGGGCAGTATGGCTGCGACCCGGTCTCCACGCCGGACACCGAGTGTGGCCAGCACGTTGGCGCTGCGGCTGCACAGCTCATCCAGCTGACGATAGGTGAACAACTCGTGTTCGAAGAGGAGTGCAGGACGGTCAGGATACTGACGATGCCCCTGTTCCACAGATGCTGCAAGATTCCACATTCCTGGTACCTGTACCCTTCGATTCATGTACTTTCACTTGGTGTTCGCTCCATTTACGGAACAAACAAGAAAGCAGTGAGAGCCCTGTTCAGACAATGTGTCGGCGATGGTGCAGACGAACAGATCGCTGCAGGAAGCCAGCCATTGTCAGAAAATCACACACATTGCCAGCTGCACCAGGGAGTGATTGGTGTTCGATGACGCAAAGCCCTCCATCAACAAAACTGGAGATGGCGATCCAACAGATAGTATTTTATTTTACAGAGAAAGGGGTGCACGGGTTGCCAAAAAGGATGAATCAAAAGGATGGATTTTTGTCGGAAAAGTCAAGGGTTTTGTTGGAAGTGTCGCTGGTTGCTCTGGAGTCAAGAACGAATCGTCCCAAAACCGCGATAGGTTGACAGCTGTAGCCAGTGCAATCGCTTGTAGATGCATCTTGGGTAGGCCCAGGTAACGCGTCTTGCGGAGTTCAAAGGCCCGGACAGCTTGGGAAATCGTGCCTTTGATCCGGGTCTAGTTCGCGATGGGAGCAGGTTTTTGGCAGCGTCCCCCATCTGGTCAAAGCGTCCGCCAAGGACGGCGGCACGAACTGGCCGCCCTATCCTCTCTACCGAGACCGCTGGCCGGTGGAACAACCTCCGCTGGCGGCCAAACAGATGATCGGTCTTCATCGCCAATTCGTCTTTGCCAGTGACTCCTGTTTCCGTCTGCCTGAACTGAGCCTCATCGCCGGCGCTATTTTGACTTATGCCGCTGCTGTTATGCCGCCAGTCCCTTCAGGTTTCTGGGATCGCACTCCCCAGGCAACGCCAGGACGCTTGCGGCGGCTCCTGGACAGGGCTGATTTTCCAACTTTCTTGTTCGATGACCCGCAAATTCGAAAAAAGGACTCGGTTACGGCCCACTTACCCAAGGGGATCGAGGCGCATCGCCGTCTCAGACGGGCTGCTTGACCCATTTTTACCGGAAAGTAAAGATTTAAATAATTTGTCAACATGTGTAGCCATATATGTCATCATATTCCTTATGAAGCTGAGCGCATACGCCGAGAAACTGGGGATCAGCGACAAGACCGCATGGCGCTGGTGGAAAGAGGGAAAGCTCGACGCCTATCAGACGGAAACAGGCACCGTCATCGTGCATGAGCCGATCGATGGACCTGCCGGCATCGCCCTCTACGCCAGGGTGTCGAGCGCCGACCAGAAAGACGACCTGGTGCGACAGCTTGAGCGCTTGCAGACTTACGCCATTGCCAAAGGCGATACGGTGAGCAGGATCGTGATGGAGGTGGCGTCCGGGCTGAATGAAAGCAGGCCGAAACTGACCGCCCTGCTCAGGGATGGCTCGATGTCCGCCAGACTGTACGGGCTATGCGGTCAGCAAGTGTGCGTTTCAGGAAGCGCTGCGCAATCTCCAGGCTGGGGTTGACAACTGGTTGACAACTGGCACGTCCGCAAAAAGGGGGAACGCAAGGGGCTGCGGATGGAATTTCCCAAGCGCAAGACCTGCAAGCACGGACTGGGCGCTTTCCGCTGAACCATCAAGGTGTTGGATGGATGCATCCAGTTGCCGCGCATCGGCGTCGTGCGTCTGAAGGAGCATGTCAGATCGTGCCGGCGGCGGCGTTTGGAGGCGTTGACTTTGGGACGTGGTAGCGTCAAAGCGGAGTGAGACGCCATGACCCTGTCACCCGCCTGCTGTTGCAGAGGTTTTTGCGGCGATTCTTGGCGATTGGGATAAAATGGGGGGAGGAAGCTGCAGCGTTTCTGCCGCAAGCCTGGCGTACACCAAAGCAGACGAGGAGTGTATGACGGACAATTTACAGCTGCCAGGGGCAGCCGAACTGCGCTCGGCTCAACGTGCTGCCGAACGTTCAGGGCAGCAGAGCAGATCGAGCCGAGCCGTGGGGGAGGAGGTCGACCTTCCTGCCCCTGAAATCATTGCGCTCAACCGGATGGGGTTTGGCCCTCGTCCGGGAGACCTGGAGGCATTGTATGCGCTGGGCAGCGACAGCACTGCGCGGTTGCAGGTCTATGTCGACCAACAGCTGAATCCAGAGTCGATCGACGACAGTGCATGTGATGCGCTGCTGGCCGCCCAGGGCTTTGTCACACTCGGCAAGAGCCGACAGCAGCTTTGGCAGGAGCATGTGGTCAAAGAAGGCGTCACCTGGGAGGAGCGCATGCAGCCGGTTTCCGAGACCCTGCGGGCGACCTTTCTGCGTGCAATCTACAGCAAGCGGCAGTTGGTCGAAGTTCTGGCAGACTTTTGGCACAACCATTTCAACGTCTATGGCTGGGATTCGTGGAGTGCGGGCACGTGGGTGCATTACGACCGGGATGTTATGCGCGGGAATCTGCTCGGCAATTTCCGACAGATGCTGGGGGCGGTGGCGCAAAGCGCAGCGATGTTGTACTACCTGGACAATGTCTCCAACACCAGCGCAGGCCCGAACGAAAACTATGCGCGCGAGCTCTTCGAGCTGCATACGCTGGGGGCCGAGAACTATCTGGGGGTCGCCTCGATTGTCGGGCCGGACGGGCAGTATCTGCATCCTGCCCCCAAAGACGCCAACGGCCATCCGCTGTTGTACATCGATGAGGACATTTATGCCGCGACCCAGTGCTTCACTGGCTGGCGCATCAGTACGGAGAGCGGCGATTTTCAGTTTGTCGATTCGGTGCACGCCAAATACTCCAAAATTGTGCTTGCACAGGCTACGCCCAGCGGTGCTGGCGTCCAGGACGGCGAGTTCGTGCTTGACCTGCTCGCTGCGCACCCGGGCACGGCGCGCTACCTCTGCCGCAAGCTCTGTCGGCGGCTGATCGCCGACGTCCCGCCTGAATCGATTGTAGAAGCGGCCGCGGCAGTCTTTTACAGCCAGCGAGAAGCGCCAGACCAGCTCAAGCAGGTTGTGCGCACGATTTTGCTTTCCCCTGAATTTCGGGCCGCGTGGGGGGAGAAGATCAAGCGCCCGTTGGAATATACCTGCAGCCTGCTCCGTGCGTCCGGCGCAAACTTTGCCTGGAGCGATTCTTTCCGCTATCGCTATGATGCGTTGGGCCAGGCGTTTTACAACTGGCGCCCGCCCGACGGCTATCCTGACCGCAAAGAGGAGTGGTCGAGCACCATGCCGATGCTCCAGCGCTGGCGGTTTTGCAACTGGCTGATGGACGGCTGGCGGGTCGGTGGAGAGGGGGCTGACAAGGAGACGCTGCGCATCGACTGCCGCGGCCAGATGCCCGCCCACATCACCTCTGCCACAGCCATCGTGGATTTCTGGGCGCAGCGTCTGCTGGGGCGCAGCCTGCCCGCAGCGGAACGTGGGCCCCTCATCGAATTCATGGCAGGTGGACGCAACCCGGAAAACAGCCTGCCAGCCAGCCAGATCGACGAGCGGCTGCGTTTTTTGGTAGGGCTTTTTTTCATGGCCCCTTCGTTTCAGTGGCGCTGATCCAGACACAGGAGACAGGAAAAAGGAGAGAGTTCGATGTTCAAACCCTCGCGACGGGGCTTTCTCGTCGGCTGTTCGGCTGCGATCGCAACCTGGGCCAGCGGCCTGAGTTTTACCGCTTTTGGCAGTGCTGGGACCGAACCGAACCAGGAGATTCTGGTGGTTGTGTTTTTGCGGGGCGGGGTCGACGGCCTCAACATCGTGCTGCCGATCGCCGGGGAGGATCGCGCACACTACGAGGCGCGACGCCCGCGGCTGGCTGTGCCGGTGACAGGAGCAAACGCTGCGCTGCCTCTCGACGAACGTTTGGGGCTGCACCCAGGGGCCACTGCGCTTTATGGACTTTACCAGGACCAGAAACTGGCGATCGTCCACGCTGCGGGGTTGACCAGCGACACGCGCAGCCATTTCGACGCGATGCAGTTTATGGAGCTCGGGACCCCGGACAGCAAATCGAGCACGACCGGCTGGCTGACGCGCCATCTGCGCAGCGCCAGCAACCTCCCCGCCTCCCTCATCGTCCCAGCACTGGCCGTCGGCAATCTGCAGCCTTCCTCGCTGCTCGGCAACCGCGAGAGCATCGGCATGACGACCCCCAACGACTTCAATTTTGGCGGACACTGGGAATTCGGGGACTGGCAGCGGGTTGCCCTGCGCAAAATGTACGACGGCAGCTCCTGGCTCCATCAGGCCGCTTTGCAGACGATGGATGCACTGGATGTTGTCGAGCGGGCCAACCCTGGCACCTATGCCCCCGGCAACGGCGCAGTCTATCCCAATGGCAGCTTTGGCCGCAGCCTGCAGACCGTGGCGCAGGTGATCCGGATGCAGCTGGGGCTCCAGGTCGCCACCCTCGATCTGGGCGGGTGGGACACGCACGAATACCAGGGAGATGGGGGCACTGGGTACCTCTCGGACAAACTCAAAGAGTTGGGACAGGGGATCGAAGCGTTGTTGCTCGATCTTTCCAACGACAACGGTACCGACCACACCCGCCGGCTCACCGTGGTGGTCATGAGTGAGTTTGGACGTAGTTTTCAGGAGAATGCCAGCCGAGGCACCGACCACGGCCACGGCAACATCATGCTGGTGGCAGGAGGGGCGGTCAACGGGGGGCGCGTCCATGGGGAATGGCCCGGGCTCGCAACCGATCAGCTCTACGACCGCCGCGACCTGGCCATCACCACCGACTACCGCCGCGTGCTCAGCGAAATTTTGATCCGACGGCTGGGCAACCCACAGCTGGGGGCGGTCTTCCCAGGCTATCGCAGCTACACCCCACTGGGTGTCGTCCAAGGCACCGATCTGAACCCGGACTACACCGAAGCAACCCCTGCTCCCAGCCAGCGCATCTATCTGCCTGCCGTGCAAAACTGACGCTTGCGCCCGAGCCGATTTCGTGCTATTACATAAAGTAAAGAGTATGGATAGTTTGAAAGGAGCTGGAAAAGATGTCTGCCTTGTGCGTCGAGTGTGATGCGGAGTTGAATCTGACCCGCCGAGCCCGGCCTGGCCAGCGACTTGTCTGTCCCAACTGCGGTGTGCAGCTGGAAGTGATCAGCGCCTACCCGGTCGAGGTCGATCTCGCCTACGATGACGGCGAGGAATGGGATGACCTGGATGGCTACGGGATCGACGAGGAGGAGCTCGATGAGCTGGAGGAAGCGGCGCTCCTGCCGGGCAAGCGTCGCCGCCCGCTGGAGGCGTTTGACGACGAGTTCGACGAAGCCTTCGACGAAGAACAGGAGTTTGACAAGGAGGAATTGCTGGGGCTGGACAGGGAAGAGCAGAGCAGGCGCAGTGACCGCTGATCGGGGAGCGCCCGCAGGACAGAGATGACAGGCAATTTTGAACGCTACCGGATTCCAGCTGCCACCCACCGTGTGGAAGAGGAGATCAAGCGCAGCCGGTTTGTGACGACGGTGGGGTACACCCCCACCTTGGAGGCGGCGCGCTCATTTGTGTCCGCAGTCCGGGCGGAGTTTGTCGACGCGTCGCACAACTGCTGGGCCTATGGGGTCGGTGCGCCGGGCAGCAGCAGCCAGATTGGGATGAGCGACGACGGAGAGCCCCACGGCTCTGCGGGCCGCCCGATGCTGACTGTTTTGTTGCACAGCGGGGTCGGCGATCTGACAGCTGTGGTCACGCGCTATTTTGGAGGGACGCTGCTGGGGGTCGGTGGGCTGGTGCGTGCTTACAGCGGCGGTGTGCAGCTGGCGCTGCGCACCTTGCCCACGGTGGAGCGCGTTCCCTGGGTGCAGCTGGAGGTGGTGATCGACTACGCGGCTGTGACACCGTTTCAACGGCTGCTGCCGGAGTACGAAGCGACGCTCCTGGCCCAGGAGTTTGCCGTCGATGCGACGTTTCGTGTGCAGTTGCCCTTCGATCGGGCCGAACCGTTGCGGGCTGCGTTGATTGAACTGACCCATGGTCAGGCATTGGTGGAAGCTGTCGATCCCGGGTAAACTAGCAAAAGGCCGGTTCCAAACATTCTGATCGAGGAGAGAGCAAAAACGTATGGCGCTTTATGGCGGTATCGAGGCGGGCGGCACCAAGTTTGTCTGTGCGGTTGCCAGCGAACCCGGGGAGATTCGGGAGGAGATTCGATTTCCCACTGCGGCGCCTGCGGAGGCATTGGCGCAGGCCGTGGCATTTTTTCGCTCCCATGCCGAGCGGGAGCCGTTGCTTGCAGTGGGCGTCTCCTGTTTTGGGCCGGTGGATCCCAACCCGGCTTCGCCGACCTTTGGCTACGTGACCACGACCCCCAAGCCGCACTGGGCGCACACCGACGTGGTCGGCCAGCTGCGCGCTGCCCTGCAGGTGCCGGTGGGGTTTGACACGGATGTCAACGGGGCTGCCCTGGGCGAGCACCGCTGGGGCGCAGCGCGCGGGCTGGACACCTTCGTCTATCTGACGATTGGGACCGGGCTGGGAGGAGGCGGGATGGTCAATGGGCGCCTGCTGCACGGGCTGATGCACGCCGAGATGGGGCATATGCGCATCCCCCACGACCGCAGCCGGGATCCCTACCCGGGCTGGTGCACCTACCACGGCGACTGCTGGGAGGGGCTGGCCTGCGGCCCGGCCATCGAAGAGCGCTGGCAGCAGAAGGGGATGTCCTTGGGGCCGGAACACCCTGCCTGGGAGCTGGAGGCGCATTATCTGGCATTGGGGGTGACGAACATTATTCTGACCCTTTCTCCCCAACGGATCATCTTGGGCGGGGGGGTCATGGATCAGCAGCAGCTCTTTCCGCTGGTGCGTCGCGAGGTGCGGCAGCTGCTCAACGGCTATGTCCAGAAAGCAGAGGTCGGTGAAGCGATCGACACGTACCTTGTGCCTCCTCAGCTGGGCAACCGAGCAGGAGTGCTGGGGTCGATCGCTCTGGCGATGGATGCAGCTCTGTGACAGAGGGGCGCTCGATGGATCCGCTGGTTTTTGAACCGACCGAACATCCTCACCGCCGACGCAACGCCCTGACGGGCGACTGGGTATTGGTTTCTCCCCATCGCACCAGACGCCCCTGGCAGGGTCAGGTCGAAAAGCAGCCTCAGGAGAGCCGTCCTGCCTACGACCCGACCTGTTATTTGTGTCCTGGGAACGCCCGTGCAGGTGGGCATCAGAATCCTTCCTACAGCAGCACCTTTGTCTTTGACAACGATTTTGCTGCGCTGCTGCCGGTTGGCCCCCACGGGGAGGTGGGAAGCGGCGAGCTATTTCAAGCGCAAGCGGAAACAGGCCTTTGCCGGGTGATCTGTTTCAGCCCGCGCCACGACCTCACCCTGGCAGAAATGGCAGTGCATGACCTTTGCCAGGTGGTGGAGGTCTGGGCCGAGCAGGTGGAGGAGCTGGGCGCCCGGCCGGACATCCGGTATGTGCAGGTCTTTGAAAATCGGGGGGCGATCATGGGCTCCTCCAACCCACACCCGCATGGTCAGATCTGGGCGAATTACACGGTGCCGCTCGAGCCGGCCAAGGAAGACAGAGAGCAGCAGCGCTATTTTGCGCGCCACGGGCGTCCGCTGCTGGTCGATTATCTGGAGCAGGAGCTGGTGCAGGAGGAGCGGCTGGTCGTCCAGAACGAGCACTGGGTGGTGGTCGCCCCCTACTGGGCGGTCTGGCCTTTTGAGGTGCTGCTGCTCCCGCGACGTTCGGTGCTGGCGCTCCCTGATCTGCGCGAAGAAGAGCGTGGGGCGCTGGCAGAAATTCTCAAGCGGCTGACGACCCGCTACGACAACCTGTTTGAATGCAGTTTTCCCTACAGCATGGGGTGGCACGGCCAGCCGACCGACGGCGAGCGCCATCCTCACTGGCAGCTGCACGCGCACTTCTACCCGCCGCTGCTCCGTTCGGCCACAGTCAAAAAATTTATGGTGGGCTATGAGATGCTTGGGATGCCGCAGCGTGACATTACGGCAGAACAGGCTGCCGATCGGCTGCGGCAGATGAGCGAGCGGCACTATAGGCTGGCGTCCCGTCCGCCTGAGCCAGAATGGCCTGGGCCGTGAGGTTGTCGGTGGCCAGCACGTCGAGGTAGCGGCCACGCAGGGCCCCCAGAATGGCGGGGGCCTTGCTGAACCCGCGCGCGACCGCAATGACCTTGGGGATGCGGCGCAGATCTTCCAGTTCCACCCCGATCACGCGGCGGTTAATTTCGAGGCCAGCGGTGTTGCCGGCGGCATCAAAAAAGCGGCCGGCCATCTCCCCGATCGCACCCAGGGCACGCAAGGTGGCCAGATCGGCGCGTGTCATCAGACCGGCCCGCAGAAAGCTGGAATCTTGTTCGTCGAGCGAGCCGATGCCGGTGAGGGCGAGCTGCACTGCACGCGCCCGCCGCAGCGCCTCGCTGACAGAGGGTTCTGCCAGAAACAGATCGCGAACGTCTGCACGTTCTACCAGCACAGGGGCATGCAGGTCGTAGTGGCGTCCGCCAAGTTTGGCCGCCACCATGCGGGCCAAATCGGGCCCGTCTATGACCAGCGCACCGACCCCGCCCATGAGCTGGACCACATCGATCTGGCGGGCCAGGTGGTTGGGCAGCGCATTCACGGTGGCATGCACGCCGGTGCCCCAGGCGACGCCGATCGTGGCGCCGGGGGGCAGATCTGGGATGATGCGCTGCAGATAGATGGCGGCCAGCTGGCCTGCACCTGCCACCAGCGCAGCAGGGCTGCTGTCCGGCTTTGCCTCCAGTACCAGCGCGTCTGCCAGCTGAAAACGGGAAACCAGGGCGCTCTCCAGGCTGAAATCGCGCGGGATGGGGGTTTTGATGTGGACCTCGACGATGCCTCGTTCCCAGGCTTCTTTGAGCAGCCGCGAGACTTTCGAGGTCGAGACCCCCAGCCGCCCTGCGATCTCGGCCTGGTCTTGGTTCAGTTTGTAGTAAAGGCTGGCGACCATCGCCAGCAAGTCGTCTCGTTCGTTCATTGGACTGGTGCCTTTTTTGCAGCTTGGCCAGCCTTTCATGTGCAGAAGAAAGTGCAGTGCCTGCAAATTCTTGCAGAAGAATACCATGCCGTCCGCGAGGCTGTCAATCCAGCTTTGTTCTGAAAGCTGGGAGGGTCAGCGGGGAAACGCGGCTGGTGGAGGAGCGTTCGGGGTCATTTTTGAGTCTCCGACTTGACAAAGGAGGGAGGGTATGATATTCTTTTTTGCAAGAATTTTCAACATTTGAATTTTCTTGCTCCCACAGCAAGACTTAAAATCCAACCGCGCGAACGCACAGGTTGCCTTGTGCAAGAGGTGCGGACAGAAAGCTTGAACAACATGGGTGTGCGCTGCGACGGCTTTGTTTTTGATCTGGACGGCACGGTCTATCTGGGGGATGCGGCGTTGCCCGGCAGCGTCGAGGGGATTGCTGCGCTGCGGCAGCGTGGCAAACGGGTACTTTTTGTGAGCAATAAGCCTTTGGAGCCGCGCACCCGCTATGCTGCCAAGCTGACTCGGCTGGGGATTCCGACCCCGCCGGAGGATGTGATCACCTCGGGCTTTGTGTTGGGCCATCATCTGGCCAGGCACCAGCCCGCTTTGCGCTACTATGTGATCGGCGAGGAGTCCTTGCGGGAGGAGCTGCGCGGGCACGGGTTGACGGTGCTGGGTGAACTGGAAGATCAGGACCCCAGAGAGGTGCTGAAGGTGGAGGAGATCGATGGGGTGGTGGTGGCCTTCGATCGCACGCTGGATTACCGCAAGCTCAACACGGCCTACCAGGCGTTGATGCGGGGAGCTTTTTTTTGTGCCACCAATGGAGACAAGAGCTGCCCGATGCCGGGCGGGGCCATCCCTGATGCGGGGGGGACGATTGCTGCCCTGGAGACGATGACCGGGCGTCGCCTGCAGTTGCTGGCGGGCAAGCCGTCGACCCTGACCATGCAGGTGGCGTTGGACCGGCTGGGGTTGCCTGCGGAATGCTGCATGATGGTCGGCGACCGTCTGGAGACCGACATTGCGATGGGGCAGAACGCGGGCATGCTGACAGCAGTGGCATTGAGCGGGGTGAGCACCCGGGCGGATGTCGCCCAGATGGCCACGCCCCCGACCTTTGCGATCGAGCAGTTGAACGAGCTGGCCGCTCTGATCGAATGAGCGGCGGGTTTGTTGCTTGTGGGGGTGCGATGCTGCAAACGCTGGCACGGCACCCCTGTGTGCAGTCTGTCGAAAGTGGGGAGAAGGAGGTGACGCTAGATTCGAGTGTCAGAACAACTGGAGCTGCTAAAAGCAGCCGACATCTGAATGGATCTGAAAATTGGCTACACAAAATTTCCACTGGAGAAACAGGATGAAAACACGCAAGAGCTATTTTGTCTTTGCCGTACTCGTCATCATGTCTATGTTGATCGGTGCCTGTGCTGGTGCAGCCCCGGCTGCCCCGGCCGCCGAAGCCCCGGCCGCCGAAGCCCCGGCCGCCGAAGCCCCAGCCGCCGAGGAAGCGGCCGCAGCGCCAGCTGGCGAGTTCAACTGGCGGGCGCACGAGGGCGAAAGCCTCAAGCTGCTGCTCAACCAGCACCCCTACCAGCAGGCTCTGGTCGGGGAGCTGCCCAAGTTCACCGAACTGACCGGGATCGAAGTCACCTACGACGTCTTCCCCGAGCAGAATTACTTTGACAAGGTGACGATCGACCTGCAGGCAGGGGAGGCCAGCACCTACGATGTCTTCATGACCGGCGCCTATATGATCTGGCAGTACGCCCCGGCCGGCTGGATGGAGCCCCTGGAAGGCTACATCGGCGACCCGAGCAAGACCAACCCAGACTACGATTTTGAGGACATTCTGCCGGGCCTGCGCAATTCGGAAATGTGGACGGGCGAGGCTGGCCGCGACAGCATGGGAGCTGGCTCGCAGTGGGCCATTCCATGGGGCTGGGAATCCAACGCCTACATGTACCGCAAAGACATCTTCGACGCCAATGGTCTGACGCCGCCGGCCACGCTCGACGAGCTGGTCGCCGTCTCCAAGCAGCTCAAAGAGATCAACCCGGAGATGGCCGGCATTGTGGTGCGCGGCAGCCTGAACTGGGCGACGATTCACCCAGGCTTCATGACCATGTACGCCAGCCAGGGCTGTGTGGACTACGACGAAAACATGGTCCCCCAGATGAACAGCCCCTGTGCAGTCGAGGTCACCGAGAAGTGGATCGACATGATCAAGAGCGCTGGGCCTGAGGCCTGGACGACCTACACCTGGTACCAGGCCGGCTCCGATTTCGGTGCTGGCAAGGCTGCCACGCTCTTCGATGCCGACATCCTGGGCTTCTTCCAGAATCAGCCAGACTCGGCGGCCCCGGAAGTGCTGGGCAACATCGCCTGGGCACCCGGCCCGCGCGGGCCAGAGGGCCAGCTCAACACCAACGTCTGGATCTGGTCGCTGGCGATGAACGCTGGTTCCAAGAAGAAGGATGCCTCCTGGCTCTTCATGCAGTGGGCGACAGGCAAAGAATTCCTGACCACCGCAGTTGTCGAAGACCAGTACACGATGGTCAACCCGGTGCGTTCGTCGATCATCGACAACCCAGATTTCCAGAAGCGCATGGAAACGCACATCAACTACATGGAGACGCTGAACGCCATCTCCGAGGGGGATATGCGGATTCACTTCACGCCGTCGCCGATCTTCTTTGAGACGACGACCGAGTGGGCGCAGGCGCTGCAGGACATCTACGCGGGCGCCAACGCGCAGGAACGTCTGGATGCGCTGGTTGAAAGCCTGACCGGACAGCTGCAAGACTACGGAATTCTCGAATAGTGAGAGCTGGCTGGAGGGGGCGGTTCATTCCCGGGCCGCCCCCCTCCAGCCTGGAAAAACGGTTTTGCGGTGTGCTGCGCCGCTTGTCTCAGGCAGGAGAAGTAGAACGATACCATGAGCAAACAAGCCCTTCGCGCGTCGGCCCGGCCAGAAGAGATGCGCTTCCCGTGGTTGGTCCGTGCTCGCCCCTATCTGATTCTGTTGCCCGCCCTGCTGCTGCTCATCGGCATTTTATACCCTTTTTTGTTGGGGGTTTATTACTCCTTCACCGCCTTCAATTTCAAGGTGCCGGACAGCCAGTTCAACTTTGTCGGGCTGCGCAACTATGCGCGCATGGTGACAGATGGGGATTTTTTGTATTCGACCTACATCACGTTGGCCTATGCCGTGGTTTCGACAGCCATCGAGCTGGGGCTGGGGTTGCTGGTGGCCATGCTGCTCAATCGAGAGAGCCGGATCGCCAAAATTTTTACCCCGCTTTTGATCTTCCCCATGATCATCGCACCGGTCATCGGCACCCTGGTCTGGAAAATGATGATGCAGCCGAGCGTCGGAATCCTCAACCCGATCTTGAACCGGGTCGGGCTGCCGTCGTTGGAATGGGCAGCTGTGCCCGAGACTGCGCTCTTTTCGGTGGCGCTGGTGGACATCTGGATGTTTACACCCTTCGCCGCGCTGATGATTCTGGCTGGGCTGCGTTCTTTTCCCAACGCACCTTTTGAGGCGGCGCGGGTGGATGGGGCTTCCTTCTGGTTCACATTTCGCAACCTGACCTTGCCGATGTTGACCCCTTTCATCCTGATTATTGTGGTGTTTCGCTTCATGGATTCGCTGAAGATGTTCGACATCATCTTTGCGATGACTGAAGGGGGGCCTGGCAACACGCTGATGACCTACCAGCTGACCGCCTATCGGACCAGCATCCAGTTCCAGCGACTTGCCGGTGGGTTGCCCTATGCCATTTTGCTGTACATCATGATCTATCTTGTGAGCATGTACCTGATCAAAGCCTGGGGCCGTGCACAGCGGCGGGCTGCCGGGTACTAGAAGAGAGGGGGGCGCGCATCTATGCAGACTGAAAAAGCTCAGGGCCGACTGGCGGCGGTACTCTCCGACGCATTTTTGATTCTTTACTTTTTGTTTGCGCTGTTTCCTTTGGTCTGGATGGTGCTTGTTTCACTCAAGAGCGGGCCAGAGCTTTTCACCACACAATTTGTGTTTACCCCGACGATCGACAACTATATTGCGATTCTTTTTGGGGACGCGCGCGCGGCTGCCGGCGTGGTGGCCAAACAGGAGTTTCCCCGTAATTTTATGAACAGCTTGATCACCAGCAGCGGGGCTGTGCTGATCTCGTTGTTGGTAGGGGTTCCAGCGGCCTACGCGCTGGCCCGCTACAAATTTCGTGGCAAAGAAGACCTCGCCTTCACTTTTCTTTCGTTTCGCTTTGCGCCCGAGTTGGTGGTCATTATCCCGCTGTCGGTTGTCTATCGTCAGCTGGGGCTCTACGACACCCACCTGGGCATCATGTGGGTCTACCAACTGGTGACCCTGCCGCTGCTGATCTGGGTGCTGCGCAGTTATTTTGAGGACATCTCCCCGGATATCGAACAGGCGGCGATGATCGACGGCTATTCGTGGTGGCACGTCTTTTTCAAAATTTTGATGCCGTTGGTTCGGCCTGGCCTGGCGGCGGCTGCCTTGCTGGCGTTTATCTTTGCCTGGAATAATTTTATGTTTCCGTTGGTGTTGGGCGGTTCGAATGTACAGACGGTGACAGTCGCTTCGCTCGGCTATATCTCGTCGGCCCAGGGGTTTTTCAACCGCATGGCTGCCGCTTCGGTGCTGGCCACCCTTCCGCAGATTCTTCTGGCGTTGAGCATTCAGCGCTATCTCATCCGTGGCCTCAGCTTTGGCGCTGTGAAAGGCTGAACACAGCATGGCAACTTTACGATTGGAACATCTCACCAAGGATTTTGGCAAACTCCGTGCGGTCAACGATCTTTCGCTCGCGGTGGAGGACGGCGAATTCATCGTCATGTTGGGCCCTTCGGGGGCAGGCAAGACGACGACGCTCAAGCTGATCGCCGGGGTCGAGGCACCGACCCTCGGCAAGGTCTATATCGACGACCAGTTGATGAATGCGGTGGAGCCCCATTTTCGCAATGTGGCCATGGCATTTGAAAGTTATGCGCTCTACCCACACATGAAGGTCAAAGAGAATCTGGCCTTCCCGCTGCGCGCACCTGGCCGCAAGCTGCCGGAGGCTGAGATCCAACGGCGTGTGCAGGCAGTCTGCGAGACACTCAACATTCAGACGTTGATGGACCGCCTCCCCCAGCAACTCTCCAATGGGCAGAAACAGCGGGTCGCTCTGGGGCGGGCCATGGTGCGAGAGCCCAGTGTGCTGTTGCTCGACGAACCCATCTCGCATCTGGATGCCAAGCTGCGCCACCGCATGCGCCAGGAGTTCAAAGCCCTGGAAGCCGACATTCGTTACACCACGATCTACGTGACCCACGATTACTTGGAGGCGCTTTCCCTGGGCGACCGGCTGGTGATGTTGAACCAAGGTGTGATCCAGCAGATCGGCCAGCCCCATGGGGTCTTTGCCAATCCGGCCAACGTCTGGGTCGCCAAGATCCTGGGCCACCCTCAGATCAATCTGATCGACTGCACTGTGCAGCGTTCTGGCGAGCTGCTGGAGCTGGTCAGCCGCGACGGCAGGATTCGGGTCGGGGTGCCCGATTCTTTGGCCGCAGCGTTGCTTCGCCGGCAGGCTGAACAGTATATCCTGGGCATCCGACCGATGCATCTGCATGTGGTGGCGGGAGAGCAGAGAGAGGGGAAGAGCTGCCAGGGCGCGGTCTATGTCTTTGAGCGTCTGGGGACGCGCGGGGTGCTGACTGCGAAGGTCGGCGCGCAGAAATTGGATGTCCTGACCCCGATCGAGAGGAACTTTGCGATCGACGAGGCTGTCGAGCTTGCGATCGACGCGCGCCATCTGTTGATTTTTGATCGTGCAACCGAACAGAACATCCTGTTCATGAAATAAAGGGTTCCGTCATGGCTGAACTGCGCCTTGTCCATATCTATAAAACCTACAAAGGGGGGGTCGAGGCTGTCAAAGACCTCAACCTGACCGTTGCTGACGGCGAGTTTTTGGCTTTGTTGGGCCCCTCTGGCTGTGGCAAGACGTCGACGCTGCGTATGATCGTAGGGTTGGAGGAGATCACCGGCGGCGAGATGTATATCGGCAGCCGGCTGGTCAACAAATTGGCGCCGAACCACCGCAACGTGGCGTTGGCCTTCGAGACCTACGCCCTCTATCCGCCGCTGACTGTCTACGAAAATATCGCTTTCAACCTGCGTGCCAAGAAGGTGGCGCCCGCCGAAATCGACCGTCGGGTCCGTGCTGTTGCCGCGATGTTGGAGATCACCGATATTTTGAACCGAACGCCGGCAGAACTGGGAGGCGGGCACAAGCAGCGAATCTCGCTGGCGCGCGCCTTGGTGCGCAACCCGGATGTTTTTTTGATGGACGAACCGCTCTCCCATCTGGACGCGGCTCAGCGTTCGCATATGCGTGTGGAGCTCAAGCGTCTGCATGCGGAGACCAAAAGTACGACGATTTTGGTCACCCACGACCAGTTGGAGGCGGTGGCGATGGCCGAGCGCATTGCCGTGATGAATTTTGGGGTGCTGCAGCAGGTAGGCACCTTCGAGGAAGTCTACAACCACCCGGTCAACGAATTTGTGGCGGGGTTTATCGGCGAGCCGCCCATGAATTTTCTACCTTGTCGGCCACAACGTGAAGGGGGGCAGCTCTTTTTGATCTCTGCCGACAACAGCTTCAGGCTGTTGGTCCCCGATCTGCTGTGCAGTCGGCTGGACCGTGCGGGGATTCAGCAGGTGGATCTGGGCATTCGCCCGGTGCATCTGGATCTGTTGGATCAGCCGGGAAACGGCCCTGGCGAGCTGCAGGGGGTGGTTTCCACCTATGAGTCGTTGGGTGAAGAAGGCCAGCTGGCGGTCTCCATCGGTGCAGCGGCGCTGCTGGTCGTGACCCCGCCCGAATTGAGCCTCCGTCGCGGGGATACGGTCCATCTGCGGCTGCGCGCCAGCCAGATCCATCTGTTTGATGCCAAAACGCAGGCAGCGTTGTAGGAGAAGAGTGAAGGTGGGCGGCGTTTATCTGTTGGGTATCGACGCAGGCACAACGGCGATCAAGAGCACGCTCTTTGATCTGACCGGCCACGAGCTGGCCGGTGCAGAGCAGCCGTCGAGTCTGTTGGCCCCAGAGAACTCCTGGGCCGAGTCGGACCTGGGGGAGGTCTGGCAGGCTGTGCAGCAGACGATTCGCCGGACCCTGGCGCAGGCGGCTGTCGATCCGGCAGAGGTGGTCGCGGTGGGGGTGACGGGTCAGGGGGATGGCAGCTGGCTGATCGACCGTCAGGGGCAGCCGGTGCGGCCTGCGCTGCTCTGGTGCGACGGTCGCACTGCGCCGCTGGTCGAGCAGCTCTGGCAGGAGGGGGTGGGTCAGGAGCTGTTTCAGATCACCGGCACGGCGCTCAACACCTGCAACCAGGCTGTACAGCTGCGGTGGCTGCTCGAACACGAGCCAGAGACGCTGCGGCGTACCGCAGCGGTGCTGCGTGCCAAAGATTGGATTTTTTTCTGCCTGACCGCTCTGGTGCGTTCGGACAGCACCGACGCTTCGCACACCTATTTTTCGGTCTACACCCAGGCGTTGGACGAGCGAATTTTTTCGCTGCTGGGCATTGAGCCATGGCGGGCAGCCATTCCGGCGACCCCCCCTCCTGCGGCCAACCAGGCCCCGTTGTCGGCGGAGGTGGCCCGGCAGCTGGGGTTGTTGCCAGGAACACCGGTGGTGGCGGGTCCTTTTGATGTGGCCGCATCGGCGTTGGGGGTAGGTGCAGCCTTTCCTGGGGACGCCTGTTCTGTGCTGGGCACGGCGGGGGTTCACCAGTTGATGGTCGACCGGCCTGTGCTGACGCCCGCCGACATCGGCTACAATATGTGCCACGCGCCGGAGGGGGTGTGGGTGCGGCTGCTGCCGACGATGACCTGCACGCAGAATTTGCAGTGGTTTGCCCGTGAGTTTTACGCTCCCGAGTGGGCGGCGGCCCGCCAGAGGGGGGGCAATCTTTGGGAGCAATTGGAGCAGATTGCCCGGCAAGAACCGTTGGGGGCAGAGGGGGTCTGCTACCATCCTTACCTGGACCCAGCGGGGGAACGGGCGCCGTTCCTCTGTTCGGCGGCCCGCGCCCAGTTCAGCGGGATCAGTGCCTACCACACGCGGGCCACCTTGCTGCGGGCGGTGTATGAAGGTGTGGCGCTTTCGGTACTCGACTGTTATGAGACGATGGGCGTCCCTGTGACTTCGCTGCGGCTGGCAGGAGGCGGTGCGCGCAGCCTGTTGTGGGCGCAGATGTTGGCAGATGCGTTGGGGGCGCCGGTGGTGGTGGCAGAAGGGAGCGAGTACGGCGCGCGCGGGGCGGTGATCAACGCCGCTGTGGCGACCGGGCTCTACGCCTCTTACGCCGAGGCTGTCGCCCAGATGGTGCGGCCGGCACGCACTGTTGCGCCGACCCCAGGGCTTCGCGCGCACTATCTGGCGTTGTTGCAGGTCTACCGGGCTGAGCGCGAGGCCATGTTGGCAGTCTGGACAAAGCGAAAAACGATCTGATGGGAACGAGCATGTCGAAACAGCTTCGGGTCGCCGTGATCGGCGATCAATTTGTGGGCAGCGAGTTGTTTGTCGCTGCATTGGAGCGCCATCTGGTGCCGGTGGTGGGGGCAGTCGACGTGGCTGCTCTGCAGGTGTCCTGGCCGGACACGCCGCTGCAGCACAACGACGAGGTGCAGGAATTTGTCGGCGACGAGGCTGCGGTGGCAGCGCTGGCCTGTGAGGCGGAGGTCCTGCTCACCCACGTGGCGCCGGTGACTCGGCAGGTCATTGCAGGGGCAGCCCACCTGCGCGTCATCGGCTGCTGCCGGGGGGGGCCGGTCAATATCAACCTGGCGGCCGCTACCGAACGCGGAATTCCGGTCGTCCATGCGCCGGCGCGCAACTCGCAGGCGGTCGTCGAGTTCACCGTCGGGCTTATTCTGGCAGAATGCCGCGGGATTGCCCGGGCCCACGCTGCGTTGAGCCAGGGTCTCTGGCGGGAGGATCTCTACCGGTATGAGCGCACGGGCCGTGAACTGCGCGGGCAGACGCTGGGGTTGGTGGGGTTTGGCGCCATTGCGCAGTCTTTGGTGGCCTACCTGCAGCCGTTTGGGCTGCACATCCTGGCCTATGACCCCTATGTGTCGCCCGAGCGCTGTGCCGCATTGGGGGTAGAGTCGGTCGATCTGCCGAGCTTGCTGGCCCGTTCTGACATTGTCAGCCTGCACGCCCGGGTGACGCCGCAGACGGTGGGCATGATGGGGGCTGCCCAGTTTGCGCAGATGAAAGTGGGGGCCTATTTTATCAACACAGCACGCGGCCCCCTGGTCGACTATGAGGCGCTCGCGGCGGCGCTGCAGAGCGGCCATCTGGCCGGCGCGGGCATCGACTGTTTTCCAGAGGAACCCCCAGCGCCCGACTGGCCGCTGCTCTCGTTCCCCAATGTCACAGTCACCCCGCACATTGCAGGTTCCTCCAAAAATTCGGCAGAACGGGGCCCCGACCAGGTGGTGCGGGATGTCGCTCATTTTCTGGCAGGACGCTCGCTCGAATACTGTGCCAATGCGGCTGCGCTGGCACAGCGGAGGTAAGCGTCTATGCCAGCGGAACTGCTGGTTGGGGTGGATGTCGGCACGACAGGCACCAAGGCGGTCGTCTGTGATCCTGCGGGCACCGTGCTGGCCCAGGCCGGCGTCGAATATCCGACCTCCTTTCCCCAGCCTGGCTGGGCAGAACAGGACCCGGAGCTCTGGTGGCGAGCCACCTGCCAGGTGCTGCAGCGCGTGCTGGCCGCACCTGGGGTCACCCCGCAGGCGGTCGCAGCAATCGGAGTCAGTTCACAGGCCCCTTCGTTGGTGGCTGTAGATGCCCGGGGGAGCCCGGTCTACCCGGCGTTGATCTGGATGGACCGCCGTGCTGAGCCGCAGTGTGCCCGTTTGCGTGCGACAGTCGACGAAGAGCGGATTGCCCACCTCAACGGTGGGCGCATCGACCCCTATTTTCTTGGCCCTAAAATTCTGTGGCTGCGCGAGGCGGTGCCAGACGCCTATGCTGCCTGCCATCAGCTTCTCCAGGCCAACGGCTATATTGTCCATAAGCTGGCCCAAGTCTTTTGTATGGACAGTTCTCATGGCCCGCTCTCCCTCTGTTTTGACAGTGCCCGCCGCAGCTGGTCGGCGGAGCTGGTGGCGGAGCTGGGGATCGACCCGGCCAAATTGCCGGCAGTCGAGCCATGTGAGCGGGTGGTGGGGGCTGTCACGCCCCAGGCTGCTGCGGAGACCGGGTTGGCTGCAGGGACACCGGTGATCGCCGGGATGGTGGACGGTACGGCGGCCAGCATTGAAGTGGGGCTGGTCCGCCCTGGGGAGGCGGCGGAGATGACTGGGCAGTCGACGGTGCTGTTGATCTGCAGCCGGACCCCCTATCAAGGAAAAGTGCTCTTCCCGCTGGGCCACCCGATCGCAGGGCTGCATCTGGTGGTAGGTGCCATGGTGGCCACCGGCGGCGCGCTGCGCTGGTTCCGCGACCAGCTGGGGGAGAGTGAAATCGCCGAAGCCAGCCAACTGGGGGGCGACCCCTTCGAGCTGCTGAGCCAGAAGGCAGCCCAGAGTGTGCCGGGCGCCCATCGGCTGATCTTTTTGCCCTATCTCTACGGCGAGCGCTCCCCGATCTGGGACTCTGCTGCGCGCGGGGTGTTTTTTGGGCTGTCGCTGGCGACGACCAAGGGGGACCTGGTGCGGGCGATCCTGGAGGGGGGGGCTTATGGGCTGCGCCACAACGTAGAGGCTGCGGCGGAGGCTGGCTTTGTGCTGGAGACGATGGCCTGTGTCGGTGGCGGGGCGCGCAGCGCGCTTTGGAACCAGATCAAGGCCGATGTGCTTGCCCGGCCGGTGACCGTGCCAGCGGCTGCCTACGGCGCGCCGATGGGGGATGCGATTGTGGCGGCGGCAGGGGTGGGTCTTTACCCGTCGATCGAGGCTGCTGTGGCTGCGATGGTCAAGCCTGGGCAGAGCTACCAGCCCCAGGCGGAGAATTTGGCCTGCTACGAGGCGTGCTACCGTGTCTATCGCTCGCTGTACCCGGCGCTGCGCGAGGCATTTGTCGAACTGGCTGAGGTGAAAGCGTGATGGGGTCCGGGGCCTTTGCGGGCAAACAGGTCCTCGTGACCG
Organism: Chloroflexota bacterium; assembly: GCA_018969295.1. GTDB lineage: Bacteria > Chloroflexota > Anaerolineae > Caldilineales > Caldilineaceae > Caldilinea. Next base: position 36,669 of record JAGWYN010000026.1, on the reverse strand, counting down.
GCGGCTCCCGCGGGATCGGTCGAGCGGTCAGCCTGGCCTTTGCCAGGTCAGGGGCCCGGGTTGCTTTTTGCTACCAGAGCGACCCTGTGGCCGCTGCGGAGGTGCAGCAAATGGGAGAAGGTCTACAGATCGAAGCGTACCAGGCCGATGTGGCTGACCCTGCAGCGGCTGCGGCGCTGGTGGCCCAGGTCGAGGAACGACAGGGCAAGGTCGATGTGCTGGTCAACAACGCTGGGGTCTTTCCGGCGGCCTGGGTGGTGGAGATGACAGACGCCGACTGGGACAAGGTCGTGCGGGTCAACCTGTTTTCGGTCTTTTACTGCAGCCGGGCAGTGCTGCCCGGCATGATCGCAGCGGGAGGGGGGGCGATCGTCAACATCGCCTCGATCGCTGGCCAGCGTGGCTCGGCGCGCCACGCCCATTACGCAGCCGCCAAAGGGGGGGTCCTGGCCTTCACCCGTTCGCTGGCGCGCGAGGTGATCGGCCACAACATTCGTGTCAACGCAGTCTCCCCTGGCCGGATAGTGACCGACCTGTTGCTTGCCCAGCAGAATCCCCAGGAGCAGGCCCGCTGGATGGCGGACACGCCGGCGCAGCGGCTGGGCATGCCTGAAGAGGTGGCAGAGGCTGTGCTTTTTTTGGCCTCACCGGCCAGCAGCTATATTGTGGGAGAGACCCTTGCGGTCAACGGTGGCTTGTTGATGGAATGAGGGCAAGGAGGCAGAGGGGTCGTGAGCTATCCCAGAAGAGCTCCCTACGTGCTGGGGATCGACGCAGGAACGGAAGCGGTCAAGGCCGGGATATTCGATGTACAAGGTCGGCGGGTTGCGTTGAGCGCCCGCCCCTACCGCACCTATTTTGCGGCCCCAGGCTGGGCCGAGCAGGAACCGACAGAATGGTGGGCGAGTCTGGTGGGCGCTGTGCAGGAATCTCTGCGGAAGGCAGATGTGTCTGCGGGCGAGATTGTCGGTGTCAGCGCCGATGCGACCACCTGCACGCTTGTGCCGTTGGGGGCGGATGGCAGCGAGCTGGGCAGGGCGTTGTTGTGGATGGATGTGCGTTCGGCTGCGCAGGCGCAGCGTATCTATGCGACCGGCCATCCTGCGCTGCGCTATTGTCTGGCGGGGGTCAATGCCGAGTGGATGCCTCCCAAAATGCTCTGGCTCAAGGAGAACGAGCCGGCACGGTATGGGGCCACGGCAACCTTGTTGGAGTTTACAGACTGGATTGCCTACCGGCTGACCGGCCGGTTGGCGCTGAACCTGAACACTGCGACCCAGCGATGGTTCTATCATGGGCCGAGCGGGGGATGGCCGCTGGCGTTTTGGGAAGAGATTGGGTTGGCGGATCTGGCGGCCAAGCTGCCGGCGGAGCTTCTGCCTTTGGGGAGAGTGGTGGGGGGGCTGCGCGGGGAGATTGCCGCCGAGCTGGGGTTGCGTCCGGGCATCCCAGTGGCGGTGGGGGGGGGAGATGCCTTTGTGGGGTTGCTGGGCCAGGGTGTGACCCAGCCGGGGGACCTTGGGGTGGTGATGGGCTCCTCCAACGTCCTGTCTGCGCTTGCAGCGGAGGAAGTACACTTTCCAGGGGTCTTTGGCAGCTTTCCCGATGCTCTCCTGCCTGGGTTGAACCTGGTAGAAGCGGGGCAGGTGTCGACTGGCTCGCTGTTGTCCTGGTTCAAGCGCAATTTTGGGGCTGGGGCCGAGGCTGATGCGGCCGCGCGCGGGATGTCGGTCTATGCGTTGCTCGACGAAGAGGCGGCACGCCTGCCGGTCGGCTCTGAAGGTCTGGTGGTGTTGGATTCGTTTCAGGGCAACCGTACCCCGCACACCGACTCGACGGCGCGCGGGATGATCTGGGGATTGTCCTTGCAGAGTGGGCGGGCGCATGTGTTTCGGGCGCTGATGGAAGGGATCGCCTATGGAATGGAGGACATTTTGCAGACCTTCCGGCGGCAGGGCTTTCAGATCGAACGGATCATCGCCAGCGGGGGAGCCACCCACAGCCCCCTTTTCATGCAGATCTATGCCGACGTGACCGGTCAGGCGCTGTCGGTCACCCGTGAGCCAGAGGCCTCGCTGCTCGGGTCGGCCATTGTGGCTGCGGTGGGGGCCGGGCTTTACCCGGACTTGGCAGCTGCGGCCGGTGAGATGGTCGCAGTCGAGCGCGTCTATCAGCCCGATGCCCAGCGCCATCTCGAGTACGCATTTTATGTGCGTCAGTATCAAGAGACGTATCAACAGATGCATGTGTTGATGCGCAAGATGAGTGAAAAGCAACTGCAAAAGTGAGGAATCTGCCATGTCTTACCGTCCGCAGGTGGTCACGATCGACGATCGTGCCGTCGAACATCTCACCGAATTTTGTCGGGCTCAGGGGCTGCAGAAGCTGTTTATGGTGGCGGACACCCACACCTTTGCCGCCCAGGGGCGTGCGGTGCAGGAAGCCCTGGTTGCAGCGGGGTTTGATTTCAAAAGCATCGTTTTTACGGATGAGGAGGTGATCGCCGATGCAGCCCATGTCTTTGACGTGTTGGTGGCCGCCGGGGGGGAGGCGCGCACCTATCTGGCGGTCGGCTCAGGGACCTTGACCGACATCACCCGTTTTGCCAGCCACCGCACACACAGCCAGTTTATTGCAGTGCCGACGGCCCCCTCTGTGGACGGCTTTGCTTCGATTGGGGCTCCCCTGATCGTCCACGGTGTCAAAATTACGGTGATCTGCCAGGCGCCGCTGGCGCTCTTTGCCGACCTTCGCACCCTTGCCCAGGCGCCGCAGAAGATGATTGCGGCCGGTTTTGCCGATATGTTGGGCAAGCTCACCTCGATCGCTGACTGGCGAATCGGCCACTTGCTCTGGAACGAACCGTACGACGAGTCAATTGCGCTGCGCACGCTGGCTGCGGTGCAGATCTGTGTTGACAACGCCGATGCGATCGGGCGGGGTTCGCCTGCAGGGATCCGCCGGCTGTTGGATGCGCTGCTGGAATCGGGGTACTGCATGTTGGATTTTGGCAGCTCGCGGCCTGCTTCTGGGGCGGAGCATCACTATTCCCATTACTGGGAGATGAAATTGCTGCGGGAGGGGCGGCCGGCCATTTTGCACGGTGCCAAAGTCGGGGTTGCGACCGTCCTGGTGGCGGGTCTTTACGACAGGATCCGTCAACTCTCGCGCCAGCAGGTCAGCGATCTGCTGGAGGCTGCGACCTGGCCTTCGCGCGCCGAGGAAGAGGCGCTCATCCGGGAAGCCTACGGGGAGCTGGCCGGCGACATTGTGGCGGAACACAAGGCTTTCCTGGATCCAACAGCGGCGCAGATGGAAACGCTGCGGCGCACGATCCTGGAGCGTTGGGAAGAGATTCAGGCGATCGCTGCGCAGGTTCCTGCTGCGCAGGAGGTGGCCGATCTGCTGGTGCGGGTGGGGGGGCCTGCGACGGTGGCCGAACTTGGGTTGGATGAGACCGAGCGCGACCTGGCGGTGGCCAATGGGCACTACCTGCGCGACCGCTTCACGGTGCGCAAATTGGTGCGTGCGTTGGGGCTGTGACGGCCTTTGGGGGAGAACGCTGTGAGAAGAGGGTGCCAATGAGAGACAAATTAGGAGGAGGAGTGTGATGGACAAAAACTCACCGATCGTGCTGGGCGCCGATCATTTGGGAATGGCGTTGAAAGATGCGATCCGCGACTATCTGGTCAAGAAGGGGTACCAGGTGGTGGACATGGGGGTCAACGAGAAGACGCCGGTCGACTATCCGGATGTGGGGGCGAGGGTGGCGGAAGAGGTGGGGGCGGGCCAGTATGCGCGGGGGATTCTGGTCTGTGGGACGGGGGCGGGGATGGCGATTGTGGCCAACAAAGTGCCGGGGGTGCGTGCGGTCTGTGTGCAGGACCCGTACACGGCTGAGCGGGCAGTCGCCAGCAACAACGCCCAGATCATCACCTTTGGGGCCCAGATTACGGGGGCTGCGGTGGCTGAGAAGCTGATCGATGTCTGGCTGGAGAGCGAATTTCAGGGGGGGCGCTCTGCCCCCAAAGTTGCCAAGATCGACAGTCTGGACGAGAAATACCGCGCCCAGCGGTAGGCGGGGGAGCTGGCTTGCCCGCAGGCAAGCCAGCCTTCAGCGGAAGGTCGAGCCGAGCGGGGCTCGTGCGACGGCGCGCAGCAGACGGCGGCCCCGGCGCAGCTGGACAATCAGGTGATAGCGCAGCGGGCGTTGAAAGCGATAGGCCAGCCCGCCGAGCACGAGCAGCAGCGCCCACTGGCCGACCACGAACCAGGCGGGCAGGTAGAGGCTGGCCGTGCCGACGCTGCTGCCGATCACGACCCCGATGCCGCGGCCCAGCAGCGCTGCGGGAGCCAGCCAGCGCAGCGGCATCGTCCCCATGCCGGCGAGATAGATCACCAGATCCGGCAGTGGGAAGAGAAAGAGGACAAACCAGAGCAGCGGCGAACGCAGCCGCAGCTTGCGTTCCCAGCGGATCAACTCGCTGCGGTCGAAAAACCGTTCCAGGAGTCGGCGCCCCAGGGAGCGGCCGATCCACATCGCCGAAAGAACGCCGATCGAAAGTCCGAGCAGGCTGAGCAACAGACCTTGAAAAAAACCGAACAGGTAGCCCCCCAGCACCGACAGAAAACTGCCGGGCAGGGGGGCTATCAGAATTTGTGCCGCAAAAAAGGTCACATAGGCGATCGGGGCCGATGGGCCGAAGCCAATGATCCAGCTGCGCACATTCTCCGCAGCCTCCAGCGCGCCTGCAATCGGCTCGTTGAGCCACCCGATCAGCACGCCCAGGGCTGCAAGCAAGAGTATCAGAATTCCGCCGTCCCGCCATCGATTGCTAGAACCGAACATGGAGTCGTTTGTCCTGTCAGCTGTGTTGCTCAGGTCACAGCTTTTGCAGATTGGGTGTGCGGTGACCTGGGCACAGCATACACGATTTGTAGAAATTTGTCAGCTGGGCAAGGCTCCAAGTTTGCAATGGGTGTGCGGTGTTCAGCCTCTTGTCAGCAGACCGTCAGTGCGGGCTCGCGCTGGCCGTTCTGGAGGGGGGGCTCCAGGTCGGTCTGGGGCTGTGCCGCCTGCATCTCGTTGATCTGCCCCACCACGTCTTGTTGGAACTGTTGGGTGTAGAGTCGATAGTAGTGTCCGCCCTGGCTGAGCAATTCGCGGTGGGTGCCCTGCTCCTGGATTCGACCGTCTTCGACGACCAGGATGCGTGTGGCGTTGCGGATGGTGGAGAGGCGGTGGGCGATCACAAAGCTGGTGCATTCGCGCATGAGTGTATCCATCCCCTGTTGGATGAGCCCTTCGGTGAGTGTATCTACGCTGGCGGTGGCCTCGTCCATGATAAAAATATCAGGCTGTGCGAGCACAGCGCGCGCCAGGCTGAGCAGCTGTTTTTGTCCGGTTGAGAGGAGCACCCCTCCCTCACCGACCTGTTCGGTGTAGCCTTTTTCCAGCCCCATGATGAAGTCGTGGGCGCCGGCCAGGCGGGCTGCGGCTTCGATGTCTGCGTCGCTGGCGTCTAACCGGCCATAGCGCAGATTTTCGAGGATGGTGCCCGAGAAGAGATGGGGTGTTTGCAGCACCACCCCGATGTGCGACTGCAGCGAGTGCTGGGTCAGGTGGGTGTAGTCGTGCCCTGCGATCAGAATGCGTCCGCCGGTCGGTTCAAAGAACCGGCAGACCAGATTGGCGATGGTGCTTTTGCCGCCTCCGGTCGGTCCGACCAGGGCGATCGTCTCTCCGCAGGTGATGTGCAGGTTGAAATTTTTCAGAATGGGTCGGCCTTCTTCGTAGGCAAAGTCTACATTTTCGAAGACAATGTCCCCGCGCAGGCTGTCAACGGCGTAGGCATTGGGTGTGTCGACGATGTCGGGGACCGCATCGAGCAGCGAGAAGATCCGTTCGCCTGAAGCGATCGCCTGCTGCATCTCGGCAAAGACTCTGGCCAGTTCTTGGATGGGCCAGATCATCAAAAGCACGTATGAAATGAAGGCATAGATGCTGCCCACGCTCAGCCCGCCCGGTTCTGTCGTGACGCCAGCGTAGAGCAGAATACCGGCAACCGCCAGCGAGCCGATCATCTGGATGGAGGGCAGGAAGAGGGCTGAATACCAGGCAGCCCGGTAGCTGGCCCGGTACATCTCGCTGGTCAGGTGGCCAAACTCGCGCAGATTGGCCTCTTCGCGGTCGAGCGCTTTGATCACACGCACCCCTGTGATCGTCTCGTTGTAGGAGCCGGTGATCTTGGAGTTGATCCGCCGCACCTCGCGGTACTGGGTGATAATCCGCTGCTGGAAGAAGATAGCGACTGCGACAATCACCGGGACGATCGCCATAACAATCCAGGTCAGCGGCCAGGAGATCTGCGCCATAAACCAGAGTGCGGTCAGAATATTGACGGCGGCAAAGGTCACATCGAGGAGTCCCCAGGTCATCAACTCGGCGACCCGTTCGGTATCTGAGGTGACGCGGCTGATGATCCAGCCGACCGGTGTGCGGTTATAATAGGGCAACGACAGCCGTTGTAGATGGGCAAAGAGGCGGCGACGCAGGTCGTAGCGGACCCGTTCTCCCAGCACTCCCCCCAGATAGATGAAGACGAAGACGGCGCCTGCCTGAAACAGCAGGATGGCGCCGTAATGTTGGGCGATCTGGACGAGCAGTGCCCAGTTGGCGGCCACGATGCCTTCGTCGATGATGCGTTTGCTCAGGAAGGTAAAATAGGAATCCAGGCTGGAGACCAGGATTACAGCGCTGAGAAACCCGATCACCCAGAGCGGGTAGACAAAGATCAGCCCGACCAGGCGCCGAAAGGTCTGGCCGTTGAAAGAAGTGTTGAACTCTTCCTCTTCAAATTCGATGGGGTCAGCCATGTGAGAGCTCCTTTTCGAGTTCGGCTTCCAGACGGGTCTGGGCCAGATAGATGGAACGGTAGATTCCGGGTTGGGTGACCAGTTCGGCGTGGTTGCCTTGCTGCACAATCTGTCCGTGATCCAGCACCAGGATCAGATCGGCTTGCATGACGCTTTGGATGCGGTGGGCGATGATAAAGGTCGTGCGTCCTTGCATCAGCCTGTGCAGCTCGTGGCGGATTGCGGCTTCGGTTTCGAAGTCGACTGCCGAGGTCGAGTCGTCCAGGATCAAGATGCTGGGGTCTTTGAGCAGGGTTCGGGCGATCGCCACGCGCTGTTTTTGCCCGCCGGAGAGGGTGATGCCCCGTTCGCCGACCAGGGTGGCATAGCCGTGGGGCAGTTTGTCTCGGATCACATCGTGGATGGCTGCCGCGCGTGCGTGGGCTTCGACCTCGTTGTCAGCGACGGCGCGCACCACTCCATAGGTGATGTTGTCTCGCACGGTGCGGCTGAACAGGAAGGGTTCTTGCTCGACGATCCCGATCTGCTGGCGGAGAAAGTGTCGTGGGTATTCTTTGAGTTCGATCCCGTCGAGCAGGATCCGGCCGCCGCTGTACTCATAAAAGCGGGGGAGCAGGCTGACCAAAGAGGACTTTCCCGAACCTGTGCCCCCCAGCAGTGCGACCGACTGGCCCGGCTGGACGGTGAAGCTGATTCCGTTCAGGGCGGCCCGGTCGGTGCCTGCATAGGTGAGAGAGACATTCTCGAAGACGATCTCGCCGCGGATCGGGCGGTCTGGGCGTACAGTGCCTTCGGCGATGGGTTCACGCTCCTCGACGAGAATTTCTCGGATTCTGCCGAACGAAACCAGCCCTTCGGACATCTGCACAATCAGCCGGCCCAGATTGCGCAGTGGCCAGAGGATCCAGCCGACCAGCCCGGCATAGGCGATATAGGTGCCGATGGTGAGCTCTCCCTGGATAGTCAGCCAGCCGCCGAAGAGAAAGCCGCCGATCATCTGTCCGCCGCAGAGGATGTCGGTGATGGGCCAGAACAGGGCATGCATCAGCAGAAGATGGCGGCCGCGGGCATATTTTTCGCGGTTGACCTTGTCAAATTTTTCCTCTTCGTAGGCCTGGCGAGCAAAGGCTTTGACCACCCTGACCCCGCTCAGATTTTCTTGCAGCGTGCTTGACAGTTTGGCTTCCTGTTGTTGGTAGGCGTCGTAGGCTTGTTCGACGCGGCGAAAGAAGAAGACGGAGAGGACGAGCACGAAGGGCACGACGAGGATGGAGACCCAGGCCAGACGCCAATCGAGCAGATAGATTGCGAGCAGGTTGACGACGAAGAGCACCACAATCCGCCCGGCTTCAATCGCCTGGTCCGCAAAAAAACGTCGAATCGTATCGATGTCTGACGTAGCGCGTTGGATCAGATCGCCGGTCTGGGTCTGGTCGTGGTAGGTAAAGTGCAGCCGCTGCAGATGGTCGTAGAGGTATTCGCGCAGCCGAAGGGCAATGCCTTCCGCTGTTTTGGCTGCCAGCTGTCGGCTGTTGAAGGTGCTCAGCGACTGAATGGCCGCCAATCCGAGAAAGCCACCGACATAGACGGCCAGATGTAGAGTGCGGTCGCTGGCCACCAGATAGTGGTCGATAAAATAGCGCAGCAACAAAAAGGTTGCAGTGTTCATGATGGCTGCAAGCCCCATGCTGAGCGTCGAAAAGAGATAGCTGATGCGGAAACCGGTCATCAACCGCCAAAAACCGATCAGTTTGTTGACGTCAACGGTCTGTTTCAGGTCGAAATCGAGTGCTGCGGGAGGAGGTGAATTGTCTGCGAACATGAGTTTTCCTGCGCTCTGAACAAAAAAAAACAGGCATCCGGACAAAAATGCCGATGCCTGGTGGGCTTGGAGGAGGTTGCGGTCTGCAAGGCGTTCGCGCCAAGGACAGACGGAGCAAACAAAAAAGCCGCAGGCACCGGTGCAGTGCGTGCGGCTTTGTCATGCGACTTTACAGTCTACTCATGCGGGGCAGACACACTGCTTCCTTGACAGGCAACCCTATCAACGGGACCAGCTTGGGGTGAATGGCTCATCATCAAAAGCTCCATTGTCTGTCAGCTCATTTTAGAGAGCGTCTGCATGAGAATTTCTCATCTGTCCCCAATGTAGCATACCCGCTTGTGGGTTGTCAAGCGCAGAAACAGGAATTTCATCTCAGCAACGGTTTGCCCCTCACGGTCGCGTGGCTCAGCCACGCGACCGCCACGCGGCCAGCACCGGAGCAAGCTGTTCGGCAGCGGTGAGGCCGCGCACCGCCTCGAGAAAGCTTTTCACATCTGGCGTCAGAGAACGCAGTTCGATCAACTGGGCCCCCAGCGGGCTGGTAGCAGCTGCGCTGGTTCCATAGCTGCCGTGAAAGGCAAAGTAGGCCTGGTTGAGCTTGCGGATGGGGTAGCCGTTCTCGACAAAGAGCAGGCGGCGGATCTCCATGTAGGCTTCGGCGTCTGTGATGCGCCCGAGTGCCAGGTACTGGTCGACGATCTCGCGGGTATGGCGCATCTCACGGTTGAAATCGAATGCTGGAAGCTCGGCGGGCTCGGTCTGCTCGGCGGGCTCGGTCTGCTCGGCGGGCTCGGTCTGCTCGGCGGGCTCGGTCTGCTCGGCGGGCTCGGTCTGCTCGGCGGTGCGGTCCGCCAGCGCGTAGGCCGGGTACTGCTTTTCCAGCGCACGTTGCCCCAGTTCGTTGCCGACGATTTCGGCGACGGTCTCGTTGATGAGGGTCAGTTCGGGGGTGTTGTTGTAGTGGATGCCGAGAGGGTGAAGGGTCAGGTAGTTGTGTACCCACTCGTGCGCCACGGTTGTGAGCACCCATTCGAGCGGGGCGCGGTCGACGACCTGGGTTGGGTAGGCCCCCAATCCGCCGATATTGGTGATGTAGGCGCTCAGGTTGTCGTCGGCCAGAATGGCCTGTTCGATCGACTCCCGGCGTTCTGGAAGAAGGTCTGGGCGCAACATCGCATAGTGAGCAGTCAGAATTCGCCCGCGCGGGCTGACGACCAGTTTTTTGGGTGGGTCGGTAAAGGTGAACCAGACCGGCGGAAAGGCCTGGCCCCAGAAGGTGAGCCCGGCCGCACGCACCTCGGCGCTGATCTGTGCTTCTAAAATCGCCTCGACCGCTGGCCGGATCTCTTGCTGGGCTGCGCGCAGCTGGGTGAGTTCTTTTTCAAGGGTGGCCAGCTGCGGGTGGGTGGCTGCCGGGGCCCCCGCTTCGCTGTACAGTCGTTCGACTTTCCTTTCCAACTCGCCTGCCTGGTGGGCTCTTTCCAGATAGGTTGTGACCTGGCTGGCTGGTTCGTCCGCAGACAGAGGGGCAGCCAGCTGCCCGGCGCGAAGTTTGGCTGCGATCGCCTGTATTTCCCAGCCAAGCAGATCCCAGGTGTCGCCATGCACTTTGCTGTCCAGGCTCTGGCGCAGCTGGCTGCCGCTGTCGACGCTGGCCGAGCCGGCCAGCAGGACGACAGCGCCCAGCGCCAGCGCCAACAGCCAGCGTCGGTAAAACAAGGGCCCGATCGGCCATGCCATCGGTTTTTTGACGCGGCTGAGCGGTTGAACAGTGGGCTGCATCTGGATCACCGATAGATTCTCCGCATGAAACGACGGCTCAGAGGGGGATCGGGGCTGTAGACCCCTTGCCAGCCTCTTCTGCGGCCAGCCGATCCAGCACACTCTGGAGCGTGCCGGGCAGCGGGGCCCAGAATTCATGTTCCGCACCGTCTTGAGGCAGGCGCAGGCGAAGTCGGTGGGCGTGGAGGAAATGGCGCGACAAGAGTAGCCGTTGATGGCGGAAGCCATAAACGCTGTCGCCGACGACCGGATGCTGGCGCCAGGCAAAGTGGACACGAATCTGGTGGGTCCGTCCCGTATGCAGTTCGGCGCTGACCAAAGAAAAGGTGGCAGTCGCATTGCTGGAGCCGGTCAGAGGGAGCGAATAGACCGCCAGCACGGAGTAGTCGGTGATCGCTTCCCGCCCAGCCGAGTGGCCGGCAGCTCGATCGGGCGGCATCACAACCTGGCGGGTATGATCGGTTGGATGGCGCCCGATCGGGGCATGAATGCGTCCGCGCGGCGGCGTCATCCGTCCTTCCACCAAGGCAAGATACTCTTTGTAGACAGTCCGCTCCTTGAATTGCGCCTGCAAGTAGCGGTGAGCGGGGTCATTTTTGGCGACAGCAATCACCCCAGAGGTCTCTTTGTCCAGACGGTGGACGATGCCGGGCCGTTGTTCGCCGCCGACCCCTTCGATTTGGGGGCAGTGATGGAGCACTGCATGCACCAAGGTGCCGTGGTCGTGGCCCGGGGAGGGGTGGACGACCATGCCGGCGGGTTTGTCGACGATCAGCAGGTCGTCGTCTTCGTAGAGGATGGTCAGCGGGATGGGTTCGCCGGCCAACGTGGCTGCCGGGCTGATGGGCGGCACATCGACGGCGACCTGCTCTCCTGCCGCGATGGCGTGGCCTGCTTTTGCTGGCTGGCCACCTACCTGGACTGCGCCCTGGCGAATCCAGCGTTGGATCTCGCTGCGGCTGCGGCCTGGCATGCGGTCTGCCAGCCAGCGGTCGATGCGCTGGCCAGCCTCTGCACAGTCGACCCAAAAGAGCTGCATCTGTTTCAACTGCGTTCGGCGACTGCGTTGGTCTGCTGGCGCTGTTTGCGCAGATCGTCGAGAACCACGTAGAGTCCCATTGCGATCACGCCGATGACGATTGCGCTGTCGGCAATGTTGTAGTTGGGCCAGTAATAGACGCCTGGGATGCCCATTTTGACAAAATCGGTGACGTAGCCCTGGTTGAGGCGGTCGATCAAATTGCCGAGCGCCCCTCCCAGGATCAGACCCAGCAGGACGCGCACCATCCTGGCCTCAGGAGGAAGACGGTAGACATAGACCAGCATGGCGACCGAGACCACCACTGCGATGATGGCAAACAGGTTGCTCTGGTTTTGCAGAATTCCAAAGGCTGCCCCGTAGTTGTGGACATGTTCGAAGACAAAATATTCGCCCAACGCCGGGATGGGAATGATTGAGGTGTAGTCTGGAATGGACTGGCGAATCAATTTTTTGGTCCACTGGTCCAGCACGAGGACGACCGCTGCGACGGCCAGGACCAGCCAGGCACGGCTGGCCCATTTTTGGATAAAGTTCAACATCAATTTTTCTCCTTGGAGCTCCCAGGCCCCCCTTGCTGTGCAGCGAATCCTGTCGGAGACAGGCTGTTCGTACACCTCTACAAGCTTGTGCAACAATCTTACCGCAGAGCAGACAAAATGAAGAATTGGCTCTCCTGTGCTATTATCTGAAAAGGAGAGCCGTGCTTCCGTAGGCTGATTTCCGGAGCGGCGGAACGTGTAGGCGAACGTGTAGGCGAACGTGTAGGCGAACGTGTAGGCGAACGTGTAGGCGAACGTGTAGGCGGCGGGGCCTGGTTACAAGTTCGTCTGTGCAGTCATCAAACCTGGTCGACATTTTTGAGAGGGGGCTTGCATGCCACGCGAAATTACAGTCGCTTTGGTGCAAATGGTGCCAGAGCTGGCCAATCCCGAGGCAAATCTGCGGAAGATGGGCGATTTCATTGAAAAAATCTGTACCGAACAGCGCACCGATCTGATCGTATTTCCAGAGCTGAGCTACACGGGAACCGAGCTTGGGTTGCGCGCCACGGATCTGGCCGAGCGTGTGCCTGGGCATGCCAGCAACTACCTGGCCAAGCGGGCCAACGAATTCAGCGCCTATGTGGTCTTTGGGCTGGTGATCAAAGAGCGTGTCGAGAGCATTCTTTACAACGGTGTCGTCTGTCTGGGCCCTGAGGGGGATGTTGTCGCCGACTACCGCAAGGTGCATCTGTTGGGGGAGGAGCGCCAGGTTTATCGCAACGGTTTTCGTTTTCAGATCATCGATGCAGAGTGGGGCCGGTTTGGCCTCTCTGTGGGGTCTGATCTGGCGTTTCCTGAGACGGCGCGTTGTCTGACGCTGGAAGGTGCGGAGCTGGTGACGGTGAGCGCCAACTGGGAGCAGCAGCATTCTGATTCCTGGCGTGCCCATCTGATCAGCCGGGCTTGTGAGAATTCAATTTTTGTTGCTGCTGCCAATCGTGTGGGGGAAGAGCCGACGATGCGTTTTATGGGGGACAGCCTGCTGGTGGGCCCTTCGGCGGAGATGTACACCATGCTGGACCAGCCGATCGAGGGCTATGCTGTGGCAACCATCGATCTCGACCGGGTGCGCAGCGTGCGCGAAGAGCGCCAGTTGATCCAGTACCGTGAGCCGTTGGCCTACCGGGCGGTTGTGCGCAAGTATTAGAAAGGTTGGCATGCAAGCTTCACCGACGATCATTGCCAGCGGAGAGTGGGAAAATGACCCCCAGCTGGCCGGATACCGTGCCGAGTGGCTGAGCGATACGCTGGTCGAACGTGCGACCTGGCTGCCCCACGCCAGCCTCCGGCGGATTCAGCGCCAGGTTGTTGGGGCGCCCGGCTATGTCTGGTTTCGTTTTTGGTTATCTAATGGGGAACAGCTCCTGGAAAAATACTTTGACGAACAGGGGCGCGCCCTCGGCATGTACGTGCGGATTGCCCTGGCCAGACATTCTCGTGGCCGCGGGCTCAGCGCGGTCGATCTGCTGTTGGGGCTGTGGATCACGGAGGATGCCCGTGTCACGGTGCTCAACGAAGTGGAATTTGAAAAAGCGGTGGCGGAGGGCATCATTGCGCCGGTGGAGGCAGAGCATGCCGAACAGCAAATCCGTGAGTTGACGACGGCGATTGCGCAGAAACGGTATCCGCCTGCGCTTGTGCGCAATCTGACCTTGGTCGACTCTGCCGGGGAAGTGACAGTGCAACCCGTCAGCCAATCAGGTTCGATCCAAAATACAAAACGATGATTGCAATCATTGACTATGGAGTCGGCAATCTGCGCAGCGTCTACAAAGCGTTTGAGCAGGTCGCCGCCCCGCTGCAGATTCCTGTGGATATCGTCGATCGGCCGACCGATCTGACCCGTTGGCGGGCTGTTGTGCTCCCTGGGCAGGGGGCTTTCGGAGACAGTGTCAACAACCTGCGTCGGCAGGGGTTTGAGCAGCCGCTTCTCGCCGCTGTCGAGAGGGGGATGCCCCTGCTGGGCATCTGTGTCGGAATGCAGCTGCTGTTTGATTCCAGCGAGGAAATGGGCCAGCACGAAGGGCTGCATCTGATTCCAGGGGCTGTGCGTCGTTTTCCGGAGAAGATGGCGGATCCAGGCCACCCGGGGCGCAGCCTGCGGATTCCCCAGATCGGCTGGAATCAGCTGACGATCCGGCGGCATGACCCGCTGGTCTGTGGCGTGCCCGAGGGCGCGCACGCCTATTTTGCGCACAGCTACTACTGCGACGCCACAGACCCGGATGCCGTATTGGCGACCACCGACTACGGGATCGCCTATCCCAGCATTGTGCGGTATCGCAACGCCTGGGGCATTCAGCCCCATCCGGAGAAAAGCCATGTCGTCGGGTTGCGTATTCTGGCCAATTTTCTTGCGATGGTCTCTGGAAAAGAGTTGGCTGATTGCGATCCTGGCATTTTGTCCGTATAATGCGTGTTGTGAGGTATACACAATTGAACCCGACCCGGTGATGTAGGGCAGCAGGAGATTCCTGTCAAGAGACAGCTCTCTCCGCAGCAGAGTGCACTGCATCGCCTTCACCCAAGGTGGTCTGCACCATGAACCGATCTCTCTCTGGCTTCTGTCTGCGCACATCGGCGATCTTGCTCTTCTTGTTTCTGGGAGGTATGTTGGGGGAAGGGCAGGTCTCTGCTGCGCCGGCTGCGGCCCCTGCACCGCAGATCGGCGGCACTGTGGGTGTTGCCAAAGCGGATGCGGTCAACGTCCGTTCGGGGCCGAGCACGGGATTTCCTGTTGTCGGGGTCCTTGCTTTTGGGCAGAGTTGTCCGGTGATCGGCCGTGACACCCTGAGCGGTTGGTGGCTGGTGCAATGTCCGGCGGGTGTGACCGGCTGGGTCTCGATGGATCTGGTCAACATTGTCGGCGACCCCAACAATGTCCCGCTCTATGCTGTCTCTGGGCCGGCACCGGCGGCACCGGTGCAGACGCCTCCTCCTCCCCCGGTGAACGGCTGGAGTGCTTCCTATTTTGCCAATCGTGACCTGTTGGGCAGCCCTGTGCAACTGCAGAGTGTGCCCGACATCAATTTCAACTGGGGCTTTGGCAGCCCGGCGCCAGCAGTTCCAGTCGATTATTTTTCGGCGCGCTTCCAACGTACGCTGGCGATGAACCCTGGCTATTACCAGTTTACCTTGGGGATGGACGACGGTGCGCGCCTGTACATCGACGGGGAACTTGTGCTCAACGACTGGCGGGTTGGCTCGTTTCGGCAGGTGAGTGTGGTGCGCTATCTGGACGGCAACGCCCATACCTATGGGGTCGAGTATTTTGAGGACAGCGGCCAGGCCTCCGTACAGCTGTCGATTCTGCCGAGTGCGCCGCCGCAGCCAGTGCAACAGCCTGTGGGGGGGGTGCCGCAGAACCAGTGGCTGGCCACCTATTTCAACAATACCGACCTGGCTGGCGGCTCGCTGTTGACACAGTATGTGCCGCGCGGCGCCTATCCGTTGGATCTGGACTGGGGGTATGCTTCCCCTGCGGCCAATGTCAACGCAGAGTATTTTTCAGCCCGTTTTGAAGGCAGCTTTTTCTTCGACGCCGGCGACTACCAGTTTTATGCGCGCGCCGATGATGGCGTCCGTCTGTACATCGACAACATCTTGGTGTTGGACAGCTGGTGGGATGGGTACAAAGAACCAACCAACAATTTTCGGCGGATCGGGGGCGGGCCCCATACGATCCGGGTGGAATACTACGAACGCACGGGTTCGGCCTTCATCCGTGTCTGGTGGACCCGAATCAACTGACTGACCTCCTCAGAGTCTGTTTGGAAATTCCTGTTTGGTGGTGTTCGCCAGGCTTTCTCAGGCCACCAAAGACAGCTTGCACAACCTATGGGCAGATGGCACAGATGCGGGCGCGCCCGCATCTGTGCCTCTCACGCACGGTGTGGAATCGGCTGATAAGTAGTCGATGCCTCTGCCACGTGAGCCGGTGTGTGAGCCCCGACCGTAAGGGAGCTTGTCGTGTCTTGGCTGTGTGCCCCTCCCTCACGGTCGAAATTTACGATTGAGGTTCGGATAGGGCGCACTCCCTGCCATTTGCTTTGCACACTCCTTCGCTGTCTCCCTCGCATTCGCCAGGATCAGCCTTGGCATCAATTCATCCCTTGCTCAAATGCACAGCTGCTTCCGGTATAATTTCCAAACAGACTCTCAGGTAGAGAGGGCCCAGACGACGAGTGCGACAAAGCAGAGCCCGATGACCGCCAGTTTCCAGCGGTCGAGCGCCTCTTCGATCCAGGGACGCCGACCCAGCGGGTGGTCAGCCATTGGGCAGGGCCTTGGCAGCGGTCAGGGTGGCAGCGTCTGCAAGCCAACGGCGGTAGCTGGCCAGGGTATCTCCTGGCGTCAGCTGCTGCAGTTCAGCGACGGAAAGGTTGGCCAGCTGGGCCAGGGTGGTGATCCCGCCGGAGCGCAGCCGCTGCGCGTGAAGCTCGGTCAAGCCACGGAGCTGTGTCAATTCATCCGACAGCGTTGGAGGAGGGGGCGGCGAGGACCTATGGACCAGGGAGCGGACCTGCCGAACAAACTGTACCAAGGTCTGTACCAGCCGCACCAGGAGCCATTCTGTGCGGCCTTGAATCTGGGTGACATACACCCCACTCGGTTCCGGTGGATTGGCTGAGCTGGCTCTCTGGGGGTCCATGCGGTTCTGTGCGGCGGGCTGCTCGGGCTGAATATGTCGTGGGCGGGGGGAGCCATTTGTGGGAGGGGCGGGCAGCTCCTGCATTCCCATGCGCTCTGTCGGGGGAGAGAGGGTCGGGCGGGAAAACTCGGGGGTGCCGATGGCGGCCGGCATAGTCCAGCGGAGCGGGGCGCTGTCGAACGCGTCGGCCAGGGACCGCTGTGCCTGGGGGGTGGGCGGATGGAGGGCCGCCGCCGACAATGCAGCCTGGGCTGTGGCCATTTCCGTGTCTGGAGCCGCCGTCGCTGGCAGGGCTTCCGCTGGCAGGGGTTCTGCTGGCTGGAGGGGCTCTTCGCTTTCCAGATAGACGGGCAGAGGTTCGAAGCGGGGTTCGTCCCAGTCGTCGAGGTGGACGGCTTCTGGGGTAAGAACGTGGGTCGCGTGGACGTAGGTTTGCAACTGGGCTTCGAGTTCTGCGATCCGCTGGTTTCGCAGCACCATGCGACGGCGGCGAAAGTAGAGCCACTCCCACAGTGTGGACAGAATAAACCCGATTGTGAAGCCAGCGAGCAGATGCCACCAGAAAGATTCAGCCATCTCTTCCTCCTCTGTTGGGGAGACCCTTTTTTGCCGCGACAGTTTAACCTGCCTGGGCGAAGCAAACCAGGAGACCCCTCACGGCAATCATACAACGGGCAGATCAAGCTGTCAACGCGTGAATCTGCAATTCTCAATCTGAAAAGATCAATGTGGAGTTCGACCTGGGCATTGTCCATGTGAATTAAATAGTTGTCGCCAAGACTGCTCATGCCTGCGCCCGTGCTGATCCAGTGCTCGGTGGCTGGAGCAATGTGGGCATGAAGCTGTGTCGTGGCCTTGGCATCGCACACCCCTGCCACAAGACCACAAGTTGAACAGGGGTCGATTCTCCTCGGCGCACGGTCAGAGGTCACTCGAAATTTATTTCGAGTTATGGAAGTCTGGGCGGCGCTGGCGGGCTGCTTCGAAGAGGATGACGGCACCTGCGATGGCTGCGTTGAGCGATTCTCCGGCTCCCAGCATCGGGATGGTGACCGGGGTACAGCGTCTGCTGGCCTCGCTGCTGGCACCGTGGGCTTCGTTGCAGACGACCAGGGCCGCAGGGGGGCGCCAGTCGACTGCGGTATAGGCTCTTTGGGCATGGGCGTCCGCCACAAAGCAGTGCAGAGTTGGCGGCAGCAGGGGCTCCACCTCGGACCAGCTCGCACAGACACGGGTCGGCAGGCGAAACTGGGCGCTCATCCCTGCGCGCAGCGTCTTTTCGTTGAAGGGATCGACGGTGCCCGGGGCAAAGAGCACACCGTCGCACCCCGCTGCCTCTGCACTGCGGACCAGTGTGCCGGCATTGCCGGGGTCGCTCACCCCGTCCAGGATCAAAAGCAGGCTGGGCTGGGCGGGCCAGGGGAGTTGGGGCAGCGGCCAGATAGCGCCGATGCCCTGAGGGGTGGTGGTTTCGCTGAGGCTGGCAAAGACAGTCGCAGTGCAGGCCAAAGGCCGACAACCTGCTGCCTCCAGTTCCGCCAGGAGCTGTCTGCCCTCTGGGGAGAGCAGGTCGGGGGCGTAGAAGAGCCGTTCGGGCAGGGCCCCGCTGCGCCAGATATCGGTGGCCAGACGAACCCCTTCCACAAAGACCTGGCCGGCAGCATAGCGCCCTTTGCGGGTTGCCAGGCGGCGGGCTTCTTTAATGGCGGGGTTTGCGCTGCTGGTGATCATCTATAAGCTCCGGCAGAGTCACAGAGGAACTCTGCCGGAGAGCGGGCGTGGGAAGCCAGAAATTGACGGGAATCCAGCGCAGTCAGTTCAACTGGGCCTTGGCGACGTCGGCCAGCCGACCAAACGTGGCAGCGTCGTTGGCGGCGATGCTGGCAAGCACTTTGCGGTCGACCTGCACCTCGGCTTTTTTCAGGCCATGGATCAGCTGGCTGTAGTTGAGGCCATTCTGCCGGGCCGCAGCGTTGATGCGCTGGATCCACAAGCTGCGAAAATCGCGTTTGCGGTTGCGCCGGTCGCGGTAGGCGTAGAAGAGCGACTTGAGCATGGCTTCGTTGGCACGGCGAAAGAGCTTGGAGCGGGTGCCAAATTGGCCTTTGGTAAATTTCAGCACCTTTTTGTGGCGCCGGTGGGCATAGACCTTGGGTCGAGAACGTGGCATAGAGTTTCTCCTTTCGTGGCGGCGGGTCTGGCTGTGTCAGCGTTGCTTTTCTTCGCAGGCTGACAACATTTAACCGCTTACAGGCCGTTCACGTGCGGCAGGAATGACAGGGTGACAGGTAATTGACAGGGCAACAATTTCTCGCAGCTCACACCATGCAGCGCGCTACTTGACAGCGCTGCCGCCGATCTGCTTGACCTGCTGAACAATGTACTTGACATCGCTGGGGACGGCATGGCGAAAATCGCTGTTCTTGCTCGCCTTTTTGCGGCGGCGCAGATGCGAGCGGCCAGCCAACATACGCATCACTTTTCCGTTTTTGGTCAAGCGAAAGCGTTTGGCGGTACCTTTGTGTGTTTTCATCTTTGGCATTGTAGCCTCCTCTTCAAATCGCAGCTTCTGGCGGCTTCCCAACCCTCCAGCCAAACCGACAAAAATCGGTCTGGCTGCGAGCACCGCGCCTGTCAAGAATAGGGGATCGGCTGAAAAAAGTCAATTTTCACCCACAACCCGTTTGAATCGGCGCAGTTACGACTGGGGGGCCAGGATCATCACCATGCTGTTGCCGTCAAAGGCCGGCATCGATTCAACCGTCACCACATCGGTCGTGTCTTCTGCAATCCGCTCCAGCAAGACACGCGCCACTTCAGGGTGCTGCATCTCACGTCCACGAAATCGAATCCGCACACGAATTTTGGCACCTTCTTTGGCAAATTTGCGGATGCGGGCAATCACGACGCCCACATCGTGGTCGTCGGTTTTGGGGCGCAGACGCAGCTCTTTGACTTCGATCTGCTTCTGTGCCTTGCGTGATTCACGTTCCCGTTTCTGCTTTTCATACAGATATTTGCCGTAGTCCATCAGCCGGCATACCGGGGGGTCAGCGTTTGGGGCAACCTCCACCAGATCCAGCTCCCGCTCTGTGGCGAGGGCCAACGCGTCGCGCATGGACAAAATACCGAGTTGTTCGCCTGTCTTGTCGATCACACGGACGCGCGGGGCACGGATTTCCGAGTTGATGCGCGTTGTGTCCACGGCCGCGTTCCGTTGAACGAATTCTTTCTGCGTGATAGTAGGTCTCCTTTTTGACAATCACTTGCACACGTCCGGGCGATGCATTCTGCCAGATGGCTGGCCTGCATTTGGTGTTCCATCGCCCAACGATTTGTCGAGAGTATAGCACTGCCCCTCTGGGGCGTCAAGTGTCCAGAGGAGCAGTGCAAGGATTCAAAGCGTCAGAGAGCGGTCGGCGATTTTGGCCTGAAGCAGCGCCACAAACTGGGCAACAGGCAGATCGTTGAGGCGGGAGCCGTCTCGTTTGCGCAAAGCCACCGTCTGATTGGCCACCTCCTGGTCGCCGACCACCAACATGTAAGGCACTTTCATCAGCTGTGCATCGCGAATTTTGGCGTTCATCCGCTCGCTGCTCAGGTCGGCCTCGGCGCGGACCCCCTGCTCGCGCAGCTGCTGTGCCAGATGCGCCGCATAGCTGTTGTGTTCTGCCGTGATCGGGATGACCCGCACCTGTTGGGGGGCGAGCCAGAGCGGAAACGCGCCGGCAAAATGTTCGATCAGAAAACCGATCATCCGTTCGTGCGTGCTCAGCGGCGCCCGGTGGATGCAGAGCGGCGTCGCCTCTTTGCCGTCCCGGTTGGTATAGACCAGGTTGAAACGCGGGGGCACCGCAAAGTCGACCTGGTTGGTCGCCAGCGTGAATTCCCGCCCGATTGCGCTCCAGATCTGGACATCGATTTTGGGGCCGTAGAAGGCTGCCTCGTCGGGCACCTCGACATAGGGGATCCCCCCATTGTCCATGGCCCGCCGCACCATCGCCTCGGTCTGGAGCCAGAGCCGTTCGTTGTCGACATACTTTTTGCCCAGCCCTCTGGGGTGGTGGGTGCTCAGGCGCATCACAAATTTTTCGACGGCAAAAATCTCAAAATAGGCGCGGTACAGGCCGATCACCGCCATGAATTCCTGCTCGAACTGTTCCTCCGAGCAGTAGATGTGGGCATCGTTCATCTGCATCGAGCGGACCCGCATCAGGCCAAAGAGCTCGCCGCTCTTCTCGTAGCGGTAGCAGGTGCCGTATTCAGCCAGCCGGACCGGCAGATCGCGGTAAGAGCGCGGTTTGCTGGCGTAGATCTTGTGGTGGAAGGGACAGTTCATTGGTTTGACATAATACTTGACCCCTTCCAGCTCCATCGGCGGGTACATGCTTTCGGCGTAGTAGGGCAGGTGTCCGCTGCGCAGGAAAAGATCTTGTTTGGAGAGATGGGGGGATTTGACGCGTTGGTAGCCGGCGCGCAGTTCGGTTTCGGCCGCCAGTTTTTCCAGTTCGGAGATGAGGATGCCTCCATTGGGCAGCCAGAGCGGCAGGCCGGGGCCGACCTCTTCGTCGAACATAAAAATTTCAAGATCGCGGCCCAGCTTGCGGTGGTCCCGTTTTTTGGCCTCTTCGAGCAGGGCGAGGTGTTCGTTGAGCTCTTTTTTGTTGCGCCAGGCGGTCCCATAGATGCGCTGCAGCATCGGGTTGTTTTCGTCCCCGCGCCAGTAGGCCCCAGCCACGCTCATCAGTTTGAAACCGTCGGGGGGGATCTGGCCGGTGTGCTCGACGTGGGGGCCGCGGCAGAGATCTTCAAAACTGTCCTGCCGGTAGGTGCTGATCACCGGTTTTGTCGCGGTTTCGTTGCCGTACTCGTCGATGGCTCCCCGTTCAAGGCCGGCGATCAGTTCCAGCTTGTAGGGCTGGTCGGCAAAGATCTGGCGTGCTTCTTCGGCGCTGACCTCTCGGTAGAGAAATGGGTGTTTGCCTGCCACGATCTGGCGCATCCGTTTTTCGATCTGCTCCAGCTCTTCCGGCGTGAAGGTGCGGATTTTGCCCTGTTCATCTTTGCCCAGGTCGAAATCGTAGTAGAAGCCTTGGTCGATCGGCGGCCCGATCGCAATTTTGGCGTCAGGGTGAATTTCCAAGACAGCCTGGGCCAGGACATGGGCGGTGCTGTGGCGAATTTTGTAGAGCTGTTCGTCTTCTGGTCTGTTTTTGAGGAGACTCATGGTGGGTACCTTTGGGATTGGGCTCTTCAAGAGTGGCGGCCTGCGGCCAGCCAGTCGGCTGTCCAGCAGACAAGGTCGAAAAGATGGCGCACGCCACTGGCGATCGGTGCTGTGGCGATCCATTCGTCGGTGCGGTGGGCGTTGCCCCCTTCACTGATCCCGATACAGATGGCGGGGATGCCGCGGCTGAGGGGGATATTGGCGTCGGTGCTGCTGATGCGCAGGGAGAGCTGGGGGAGGACACGTTGTTGGCGGAGCGAGGCGATGGCGGCCCGGACCAGCGGGTGGTCGTCTGGGATGGACCCGCCGGGGCGGTCGCCGATCAGGGTGTTGGAGACGGCGACACCTGCCTGTTGCCAGCGCAGGCTCTGGTAGCGGGCGACGATCGAGTGGACCTCTCGTTCGAGGCTGGCCAGGGCAGCGGTGTCTTCGCTGCGCAGATCCAGCTCCAGGGACGCATGTTGGGCGATGGTGTTGATCGAGGTACCTCCTTGGAGGATGCCGATGTTGAAGGTCGTGCGGGGGGACTCTGGGGGGCGCAGCGTGGTCAGATCGGCGGCCAGCTGGGCAAGCACGTGGACTGCGCTGGCTGTGCCGAAGTCGCTCCAGCTGTGTCCGCCGGGTGCGGTGACATGGATGCGGAAGCGTCGGGAGGCCAGCGCCCGGTGCACCACGCGGGCCAGCCCCATCCCTTCCAGCACGATGGCCGCTCCGACCGCAGCAGGTTCGGTCTGGGTCAAGCGGTCGAGGGCCGCGCGCATCCCACGCAGGTCTCCGTTCCCTTCTTCGCCGACATTGGCGACGAACCAGCAGTCGACCGGGAGCGCATGCAGGGTGCCGGCCAGCCAGAGCAGCGCAGCGACGCCGAGCGCATTGTCGCCCAGCCCGGCTCCAAAGAGGGCGTGGTGGGGGGCGTCGTGGCGGATGGCCAGATCGACGGTGGCGGGGAAAACGGTGTCGGTGTGGGCGCTGACGACCAAAGCCGGGCCCGCCTGGGTGCCGGCCAGCCGGGCGTAGACGTTGTGCAGGTCGTCGAGCTCAACCTGGTAGCCCAGGCGCTCCAGGTAGGCGGCTACCCAACGAGCCCGTTCGGCTTCGCTGCCGGTCGGTGCTGGGATCTGCTGGATGGCGATGCTGAGGTCGATGATCTGTTGGGTGACGTCAGGATGGGTGCTCATCGTTGTTCGAGTCGGGCTGCTGCCTGGCAGGATGCTGTCTTGTCTCAAAAGCATCTTTGCCGAGCAGGTTGAAAACAAAAAGAGCTTCGTCTCATGGGACGAGGCTCTTGCCCGCGGTTCCACCCATGTTGCCTTCTTCTGCAAAAAGGCCACTTGTGGCGCCTGTAACGGTGCGAACCGGAAACACCTACTGAAGATTGTTCGGTATTTCACTCACAGGGGGTCTACGAAAACAGGGTCCTGCACTGTCTTTCAGCCACTGGACAGCGCTCTCTGCCGGCCTTTGGTTTTCGTCGCTGTCCTGCTCGACGTGTTGAATGATTGCATTCTGTCTGGTGGGAGATACTGGACTTGAACCAGTGACCTCTACGATGTCAACGTAGCGCTCTAGCCAGCTGAGCTAATCCCCCTCGCTTGAAAAGAAGTATAGCAGGTCGTTGCAAGTTTGCCAAATTGTAGGAGGGCCATCGGAGGGATTGAGCGGTTGCGGGTCAGTTGGGGAAAACGTAGCCGCTGGGTCCCTGGTTCAGCCGTTTGATCTCTTCTCCGGTGGCGATCATGTATTCGAGCAACAGGGATTCGCGCGAGAGCAGCCGGTTTTCCAGTTCCAGGATTTCAGGGACACCGACGGCTTCGAGCAGGCGCTGTTTGTCGTGGTGGTTGATCTGCAGCGAGATGGCCACCAGAAAAGCCAGCTTGAGTGGGTCTTCGGGGAGCTGCTCCAGCGTCAATTCGACGTTGGCTGCTTTGGAGAGCAGCGTCACGTAGTCGAGCACCCGTGGGCGTACCCGCTGGCTGAGGTCGGCGGCCCGTTGGGTGGCACCGTTGACGACCGGGAAATGGCTGACGGAGGCGGTCAGATAGCTGTGGTCGTGGTGCAGTTCCAAAATGCGAAAGCGCTGGGTACCGACCGCGGTGATGTTCATCCGCCCATCTTCGAGTTTTTCGACACGGGTGATGCGGGCCGCTGTGCCCACCTCGCAGGGGGTGGCGGGTGTCCCGACCTCACGGCCTTCAGCGATCAGGGTGACACCGAAGGGGAGATGTTCGTCGAGACAGCGTTGGATCATTTCGCGGTACCGCATTTCAAAAATGTGCAGCGGCAGCAGCATCCCGGGAAACAAAACAACATTTTTGAGTGGGAAGATTGGCATTTGCATGGTGCGATTCTGCTGCACTCCATCGTTGCGATCGCGGGGGAGCCTTGGGGAATGGGTGTTCATAGCCTGTCTGACCTATTCATCTTCTTCTTGAACGACCGACAAGGTCTCGTCGTCTACTTTCATCAGCTCTCGCAGCAGGACGGTGGCAAATGCCCCTTTGGTCAGCACAAAGGTGGCGGTCAGCTCGCCTTCGCCCACCTGGACTTGCAGATCGGGCACCAACAGCCGTCCTGCGCGGCGTGTGCCGTCGAGTTGGTGGCGGGCGAAGTGCTCCAGTGTCACTGGGGCGGCGTCCAGCACCTGTTTTTCCAGTTCACCTGCTTCGCCCTGGGCGTTCCACATTCTGGGCCCGTAGAGTGGTGCTGTGAAGTTGATTTCATGGGCTGCGTAGCGCAGCTGTTCAGCCTGCAGATCCTGCACGTCGAACATTCCTCCTGTCGCCACTTTTTTGGCGACATCTCCTGTCAGCAGCTGGTCAAAGGCCCCGATCTCCAGGCGACGGATGAGATACTGGTTGCAGAGATGGCTTTGGTAGCTTGCGATCAAAAAGCGCCGCAGCCATACATCTTTGAGTTTTTGTTTCCCCAACAAAAGTGCCAGCCCTTGACGAACGTTGCTGCCCTGCAGCCCGGTGCGTTGGACGCCGAAAAAATTGGGCACCCCACGTCGGCGTATTTCGGCGACGATCGCGTTGCTGCGGCTCCTGGTCTCTTCGACGTTCGTGGCCAGGTGGCTGACCTTGATCGTGAAGCGGTTGCCGATCAGGTGTCCTGTGCGCAGTTTGTTGCGATGGAACTGCACCCAGTTGACCTGGACGGGCAGTTCGGCTTCGATCCGTCGGGCTGCTTCTTCGGCAAAGGCCACTGGCTTTTGGCCGACATTCAGACTGAAGGTCTGGGTGGTGCGGGCCATTTTGTCTTTGAGCCCGGCGAACCCGACTTCCATACGCTCTAAACCAAAAATTTTGGAGAGCTGGATTTGCAGCTCTTTGGTTGTCCACCCAACTTTGGTCAGGTTAACGTACAGGTGTTGGCCTGTGCCGGCGGCTTCATAAAGCCCGATTTCTTCGACGACGAAGTCCTCCGGTTTGGCCCGCAGCTGCCCTCCGATCCCTGGCAGTGCGACGGTCAGATAGGGCAGGGCTGTCACAAGCTCATCTACAGTTTGCATGGGATTGACCTCTTTCACAGCAAGGGAGGTTCCAAAGCGGCCATTTCAAGGTGGGCTGGGGGAGAAAGGCGATGGCGGTTCAGGCGGTGTGGATGAAAATCTGATGGTGGGTCAGCGCAGTGTGGTGGCTGTGGAGCAGTTGAAAGCCGCTTTCGCCGGCGAGCTGGCGGACCGTGGCAGGCAGCACGCAGGCGGGGTTCAGCCATTCTTCAGTGATTCCGAGCCGGGCACCGGGGGCGAGCACACGGTGAAGTTCGCCGAGGGCCGCCACTTTGTCGGGGATCTCGCCCAAGGTAGAGACCATGATGGCCAGGTCGATGCTGCCATCCGCCAGCGGCAGCGAAGAGGCGCCTTGGTGGTGCAGCTGGACGCGTTCGCTGAGCCCAGCGGCGGCCAGTGCCTGGCGGGTCTGCTGAAGCAGGGGGGCTTGCAGGTCGACGGCATGGACATGGCCGGTCGGCCCGACCATCTGGGCGGCGGTGCGGGTGAAGACGCCGGTGCCGCAGCCCAGCTCCAGCACCACCATCTGGGCAGACAGACCGTAGAGGTCGAGGGTTGCAACCGGGTCCAGGGAGGCGAGCCGCCAGGGGTGTTCGAGCCAGCGGGCAAAGAGGGGGGGCAGCGGAGCGGGGTGGAGGTTTTGGAGGGCACGCTGGGCCAGATGAAACCCGGCCAGCGCGCCGGCGGCGGTATACAGCAAGTTGGCCAGCGCAGAGGTGGACATTGTCTTTGTTTCCTGTCTGGAAGTTCAGGGAGAAGCTCTCTGGTCGGTGCCGGCCGGCTGCGGAAACCGGATGGAGAGCACCCCATCGGCGAAGGCGGCGCTGTTGGCCTCGCGTTGGGCCAGCACCGATGGCAGCAGCAGCTCGCGTTTGAAGTTTCCAAGATGGATGAACAGCTCGTCCCCGTGTTTGGTCAACTTGACCTTTTCCAGCTCGACCTGTGGCAGCGGCAGGCGCAGCACAAAGTCGCTGCCCTCTTCCACGATCGACTGTGTCTGTCCGCAAAAGAAGATCTGGCTCGGATCCCGATCGGCAAAGAGGGTGCTGGCGAGCTGGCGCAGCCGCTCCAGACCGACCATTTCCTGGTCGTACCAAGGAGAATGCAAGATGGGCAGCGGATAGAAATCCCGTTCGATCTCTGCCAGGTAGCGTGCCTGAAGTTCTTGCAGGCGGCGCAGGTAGCTGTCGCTGCTGGGGGTGGTGACCTGGGCAGTGCCGTGTCCATCGCTGGTGATGCCGGGCAGGATGCGGTTGACCACGGCGGCGTCGACCGGGTAGCCGAAGAGGGAAAGATAGGTGACGGCGCGAGCGCCTTCTTTGAGCACCATTTTTTCAGGGTTCAACACGACCCGACAGCTGGTCACGGCAGGGTCGACCAACACCTTCTGCAGCGCTTTGACGCCGTCCACCAGGTTGTTGAGCCCCGAAAACAGATCTTTTTCTGGGGCCATGCGGCTGAACAGGCTGCCGGCCAGTTTGAGGGTTGTCTCCTTCCACCCGCGCAGGCGGCCGACATACCACTGAAAGCTTTCTGGCATAGTGAGCAGGCGCATGGTTTCCCCGGTCGGTGCGGCATCGACGATCACACAGTCAAACTCGCCGGCCTGGGCTTGTCTGTGGATATGGAGCAGGCTGACCACCTCTTCCATCCCTGGGAGGATCGCCATCTCTTCGGCGACGGCCTTGCTCATGCCCTGTTTGTGCAGCAGGCTGCCCACATACCCTTGGATTTGACCCCAGTGGGTGCGAACTTCTTCGAGCACGTTGATCTCTTGGGCGTAGAGGTGGGGGGCAACCCTCACAGGCTGTGCGCCCAGGCTGATGTCCAGGCTGTCGGCCAGGCTGTGGGCGATGTCTGTGCTGACCACCAGCGTGCGATGGCCCAGTTCAGCGCAGCGCAGCGCAGAGGCCGCCGCGGTTGTGGTCTTGCCGACCCCTCCTTTGCCAAGATAGAGCACGATGCGCATCAGCGTTGACCTCCCGGTTTTGCAGGCTGTAGGGCGTTCATCGGCGCCGCCGCAGGAAGCCCGCCCCTGCGGCGGCCAGCCCGAGCAGGGTGGCCAGCGCGGCCAGCAGGGCCACACGGCTCAGCCCGAACCAGCCGCGGATCTGCCACAGATAGAAGGGCAGCTGCGCCCAGTAGGTCCAGTGCAGCGGCCAGCGGTGTCCCAGCTTGACGGCATATTTGCCCATGTGGTTGTGGGGGCTCCAGACGACCAGGTAGACGCGGCCGCCGACCAGGGTGCGCGTGTCGATCAGAGGGCCGAGGTAGTAGCTGACTTGTGTCAGCGGGTCTTGGATGGGGGCGGCCAGCTGGGTAGGGGGGGTGGCCACGACCGCGCTGTAGCCGGCGGGCAAGGCGAAGGGCAGTTTGTGTACATCGGCGCTGTACGGCAGGCTTTGCGCCACAATCGCAAAGGCAGCCGCCAGCGCGCTGCCGGCGGGCAACACAGGAACCAGGAGTTGCGCGCGCAGACGCTCGCCCGCGCGACATTCCGCAGAGTAGATCTGAACCTGGCCGGGCTGGCCAAGTCGGTTGAAGAGCAGCTGACGGGTCTGCAGGCTGGCCAGTTTGTGGCTGGTCTGCAGGGTAGCGCCGGGCAGAGGCGGAAACACCGGCGTGCAGCCGGCCAGGTCGGTCCCGGGTTGTGGAAGGTGGGCAGGTGAAACATGTAGCATCAGGTGACACTCCGCACATGGCTGTCGACAAACATACCTATCTGTGTTCTCTCTGGCCAAAGCCGGGCTGGCTTTCGGTCAACGCGGCGATTGGGGCTCTGTTTTACGTCTGGCACTCTCTTCCCACCCATAGGTATCTGCCACAATGTAGAGGGGGCGGTTTTTGACTTCGTCGTAGATACGGCCGAGGTATTCGCCGAGGATCCCGAGAAAGATCAGCTGGACGCCGCCCAGGAACAAGACGCTGACCAGGGTGGTTGCCTGCCCCAGCAGCTGCTGGTGTCCAAACAGGCGCATGATCACCGCCAGCACAATGCCCAGCCCGCTGAACCCGGCGAAAAAAAAGCCGGTGTAGGTGGCCATCTGCAGCGGCAGGTGGCTGAAGCTGGTGATCGCGTTGAAGGCGAGCCGCACCATCTTGCGCAGCGGATATTTGGTCTCTCCTGCGTAGCGTGCGGCCCGCTCATACTCGACTGCAACCTGTTTAAAGCCAACCCAGCTGCTCAGCCCGCGCATAAAACGATGTTTTTCGCGCAGCCCGCGCATGGCCAGCACCACCTTGCGGTCCATCAAGCGGAAATCGCCGGCATCCATTGGGATGTCGATTTCGGCGATCGAGCGGATCAGCCGGTAGAACAAGGAGGCGCTCCACAGCTTGAAGCGGGTCTCCCCGGCGCGTTTGGTGCGGACCGCGTAGGCGACATCGTAGCCCTCGCGCCATCGGTCGATCATGCGCAGCAACACTTCAGGCGGATCCTGCAGGTCGGCGTCCATGACGATCACGGCATCCCCTTCTGCGTAGTCACAGCCTGCGGTGATGGCGATCTGGTGGCCGAAGTTGCGGCTGAAATTCAGCACCTTGACGCGGGGGTCGTTCGCCTGCAGGGCCACCAGCAGTGCCAGGCTGCGGTCGGTGCTGCCATCGTTGACAAAAAGCAGCTCCCAGCGTTCGGCTGTGCTCTCCATCACCTGGACAACCCGTTCGTACAGCACCGGAATGACCGCCTGTTCGTTCCAGATGGGGATCACCAGCGAAAAGACAGGTCTGGCGGGGAGGGTGGGCTCATTCATACCAAGAATAGTAAACGATCCGGGTCAGGACGGTCAAGCTGGGCGGGCTGCTTCAAGAGGGGGTGTGGGTGCGGTTGTGGTGTATACTGGGGGTGTGAAGCAAACTGTCAAAAGGATTCTGCTGCGGATGGGCTGGCCGGCACGTCTGGCTGCTTTGTCGGCGGTGGCGTTGGGAAGTGTATTGTGGCTGGGGGGGTGCCGGCCACCAGGGGCTGCAGCACCGGGGCCGGTGGCGGCGGCCCCCTGTCCCTTTCGGCTGGCGGGCGAAGCGGAGGGGGAGGGGTATACCTGCGGGGTGTTGGCGGTCGACCAGCGGCGCGGTGCGCCTGAGGGGGTGCGGCTGGGTATTTTTTTTGCCCGTCTCAACGCTGTGGATCCGGTGCAGCCTCCGCTTTTGTTTCTGGCCGGCGGGCCTGGGGCGTCGGGGGTTTACGAGGTGCCGTTGTTGGCCGAGCTTCTGGCGCCGTTGCGTCGGTCTCGGGATCTGCTTTTCTTCGACCTGCGTGGGGCTGGTTTTTCGCAGCCCCGGATCGACTGCCGTTCCGGCGGCCATGAAGGGGTGGGGCCCAGCTGTATGGCGGCGCTGCGCAGCCGTGGGCTGGACCCGATGGCGTTCAACACGACCCAGGCGGCCGCAGATGCTGCCGAATTGTTGGCGGCGCTCGGCTATGTGCAGGCGGATCTGTTGGGGGTTTCCTACGGCACCCGGCTGGCGTTGGAGCTGATGCGTTCGCATCCGCAGGTCGTGCGGGCAGCGGTGTTGGACTCGACCGTTGCCCCAGAGATTTTGACCTATGAGCTGCAGGCGCTGGGCGACTATCAAGCCAGACTGTGGCCCTATGCGGACTGCGAACAGAACCCTCGTTGTCGTGGCCGTTTTGGGGGGATGGCGGGCCGTTTCCTGGCTTTGCTCAACCGTTTGGACGAAGCGCCGCCGGCGGTGTTGGTCGGCCATGTTCCGCTGGAGGCCAGTGCGCTCTACAGCCTGAACAATCTGGTGGCTGGGCAGCCTGATCGGGTTGCGCTGCTGCCTTTGATTGTCGATGAGCTGGATCGCGGTGAGACGGCCACGTATCGGGCGCTGCTGGACCAGGATTTGGGGGACGTGCCGGCGGTGCCAGCACGGGTTGGGGATGCATCTGACCAATTTCTCCCGCGCTTCGAGCTGTTTTTGCAGAGCCTGTCGTCTGAGCAGGCAGCAGCGCTGCGCCATGAACTGGCGGGGTTGCCGGTGGAAGATCCTGGCAATCAGGCTTTGCTGGCGCTGCTGGCTGCCAGAAGGACCCCCGCAGACCTTTGGCAGCTGGCGGCCCAGATGACGTCCTACGAACGGCAGCGGGTTTTGGCTGCCTACGGGGTTCCGCTTGCGCTCTATGTCCCCCATTTGTTGGGGGACGTCAAGGCGATCTTCGACTGTCAGGAAGAGATTCCCTTTGTGGAGCCTGACCTGATGCGCCAGAACCAGTCGGTCATTCCGCTGCCTGCCCTGCTGCCCCCCTACGATTTTGCCGAGGGCATCTCTGCGAGCCAGCGGAGCTGCCGGGAGATGGGGATTGGGCCGGCGCCGCTGGCGTTTAAGGGGCCGGTGACGGCCACCCATCCGGTGTTGCTGCTGGCCGGCACGCAGGACACCGTGACCCCGATGCTTTGGGCGGAGCTGGCTGCGGCTGCGCTGCCGAATGCGCGTCTGCAGCGTCTGCCGGGCTACGGCCATGCGCTTCTCTACCAGACAGGGGCGTGTGTGGCGGAGTTGGCGCTGCAGTTTTTGGCAGCGCCGGGCCAGCCGGTGGCGGCCCGCTGTACAGCGCCGATCGACTATGTGTTGGAGCCGCCGCTGGCGGTCCGGTTGACTGGACGCATGTGGCTGCTTCAAGGCTGGGCTGGGGAAGCAGCTGCTGGCTCTCCGGTCACGGCGCTTTTCAGCCGTGGACGGGTGGTAGGCCTGGATGGGTGCGGCACCTATGCAGCCGATTTTGCGGTTGCGGGAGACCGTCTGGAGATCAGCGACCCTGTTGCCGACAACGATTCTTGTACCGGAACAGCGCAGGAACTGCAAAGAGCGTTTTTGGCTGCACTGGCAGATGCCCGGCAGGTCACGGTCCGCGGCGATCGGATGTTGTTGGGCACTGCGGATGGCACGTTGTTGGTCTTTGTGTTGGAGCCAGATTTGCCGTTGGAAGGGCCGAACTGGCGGTTGGTGGCCCTCCCTGCGGCGGGTGAAGCGGGGTTGCCGGCCAGCCTGCAAATTGCTCCGGTGACGGCTCGTTTCGACCAGGGCAGGTGGCTGGGGGTGTTGGGCTGCAACCTCTACGAGACCGCCTACGCGCGCGAGAAAGAACAGCTGCATTTGGGGGCGCTGGAGCCGGCTGCGGAGGTGGCGTGTGTGTTCCCTGCTGGGATTCTGGAGCAGGAACAGCGGGTGGCGCGCCTGCTGCAAGGGGTGACCCGCTACTGGATAGGGGGGCGTGAGCTGTTTTTGTACGGCGATTCGGCGACACCGTCGCTCGTTTTTTATGCCGACCCCTGACCGGGCAGGAGGGGCGGGGGCGGACGTTCAAAAAAGAGAGGGAGGGCGATGGCTGTTTCCTTGGAATGGCTGGATGTGGCGGTGCTTGCGTTGGCGGCGATGGCTGCCGGGCTGGTCAATGCGATTGCGGGGGGAGGGACCCTGATCAGCTTTCCTGCGCTGCTGGCCGCAGGGGTGCCGCCGCTGGTGGCCAACATGACCAACACGGTGGCGCTGGTGCCGGGCTACCTGGGGGCCACCTGGGCGCAGCGCCAGGAGCTGCAGGGGCAAATGGGGCGCATCCGGCTGTTGGTTCCTGCCGGTCTGTTGGGCGGTGTTGTCGGGGGGGTATTGTTGCAAGCCACTGGGGAGAAGGTTTTTGGCGACTTTGTGCCCTATCTGATTCTCTTTGCCGCCCTGCTGTTGTCGGTGCAGGAGATAGTGCGGGGGTGGGTGCTTCGGCGGATCGAAGCGTCGAGCCGGCTGGCAGCCCATCTGGTCTGGGTTCAGGCGGTCTGGGCGGTTCCCCCGGTGTTTCTGGCAGCGATCTACGGCGGATATTTTGGTGCCGGGTTGAGTGTGATTGTGTTGGCGGTGTTGGGATTGGTGGTCGACGACACATTGACACGGCTGAACGGGCTGAAGCAGGTGTTGGCGTTGGCGGTCAATCTGGCGGCGACCACGTGGTTTGTCGGAACGGGGCAGGTGCTGTGGCCTGCGGCTGCGGTGATGGCGGTCGGCGCGCTGGTGGGGGGGATGTTGGGAGGAAAAGTGGCCCATCGGGTCTCTCCGCAGCTGCTGCGTGTGGGTGTGGTGGGGGTGGCAGTGGGGGTGGCGATCTTCTATCTGGTGCGGTAAGCCAGCGCCATGCAGGCGCCCCAGCAGGGCGCTTGACGGGCACGACAAGCTTTTTTGGAACCCCGACCGTGAGGGAGGGGGGAACCCCAAGACACGACAAGCACCCCAGACACGACAAGCTCTTTTGGAGCCCCGACCGTGAGGGAGGGGGAATGCCCAGGCACGACAAGCTCCCTTAGTCCACTTTTCGCCCCATCGGGACGCATGACTTTAGAAGCTGGTGTGGATTGACTGGGTGCGTAAAATTCATGTACCCCGCAAGGATAGAATTTGGCCTCTTTGGAATTTTGCCGCAATCTGTTGTATGCTTTTCAGCCGCAGTATGCAGCATGTGTTCTGAGTGTGTATTCTTGCTGCATCTCCCGAAAAGATTCCCGAAGATGGTTCCCCAAAAAAGAGGTGTCTTATGCGTAGCATGTGGATAGCCATTCTTGCATTGGCAGTGTATGGGCTGGCAGCCAGCTTTGTGCTTACAGAATCGTCGCGTGTGGCAGCTGAGGGTAGAACAGTGACAGCAGGGAGCAGTGCTGTCACGATTCAATCGTCTGAGCAAATGACAGTCATGGTCTCAAGTATGCTCTATCTGCCGGTTGTGGGCGGCGGTTCTGCAAATTTACAGCCGACCCCGACCCTGACCTCTGCGATACCTACTGCACCGGTCAGCGCAGAAGAAGGAGGCAGCTTGTCTGCCACACTTGGCTCGCTTGAGACAGCCATCCACATTCCCCCTGGCGCCATCAGCGAGAATGCAACGCTGGTGGTGCAACTGGCTGCGGCACCGCCGTCGTCTGAAAATTTTCGGCGGGTCGGAGATGTGTTGGACATCAAGCTGCACACCGAGACTGGGGGCAGCATCACAGAATTTCTCAAGCCCTTCACGATGACGATCGGGTACAGCGCAGAAGATGTGACCGAAGTCAACGCAGAACTGCTGGCTCTGCACTACTGGAACACAGATACCAGCCAGTGGCAGAAGATTCCCACCACGGTCGATGTCGGCAACAGTCAGCTCAACGCAGTGCTGGATCACCTGACCCTCTTTGCAGTGCTGGAGGGTCTGCCAACAGTGCCCACTGCCACGCCCACTGCCACGCCTACAGCCACACCTACGGCTGTGTCCACTGCCACGCCTACAGCCACACCTACGGCTGTGTCCACTGCCACGCTTACGGCCACACCTACGGCTGTCGGCACTGCCACGCCTACGCCTACGGCAGTGCCGACAGCAGCATCCTACACGATCGCCGGGTATGTGCAGAAGGGGCCGTTTGTGCTGGGTTCTGAGATCACCGTGCGTGAATTGGATGACAGGTTTGTGCCGACAGGACGCACGTTCACCGGTCGTATCGAAGACAGCACTGGACGCTTCACAATTCGGGGGACGCTCACCTATCCCTTTGTCGAGCTTTCCGCCAACGGCTTTTACTTCAATGAAGTGACCGGCAGTCTGTCGACAGCACCTATCATTTTGCTGGCACTGGCCGATCTGCGTGACAGCACGACAGTCAACGTCAATCTGCTCACGCACCTGGAAAATGTGCGAGTGTACACGCTGATTGACAGCGGGCTGAGCTTCTCCGCCGCCAAAGCCCAGGCGCAGGGGGAAGTGCTGTCTGCTTTCAATATCGCAGCAAGTGCCATCGGTACTTCGGAATCTCTGGACATCAGCCAGCCCGGCACTGGCAACGCCATCCTCCTGGCGATCTCCGTCATTCTGCAGGCAAATCGCAGCGAGGCGCAGCTGACCGAGCTGCTCTCGGCGCTGAGCAGTGACCTGCACACAGACGGCGTGCTGGACAGCGCTGCAACCCGGCAAAAGCTCATCGACGGCATGGAGTACGTCAAGCCCAGACGTGTTGCAATTCGCTCCAACATTCTCGCCCGCTATGCGGAACTGGGCGCACCGGCAAATGTGCCGGACTTTGCTGCATACGCGTTTACCCTGGACGCCACAGCACCGTCGGTTTCATCCAGCATGCCCGCTGCAGGCGCCAACCAGGAGATCGACGCGGTCACGCTGACCTTCAGCGAGCTGATGGAGCACGACACGCTCGACAGCAGCACCGTGCAGCTGTTGAACGCGCAAGGCGGCCCGGTGGCGGGAACGCTCAGCCGGAGCGACAGCACTACGGCCACGTCGGTGACCTTCACGCCGCTCAGCAAGCTGGCACCTGGCACCTACCAGATGGTGGTGGGCACCGGCGCCAGAGACCTGGCGGGCAATGGGCTGGCGGCACAGACAACCATCGCGCTGACCCACACGCCGCTGAGCGAGTTGACAGCAGCCAACAGCGGGACGACGCGTCTGGGGAGCGCTGCCCTGCTGACAGCCACAGTGCCAGGCAACCACAGCAGCATTGTCTACACGTGGGACTTCGGCGACGGGACAAGTGGCAGCGGGACAAATCCAAGCAAGACCTACGTAGCTGTTGGCAATTATGTGGCGACGGTGACAGCGGTCAACGGCAGCGAACAAGCGACAGCCAGCACGCAGGTGAGCGTTATCGACCGTGGGATCACAGGGCTGAGTGCAGCCAACAGCGGGACGACGCGTCTGGCCAGCACGACGTCCTTCACGGCGACGATCCTGGACGGAAGCAATGTGAGCTATGCCTGGGCCTTCGGCGACGGGACAAGCGGCAGCGGGGCGACCGCCAGCCGCACCTATGGGACGGTGGGCAGCTACACGGCAGTGGTGACTGCGACCAACGGGGTGAGCGAGGTGGTGGCGAGCACGCAGGTGAGCGTGATCGACCGGGCGATTACAGGTCCTGCAGTCACAAACAGTGGACCAACGCCGCTGGGGAGTGTTACGACGTTTAACGTTACGATTGCAGATGGCAGTGGCAGTATCAATTATGCTTGGGACTTCGGCGACGGCACGACCGGCAGTGGGGTAACTCCCAGCCATACCTATGCAGCGGTGGGGGTCTACACAGCAGTGGTGACGGCGACAAACAGTGTTGGCCAGGCAGCGGCGAGCACGCAGGTGACGATTATCGATCAGAGCATCAGTGGCTTGCAAGCAGTCAGGAGCGGACAGGGGCCTGTCACACTGGGCATGACTGTTCTGTTTACTGCGACCACGACAGCAGGCAGCAACGTCAATTACACCTGGAACTTTGGCGACGGCACGACGGGCAGCGGCGCAAATGTAACCCACAGTTATGCCGTGACGGGCACATACACGGCAGTTGTGACCGCCGCCAACAGTATGGGCAGCAGCACAGCGTCACCACAGGTAATTTATGGCTGGACACCAATGGAAGAGATTCTGATTCCCGCCGGCAGCTTCCAGATGGGGTGCGACAGCAGCAACCCGGCGGAAAATGGCTGCAATGATGGGTGGCAACCTGATGAACTTCCCTTGCACACGGTCACGCTGGACGCCTATTCTATCGACAAGTACGAGGTGACCAATGCCCGGTACAAGGCGTGTGTGGATGCTGGCGGGTGCACGGCACCGGGAAGGGTGAATTCTTCCACGCGCAGCCCCTACTACGGCACGAGCACCTATGCGGACTATCCGGTGGTCAACGTTACCTGGTACCAGGCGAGTGCCTTCTGTGCGTGGGCTGGCAAGCGGCTGCCGACGGAAGCGGAGTGGGAGAAGGCGGCGCGCGGGAGCAGCGGTATACGTGCGTACCCGTGGGGGGACAGTGCGCCGGATTGTACAAAAACAAACTACGACTGGTGTGTCGGCGACACCAGCCGTGTGGGATTTTATCCAAGCGGAGCCAGCCCGTACGGAGTGATGGACATGGCAGGGAACGTATGGGAGTGGGTGAACGACTGGTACGATGGCAACTACTACAGCGTGTCGCCCAGTGTCAACCCGCAGGGGCCATCGACGGGCGTGGTCCGTGTGCTGCGGGGCGGGTCGTGGAACCGCAATGGCGGCATCGTGCGCTCCGCCTCCCGGTACGGCTACGACCCCGGCAGCTGGGGCGGCGGCGACGGGTTCCGGTGTGTCCGCTCGCAGTGATCCTGGTCTTCTGGGCTTCTGGAAGGGGGGGAGCGCAGCGATGGGGGCGAAGCCCCCCCTTTTCTGCACCGGCGAAGCCGGTCAAAATTTTTCAAAAAAGGCCTTTTTTGCC
>JAGWYN010000025.1 GCA_018969295.1 Chloroflexota bacterium | reverse complement strand
GTTCCATTGCTGATGCACTGGATGCTCAAAATGCACATCGATGAGATCATCGACGCTGCGATCGGTGCAACGCATGGGAATCGACAAGGCCTGAGCTATGGACAACTGGCGGTTGTGTATCTGGCATACATTTTGAGTGAGTTTCGTGTGTGAGGCGTGCGGCCAGACAATGGACAGAGATCTGAACGCCGCCATTCCTCTGAAACATACCGTGAGTTCCACGGAAATGAACGCCTGTGGAGAGCCTGTACGTCCTGGCGACATCGCTCAGGCTGTGGTCGGTGAAGCAGGAACCTGGCAACAAGCGCCTCCTGGTGAGATGTTCGTCTAGGTCCAAGAGAACGGTGGTGACGAGGACTCCGCGCGTGTCGGCGGCCAGCCACTGCGCCAGGTGCGTGCGGCTCTCGGCGCGGATGGCGGGCAGGCCGAACGCTTCCAGATTTTGGAGCATCTGTGATTCCAACTCAAGCCGGTCAACCACAATCAGAATGGTCGGGTTGTCGAGTTCGGGCTGGCGGCGCAGCACGTCGACCAGGAACGGCTCGCGGTCGTCGTGACCGCGCCAGGCTGGCAGGTCGTCGCGCGGGATGAAGGTCCACTGCTGCCCTTGCAGGTAGTGGAGGAGGCGGTCTTGAATGTCGCGCTTCTCGGTGATGCGGGTCATCGGGATGACTCAATGTCGTTGCTGGCGACATAACGGCTCGGACTCAGGTAGATGGGTAGAGCCTTGCCTGGATCAACAGGCGTCGTTCAGCGACACGGTCATCGTCGTTGAATCGCAAAATCTTGGCAGTTACGCGTCCTTCGGGCGTCACCCCTTCAATAGTTGCGCCCACGAACCGGAAATGGTATCGCCATTGTTTGGTTCTGGGATTAAAAAACGGTGTGAATTCCCCTGTCAGCGGGTCATAGGAGCCAACATTTGGTCCTTTATAGCGATTACAACTGAAACAGGCAAACGCCAGATTGTCTGACTCACTGGCACCACCATGCTGCACCGGCACGATATGATCGGGTTCATGGCGATGTGTGGCGAAATCCTGTGGAAGCAGGCAGTACTCACAACAGAAATGTGCGCGTTCGGCGGTTAGCCGGCGTAGTTCAGTAGATACTTTCCCGGCCATCAGTCATCCTACCCATGCTGCGCCGCAAGCTGAGCTTTCGCCTTGATCAACAGGTGCTCGATGCGCAGCAGCTCGTCGAGTTCTTGCTGCTCAGCGGCGTCTGCCAGCCCCGCGGCGTTGAGCGCCAACAAGCGTTGGAGGCGCACCTGCGCCCGATCGGAGACATGATAGTTCAGTAGCTCCGCCGGTGACGGGTTGCCCAATAGAAAGGTGATGATCTCATTGGCGGTCGTGCGGGCGGGCGTCTCCAGCCGCGCCAGCCCAAGCTCAAGCAAGAGCGGCAGCCAACGCTGAGCGGGCAGCAGCTCCGCCGCCAGTTGGTCGGGCACCTGCATGGTCATTTGTATCATAGTGAGTGCTCCCTGCTCGTCAAGCGTAGCGTAGCCTGCGCCAGCTCCGCACCAATGTCCCGTCAACCAATTCCAATAGCCGGTTCTCGCCGTTCTGTCTCGTTTTCCTGCCATTGGCGATGCCACGCCCCATAGTTCTGATGATGGCGGTTGGACGGCGGAAAAGCCATTGTCTTGATCGGCTCGTCTTCAACCCGCGTCAGCCAGACAAACGTATCCGGGTAGCGCGCATCGATACGGTCAAAAAGCGCCGCGTAGTCGGCGCCATGGTCGACCAGCTTGCCGTCGAGAATGACGACATAGCTCCCCCCATACTGCGTTTTGATCTGTGGATGAAGGGTGATGTACGCCTGCATTTCGCGTGTGACGGCGTCGTCTGCACCGGCGTTGACAGACGCAGCCTCACCGTTTGCTGGCGCCGGCAGCGTCTCGGCCAGCCACTCCACCAGCACATCCGCCACTGCTTGATCCTGTTGCTGCGCAAAGTGGCTGGCGCGCCGCCAGATGGCGTCATCGAGTTGAAGCGTAACCGTCACGGTGACTTCCTCCAGCACATGCGATAGAAGATCGTCTTCCCGCTGTCAATCACAGCCGCTAGTACACAGAGGCGCAAGTGCTGCCAGTGATGCTACCATTCTCGTAAGGACATCAGTACATTGTGTCTTGCTCACGTGACGCGGCAAGACACAATGTATTGATTGTCCCTACCACGGGTGTACTTGTGCCCATGTTTATTAGTATACCATTTCTAAAGAGCAATTTATGGAATGGACGAAGTCTGTGTGGACAATGAATACCGAATTGGCAAAAAAAATTGGTCATCCCGCTCCATTTCCTGTTGAATTGCCTTATCGCTGAACACAGTTATAGGACTTACGCCATTGGTCGGAAATTAAGGATTTTCAGGAATTGTCAAGTCAATTGTGCATCAAAAACCTTAAAAATTTAGAGCGAATCAGTTTTGTAACCTTAAATTTTTTGACTATCCTTTAGTGGGTTGAGCAAAAATATTTGCGAACACGTCAAATTCAAGCTTGTGGTAGAATTTTGACATGACAAACAATTCTGAAACCAACACAAAAGCAAAGACTGCTCCCAAGAGAAGCACCGTTCGGCACACACGTGCTATCCAGCGCGACCAGAGCAAGCGATTAATGAGCACCCCACCAGATGAAGTGATCTCGGAACGAATCACAGAACTGGTGCACCCTGCGACGTTGGCACAAGTAGAAATTTTTCATAAAATGGGTCTACGTGAACGAACGCTGACATTGCCCGTGATGGTCGCTCTGGTCTTGAGCATGATCTGGCGTCAGATCGGTAGCATCTTCGACTTGACGCGCATCGTGTAACAAGAAACGTTGCTCTGGGTAAAACCAATCGCCAACCTGACAGACAAGGCGATTGCATCACGATTGCGTACTTTGCCATCCGATCTGTTCTGGCGTGTGTTGTTTGAGTTGCTCCCCTTGATGCTACAACGCTGGAGAGAGCGAAAACGTCTTTTGCCACCTGAAGTGGCCTGGGCATCCAAACAATACAGTGAAGTTACAATCTGTGATGGTTCAACGTCATATCTGGTACGAACCGGACGCTGACGCTCATGACCAGCGTTTCTGGCCCAAGATTATTCCCTCTTTGAAAGCTGGAAGTCTGCTACTTTTTGACCTGGGCTTCACCAACTTACAGGTCTTTGCTGAACTGACAGAAGCAAAAGTCACTTTTATTACGCGTGCCAAATCGAATCTCTCCTATCAAGTGAAGTGCACCCTCTTCCAGAGTGTTGCCGTGCAGGATGAAGTGGTCTGGATCGGCAGCCGTGAACAGAGACAAGAAGTTCGGCTTGTGAAAGTGCTCTATCGGGGCAACTGGTACCGTTCTCTCAGCAACGAACTCGACGATAAAAAGCTTCCCGTTCGTTATCTGGTTTCACTCTATTGGCAACGATGGCGCATCGAAGATGCTTATCATACAGTCAAGCGCCTGCCCGGTCTGGCCTATTTCTGGGGTGGCGCACAAAATGCTGTTGAAATGCAGGTCGCTGCCACCTGGATTTTTTTGCTGTCCTGGTTGATTTGACCGATGCTGTGGCAGAAGCTCTGAACCAAAGATTCTCTGCCCTCTCGCTCGAAATGGTCTTTCGCAGTCTACCTTACTTCGCACAGGCCTATCACCAGCAAAAAGCGACAGATGTCGTCCTTTTTCTTGCTGCCAATGCTGAACGCTACGGCATCCTCAAACGACGTCGAAATCGGGACAAGCCATCGATCTTTGTTTTTCTCTGGGAGTTGACAAATGCCGCAATTCCTTAATTTCTGACCAATGGTTTTAGCCGATACGCGCACAGGCATCTTTACCCACAAGACAACGAAGCAGGTCTTCTGCACTCACTTGTGCAAGAAGCGAGCAAACTCGATCGGAAATGCGAACACCCAGAACATGGCCACCCACATTGGCAGCGCTACGAGGAGATTTATCTGCAGCGCTAGCATACAAAGAATATTCCACGCAATGGCAATCAGATACGCGCGCTTCAGGTAGGTCAGAGTTACACGGTCATTTTCGTTGCGTGTTAGACTGTCACGCAATGCAGTGAAGCTTAACGCCCAGAAAGAGGCAGCCATCAAGAAAAAAGTGACCCCATACATGAAAAACGCTGTGTGGCTGTCGCTGTCCGTTATATGCTCGGCAAGAAGTGCTGTCGGAAGCGGCACTGCAGAGACGAGTGCTAGCTGCAGGCCCCCAACCCAGAGGAGAGCACGATTTGCGTGTTCAGTCGCATCCAAGACAGCGTGATGGTTCACCCAGCAGACGAAAATTGTTAAGAAACCGATAAGGTACGCGGCTCCCGTTCCCCAATGGTGGATCAAGTGACTGGCAAGATTTGTGCCAGGCTCCACTTCTTTGGCAACCGCGACAACATCAATGATGAGCAGCGTCAGTGCAATTGAAAAGACACCATCAGACAAAGCCTTGAAGCGGTCAGATTTCATGATTGTGTTTTTTAGAGAAGGTACGTCGGACATTTGAGTTTTCCAGTGTTTCTTTCTCTGTAGCTTGGATTTCGTACGTTGAAAATCGAACAGGGAACATTATGTGAAAATGCCCCATCTGTGACAATGTCAGAGTGTTAAATTCGTGCTTTGCAGGAGCATCTTCACCTGAGTGATTTTGCCACAAAAGAATCTAACATCCGAGTTGCGGTCTTGGCTGATAGGATTTTTGGGCATGGTTGCCGCGCTTGGCCAGAGTAACACACTGGTATGCCAACCTCACCAACATCCCCGTTGTTGGGTGTTGTGGTGCACGATGCAATGCGGACTGGCTGACGGCCAGCCAGATGCGCTACCAACTGGATGCACTGCCGGTGCTGTATACTCTGCTGAAAACGCTGCAAGTGCGTCAGCTCATCAATCGCCATTGCCCAGAACAGCGCGATGTCGATTACGGTACGGTAGCCATTGTCCTGGTCCTGAACCTCTTTTTCAACAGGATCGCCCTGCTCGCCTACACCCTCCTCCAGCGCCAGATGCAGCAACGGGGCATTCAACTGACCACCGTCGTCTCATTCAACGGCTGGAGCCACCCACGATCATCGAGACCACCTGTTGGGACGGCTCCTCGCTGCGGCGTTTGACCCCCGACGACCCCGACCTGCTTGTGTTGCTTGAACGGGTAGTTGGCGTACTGGACGACCTTATGCAGGCTGTCATTCCAGCGAATCAGCCAAAAACGCTGTCTGGTGCAACTGCCATGTCGCCAACACACCTGTTGCCAGACGGCAGGGGCTGTTGAGCCGATTCGACCGGAAGGCGCCAGGCTGGATTTT
The DNA here is from genome assembly GCA_018969295.1 of Chloroflexota bacterium. Taxonomy (GTDB): domain Bacteria; phylum Chloroflexota; class Anaerolineae; order Caldilineales; family Caldilineaceae; genus Caldilinea. Next base: position 57,001 of record JAGWYN010000025.1, on the reverse strand, counting down.
GCCGGGCGCAGCCAAGGAGTTCTATCTCCAGCATCCGCCAGCTTCAGGGGGGGCGGACAGCCAGGGCGTTTTCTGACAGAATCTCGGCCAGCGTGTTCAACAGATGGTCGGCGTCTGACTGGCCAAAGACGATCGGCGGTTTGATTTTGAGCACGTTGTGGCAGGGGCCGTCGGTGCTGATCAGGATCCCGGCCTCGCGCAGGCGGTTGGCCACGTAGGCGGCGTGTTCGCTGGCCGGCTCCAGGGTTTCTGGATCGAGAACCAGCTCGACGCCGATGTAAAGGCCCAGCCCACGCACATCCCCGATCAGCGGGAAGTCGGCCTGGAGCCGGCGCAGGCCAGCCAGCAGCACGTCGCCGAGGATGCGGGCGTTTTGCTGCAGCTGCTCTTGTTCGATGACGTCCAACACAGCCAGCCCGATGGCACAGGAGACCGGGTTGCCGCCGAAGGTGTTGAAGTATTCCATGCCGTTGGCAAAACGGTCAGCGATCTCGGGGGTGGTGGCGACGATCGCCAGCGGGTGGCCGTTGCCGGCGGGCTTGCCCATGGTCACAATATCAGGCACCACCCCCTGACTTTGAAAGCCCCAAAAATGGCTGCCGACCCGCCCAAAGCCGGTCTGGACTTCGTCGGCGATGCACAGCCCCCCGGCAGCACGCACATGTTGGAAGGCAGCAGCCAGGTAGTTCTCCGGAAAGACGATCTGGCCGCCGCAACCCATCAACGATTCGCAGATGAACGCCGCCACGGCGTCCCCCTGCTGCAAGGCCTGCTGGACATAGGCGGCGTAGCGCGTGCCGGTGGCCGCGCTGTAGCCGGTGTGCGGGCCGCGGTAGGGGTCGGGCAGGATCACCTTTTGTACGTACGGGGGGCGTCCGGCCCCACCGGGCCCGTCATGTTTGTAGGGGCTGACCTCGATCAAAGATTGGGTGTGGCCGTGGTAGGCGACGTCGACTGCCAAAATGGCCTGTCGGCCGGTGGCGGTGCGCGCCAGGCGCAGCGCCAGGTCGTTGGCTTCGCTCCCCGAGTTGACGAAAAAGAAGACGCTGAGCGAGGGGGGCAGCGTGGCCGCCAGACGGCGGGCATAGTCGTTGATGGCGTCGTGCAGGTAGCGGGTGTTGGTGTTGAGCACCGCCATCTGGCGCTGGCCCGCAGCAACCACGGCAGGGTGACAGTGCCCGACATGGGCGACGTTGTTGACGGCGTCGAGATAGGCCCGGCCTTCTGCGTCGTAGAGGTACTGCCCCAGCCCGCGCACCACCTTGATCGGCTGACGGTAGGAGATGCTGAGGTTGCGCCCGATGCGCGTGCGACGCTCGGCCAGCGTCTGCGCTGACGTGGGGGCCGGGGCTGGAAAGCGCTCGGCCGGGATCCCGGCCAAGGGGGCAGGGTCCAAGGTCAAGCTCCCCCACAGCGCAGCCTGGCTGGGTGCCGCGCTGGTGGGAAAAGAGAGACCCAGGTCGAGCAGGTCGGTGACCAGCTGGACCTGGACGCAGGCCAGCCCCCCCGGCGAGCAGGGGCTGGCCTCGGCAAAAATGCTGCCGGCAGCCAGAGGACAGCCGGGGGTGAGCTGCTCCAGGCACCCCTCCCCCAGCCCGCTGTAGAGCGTGTACAAACAGGGCCCAGTGCCGAGGGGATGGCACAGAATCACACGAACCCCGGCCGGGGTGCGGCCCAGCGCCTGGACGACCCCCTCCAACGGAGCCCGTACAGCCGTGCCCGCTGCAACCCAGAGCTCCAGCGCCAGCGAACGGGTGCGGCGTTCGGCAGTCGGGCTGTCGGCAGTCGGGCTGTCGGCAAAGAGGCCGGCCAGGCGGCATTCGGCGTAGCGGCCCACCCCGACGCAGGCGCCTTGTTCGGCCAGCTCGGCGGCGAGTGCGGCAGCAAGCCGGGCTGGGCTGCGCAGCAGCGCAGCCGGGAGGAGGGGGCTGCCCACCGACAGATCGAAGATGTGCAGGGGGTGCAGAGCCTCGCCGAGCAGCGGGGCGACCGGTTGCTCGCCGAGCCAGCGGGTCACCTCCTGGGTATGGGGCACGGCGGGCAGCCCGCAGGCGCTGCGCAAGGTGTAGTGGGCCAGCCGTGGGTGGATGGATGCCAGCTTCTGCAGGGCGGCCCAGGCGGGCTGTTCGCTGATCGAGAGATAGGCATTGGCCGGCTGCAGCGCACGCTGGTGGGCTGCCTGGCAGACGCTGACACACAGGCGCATGCAGACCAGATCCCAAAGTACTGCAAGTTCAGCCTCTTCGAGCGGGTAGACGGCGCAGTAGCCGGCGGCCACCTGGGCTACGGCCGCAAGCGGATCCGCTTTCCCCAACAGCGCATACGCGGCTGCAATGGCCAGATCGGCGACCCGCATGCCGTAGACCATATCGCCCAGATCCAAGATGCCGGCGACTGTGCAAAACTGGTCGAAGAGCGCTCCGTGGCTGGAGACCAGCACATTGTAGTCGTTGGCGTCGCCGTGGATCACCTGGTGTGGCAGATCGGCCAGCAGTGGAGCAGTTGTCTGTTCGAACCGTTCGAGCAGGCTGCGCACCTGCTGCCGGCGAGCGAGGTCGGCGATCTCCTCGACCTGGGAGCGCACCACCTCGGCAGCGTGGGTCAGGTCCCAGTGAAAGACGCGGTGCAGCGCAGGGTGGTCGTAGCCGGCCAGGGCGCGGTCGACAGCGGCGAGAAAACGGCCGAGGTTGTCGAGCAACTCAGGCCGATGGGGGCGCACCCTGGCCAGCGGGCTCCCCGGCACAAAACTGAGCAGGCGCACATAATAGGAACCGCCGGTGCTGTCGACTACCTGGCCGATCGGCTCCCCGTACAGCGTGCGCACGACCGTGCTGCCCGGCAGGCCAGCGGCTGCAATCCGGTGAAGCGCATGGTTCTGGGCGTCGAGCAGCGCAGCGGACTCTGCAGCGTTGGCAATTTTGAACACAAAGCGCTCGCCGGAAGCAGTGTCGATCTGGAAATTCTGGTCGCGTTCGCTGGGCAGAGGCAGCAGCACGCCGCTGACCCCATACTGCTGCGCAGCGAACAGGGCCGCTTGCTCTGGGTCAAAAGAGGGCGCAGATTGAACCAGCGCCCTCTCTTCTGCTGGATCCAGGATAGGTGCACGTTTCATAAGGGTGATTGTACCACAAAAAGGGTTCTGTGCCCCAGAGAGGCGCGAGGCCAGCCGTTCTCAATTTGAATGGCTTGGGAACTGCTGTTTGTAGTGGGAAGCGCTGACTGCTGTACTTCAGTGCGAAATTCCACGCCGCGCCGGTCGTACCAATAGCATGCGCCGTCCACGTGTGTGACGGCGCACTGCTCATGCACGATGTCAAAGCCGTAGTTGGGCAACGCCTTGATTTCGAACGAAAAATGCGCGCTGCGTATCTGACCATTGATTGCGCCCAGGTAGATGCCGACGCCCATGTTGGGCGGATAGCTGCGTCCTGAACTGCGATTGCGCACGGCAGAGATGCCGCCGCGCCGGTCGAAGACGGCCTGCAACGGTGAACCCATCGCCTCGCCGACAAAACTGAACAGGTCGGCGAAATTGCTCTTGCCAGCGCCGTTGCGTCCCACCAGAAAGGTGGGGTTGCCAAAAGTTGCGACCTCGTTGGGGAAACTGCGGAAGCGTTTGACGATCAGTTTGGTAATGATTGGCTCCATGGATCGATCCCCCTACTTCGGATACGCCAACAGCATCGCATCCGCAAGCCGATTCTCCTCGCTCGCTCGTAGATCCGCTCCCCCCCGAACAGCCCATACCAGGGCGCCGACGCCACATCCTTCCCCCGGTCCTTCTCCCAATGGAGGTTCGGCCTGTCGCGCAGCACGCCGGCCCCCTTCTTGCCGACAGCAGGCCCACAGCTGGAAGAAAAATTGCACCACAAAAAGGGTTCTGCGCCCCAGAGAGGAGGGCGAGGCGGGGCCGTCGCGCGGCGATTGGCCTCCCAATTTCCTTGCGGGTATAATGAAATCAACGCAAAAACAGTGAATCAAGACCGACGCAGGCCGGAGGGGGCTCTATGTGGATTGGGTGGAAGTGGCTGGGGGCTGGCGCGCTCATCGGTGCTGTGGTCTGGCTGACGCTCCGCCTCCGCGAGCAGGAAGTCATGTTGGCACAGCTGCAGATGCAGTGCAGCCAGGCAGCAGAGCAGAACCGTCAGATGCAGGCCCGGTGGAACGCTGATCTCGCGCGTCTGAGCCCGCAGCGCAGCCAGAAGAGCCCTCTTCCTGCCGAGCGAATCGACGATCTGCGGCAGATTCAGGGGATCGGCAAGGTCTACGCCGAACGGCTGGCCAGAGGAGGCTTTCGCACCTATGCGGCGGTGGCCGCCGCCACCCCTGAGCAGCTCCGACAGGCTTGTCCGTCGCGCGCGCCGCTGCCGCCGGACTATGCAGGCTGGATTGCAGCCGCCCGTCAACTGGTGCCATCGCATGAAACATCCTGATTTTGATGGGGAGTACCTGACCTCGGCAAGGCTGATCCTGACCCTTGTGCTGGGAATAGGATGTGTCGTTTCCTTTGGCGCTGAGCTCTTGTCCTTGCCCTGGTCTGTCGTCAGCAGAACCATGTTGCTTGCGATTGTGGTTGCCTTTGTTTTTGTGGTGGGTATGCTGCTTTGCGGCTGGCGGCCACAGGTCGGGCGGTGGTTTACGCTGCTGGGGCTGTCGCTGCTGGTGCACGCGTATGGCCTGTGGCTGGAGATCCCTGGCGCGCTCGGCTGGGCGATCATCCCCACCGCATACGCTGCCTGCCTGGTGAGTGTTTCGGCAGCAGCCCTCACAGCCTTTGTAGAATCGGTGTGGGTGCTGCTGCTGGCACAGTTTTTGGGGGTCGAGGGAGCTCCGGCTGCGCTGCTGTCGGTCTGGGCACTCTTCTTTGCCATCGCTGCGATCTCGTATCAGACCCGCCAGCAGACGAAATGGTACGCCGGCTATTTTGAGCAGGCGCAGCGGCTGCTTGCCGATGTGTTGGACCACCGAGCAGAGCTGGTACAGGCGCTGGACGATCTGTCCCATGCCAACCGGCAGCTGGCGTTGATGAACAGACGGGTGATTGCCTTGCAGTCGATCGCAGAGGAAGCCCAGGCTGCCAAAACCCGTTTTGTGGCTCGAGTCAGCCATGAATTTCGCACCCCCCTCAACATGATCATCGGTCTGACCGACCTGCTGATTGAAAAGCCGGAGAACTACGACGCGGTGCTTTCCCCGCGCATGCGCGATGCGCTGCGGGTCGTGCACCGCAACAGCCAGCATCTGTCAGATATGATCAACGATGTGTTGGACCTGAGCCGGATCGAAACAGATCATGTGGTGCTTCGCCGGGAACGAGTGCCCCTCCGGACGATTATCCAAGTGGCGGTGGAAGCTGTGCGCCCGCTGATCGAAAACAAACGGCTGGAGATGTATCTGGACATTCCAGAAGGGCTGCCCGATCTGTACTGTGACCGCACGCGGATCGAACAGGTGGTGCTCAACTTGCTGAGCAACGCTGTGCGCTACACCGATCACGGTTCGATTGTGATTGAAGCCAGCCAGCAAACACGCCATCTCTGCGTCCGGGTCACCGATACAGGACAAGGGATTTTGCCACAGGATCGAGAACGTATTTTTGAGCCTTTTGCCCAGGGGACCAGCACGGTGTGGCGCAACAAGGGGGGGACAGGGCTCGGGCTCAGCATCAGCAAGCAGTTTATCGAACTGCATGAAGGGCGCATCTGGGTGGAAAGCGAGTTGGGGGTGGGCACGACTTTTGCCTTTGAGCTGCCCCTCTCTTCCCCGATCGAAGACCTGGCACTTCTCCAGCCAGGCGCGCGGCCCGGCCAGAAGATCCAGGAGGAGTGGCTTTGGCACCCACGCCGCGCCAAGCCCCAGCTGCCTGATTCGCACCTGCGCCCGCGCATTCTGGTCTGTGATGAAGGAGGATCGCTGTTCGACGCTTTGGAACATGTTGCAGAGGATGTGGAGCTGGTGCACACGAAAGAGAAGGCAGAGACGATGGCCGCCCTGCGGCTGGTGCCTGCCCATGCGCTTCTGCTCAACATGGCGACGCTGACCGAGCTGCACAGTTGGGTGGATGAAATCCCGCTGGTCTCCAAAGGAACGCCGGTGATCGGCTGTTCTGTGCCAAACAGCCTGGCGTACGCCCGTTCTTTGGGATTGGTGGGGCAGATTATCAAGCCGGTCACCCGCCCCAATCTGGCCCGTGCCTTGCAGCTGGTCGACACCCCAGTGAGACGTGTGCTGGTCGTGGACGATGGGGCCGACGAGATAGAACTGCTGCGTCAGTTGCTGCGCGCTTTTGACGAGACCCTGACCGTCGAGGCAGCCACCAATGGACAGATGGCGTTGGCGATGCTGGCCCTGCATCCCCCCGATCTGATGCTGCTGGACATCGTCATGCCCGACATGGATGGCTGGCAGGTGTTGAAGACGATGGCCAGCGACGCCGCACTCCCCAAGGTGCCCACCCTGTTTGTCTCTGCCCAGGATCCCTACGAGCAGCCGCCGCGCAGCGATTTTATGGTGGTCGCTACGGCGGAAGGGTTTTCGAGCTCCCAACTCGTTCGCTGTTCGTTGACACTCTCGAAGCTTCTTCTGCAGCCTGTGGGCAAAGTTGATCCAGGGCTCCGATAAACACAGCGGGCCGCACGGGCTTGGCCAGGTAGCAGGCTGCTCCCAAAGCCAGCGCAAGCTGTTCTTCTCGGATCACGGTGCAGACCACGACCGGGATATGTCGGGTGGCAGGGTCTTCGTGAAGCCGCATCAGCAGCCGCCACCCATCGATGTCGGGCAGCATAATGTCCAGCACGATGAGGTCGGGAGCAAGGGCCTGCACCGCAGCGGAGAGCTGCCCCCCCTGCGCGATCGACATCAGATGATAGCGCGTCCCGATCGTGGCGTCGCGATAAAAGCCCACAATGTCTTCGTTGTCGTCGACGACCAGCACCTTGACCTTCCCGATGGCTGGCGTGGTGATCCAGATGTAGGCGCGCTCCGCTTCGAGCAGGGTTTCGACGGCAACGTCTTTGGCTGTGGGCAGATCCCGCCCCAGGTCGGCCTTGCGCACCCCAGGCTGGGCCACGGCTCCGGCCAGGGAGATCCGGGCGTTGCCGTTCTCCAGACGGGCATAGAGGGCGATCTCCCCTTCCACAACGTATGTGGCCAGATGGGTCAGGGCCGAAAGCAGGATCTGGTGGAGCAGCACAGGGTGAACCGGCGCAACCAGATTGGGCTGGACGGAGATGAGTTTCACGGTGACCTGTTGGGTGGAGGGCATGGCCCGCAGCAGTTCCAGCACATCGTAGATGACTTCGTTGACCACAGCATTCACGCTGGGCGCCTTCGACGCCAGGCTGTGCACCTCTCGCTGGAGCTGAGCATTCCAGTCTGTCTCGTCGAGAGAGGAAGAGGGGGCAGCGGTCGGGAGAGCTGGCGCTGTCTGGGCATTTTGCGGCCAGAGTGCCACGGTCAGCGCCTCGATCGCGCTGGGCTGCAGACGGTTGACGGTCCGCCGGCTGACGTTCAGCTGATAGGCGGTCTCCTCCTGCGTAAGCTTCAGTTGAAAACGGCTGTGCAGCAGATCGTAGCGCAACGCCACGTAGGCGCTCGGAGGGGTCTCTGCTGGCGGTTTGAGACGTTCGATGCCGGCCAGGATCAACCCCCACAGCGCAGCCTTGCCTTCATGGGCGGGACAGCCGAGGGCCTTCAGCAGCCCTTCTGCGGGCCGATAGTCAGGGTCGTGGAGCCTGACCAGCGCGGTCTTGAACTCTTTGGCAAAGGCATCGTAGGTGAGCATGTCTGCAGATTGGCACAACTCTGGCACAAAACTGGCGTGGACGCGTGGCAACAGTCCCTCCTATACTATAGCAAGACCTCAAGCTCTGTCAAAGCAAAATCGCAATGTGAAGTTTCTGCAACCCACGTTGGGATCAGGGGTTCGTTCAACCACAAAGGAGCGTGTAAGATGGATGGAAAAATGTTGAGTCGACGAGAGATGCTGCGCCTGACCGCAGTGGTGGCTGCCGGTGCCAGTCTGGCGGGCTGTCTGCCGTCGTCAGGCAGTCTGCCGGCAGGGGAGGGGGCGGGCCAGCCAGCGGCTGCGGACGTGACCATCAGTTTCATGGGATGGGGCGGGCCTGAAGAAAGCCAGGCGGTGCTCGACCTGATCGCACTGTTCGAGGGAGAAAACCCTGGCGTCAAGGTCACCTGGCTGCACACCCCCGAAGATTACATGTCGAAGCTGACTTCCATGGTGGCTGCCGGCACGTCCCCAGACACCTTGTTCACTCCCCAGGATTACTACAAGACGTTCTGCAAACAAGGGTTGATGCTGGACATCCAGGACTATCTGGACGCCGATTCTGAGCTCGATGTTGAGCGCTATTTCCTGCAGCCGCAGGAGGACAGCCGCTCTGCCTACGAAGGCCGGTGGCACGGCATCGGCTGCTGCTGGGTCGGCGGCCATCTCTTCTACAACAACGAAATGTTCCAGGAGGCTGGCATCGAGCCCCCCTCCACAGACCCGGAGAAGGCTTGGACGTGGGACCACTTTATCGAAGTGGCGAAACAGTTGACCTTGGACAGCCAGGGGCGGCATCCCGACGACGCCGGGTTTGACCCCCAGGACATTGTGCAGTGGGGGATCGACCACCAGACCGGCGGCTATTTCCCAGAGACCTTCCTGCTGCAAAATGGCGTGCAATCCTACGACGAAAGCACAAACCGTTTCAATTTTGCCGAGCCAGCCGCTGTGGAAGGGCTGCAGAATGTGGCTGACCTGATGCACAAGCACCATGTCGCACCGTTGGGCTCCAATCTCAAAGATCTGGGCATGAGCAACACCCAGATGCTCGAAAACCGCAAGCTGGCTATGGCGGTCGATGGCACCTATGCGCTGGCCTGGACCCACAAAATCAACGCCGACCTCGGGGTTGCCTGCCTGCCCAAGATGAAGCAGACCGGCACCGTTGTGGTGGCCGATGTACGGGCCGCCATGAAGGCGACCCAGCACCCCGATGAAGCCTACAAATGGGTGCGCATGACCGCCAACCCGATCTACCAGAGCACCTTCCTCAAAATCGGGCTTTGGTGGCCCAACCAGACCGCACTGATGACCCCCGAGGGGCTGGAAAGCTGGATCAGCGAACGCAAGAGCCCGACCGAAGGCGTCCACCCTGCAGGCTATTATGACCTGGTCGACAAGTATGTGCGCAACCACACGCAGGCCTGGCTCTGCCCAGCTGGCTTTGCCGAGGCGAAGCAGGTTATCTTCTCGGCGCTCGAGAGCGTCTGGAACGGCACGAAGACAGCCGAAGAGGCGATGGCGGACAGCATCGACAACGCCAACGAGATTCTCGCCACCAGCTAAGGTGCCGGCCATCGGCTTGCAGTGGAGAGGTGCCCGCCCTCTGCCCCAAAGAGCCTGGCCGCCGCACCTGGAGATGTTCGAGGCGAACCCCTCCAGCGCCACCGGCCGGTGGTGCTGGAGCTTGTTTCGATTGCCTGCCCGACAAGGAGACCTTCGATGCCAGTCAACCCAGGATGGCGTACGCGGCTGCTGCCGCACACAAACCGAGCCCGCAGAAATCTGATGGGCTATCTTTTTATCGCACCGTTTCTGCTCGGCTTTTTGCTCTGGTTCCTCCTCCCGACGGCGACTGCCATCTGGATGGCCTTTCAGGACTGGAACATGATGACGCCCCCCAGATTCATTTTTCTGGAAAATTTTGCCAGTCTGCTGCGCGACGAACTGTTCTGGCAATCTTTGAAGGTCACGGTCATCTACACCCTCTTTTCCGTGCCGCTGACCATGCTGCTGGCGTTTGCGGTCGCGCTGTTGATGAATACGAAGGTGCGCGGCATCCACTTTTTTCGTACCCTTTACTATCTGCCTGTCGTAGTCCCTGCCGTGGCAGGCTCGATCCTCTGGGCGTGGATCTTGAACACCGAATTTGGTTTTTTGAACATTCTCTTGCGAGCCGTTGGGCTGCCCAAAGTTCGTTGGCTGGTCGACCCCAACCTGGCCCTCTTCTCCCTGATTCTGGTGAGCCTGTGGGGGTTGGGGTCGACCATGGTCATCTATCTGGCGGGCCTCCAAGGGGTCCCAGATGTCTACTACGAAGCGGCGGACATCGACGGGGCTGGGCGCTGGCACAAACTGCGTCATATCACGATTCCGCTCATGTCGCCGGTCATCTTTTTTACCCTGGTCATGGGCATCATCGGGTCGTTTCAGGTCTTTACTGCAGGCTATCTGATCACCGGCGGAGGGCCTGACAACGCCACGCTCTTCTATGTGCTCCACATCTACCGCACAGGCTTCAAAAACTTCCACATGGGGGAGGCTGCGGCGCTCTCCTGGGTGCTGTTCGTGATCATTGTGGCGTTGGTGGCCATTATCTTCAAATACATCGGCGGTTCGGTGCACTACGGAGGCAGGGAATCGTGACGTCCTCTTCAAAACCAATATCCAACCCGAGCGTCTGGCCAGGGGATCCCCACAACCATGCAGCCCGGAGGCGCTGGGGGCGCTTTGTGATCTGGCTGCTGCTGATTCTGGGCGCGTCGACCATGATCCTGCCTTTTCTCTGGATGGCCAGCAGTTCGTTGAAAGACCAGCTCTCGGTCTTCATGTACCCACCCCAATGGCTGCCCAACCCGCCCCACTTCGAAAACTACATCGACGTTTTTGTGGTCAAACCGTTTCATCTCTACGTGCGCAACACGCTCTATATCGTGCTTATGAACGAAATTGCCATTCTGTGGGCCGCATCGTTCTGCGCATATGGGTTTTCACGGCTGGAATTCTGGGGCCGCAGGTTCTGGTTCAGCGTGGTGATCGGCACCATGATGCTGCCCAGCGTGATCCTGATCGTGCCCACCTTTGTTCTCTTCAGCCGGCTGGGCTGGATCGACACCTACCTGCCGTTTATCGTCCCGGCCTTTTTTGGCGGAGGGGCGTTCAACATCTTCTTGTTGACCCAATTTTTTCGCACGCTCCCCCAAGAGCTGGCCGACGCGGCCCGGATCGACGGCTGTGGCGAGTTGAGTATCTACGCACGCATTGTTTTGCCCCTGGCAAAACCTGCACTGGCCACCGTGGCGGTCTTTACCTTTCTGAATGCCTGGAACGATTTCATCGGCCCGCTGCTTTACCTGAGCACCAACGAAAAATATACGGTTGCAATGGGGCTGGCGCTCTTTCGCGGCGCCCTTTTGCAGACTCGGTGGGATCTCCTGATGGCGGCTGCCGTGATTATGACGGTTCCAGTGCTGATCTTGTTCTTTTTCGCCCAGCGCTACTTCATCGAAGGGGTGGTGATGACCGGGCTGAAAGAGTAACTTTTTTCCAAACAACATTGCGATGGGAAGGCACCGATGAACGAACAGAAAGAAAGAATGACGGTGGACGGGAACAGGCTCATCCACCGGCTTGGCAACGAACTCTTGTGCATCGAGCCCTGGGGGAAAGATGGGCTGCGCGTGCGCGCGACAATCGGCCCGGAAATTCTCGAGACCCCCTGGGCCCTGACAGAACCGGTTGGGGGCGAGGCGACGATCGAACTCACAGAAGATGCGGCCGTGATCCGCAACGGGAAAATTTCGGCCCGGGTGCAGGACATCTTTACCCAGTCGGGATATCTGCAATTTTTTCGCCACACCGGCGACCGGGCAGAGATGATCCTGCGCGAGCAGGACTATGTCGTTCATGCCCACAACCCGGGCACCCGCATCTACCGACCTGCCCCCGATGGGCTGGCACATACCGAGGTCCATTTCGCACCCCGTGAGGGCGAACGCTTCTATGGGATGGGGCTGAACGCAACCGGGCGGGTGGACCTCAAAGGGAGCGTCATCGATCTGTACCAGCGCCACGTCAAACATGTGGTCCCCTTTCTGGTTTCCAGCGCAGGATATGGCTTTTTGTGGAACAACCCCTCCTTGGGCCGGGTGGAGCTGGCCCACAATCTGACCCGTTGGGTCTCCTACGGCTGCCCGCAGATCGATTACTACATCACCGCAGGCGACTCCTATGCCGAGATTCTGGAACACTACGCAGATGTTTCCGGGCATGCCCCTGAATTCCCCTACTGGGCCTCTGGCCTCTGGCAGTGCAAATTGCGTTATGAGACACAGGAAGAATTTGTCGGCGTCGCGCGCGAGTTTGCACGCCTCAACCTGCCAGTTTCGGTGCTCGTGATCGACTTCCTGCACTGGCAATACGAGGGGGACTGGAAACTGGATCCCGCCTTCTGGCCCGATCCCCCGGCGATGGTCGAGGAGCTGGATCGGATGGGGGTGCGCATCATGATCTCTCCCTGGATTCTGGTCGACGAGCGCAGTGAAAATTATGCGCCGATGAAAGCGCAAGGGCTCTTCACCGGTTCTGTCGACGACAAATGGGACACTGTCGATTTTCGGGGGCCACGCTACCAGTACGATCCGACAAACCCGGCTGCGGCCGCCTATCTCTGGGGAAAATGGAAAGAGAACTATTTTGACCTGGGCATCCGCACATTTTGGCTGGACCCCTGCGATGATTTTCATGAAATCCAGGACTACGACAAGGTGCTCTACCACATCGGCCCGGCCAAAGCGGCGCACGGATATTTCCCCGTGGCCCATCAGAAGAACATCTATGAGGGTCTTCTGGCCGCCGGCGAACCGGAAGTGGTGACGATCTGCCGCAACTCTTGGGCCGGTTCGCAGCGGTACGGCGCGGCGCCGGCCGCCCACGACATCATGTCCTCCTTCGAGCACCTGGAAGAGTATCTGAAAGCAGGGCTCAACCTGGCCATGAGCGGCATTCCGTGGGGGGCCAGCGAAATTGGGGGGTTTGTCACCCATGACAACCAGAGCGATCGTTTCCATGAGCTGATGGTGCGCTGGTACCAATATGGGGTGTTCACCCCAGTGTTTCGGACCCATGGCCACCGCAAGAACAACGAAGCCTGGACTGTCGGGGGCGACGCCTATCGACACATCCGTGCTGCGATCTTCCTCCGGGAGCGCTTGCGTCCGTATGTCATGCAGCAGATGCGGCTGGCCTCCGCACGAGGTGTGCCGCCGATGAGACCCCTCTTTTTTGACTTCGCCGAAGATGCACAGGCCGCCACGGTCGAAGATCAGTTCCTCTTTGGCCCCGATCTCCTGGTCGCCCCCATTCTGCGGTATCAGGCCCGCAGCCGGGAGGTCTACCTTCCTGCAGGGACGCGCTGGTGTGACGCCTGGACGGGCAAGGAGTACGCAGGGGGGCAACGCGTCGTGGCCGAGGCGCCGTTGGAGCAGATCCCGGTCTATGTGCGCGCAGAACGGGCAGAGCTGCTCGAGCTTTTCCAGGGTCTCTACGCTTTGTAGCCCCCCCGCTCGCCCAGACCCTGCGAAAATACAGTGAGCAGGGGGTGCGGACTGTTTCAAAACCCGGGTTCTGAAGCGGTTCGCACCCCCTGCCCGCGCGGGTCAGGAACAGAACCTGATTGGGGCTTGAGCCGATCCTTGGGGCCGGCAGGGCTGCATTCCTGGGGTGCAGACGTACCTCTGCGGGGGTCACGGGGTACGTTGTCGAGCGGAGATCAGCTGGTGCAACATCAGGCTGGCGGCTCCGATCGCGGGCCCGTTCTCGCTCAGCTGAGAAGGCACCAGCTGAAGGGCATGAAAATGGGTAGGCATGGTCCGCTGGGCCAGCTCTGCCCGCAGCGGCTCGAAGAAGTGGGGACCTGCCTGGAGGATCGGGCCGCCGATCACCACAACTTGCAGATCGAGCAGATGAATTGCAGAGGAGATGGCGATCGCCAGCCATCTGGCGGCCTCGCCGATGCCCCGGCGTGCGGTGACGTTGCCAGCCTCTGAGGCGGCAACCAAGGTAGGGAAGTCCAGCTGTGTGCAGCGGCTCGGCATGCAGGTTGGTCAGAACGGCTCGGCATTCGTGGTTGTTGATTTCAGCGCCGACCAGGTAGCGGGCATCTGGGATGAACGACAAGGTGACCCGCGGCCGGCCCACCGCGCTGCTCTGGCGCCCGGTCTCGTGCACCAGCCCATTGGCCATCAGGTCGGCGACGATTTCGGAGACAGCCGCTTTGCTCAGTCCGGTGGTGTCCACGATTTCCTGGCGAGACACGCTGCGCCGGGCCATGATCTGCTCCAGCACAAGGCGCCGGCTCCGTTCACGTGTTCCGTCGTTGCTTCCAAACATGGCGATTTTCGGCGCTGCTCCTGTGTTTTTTTGTCCCTCCAGCCCAGCGGGCACAGGCTGGGGTGCCCGCTGGCTGTTATTATCTGTCTGATTGGTGTGGCCGACAACTGGCCTGGTGGCTGGAGGCTCTCTGCGGCCGCGGCTGGGTGAGCGCCAGGAAAATGTCAGCCCCAGCGGTCAGCCTGTCGGATATTTTGCCCGCCGGTAGCTCTCTGCAAAGGGCTTGCCGGCGTAGGAGACCTGCAGGAACGGCAGTTCCTCCAGGAGCACCTCCTGTCCGCCGCGTTGGTGGGAGGCCTGCGCAGCCAGCGCACATTCCTCGGGCAGCAGTCAGAGATCCAGCGGCAACGGCGGGGTGTCTGTGCTTCCAGCCAGATAGGGGAGGCTCTGTTCGAGCAGCCGGCGGTAGAGGGTGGCCACGTTGGCAGTGAAATGGTGGACAGTGCGGTCGCTGACCACGGTGGCGTAAAAGGTCAAACCCTTCGTCGACGCTGAGGTAGCAGGTCGGGCGGGTGAGCGGCGGCGTCTCCAGGCTGGTCAGCTTGCGCTGCTACTGGTTGAAATGGCCCGCTGTGCTCACCGCCGCCAGGCGTGGTTCCTCGGCGGTGAGCCAGAGACTGGCATGCCCGCCATAAGAGAGGCCGTAAAAGGCAATGCGCTACAGTGCCCGTGCCCAGCAGATCTTCGGCTACCCCTCTGTCTCGATCCACCAGATGGTCGAATGGATTGCCGACTGGCTTGGGGCTGGGGGACCTCTGCTGGCGCGCCCGACACATTTTGAAACCCGTGATGGGAGATATTGATGAAGCGGCTTGCGCCACAACTCAAGACGCTGCTGCACGAGGGCACCGTTATCCCAGCCCACCCGCTGGCCCTGGATCGTTCCAGGCGGTTCGACGAACGTTCACAGGCCGCGCTCACACGCTACTATCTGGCTGCCGGTGCAGGGGGGGGGCGGTCGGGGTGCATTCGACCCAGTTTGAGATCCACGATCCTGCCAGCGGGCTTTTGCGCCCGGTGCTGGCGCTTGCCGCCGAGGTGGTTGAGCAAGAGCTGCAGGTTCGCCCGCGGCCCTTCGCTATCAGACGATCGACGTGGTGCGTGCGGTCGTCGATGCCGGCCGGGCTGCCGAGATTGCCTTGTACACCGGCAACGACGACAGCATCTGGGTCGATCTGTTGACCGGGCAGCCACAGCCGGTCGTCGCGTTGCTCTGACGGGGGGATGCTGACGGGGGGATGCTGACGGGGGGATGCTGACGGGGGGATGCTGACGGGTCTTTCAGGACCTGAGGGGGGGAAGGATGGGAAAACCCTATGACCTGCGGGTAGAAGGGGCAGAAATCGAATTTCGTGCCGAACGGCTGGCGGTTCCCCTGCAGCTGAGCCGTGGCCCGATCACGGACACGACCTATGCGGTCTACTGTTGGGCTCGGCGCCATCACCTCTACATCACCATCCAGGATCTCACCAACCCTGGGCGAGCGTTGGTGCACAGCGCCAACCTGGCCTCTTATCTGGCGCTGGCCTACAACGACCTGGAATGCAACAGCCGGCAGTACATGCCGGCCGCGGCTCCTGCCGAGCAAGCGGCCTACCGGCCCTATTTTTAGGTGGTCGGCGGCGCGGTGCTGCTGCCCAGCCAGCCGGGGCCCGGCCTTTATTGAAGCGGTCCGCACACCCCGTCCGCGCCGCTCATGCAGCGCGGTAGGCCTGGTCGAGCAGTTCGACGGTGTGCCAGAGGGGCAGGGGCTGGCCCGCCAGCTTCAGATGGGTCTGGATCTGGTTCATGCAGCCGATGTTGCCCAGGATCACCGCTTCGGCCCCGGTCGACAGAATGGCGCGCGCCTTCAGCTCGCCGATCGCCTGTGCCAGTTCAGGCTGCTCCAGGTTGTAAGTGCCCGCCGACCCACAGCAAAGCTCGCCGTCTGGAATTTCGACGAGGCGCAGGTTGGGAATCTGGCCCAGCAGGCGGCGAGGCGGCGCGCTGACCCGCTGAGCATGGGCGAGGTGGCAGGCGTCGTGGTAGGCAGCGGTGAGAGGCCGACGCAGCGGCGCAGGGGGCACCAGCCCCAGCTCGTCGAGAAAGACGCTGATATCGCAGACGCGGGCGCCAAAGGCGCGGGCAGCCTGCTCTTCGGGGTGGCCGGCAAAGAGCAGCCCGTATTCGTGCATCCCGGACCCACAGCCGGCCGCGTTGGTCAGAATGGCGTCGACGTCGGCAGGAAAGTGCTCCAGGTTCTGCCGGGCCAGCATGCGGGCCTGCTCCCCCTCGCCGATGTGCAGCGAGAGCGACCCGCAGCAGCCCTGCCCGCGCGGGATCACGGTCTCTACGCCGTTGCGGGCCAGGACCCGCAGGGTGGCCCAGTTGATCTGGGGGGCCAACACCTGCTGCACACAGCCGGCCAGCAGCGCAACCCGGGCCCGGCGTGGGCCCTGGGCCGGGTAGATCTCGGGCAGCGCCGGCGCCTCCGGCAGCCGTTCGGGCAGCTGGTCGAGCAGCGCACCGAGCTCGGCGGGCAGCCAGGGGCGCAGCCAGCGCCCGACCCGGCCGCTCTGCACAGCCAGCCGAAAGCGGCCTGGGTAGGGCAGTGTCTCTTTGACCAGCAGCCGCACCGTCTGCTCCAGCGCCGACCTGCTGCGTTCTTGCTCGGCCCGTTCCCGAAACGGAGCCAACAGCTCGCCGTACTCGACCCCAGAGGGGCAGCTGGTGACACAGGCCAGACAGCCCAGACAGCGGTCGATGTAGGGGAGCGCGCTGCGGCTCTCCAGCTGCCCTTCGAGCACTTCTTTCATCAGAAAAATTCGCCCGCGCGGCGAATCCATCTCTTCGCCCAACACCCGGTAGGTGGGACAGGTCGCCAGGCAGAAACCGCAGTGCACACAGGTTTCGATGGCTTTGACCATTGCCTCGCCCTGCGGGCCGAGGGTTTCAACAGCAATTGTATGTTGCATAGGCCTATCCGAGCGGTGGAAAACGGTTGAATGGGTCGAGCACACCTTTGATCCGCTCCGCCAGCGTCGGGGCGCTGCGTATGCCCAGCAAGGGGGAGGGGGCCTGGCCTTTAAGCAGGAGCCCGCCGAGCTGCAGCCGGCTGAGCGCACGGTGCAGCTCGGCCGCCGCAGCGGGCCAGGCGACCCAGGCCCAGGCGGCGCCGGCGCTGTAGCGGCGGGGCGCCCCGTACGCGGAAAGCAGCGCATCGAGGGCCGCGACCTGCTCCAGGCGCAACGGGACTTTGGCGCACAGGGAGCCTTCTGGCACCCAGGCCAGCTCCCGGGCAGTGTGCCAGAAGCGGACCTCGTCGGCTGCAGCGAGCGGCTCTCCCCCCCCCAGCCAGGAGCGCAGCGCAGCCTGGCGTTCTGCCAGCGGCGCAGCCAGCCCCCCCTGGCGGAGATAGAGCACAGGGCACCCTTCTTCTTCGACCCACTCCAACGCCTCCAGATCGAAGGAGGAGCGGGCCAGGGTGGCCAGGGTGGCCAGGGCAGCTTCCAGCGAAGGCTGGGGCAGCCGCAGGGTGGTGTACTGCTCTGGCTGGGGGAAGACCTTGAAGGTGACCTCTGCCAGCACACCCAGGCGGCCCAGGCTGCCGACCAGCAGTTTGGGCAGGTCAAAACCCGCTGCATTTTTGACCACCTTCCCTCCCCCCCGCACCAGCCGGCCCTGCCCGTCGACAAAGCGGACGCCGAGCAGAAAATCACGGACCCCGCCGTAGCGGTACCGGCCGGAGCCGCTCAGCCCGGCCGCCACAGTGCCGCCCAGGGTGGCGCCCTGGTCGACCCACGGTGGGTCGAAGGGAAGGTACTGGCCGTGCTCGGCCAGGGTGGCAGCGACCGTTTTTAGCGGCGTGCCCGCCCGGGCGGTGAAGGTAAATTCTCCTGGATCGTATTCCAACAGCCCGCTCAGCAGACGCAGATCGAGCGTCACTGGAGCTGGCTGTTCTGGGCTGAGCCCGGGTTTCGACCCGCCCCCGCGCACAGCCAGGTGGGAGCAGGCGCAGACCGCCTCTTGGAGTTCCTGGTTGGAGGTGGGGGCAACCACAGTCGGAGCAGACATTGGCTTCTCTTTGTTATTCGCGGGAAAGCAGACCGAGACGTTCGAGCGGATGGGGGCCCTGGGCCCGCAGCGCAGGAGCCTCGCCGTCAGGAAACATCTTGCCCCGGTTGGCCAGCTCGCCAGGGTCCAGGGCACGGCGCAGCTCCGCCATCACGGCCAGGTCGGTCTCGGCGAAGAGCGCAGCCATATATTGGCGTTTTTCGACACCGACCCCATGTTCTCCGGTGATCGAGCCGCCCAGCTCGATGCAGAGCTGCAAAATTTCACCGGCCAGCGCTTCGGCCCGTTCCAGTTCACCGTCGACCCGGCCGTCGTACAAGATCAGCGGGTGCAGATTGCCGTCGCCGGCATGGAAGACATTGGCGACGCGCAGCGCATGACGCCGGCTCATCTGCTCGATCGCAGCCAGCGCCGCGCCGAGCCTGCTGCGCGGCACCACCCCGTCCTGCACCAGATAGTCGGGGCTGAGCCGTCCGACCGCCGAAAAAGCACTCTTGCGCCCCTTCCAGATGCGGGCGCGATCGGCGTCGTCTTTGGCGACGGAGAGCGTGCGCGGGTGGGAACGGTCGACCACCTGCAGCAGCTGGGCAAACTCCGCTTCGACCTGGAGCGGTTCGCCCTCCAGCTCGACGATCAGCAGGGCAGCGGCGTCGCGCGGGTAGCCTGCCTGCACGGCAGCCTCGGCCGCTTCGATCGCCAGTGCATCCATGATCTCCATGGCGCCGGGCAGCAAGCCGGCCGCCACAATGCTGGCCACAGCATCTCCGGCAGCCTCCAGCGAATCGTAGGCGGCGAGCACGGTACGGTAGAGGGCGGGCTTGGGCAGCAGGCGCAGTGTGATCTCCAGCGCAATGCCGAAGAGCCCCTCGGAGCCGACAAAAAAACCGGTCCAGTCGGGCCCGACCCCTTCCAAGCTGGCGCCGCCCAGCTCGACCACCTCGCCGTCCGGCAAAACCACCTTGAGCCCGAGGACATGGTTGGCGGTCATCCCATATTTCAAACAGTGGGCACCTCCAGAGTTGAACGCCACGTTGCCGCCAATGGTGCAGATCTGCTGGCTGGAAGGATCGGGCGCGTAGTAAAGCCCGTAGGGTGCAGCCGCCCGCGAGACCGCCAGGTTGATCACGCCAGGCTCCACCACAGCAATGCGCTGGGCCGGGTCGAGATGCAGGATACGGTTGAGGCGGTTGAGGGCGATGACCAGCCCATCTTGAATCGGCAGAGAGCCCCCCGAGAGGCTGGTTCCGCTGCCGCGGGCCACAAAGGGGATGGCCTCGCGGTGGCAAAGGCGCACCGCCTGCACCACCTCTTCCTGGGTTGCGGCCAGCAACACCGCCGCCGGCCGCGACCGAAAGGCGGTCAGGGCATCGGACTCGTAAGGCACCAGCTGGGCTGGCTGACGCAGCAGACGCTCTGGGGGGATCGACCGTGCAAGTTCGTCGAGCAAGGCTGTCTGCGCCATAGGATCTCCTGCCGGCAACCGGGCTACGAATCTGGAAAAAGCAGTTTCCACCACTGCTGCCAGAAGGGTTCTGTCTCTGCGGCGGGCGCAGCTTCCTGCGCCGCAGCCGGGGGCAGGGGGGGAGGCGCTGCATCGAACAACACGATCGGCTGTTCTCCCTCCGGGGCCAGCCCCATCTCCTCACGCGCGCGCAGCGCCAGAAAATAGGGATCCTGCACCTGTTGCAGCTCTCTGCGCAGAGATGTGCTCCGCTGTTGGGCAAGTTCGATCTGTTGCATCAGCTCGCTCTGCTGCTGGCGGACCGCCTCCAGGCGGTCAACCCGCTCCCTGTAGCCCGCCACCAACAGGCCACAAAGAATGACCCCTACCAGAATCCAGAGCCGTGGGTTGTGTCGTCTGGGCGCTGACCCAGGGCGTGCAGTCGATGTCGTCATGGCAGGCCCAGCATATCATACCTTGGCTGGGAAAAGCAACTGAAAGAAAACCCAAAAAAAAGGAGACCCATTTGGATCTCCTTGTGCCGCAGGAGGGACTTGAACCCCCATGGGTGTACACCCACTACGCCCTGAACGTAGCGCGTCTGCCGATTCCGCCACTGCGGCTTACTCTGTAACTTTCTAACTTTAGAATAGCACAGGGCGTGTGGGCTGTCAAATCGCCTGTGCAGAAAAAATCGACAAACGAATCACGGGGACTCCTCTGTCGCAGGATTCGGGCTGGGGGCGGCTGGGGCCTGGCCGGCAGGGACACGGCGGGAGTCCAGATACCACTCTGAAAAAGTGCCGAACCGTTCGGCGGGGCTGTTGATTGCCTCCAGGCGCACGTTGCGGACTCGGGTGTTGACACCGTAGGTGTAAAAGGGGAAGAAGAGGGGGAGAGAGGGCAGTTCCTGCGCGTAGATCGACTGGAACTGGGCGTAGAGTTCTTGGCGGGTTGCCTCGTCGGTGCTTTGACGCGCCTGCTCCAAAAGCAGGTCGACCGCTTCGTTGCGCCAGCCACCATAATTCTGGCCGCTTCCTTCGCTCTGGCTGCTGTGCCACTGCGGGAAAGGGTCGGGGTCGCCGGTCTGTTTCCAGTCGACCAAGGCTGCTTCAAACGCGCGCGGCCCAAGAAAATCGGTGACCAGCCCGCTGAAAGAGACCGGCTGCACCTCGGCCTGCACGCCGACCTGCGCCCAATCTGCCGCCAGATGCGCCCCGATCTCCTGGTGGCGCAGGTCATCTTTCACCAAAAAAATGAAGGCGAGTTTCCGGTCTCCCTGTTCGCGCACCCCATCCCCGTCCCGATCCAGCCAGCCAGCCTCTGCCAGCAGCGACGCTGCACGCGCCGGGTCGTACGGGTATTTGGTCACCGCCGGAACATAGGCCCAATGATTGGGCGAGAAGAGCCCATCGGCGACCAGCCCCTGGCCTGACAAGGCGCTGTCGACCAGCTCCGACCGGTCGATGGCGTACAACAATGCCTGGCGCAGGCGGCGGTCCTGAAAGAATGGGGTGTTGGGGTTGTTGAGGTTGAGCAGCACATGCTCGTAGCTAGACTCGACCGACGAAAAGATCTGGAGATCCTTGCGCCCCAGCGCCGTCTGGACATCGATGGGGAGGATGGTGCTCAGCCCATCGAGCTGCTGTGCGTCAAAAGCTGCCACCATGCTGGCATAGTCTGGGGCAGGCCAGAACTCCAGCGCTGTGATGTAGGGGGGGGAGCCGCTGTTGAAGGGGCTCGGTTCCAACCGCACCCGCTGCGGGCTTGTTTCGACGATGCGCATCGGGCCAGCGCCAACCGGAGGAAGCGTGAAGGGCCTGGTCACCAGCTCAAGCGCTGGGATCCCTTGGTAGAGATGTTCTGGCAGCAGCCCCAGGGTCATCAGATCGATGAAAGGCGCAAAGGGTTGGGGCAAGGTGATCTGCAGGGTGCGTTCGTCCAGTTTTTCGACTTGGATGCTGCGCCAGAAACTGGACAGACCCGGGACGTCTGCCAGGCTGGGGTCTTGCAGCTGTGTGAACGAGAAATAGGCGTCGTCGGCTGTAATCGGCTGGCCGTCGTGCCAGAACAGATTGGCTTTGAGGCGAAAACGGTAGATGCGGTTGTCGCTGACTTCCCATGCCTCTGCCAGGTCGGGTACGACCCTCCCGTTGGCGTCCAGCCGCATCAGCCCGCGGTAGACCAGCGCGCACAGGTCGCCATCTACCCCGACATTGCCCTGACACCAGACCGGGTGCAAAAATTGGGGAACACCGACCACCCCTTCGCGAAAGACGCCTCCCCGATCGGGCACCAACACGGTAGGGGCGGTGTAGACTGCAAAGCCCAGAAGCACAGCGAGAGCAGCCAGGCCAAAGAGGGCCAGCCAGACCAGCCAGCGCAACTGCCTGCCCAGCACATCAGCCGGTGAGGGGGGGACGGCTGGCAGGGTATTTTGTGTCGGTAGAGGGTTCATGCAGCCATCGGCACAACGCCAGCGCTCGGCAGGGTGCTCAGCTCACCATCACCGTGATCAGACAGAGAAACAAAAAAATTCCGGTCAGGATAAAGGTCAGTTGCCAGAGCGTCTTCTCCAGCCCACGCCGGGTGCGGTAGATGTCGCCGCCCCCAAAGACTGCACCCAAACCTGCGCCGGTCTGACCCTGGACCACTATCACCGCGATCAGCGCGAGCGCCACAATGTTCATGGCCACCATCATAAAGGTAATCAGGTTCATTTTTTTTCTTCTTTCTGGGCCCTGTTTTGGCGCGCAGATTGCTGCCGCGCAGCCACAGCTATTTTTGGGGGCGCTGCACGCCCTTCTGCCTGACAGCCAGCTGCCTGACAGCCTTCTGCCTGACAGCCAGCTGCCTGTCTCTCAATTTTCCACCAGCCATGGCCTGGTGGGGGAAATCTGACGGTCAATAAACGCAGCCAGACCGCTGGCCAGCGTTACACCTGAGGGGCGGAGTCCCCGGGAAGGGACTGCTTTTCGACCGCTTCGACGACTTGATTCTTTTTCTCTACGCCGGATTCTTTGCGAAATTCCCGAATCCCTTTGCCGACTGCACCAAAGACTTCTGGCAGCTTGCCCACCCCGAAAAGCATGGCGACGATCACCAGGATCAGGAGCAGCTCGACAGGACCAAAATTGAACGGCATACCAATTCTCCTTGTAAACAACCTAACTGTTTCCAATCCCATTGTACAACAGGGCCTGTCGCAGACGCAAGTAGGCTGCAACGTTCTTTCCAGCAATCTCCAATCAGGAATCTACCCGGACAGAGCAGGGTCATCTGCCCTCCCGATGCCTCATGGCGAATGACCCTGCCATCTTCAGACCAGCATGTTTCCAGCGCCAGCTGGGTTCCTTCCCTACACCCCGTCGCAGCGATCAGATCTGCCCTGACAGCTGTACAGCAGCAGCGCCTGGCCCAGCCGGCCGAGCGCCCGTGCTGCCTCTGGATCGAGCGGATGGTGGTACGCGGAAGCCCACCCGCTTGAGTCGGTGTCAAGCGGCGGGCGTTTGGGAAGGAGGGGTGCCCACCTGAATCAGACCTGACGGACGGGACCGACGTTTTCTGCGGCCTGAAGAGCGGTCAGAGCAATTTATGGGGCTGGCGGGCGGTGAGACCTGGCATCCAGCGTGGGCGGCCGTGGATCTCTGTGACCAGCAGCACGACAGTGCGGGGGGCAACCCGGTAGATCGAATCAGGGATTGCAGGCGCTTCGTGGAGCTGGTAAAAATCTTGTGGCGCCGGCAGAGCGGTGTCGAGCACCTGGCGCCAGCAGCTTGCGCTGCGCCGGGGCGGGCGTGGCAGGACAAAATCGAGTGCCTCCCAGTAGAAATTGGCCATTACCTGAAACGCCTGGCCGCTTCCCCGCAGGGCCAGAGCCAGGCTGCGCGATTCATAGCGTTTGTCGGGTTTGTAGGGCTCGACGCCGTGCCATTCGATCCGGGCATAGTGGAGCAGTTCGTTCAAGCTGAGCCCGTGCCCGTCTTGAAAGATGCTCACCTCCTTGCGGAAGCGGATCAGCTTCTGGACGAACTCCAGCACTTCTGTGTGGCGTGTGCACAGATCCCAGTCGAACCAACTGATTTCGTTGTCCTGGCAGTAGGCATTGTTGTTGCCCCGCTGGGTCCGCCGCACCTCGTCCCCCATCAGGATCATTGGCACCCCCAGGGAAAGCAGGGTGATCGCAAAGAAATTTTTGATCTGGCGGACGCGCATGGTTTCGACGACCAGGTCGTGGGTGGGCCCTTCTACGCCGCAGTTCCAGCTGCGGTTGTCGTCGTGTCCGTCCCGGTTTTCCTCGCCGTTGGCCTGGTTGTGTTTTTGGTTGTAGGAGACCAGGTCGTTGAGGGTGAAGCCGTCATGGCAGGTGACGAAATTGATGCTCTGTTCGGGTCCTAGATTTTCCCCGCCGTAGAGGTCGGGGCTGGCAAAAAAGCGGGAGCCGACCGCCTCCACCAGCCCGGGGTCACTCCGCACAAAGGATCGGATGTCGTCGCGAAAACGGCCGTTCCATTCTTTCCAGTGGTCGCCCAGAAAGGTGCCGACCTGATAGAGCCCGGCAGCATCCCAGGCTTCGGCGATCAGTTTGACACCGGCCAGCACGGGGTCGGTTTCGATGTCCCAAAGGATGGGAGGGCTGGCGAGCGGGGTCCCGGTTTCGTCGCGTGACAGGATCGAGGCCAGGTCAAAGCGAAAGCCGTCGACATGCATCTCCTCTACCCAGTAGTGCAGGCTGTCCAGAATCAACCGGCGCACGACGGACTGGTTGGCGTTGAGGGTGTTGCCGGTCCCGCTGTAGTTGGCGTAGCGGTCGCGCTCGGGCTCCAAGATATAGTAGGTGTCATTGTCGAGGCCTCGAAAGCTGAAGGTAGGTCCTTGGGCGTTTCCTTCAGCCGTGTGGTTGTAGGCGACGTCGAGGATCACCTCGATGCCGGCGCGGTGCAGTGCCTTGACCATGTCCCGAAATTCGTCGATGGCTGCCAGCGGGTTTTGGCTGACGCTGTACTGGAGGTGTGGGGCGAAAAAGGAGACCGGGCTGTAGCCCCAGTAGTTGGTGTGTCCGGGCGGGGCATCCTGCGGGTCGAACTGAAAGATCGGCAGCAGTTCGACCGCCGTGATGCCCAGCTGCTGCAGGTAGGGAATCTTTTCGACCAAGCCGGCGTAGGTCCCGCGGCGGGTCGGTGTGACGCCGGAGTTGGGGTGGCGGGTAAAGCCGCGCACATGCATTTCGTAGATGATGGTGCGGTTGAAGGGCAGCCGCAGCGGGCTGTCTCCCTCCCAGTTGTAGCGATGGGGGTCGACCACGACGCTTTTCATGGCCTGGGCGGTGTTGTCGTCGGGCTGGGTGGCTGCCTGGCGGCTGTAGCTGGCGGGCACCACCACCCCGCGTCCGTAGGGGTCGAGCAGCAATTTGGCTGGGTCAAAACGCAGCCCCGCGCCAGGATCATGGGGGCCATAGGCGCGGTAGCCGTAGAGCTGGCCGGCGCGCAGGTCGGGCACGAAGAGATGCCAGTAGGAAAAGGTGCGGTTGACCTGGGGGTCCAGGAGGAAGCTCTGGCTGGGTTGGCTGTCGTCGACTGTGTTGAAGAGCTGGAGTTCGACGGCGGTGGCGCTGCGCGAGTAGACCGAAAAATTGACCCCGCCGGAGAGCAGCGTGGCGCCGATGGGAAAGCTCTGGCCAGGGAGGGTAAAGAGGTTGTTCATAGGCTGCGCTCCAGCAGCAGGGATGTCCGAGCAGCTTCAAAGCCAAAGGGGCGGTAGAATTCGACCTCTGTCGCCGAGTCGATCACACAGCCGTTGATTCCGTTGTTGTGCAGGCGCCGCAGGCCAGCGTCGAGCAGGGCTGTTCCCATGCCGCGGCCCCGCTGGTCGGCGCTCACCCCGATCGATCCCAGCTGTCCCCAGGGCTTGGGCAGCTGGAAGGGGGCGAAGCGTTCGAGCGGGCGGCCAGAATCTGGGAAGGTGAGCAGGCAGCAGCCGTCGACCCCCCGTTCTGTCCAGAGCAGCATGTAGTCAGAGATCCGCCCGCCGTCGGCCAGCAGGTTTTCCGCCTCATAACGCCAGCGCCCTGGAAATTCACGTCGCAAAAAATGCAGCAGATCTTCCTGCTGTTGGGGGGTGGCCGGGCGGACGGCGCAGGGGGGCTCGCGCAGTCTGGGCGGCGGGGTGTAGGTTGCCAGGTTGGCGGTCAGATCCCAGACTGTCCCCCGGGCCTGGTAGGCGCGGCGGGCCCAGAAGGGAGGGGGCGTATCTTTGTCCGGCAGCCCCGGGCAGAAGGGGCGGGGCCCCCCGCCGACTGCTGCCGCGGCACAGTGCTGCGCCGCCAGCCAGCTTTCCGCATGGTGGAGCAGCGTGCTGCCGACCCCCTGGCCCTGTTGTTCGGGCAGCACGGCCAGGGCTTCGAGCCAGCCTTGGCCGCGAGGAGTGACCTCTGGTTCTCCTTGCAGGGCGCTGGCAATCGCAAAGCCGACCCGCCCTTCTTCTGCTGTGGTGGCCAGCAGGAGCTGGCGCCTCACGCCGATGGAGGGGAGCAGGTTGAAACGGACAAACGCCGTCGAGATGGCCTGCTCTGGGGGCAAGGCACGGTTCCAAAGCTCTGCCAGCAGCGGGCATTCCGCGTGGGCCTGGGCAGGATCGAGGCTTTCAATTTGGAAGTTCATGGCGTTTGGGTGCTCTGTGCTTTCAAAAAACAAAGGATGGCATCGCTCACCCCGCGGGCGGGCAGTTCAGGCTGTTCGGTCAGCAGGGCGCCATCCCCGCCCAGAAAGCCAAGTTCCAAAATGGCGGCCGGGGTGGTCGCGGCGATGCGCCGGAAGGCATGGTACTCTGTCATGTTGTGGGTGACGGTGTTGGGGTGAAAGGCCAGCCCGGTAGCGGCCGGGTAGGCGGCGTCGATACAGGCGAGCAGGCGGCGGTTGGTTTCTGGAATCACCGAATAGGTGTGCACGGCAGCTTTGTAGCCGCTGGCGTCGATGCAGCTGTCGGCGTGGAGGCTGACCAGCACGGCGGCTTCCAGCCCCTGGAGCCGTTCGTCGTATTCGTCGAGCACCACCACATCGGCGCCGGCACGGCGCAACCGTTCGGCCGTCCGCTGGGCGACGGCGGCGTTGATCTCGGCCTCGGTGCGGGTCACCGTGCCGTCGGCGGCCGTGCAGACTGCCCCAGAATCGTTGCCGGCATGGCCGCTGATCAACGCCACGGGACGGTTCCAGGCGGCCACGACCAGCCCCGGGTCGCCCCCAAGCCCGAACAGGGGGGCCAGCAGGGGGAGCAGCACCCACAAAATTCCCGCCAGCGCGGCCAGCCCCAGGAGGAGCAGCACCCTGGAAAGTTGGTCGAGGGCATCGTGGCGCATCGTCTTCAGTCCGCAGAGCCCTGGCTCGCCGGCTCTGCGGCGGCCTGGCTGGCAAAGGTCGCCAGGTCGATGTTGGAGCCGCAGACCATCACCCCGACGCGCTGGCCGGCCAGCGCGTCGCGCAGCGGTTCGCAGAGTGCAGCGGTTGCTGCCGCGCCGGCCGGCTCAACTGCCAGCTTCAGCTCTTCAAAAAGCAGCCGCATGGCACGCTGCAGGGCGCCCTCTTCGACCCGCACCAGGTCGTCGACAAAACGTCGGCAGAGCGCAAAGCTGTAGGGCAGCGCGTACGGAGCCCCCAGGCTGTCGGCGATGGTGCGCACCTTGTCGATCGCACAGGGCGTGCCGTTCTGAAAGCTGCGGTACATCGAATCGGCGCCAAAGGGTTCCACCCCAATCACCCGGCAGGCGGGCTGCAGCTGTTTGAAGGCGCAGGCCATCCCCGCGCACAGCCCGCCGCCGCCGATCGGGATGAGGACAGCGTCCAGTGCAGGGACCTGGCTGGCAAATTCCAGACCAGCGGTCGCCGTGCCGAGTGCAGTCAACGGCCCCTCGAACGGGTGGACGAAGACTCGCCCCTCTTCCTCCTGGATCTGCTGGGCCCGGGCGAAGGCCTGCTGCACGTCGTCGGCCAGCTCGACCGCAGCTCCATAGGCCCGACAGCGTTCGACCCGAAAGCGATTGGCGCTTTTGGGCATGACGACCTTGGCAGTCGTGCCGAGCAGGCGCGCTGAAAAAGCCACAGCAATGGCGTGGTTGCCGGCGCTGACTGCCGTCACACCGCGCGCCCGCTCGTCTGCTGCCAGGTCGAGCATCACCGTCAGCGCCCCGCGCGGCTTGAACGACCCAGTGTATTGAAAGAGCTCCAGCTTGAAAAAGATCTGCGTGGACGCCCCGACGAGCGTATCCGAGGCCTGCCAGACCGGGGTTTCGCGCACCATGTCGCCCAACCGGCTTCGATTGTTGCGGATTTCGTTGAGAGATGGGTAATCCAAAAGGGTGTCCTCAGCTGGAGCAAGCACGTACAATTTCTTTGTTCAGTATATCTGAAATCTGTTCTGCGCCGAAATGGAGTGGCTGCCGAGATTGGCCTGTCTGGGCTGGACGGAGGTTGCTGCAAAGGGCTGTTTCGTAGACAATGGAGGGCGATGGATGCGTTCTTGAGTTTTCATGCGCCGGGCTTCTGGGGCGTGCTGGCGCTGTTGACGGGGATGGTGGTCTTTGGGCTGCGTCCCCTGGTGTCGCGCCCGGCGCGCGCGGTGTTGCTCTATGCCTACTGGGTGCTGCTGCCGTTTGGGGCGTTGGTGTTGGGAGGGGTCTCTCCCCGGCTGATGGGGCTTTTTTACATCGACTGGGAGACGAGCCTGCGGCTGGGCAGCGCTTCTCTGCTGGTCGGCGCAGCTTTGGCAGCCACAGCCAGACTCTTCTGGGGGCCTGCGGTAGAGCGTGCAGCCCCTGACCCTTTGCGCTTTGGGGTCAGCCTGGCGGCGGTCGTCGGCACGGTGGGGGCAGAAGAGTTTTTTTGGGGCTTTTTGCGCGGTCTGTTGACCGAACTGCTGCTCCGGCAGGGGGTGGAGGCCTCAGCGTACTGGGCGCTCTGGCTGGCTGCGTTGCTGCTGCTCCCGGCTGTCTGGCTTGTCCAGCCAACAGCTCCCCGGCGGGTGGTCAAAACCGTCGTGTTGGTCGTCAGCACGGTGCTTTTTTTGTATACCCACAACTTTTGGCTCGGTTGGGGCATGCATGCCCTGCTCTGGCTCTGGTTGGGGGAGGCTGCGTCCTCTTGGCCGGTGAGACGCCGCTAGGGCTGGGGTGCGGTCAGAGGACGAAACCCAGCCCGACGATCACGGCCAACAGCGCCAGCGAGATCACCATCAGGTGGCGCAGGTCCTGGAGGACAAACCCATATTCTTTCTTCCAGTCGACCTCATGGGAAGAACGCTGGGGGCCCGCCGGGTCAGCAGCGGGCGCGGCCAGCACGCTGCTTTGCAGCAGATTCTGTTCGCTCTGTTTGTAGAGCTGGCTGTAGTTGCTTGGATTGGCTGCGCTGCGGCCCTTGGCCGGGCGCACGGTTCGATTGCTGGGCATATCAACACCTGCTGGAATGGTTCGGACAAAATTTTTGAACTGTTTCCCATTATCTACCGAGCGGCTCTTCTGTGCAAACTGTCAGGAAGGGTAGGCAGCATTGCAGCGGCAGGGGGGCTTACCCTTTGACTGCCCCCAACGTCAGGCCGCGGATGATATAGCGCTGTGCCAGCAGGGCAAAGACGATCGGGGGCAGCATGGTAAGCAGCACGCGTACCCCGACATACCAGAACTGCACCCCGCGTGTGTGTTCGGCCCCGGCGATGATCACCGGCATGGGAATGGCGGATTTGGTGGTCAGCGAAAGTGCCAGCAGAAATTCGTTCCAGCTGAACGCCATGCAGATAATCCAGGTGGCCACCAGTCCGGGCAGCAGGAGCGGCAGCACGACCTGGAGGAAGCCCTGAAAAACGGTGGCGCCATCCACATAGGCGGCTTCTTCCAGCTCCTTCGGCAGCTCCCGGATCATCTGGCTGAGAATGATCACGGGGAAGGGCAGTGTGAAGGTGGCGTTGAGCAGCATCAGCGCGAACACATTGTCGAGCAGTTGCAGTTGGCGCATGATCAGAAAGAAGGGGATGACGACCACGACTGGGGGCAGGATGCGCTGTGAAATAAACCAGGTGGTGAGATTGGCGTTGCCCTTTTTGCCAAAGCGAAAGCGGGCCAGCGCGTACGCGGCCGTGGTGCCCAACAGGACGGACAACGTTGCCGCGCCCAGCGCGATCACCGTGCTGTTGAGCAGCGCATGGCGGGTTTCCAGGATGGAGAGTTCGGCAATCCAGTGTTCGAGTGTCGGTTGGAACTGCCAAAAGGGCACCCAAGCCCCGGGGCGAAAGGTGTCGGCGGGTTGTTTGATCGAATTGACCAATGCCCAGTAGAAGGGGAAGAGCACCCAGAGGAGAGCGAAGGCCATCACGCCGCCGGTCAGAATCAGCTGCACGGGTGAAGTTTTGCGCCGCATGGGTCAATTCCCCTCTTCTTGATAAACGGTGCGGAGTTGCCTGAAGATCAATGCGACGATCAGGCTGACGATGAGCAACAGCAAGAACCCCTGGGTGGAGGCGTAGCCGTGGTCGAAGAAGCGCAGCGCTGTGCGGTAGGTAAAGAGGCTGTAGACCTCGGTCGCACGCCCTGGCCCGCCGAGGGTCAGGCTGGTGGGGATGTCGAACACCTTGAAGGCTTCGACCAGACGAAGGAGCAAAATGAGCCAGAGAATCGGGGTCATCAGCGGCAGGGTCAGCTGGCGAAAGCTCTGCCAGCTGGAAGCGCCGTCGACCTCAGCGGCTTCAAAGAGGTCTGCGGGCAGTCCTTGCAGCGCGGCCAGAGAGACCAGAAAGACGAACGGGGTCCATTGCCAGACATCGATCACCATGATGGCCACCGTAGCCCAGAACGGATTGGAGAGCCAGGGGACTGCACCCCAGCCCAACGCGCCCAGCAGCGCGTTGATCGGCCCGTTGATTTCATAAAACAACGTGATGCCCAGATAGCCCATGGCGACCGGCGTGGCAAAAAGCGGGAGGACCATGAGCGCGCGCAGCACATTTTTGCCGCGCATCTCGCGATTGAGCAGCAGGGCCAGAGAAAAACCGAGCAGCATCTGGAGCGCTACGGTGATGGCCACAAAGACCAACGTCACCCGCAGACCGTTGTGCAGGTTGTCGTCGGTGAAGAGGCGGATAAAATTGGTGCCCCCGACAAACTGGTTGATGCGTCCAAAACGAAAGCTGAAAAAGCTGGTGTAAAGCGCGTAGAGCAGGGGAAAGAGGGTAAAAACGACGATCCAGACCACTGCAGGCAAGATGAAAAAAAACTTTGTCCGGTCTGTTTTTCGCAGTGTGGGCGCCTCTGCTGCATTCATGCGGTGACTGCTTCCTTTGTTGTCCACAACGACAGCTCCAGGAGTTGTAGACGTTTCTGCCAGTGTTGCCCTGCACAGGAGCTGACAGCTTCTCCAGGTTCGTCTGAATCTTTGGGAGGCTGCGGTGTCCCCCGGCCGGGGGACACCGCAGCCCTCTCCACCCGTTCAAGATGGAATCGGCAGAATTGTTTTATTCAAGCCCGAGGGACTTGATATAAATTTCGCGCTGCTGGTCGCGGCCCAGCCGGTCTGTGATGGCGTTGAAGTCTTCGACGGTGGCGGCGAGCGCGTCGCTGGCGCTGCGCTGGCCGGTGGCCGCCTCCGACAGATGAATGTCGAGCGCTGTCCAGTACTCGAAGGTGCCTGGGATGCGCAGATAGGGGAACTGCATCTCGGCGCCGAAGTTTTCGAAGTAGGCGTTGGTGTACGCCTCGGCGTCGGCTGCGTCCCAGCCTGCGGCCAGGTAGCCGTCGATCGTGTTGGTGCCGTTCGGTTCGAGGTAGTGGCTGAAGCGGCCTGGGTCCACACCGTCCCAGCCACGGTAGGCGTACACCTCAGATTTGGCCGGGTTGGCCATCAACGCCAGCAAATAGTAGGTGCAGTCCGGCGCGTCGGAGAATTTGGAGATGACGCCGGCCCACGAGCCGCCGGTGGTGTTGCCCACCTTGTTGGGGGCTTCGGTCTGCTTCCACTCGCCCGCAGCAATGTCGTAGTACTCGGTGGTGCCGGGCATGGGGGCTGCGCCGGTCTTGCCCTTGACCTGGCTGCCTTCCTGCTGTGCCAGCGCACCCAGATCACCCCAGGTGAAGGTGAGCGCTGCCTGGCCGCGCAGGAAGTGATCCCACGACTCACCCAGGCTCCAGCCCATCATGGCTTCGGGGCCAAACTGCACCAGGTCGATCAGTGTCTCCATGGCGCGGACATGGCCCGGGCTGCCCATGAGCGGTTCCATCGTGGCTGGGTCAAACCAGAAGAGATTGGGGTTGTCGGGGCCGATGACAAAGGGAGCGGCGAAGGACATGAAGTGGAACATGCCCTGCCCCCCTACCTTGAGGTGCATGGTCAGCCCGTTGTCTGGCGTGCTGTCCCCGTTGAGGTCTTTGCCGTTGAAGTACTCGGCCGCATCCCGGAACTCCTGCATGGTGTCCGGCACTTTAAGGTCATAGCCGTACTGCTCTTTGAAGGCAGCCTGGTGTGCCGGGTCGGCAAACAGGTCGCTGCGGTAGTACATGACCTGCCCGTCGTGGTCGTTGCCGACCATGTAGAGCTTGTTGTCGTAGGTCAGCAGGTTGCGCGGGCCCTGCTGGACATCCTCGATATCCCACGCCGGGTATTTGCCTGTCGTGTCGCTGTAGTACTCGTCGAGCGGCAAAATGTAGTCGCCGCCGACCAGGTCACCCAACCACCAGGCACCTGCGATCGACGTGTCGTACTGGCCGGTGCCGGTCGTCATGTCGGTCAACAGTTTGGGGAAATGCTCGGCAAAGGGGACCTCGACGATCTCCAGGGTTGCACCGGTGGCAGCCTGAAATTCATCGCGCACCTCGTAGAAGGGCCCCGAGATCGGGCCTTTTTCCCCAGCGGTGTTGACGATCACGGTGACGGTTTTGTCTTGACAGAAACAGGCTTCGCCCTCACACGCTTCTGCCACTACCGGAGGAACCAACTCGCCTGCCTCGACAACGGTGGCCGCCTGCCCCTCATCGACGACCGGGCCACCGTCCGTGGCGGGCTGGGCAGCCGGCGCCGCAGGGGCGCCGCAGGCGCTCAGCACCAGCGCAAAAAGAATCAAGACGGAGAACAGGGAAAAAAACTGCTTGCGCATGGATTGTTCACCTCTTTGTGCAATTTGTGGAGTAGAAAAGTTTGACTTGACAAAAATACTCTGGGTCAGCATCGGCAATTCTGTCGTTTGCTGGATTTTACCTCCTTCGGTTTGATGCGCATGGCTTCAATGGCCACGGTTGCCGCGTTCTTATCAGTCGCCTTCGGTCAATTCAGACCCCCGTATTGCATACCCGCTGATGCCCCATACGGAAAACAGCCGCCGAACTGTGTCCTGTCAGAACCCATCCGACAACGAACTTGTAGAAGACGATTTGGGGTGCCCCACGCTGCCCGAACGGACAGCTCCTGACCGCAATCTCGGTATGAGTTGCCTGATCTAAACATCAACGAAACGACTGATCTTTCCCCATCCTAGCAGCAAACCGGGGAGCCGTCAAGTTCTAATTTGTGCCGCCCCCTCGGGATGCACGACTGTCGCTGGCTGTGTCATGCCGAATCGAGGGGGGGGGCGGTCCGTCTGCGCAGCCTGGTCTGGAGGAACAGCCCGATCTGCTGTGCTTCAGCCAGCTTCATCGTCCACAGCAGCCAGCCGTAGACCGAGAGGCCGACAGTGCTGGCCAGGCTGACCAGCGCCAGGTCGCCGGCCCAGCCGGGCGGCAGCCAGGAGCGCAGCGGCTGGGCGATGAGCGAGACGGTGGCTGCCATGGCGCCGCCCGCCAGCCCCACCTGCGCAAACCCCTGCAGCGTCTTCCCCCGCAGCGGGCCGACAAAACGCCAGAGGAGCAGGATCATCAGCCCGGCATGGCCTGCCTGCTTGGCGGTGTCGGCCCACACCAGCCCCAAAAAACCCAGCCGCTGCACCAGCGCCAGGGCCACGACCGTGTAGAGGATGACGCTCAAGACCCCGACCGCGGCCGGCAGCCAGGTGTTGAAGCGGGCGTAAAAGGCAAAGTTGAGCGGATAGTCGACCGCAGCACAGAGCATGCCCAACAGATATAGGTTCAAAGCCTGTGCGACCTGGGCGGTGTCGAGCGGGGTGAAGGCCCCCCGCTCGAAGAGCAGGCGGGTGACCGGCGTGCCCAGCAGCCAGAGCAGCACGCCGGCCGGCAGCACCCACATCCAGACCATGCGCAGCCCGCTGGCCAGTGTCTGACGGTAGCCATGCTCGTCGCCCGCTGCAAAAAATTGGCTCAGCCTTGGCAGCGCCGCCAGGGAAATCGCCACGCTGACCAGGCCAAGCGGCAGCTGCTGCAGCGTCGTGGCGTTGGCCATCCAGGCAATGCTCTGGGCACCGGTGGCGCTGGCCAGGCGGCGGTCGAGCCCCACCTGCAAGAGGCTGACCGCCAGCCCTGCCGCGATCGGCAGGTAGAGCCGCAAGATGCGGCGCAGGGCAGGGTGGTCGAAACGAAGGGTCAGCCGGAGGGCCAGCCCGGCCCGCCGCAGGTCGAAGGCGACCAGCAGCAGCTGAGCCAGGCTGCCCAGCAGCAGGCCGACCGCCAGGCTGAAGATGCCCAGCAGCGGCGCCAACAGCGGCGCTGCCAGCACCATGCCCAGGTTGAAGACGGCGGTCGCCAACGACAGCAGGGCAAACCGCTGCAGCGCATACAGCAGCGCCACCCACACACCGGCGACCGAGAGCACCCAGACAGCGGGGGCCAGCCAGCGGATCAGCTGGGTCGTCAACGCCAGCAGCTCCGGGTCAAAGCCCGCCAGCCCCCCGGCCAACAAAAAAGCCAGGTGGGGGGCTGCCACTTCCAGCAGCAACACCACCCCGGCCAACAGGACAACAAAGACCGAAAGCAGCGCGCTGCCCGCCTGAACCAGCGCCGGCCGGCCCTGGCGGGCATATTCGCTCAGCACAGGGACCAGCGCCGCGCTCAGCATCCCCCCCACCAGAAAATCGTAGAGCAGGGATGGCACCTGGGCGGCCACACGGAAGGCGCTGACCTGGCCTGTAGCCCCAAAGATCGCCGCGATCAAAATTTCGCGCAGCAGCCCCAGCAGTCGGCTGGCCAGGTTGCCCAAGGCCAACAGCCCCGCCGAGCGGGCCAGGCCCCCCGGCGACCCGGCCTGCTCGGTCTGTTCAGCCACCGGACACTCCGTTCAAGCTGGCACCGCAGCCCGCTCGGCGACAAACTCACGCGGGTCGGCACGCCAGTCAACCCCATGGCCCGCTTCGAGCTCCTCCAGAAATCGGGTGGCCGACATCGCCGCCGCACAGCCCTGCCCCACGCTGGTCGCGACCTGTTTGAATACCTTGTCCTGAATCTCGCCCGCTGCAAAAACCCCCGGCACATTGGTGCGCAGTTTGCGGTCTGTGATCAGATGGCCGTCGGCGTCCAGCTCCAGCTTGCCCGGAAACAGGTCGTTGTTGGGCAAATGGCCCACAAAGATAAAGACCCCGTCGGTCTCCAGCTGGCCTGTCGCGCCGGTGACAGTGTCAAAGGTGCGCACAGCAGACACCGAGCCGTTCTTGCCCAGAATCTCCGTGACCACCGTGTTCCACACCATCTCGATCTTGGGGTTGCTCAGCACACGGTCCTGCAAAATTTTGCTGGCCCGCAGCCGGTCACGACGGTGGAGAATGCGGACCCGGCGGGCGTAACGGGTGAGGAAGATCGCCTCCTCGGCCGCGCTGTCCCCGCCGCCGACCACCAGCACATCCTTGCCGCGGAAGAAAAAGCCGTCGCAGGTGGCGCAGTAGCTGACCCCCTTGCCGGTCAACTCCTGCTCGCCTGGCACCTCCAGATAGCGGGGGCGGGCGCCGGTGCAGAGGATCAGGGTGCGCGTCTGGTATTCAGCCCCATTGGCGGTCCGCACGACAAAAGGATGGCGGTCGACCACGATCTCATTCACATAGTCAAATTCGACGCGTGTGCCAAATTTTTCGGCCTGAGCCTTAAATTTTTCGACCAGCTCCGGGCCGCTCAGGCTCTCTGGGAAGCCAGGATAGTTTTCAATGTCGTAGGTGATGGTGACCTGGCCGCCGTAGTCGTTGCCGGTGATGAGCAGCGGGGAGAGATTGGCGCGCGCCGCATAGAGGCCCGCGGTGAAGCCAGCAGGCCCGCTGCCGACGATCACCACGTTCTCGATCGGCCGTTCGCTGTGGGGGCTGTTGCCATTTGTCTGTGACATGCTGTCGTTCCTTTCTTGGACGGATTCAAACAGCGCAGTAGGTGTGCGCTACGTTTTTTATAGTAAAAAGTATACCTGGAGGGGTGGGTCGGCGTCAAACAGGTGCATTCTCCATTCACCCCTTTGTGTTGCGTTGCCGGGTGTCGAGGCGTTCGGCCATGAGTGCCAGCCCGGCGACGGCAGCGGTCTCTGCGCGCAAAATGCGCCTGCCCAGGCTGACCGGCTGCCAGCCGGCCTGGAGCAGCTCTTCGATCTCGCGGCCGAGCAGCCCGCCTTCCGGGCCGACCAGCAGTGCGAAGGGAGTGGTGGGGGAGGAGAGGCGAGCTGTGACGGCGTCGCCGAGCCGCAGGGTGGTGGGGTCGGCCTCTTCCCAGGCGACGAAGGCGGCGGTTCCTGGCGGCAGCGGGGGGGGGGGCCAGTCGACGGCTGCGGCGATCGGGGGGGGCTGGGTGCGTCCACACTGTTCGGTGGCTTCGCGCACGATCGTCTCCCAGCGGCTCTGTTTGGTGTGCAGCGCTGCGGCGGGGCGGACGATGCTGCGTGCGCTGACGACGGGGCAGAAGCGGGTGACCCCCAGCTCGGTTCCTTTTTGCAGGACCCAGTCAAATTTGTCTTGTTTGAGGCTGCACTGGAAGAGGGTCAGCTCAAACGTGGGGTCGGCAAGGGCGGGGCGTGCGGCCAGCACGGCGACCGTGGCTTGCCGCGGGGTCAGATGCTGGAGTGTGGCGAGGTATTCGCAGCCGTCGCCGTTGAAGAGGTGGAGGGTGTCGCCGTCGTTCAGCCGCAGCACCACAGCAAGCTGGTGGGCCAGCGCATCCACCTGGTGGGTCGTGCCGGGCAGCAGCGGGGCTGCGACGAAGAAGCGGTGGTGCGCGGGCCGCCAGGCGGTCGGATCGAAGGGGGCCACCCGGTCACTCTTTGCGCACAACCAGTGCCACCCAGTCGCCTTCCTCTCTGCGGTCGATCAGGGTGCAGCCATGCCGTCGGGCCGCGTCGACCACCCAGTCGGCGCGCGTCTCGAGGATCCCCGCCAGCAAGAGGAGCCCGCCTGGTTTGAGGGGGGCTGTCAGGGGTGGGTAGCTGTAGTCGGCGTCGAAGAGTTTGACCAGGACT
Source organism: Chloroflexota bacterium (assembly GCA_018969295.1). Classification (GTDB taxonomy): domain Bacteria; phylum Chloroflexota; class Anaerolineae; order Caldilineales; family Caldilineaceae; genus Caldilinea. Next base: position 19,992 of record JAGWYN010000025.1, on the reverse strand, counting down.
TCGGCGAGGATATTGGCCACGACCAGGTCGAACTGGCCAGCCCTGTCGGCGGGGACGCTGCCGAGCTGGACCTGGAGGCCGCCGGCCACAGCCAGGGGCACGCCGTTGAGGGCGGCGTTCTCGCTGGCGACCGTGACGGCGATCGGGTCGATATCGGTGGCCAGCAACGGGGTGGCACCCAGTTTGTGGGCGACGATCGCCAGCACCCCGCTGCCGGTGCCCAGGTCCAGCACGGCGAAGCCGGGTTGGACATATGTTTCGAGGGCGGCAATGCAGAGCCGTGTGCTGGGGTGCAGCCCGGTGCCGAAGGCCATGCCCGGGTCCAGCTCGACGACCAGGTCGCCGGGGGCGCATTCGACCGTTTCCCAGCTCGGTTTGAGCAGGACGCGCTGGCCGACGCGCAGCGGTTTGTAGAACCGTTTCCAGGCATGGGCCCAATCTTCCTCGCGCAGGCTACGCACCTGGGGTTCGGGGATCGGGTAGATGCGGGAGAGAAACCAGAGCCCCTCTTCGATCTGGCGGCGGATGGCTGTGCCGCGCTCGCCCGGTTTGAGATAGGTTTTGACGACGATGCGAAACTGGCCGTCGATCGGCTCGTTGAAATCGTCGTAGCCGGTCGTTTCGATCACAGCGCCGCCGCCGCTGGCTTCTCCGGCCGCGCTGTCGCTGTCGTAGTCCCCGCCGTTGTAGCGGTTGAAGAGCTCGCTGACTGCCTCGGCGGCTTCGGCGTCACATTCGACCGCAATTTCCAGAATGGTCTCTGCGGCCATCGTTCAGTCCGACCCGAACAGGCGGTCGAAGAAGCCTTTGGACTCTTCGCGCGGGCCGGCGTCGCCGAAGGTGCGGGACAGCTGGCGGAAGAGATCTTTCTGCTCGGCGGTCAGCTTGGTTGGAATCTCGACGCGGGTGGTGATGATCATGTCCCCGCGCCCGTTGCGTTGCAGGTGGGGGATGCCGAGCCCCCGGCGGCGGAACTGGGAACCAGTCTGGGTGCCGGCGGGGATCTCGAGCGATTCGGCTTCGCCTTCGAGGGTGGGGATGCGGATCGTGGCGCCCAGGGCGGCCTGGGCCACGTTGATCGGCAGTTCGAGCAGGATGTCGCTGCCGTTGCGCACAAAGAAGCGGTGGGGCTCTACCGACACGACCACATAGAGGTTGCCAGCCGGCCCGCCCAGCTGGCCGGCTTCCCCTTCGCCAGCCAGGCGGATGCGGGTCCCCTCGTCGACCCCGGCTGGGATCTTGACGTTGATTTTGCGGGTGACCCGCATATGCTTGCGCCCTCGGCATTTCTGGCAGGGGGAGGGGATGACCTCGCCGGTTCCGCTGCAGGTCGGGCAGGGGGAGGCGGTCACCACCGTCCCAAAGAGCGGGCTCTGCTGACGGCGTTTGACTTCGCCGCTGCCGTTGCAGGCAGAGCAGACGACGGGCGCAGTCGGCGGTTCTGCCCCGCTGCCCTGGCAGCGTTCGCACGCTTCCATGCGCGGGATGTCCAGGTCCCGTTCGGCGCCGAAGACTGCTTCCTCGAACGTTAAGCGGATGTCGGCGCGCAGGTCAGCGCCCCGCCGCGGCTGGCGCCGGTTGGCCGCCCCGCCGCGACCGATGCCGCCGAAGAGCTCTTCAAAAATGCTGCCCAGATCGTTGAACCCGCCCATGTCGCCCCCTCCGGCGCTGCTGCCTTGCAGCCCGGCATGGCCGTAGCGGTCGTAGATCGCCCGTTTTTCGTCGTCGGAGAGCACCTGGTAGGCTTCGTTGATCTCTTTGAAACGGATTTCAGCGTCGGGAGCTTTGTTGACGTCGGGGTGATACTGCTGTGCCAGCTTGCGAAACGCCCGCTTGAGCTGATCTTTGTTGGCGTCACGTGCCACACCCAGGACTTCGTAATAGTCTTGTTTTTCCATAGGTTTCACTTTGTCAGAATGGTCGCTTATTCCCAGTTGATGATCCAGGCGCACAGCCCTGCCAGGCCGACGGTGGCGCCCACCAGGGCAACCCACTGGGTCGGCTCAAAACCGACGTGGCGAGCACTGAAGTACAGAATCACCACCATCCCCACCGCCAGAACAGCCCAGTTGGAGAGCACCGGGTGCTCGTTCCAGAATTGTTGGAGTCGCTTCATGGGTCTACCTTTGTGTTTCCAGCCGGAACGCCAGCTCGTCCCAGATCCGATCCAGCTGTTGGAGCAAGGCTTCCTTGCTGCCGTTGTTGTCGATCACGAGCGTCCGCTGGCTCTGCTGGCGGGCCAGGTGGAGCTTCTCCGCCGGGCTGGACTGGGCCGCCATACGGCGGCGCGCCTCTGCCGCATCCATCCCCCGTTGTTGGGTCAGACGGCGCAGCTGGGTGTTCTCGTCGGCGGTCACCACCCAAATTTCGTCACAAAGTGGGAGCAGCCGACCCGATTCCAACAGCTTGATCGCCTCGATCACCACGACGGGAGCGTCTACATCCACCAACTGCTCTTGGGCCAGCACAAAAACCGCAGGATGGACCAGCGCCTCCAGTTCAGCCAGACGTTTTGGGTCGGCAAAGACAATCTGCCCCAGGGAAGCCCGGTCCAGCAGCCCCTCTGGGCCCACAATCGCAGGGCCAAAGGCAGAGAGCACCGCCGCGTAGGCCGCCCCGTCGGGGGCCAGCGCACGGTGGACCAGCTTGTCGGCGTCGATCACCGCCGCCCCACGCGCCGCCAGGTAGGCGAGCACTGTGCTCTTTCCAGTGGCAATATTCCCGGTCAACCCGATTGTCCACGGTCGCTTCATCGACGCTCAGTATAGCACAGCCGACGGCCAATCTTGGAAGTGGAAGGGCTTGGAATTTACATTCCAGAGAGTTGGCACCCGCCCGAAAACTTCAATTGACAACTCTGGGGGGGCTCCGCTATACTGCACAGCAAGAATCGACCATCTGCCCTGTCGAAGGGTCTGCCTCTGCAAACGCTGCAACGCACACCAAAATCAGGGTATATCCATTGCTGCCAAAATTTTTTGGGATCCTCCAGCCACCTTCACCGGAGGGGCTGCGGGCGATAAAATCCTCGCTGTGGACTTGAACAGCGACATCATGCACCACACAGTTCGTATCAAAAGCAGTTCGTATCAACTAAAAGGAGAATCTGTACATGCGCAGACATACCCTGGCCCTTGTCATCCTGTTGATGTTGGCCACCTTGGTGGCGGCCTGTGCGCCGGCTCCAGAGCCGACGGCGTCCGAAGCGGCCCCGACAGAAGCGGCCGCAGAAGAAGCCCCGGCAGAAGCCCCAGCAGAAGAAGCTGCTGCTGAAGAGGCTCCCGCCGAAGAAGCCGCTGCAGCCGGCACGGTCATCAAAATTGCGACGCAGTCCCCGCTGAGCGGCCCGCAGTCCGTGCTGGGCACGGCCATCAAGAACGGCGCCCAGCTCTCTTTGGAGCAGAATTCCGCCAAACTGCAGGAGATGGGCTTCACCGTGGAGCTGGCCCCCTACGACGACCAGGCCACCCCAGATACCGGTGTCGCCAATGCCACCCAGATTGCCGCCGACCCGACCGTGCTCTGCATGGTCGGCCACCTGAACAGCGGGGTGATGATCCCCAGCATGGAGGTCTATCACAACGCTCAGCTGGCTGCGGTCTCGCCTGCGAACACCAACCCCACAGTCACCGAACGCGGCTATGTCGAAGTCAACCGCATCGTCGGTCGCGACGACGTGCAGGGTGTGGTCGGCGAAAACTTTGCCCGCGAGGAGATGGGGGTCCAGAGCGTCTACATCGTCCACGACAAGACCTCCTATGGCCAGGGGGTCGCTGAATTTTTCCGCCAGTCTGCGGAAGCCAACGGCATGGCCGTGTTGGGCTTTGAGGGGACCGAAGAACAGGCCAACTTTGACAGCATCCTCACCCCGATTCTGGCAGCCAACCCCGACCTGATCTACTTCGGCGGGATCTACAGCCAGGGTGGCATTTTGTTCAAGCAGGCGCGCGACAAGGGGATCACGGCGCAATTCATGGGACCCGACGGCCTCGACGCTTCTGAGCTGGCCAGCCTGGGCGGCGAAGCGGTGGCTGGGATGTACTACAGCTCGGTTGCTGGCCCGGCCAACGTCTACCCGGCCACCCAGCAGTTCATCACCGACTACGAGGCCCGCTTTGGCGAGCAGACCCAGCCGTTTGCGGCGCAGGGCTATGACGCCATGGGGATCTGTCTGCAGGGGATTGAAAAGGCCATCGAGGCCAACGACGGCCAGCTGCCCGAGCGTGCCCAGGTTGCGGAAGCAGTGCGTGCCACTGCCGGCTATCCGGGCATCACTGGCGAAGTCACCTTCAACGACAAAGGCGACAAGACGGTGGCCACCTACTTCGTGCTGCAGGTGGCCTCGGCAGACCCGGCCCTCTGGAACACCAACCAGGTCGTGAAGCTGCTCGACATTCCGGCTCCGTGAGCCTGTTTGCGTAAGAGGGGTGGCAGAGACGGCCCGCCGTCTCTGCCACCTGCTGTTTTGACCTGTCGTTCACAGCCCATCCTCTGACAGTCCGCTCTCCAGCCCGTGTGCCCGCAGCGTGGGCGGGCCCGTGGAGCAAGCGAAGGAGCCTGCTATGCGCCTGCATCGGCCGAACCTGCTGCTGGAAGTTTTGCGCCCCTTGGGCCAGTTGCTCGTCTTCATCCTCGGCGCCAGCGCAGTCATCTCTGTCATCACTGTCCTGACTGCGTTTTTGATCCGCGGCACGCGCACCGACATGGATCTTTTGCAGATCACCTTGATTCTGCTGCCGCAGGTGCTGATCGACGGCATCGTGCTGGGCTTCATGTATGCGACGATCGCGCTGGGCTACACGATGGTCTACGGCGTGTTGGAGTTCATCAACTTTGCCCACGGCGAATTTTTTATGTTCGGTGCCTTTGCCGGGGTCGAGTTCCTGGTCTGGATGCAAGGGCAGGGGTGGCTGCCAGAGGGGCAAGGGTGGCTGGCCTACCTGCTGCTGGCCGGGGCTGTGGGGGTCGGCATGTTGATCTCTGGCTCGATCTCGGTCTCTACCGAACGCATCGCCTACCGACCGCTGCGGGGGGCCCCCCGTCTGGTTCCGCTGATCTCTGCGATCGGCGTCTCGTTTTTGCTCCAAGATGTCATGCGTTTCTACCAGAGCACGGCCAATGGTGCCTTTTACCGCACCTTTCCCACCTTTGGGGGCTTTTCGGAGCGGATCACCCTCTTTGCCCTGCCTCTCGACGACCGGGAGATCACCATCGCCATCCAGATGACTTCGATCTTGATCATTGTTGTCGGCAGCGTGATGTTGGTGGGGCTCAACTATCTGGTCAACGCAACCCGGCTTGGGCGGGCCATTCGGTCGGTCGCCCAGGATCGCAACACCGCCTACCTGATGGGAGTCGATGTCAACCGGATCATCGCTGTGACGTTTTTGATTGGCGGCGCGCTGGGGGGAGCTGCTGGGGTGCTCTGGTCCTTCCGTTTTACCCGCGCCGACCCCTACATGGGGTTTTTCCCAGGGTTGAAGGCCTTTACGGCGGCGGTGTTGGGGGGGATCGGCAGCATTGTGGGGGCGATGTTGGGGGGGATGGTGCTGGGCCTGCTCGAGTCATTTGCCGCCGCCTACCTGACGATCTTCACGCGCGGGGCCTTTGGGGCAGAGTACAAAGACATCTTTGCCTTTGCGATTCTGATCCTCATCCTGATTTTCCGGCCGTCCGGGTTGCTGGGCGGCAAGACGACACAGAAAGCCTAGGGGGAAAGCATGAGCGTTGCTCGCCATTCACAGCTGTCGCCGCTGCAGCGGCTCCTGCAGGGGACGCCTGGGCTTTGGATCGTGCTGGCTGTGGCTGCCGGTGCGTCCTATGGGTTTGTGCAGAGCCCCCGCTCGTTGCCGGTGCGTCTGTTGTTGATCTTTTCGCTGCTGTTGATCTATTTTATGCCGCAGAAGGGGTGGGTCAAGCTGCTCTACGGGGGAGGGATGCTGCTGATCGTGCTGCCCTATCTGGGGTTGTTCAACCCATTTTTGATGGAGCTGGGCTTTCAGATTGCAGCTTTTGCCACGCTGGCGATCGGGCTCAACATTGTGGTCGGTTTTGCGGGGTTGCTCGACCTGGGGTACGTGGCTTTTTTTGCGGTCGGGGCCTATCTGTGGGCCTTTTTTGGTTCACAGCAGCTCTGGCACACCGACGAAGCGCCGGGCACCTTCACGATCTTTGCCACTTTTCCCTTCCCGGCCTGGTGGTTCTGGATCTTTCTGGGGGTCGGGGTGGTGGGGGCTGCGTTCACCGGTGTGCTGCTCGGTTTTCCTGTGCTGCGGCTGCGCGGCGACTACCTGGCCATCGTCACCCTGGGTTTTGGAGAAGTGATCCGGGTGATGGCCAACAACCTGGACAAGCCGATCAACCTGACCAACGGGCCGCAGGGGATCACCCCGATCCAGCGTCCGCCCATTCCGTCGTTCTTCACCAGCCCGGAGATTTTGGAGCAGTTGGGGCAGCTGGCGGGGCGGCCGGTGGGTCTCAACGACCTCTACGGTTTTTTCTTCTACTTCATGGCGGTTGCCATTCTGGTGTTGGCCATTTTTCTGGCGCTGCGGCTGGACAACTCCAAACTGGGCCGGGCCTGGACGGCGATCCGCGAGGATGATGTGGCTGCGGTGGCGATGGGGGTGCCGCTGCGGCGCACCAAACTGGCGGCCTTTGCGATCGGGGCTTCGTTTTCGGGGGCGATGGGGGTGCTCTACGCCGCCAACCGGACCTTTGTGAGCCCGGAGACCTTCTCCCTGACCGTTTCGATCAGCATCTTGGTGATGGTCATTTTGGGGGGGCTGGGCAGCATCGCCGGGGTGGTGCTGGGGGCGGCGATCGTCACGATGCTCAATATCGACATTTTGCAGACGCTCTCCCTCCAGCTCAGCAGCCTGCGCCAGGGCAGCGGCACGATTCCGCTGCTGGGGATCCCGTGGGCGTCGCTGCCGACGCAGCTCGACCCGGCGCGCTACCAGCGGCTCTTTTTTGGGCTGCTGCTGATCGTCATGATGATCTTCCGCCCGGAGGGGATCATTCCCTCGCAGCGTCGGCGGCTGGAACTGCACGAAGAGCCGGCCCAGGAGCCCCCGGCGGCCCAGATCGAGGGGGAGATCGAGCCCGACCACAAGCTGGAGAGCTGAACCGGTGCAGAGAGCCCAGGGCAGAGAGGAGAGAAGATGAGACCTTTGCTGGAATTGCGCAATGTCACCAAATGCTTTGGCGGGCTGGTGGCCGTCAACAACGTCGACTTGCAGATAGAGCCGGGCAGAATTGCCAGCGTGATCGGCCCCAACGGCGCCGGCAAGACGACGATCTTCAACACGATCACCGGAATCTACCGGCCCGACGCCGGAACGATCCGCTTCGACGGCCAGAACATTGCCGGGAAACGGCCAGATCAGATCACCGCAGCCGGCATGTGCCGCACCTTTCAAAATATCCGTCTCTTTCACAACATGACGGTGCTCGAAAATGTCCTGGTTGGGGCCCACACCCAGACCCCCAGTACCCTCTGGGGAGCCATGCTGCGCACCCGCAGCTTCCAACTGGCAGAAGAGAGGGCCCGCCAGGAAGCGATCCGCCTGCTCCGCTATGTGGGGCTGCCGGCCGGCCTCGGCGACCAGCTTGCCAAAAACCTCCCCTACGGCCAGCAGCGGCGGATCGAAATCGCCCGGGCCCTTGCCGCCAACCCCAAGCTGATCTTGCTGGACGAACCGACTGCCGGCATGAACCCGCAGGAGACAGAGGCGGCAATCCGGCTGTTTCGCAGGTTGCGCGACGAGCTGGGTGTCACCGTCGTGCTGATCGAACATGACATGAAGGTGGTGATGGGCATCTCAGAGTATGTCACGGTCATCGACTACGGGCAGAAAATTGCCGAAGGCACCACCGCAGAAGTTCGGAAAAACCAACGGGTGATCGAGGCGTATCTGGGGCGCAGCGCCACAAGCGCACAGGGCCCGGTCGGGGAAGGCAGCTGAAGATGAGCACACCAGTTCTGGAATTGACCAATGTCAACACCTATTACGGCAAGATCCACGCCCTCAAAGGGATTTCACTCACGGTTGAGCGGGGCGAAGTCGTCACCCTGATCGGCAGCAACGGCGCCGGGAAAACCACCACGCTGCGCTCGATTTCGGGGCTGATCCAGCCGAGACAGGGAGAGATCAAACTCAACGGACACTCGATCCGGTCGGTCTCCCCCCACAAAATCGTCGAACAGGGCATCGGCCATGTGCCCGAAGGCCGCGGGATCTTCCCCGCGCTGACCGTCTTCGAGAATTTGGAGATGGGGGCCTTCCTGCTGCGCGACCTGGCCGAGTTTGAGCGGCGGCTGGCGCGCGTCTTTGCAATTTTTCCCCGGCTGAAAGAGCGGGTGGGGCAGCGCGGCGGCACGTTGTCGGGCGGGGAACAGCAGATGTTGGCGATCGGGCGGGCGCTGATGCAGCGGCCCGCCATCCTCTTGCTCGACGAGCCTTCGATGGGCCTTGCCCCGCTGCTGGTCGAAGAGATCTTCCACATCATTCGCCGGTTGAACCAGACCGAAGGCACCACCATCCTGCTGGTCGAGCAGAACGCCCAGGCCGCCTTGCAGGTGGCCAACCGGGCCTATGTCCTGGAAACTGGACGGATCACGATGGCCGGCAGCGCGCAGGCGCTGCTGCACGACCCCAAGGTGATTGAAGCCTATCTGGGCTTTTAGCCTTCTGATCCTGCACCGAACTGGCGCAAGATCAGAAGAGCTTCACCAGAGCGTGATGATCCGCTCCTGCTGCTGGCGCAGCTTTTCTCGGTTGGGCCGCAGCGCTGTCAGGACAGCCACCAGCACAAGGAGGCCGTAGAGCGCAAAGGGCCAGGGTGTGATCTGGTCCACCGCAAGCAGCAAAAAGAGGGCAAACGAAGCCACCGCCACGGCCAAGGTGCCGACCGAGGCGATCCGCGACCACCAGATCAGGAAGACCCCCACTACCACCACGATGCCGCCGACCAACGGTGAAAGGGCCAGCGTGGTGGCCGCCGCCGTGATTCCGCCTGCCCCCCCCTTGAATCCGTTGAGAAAGGACCAGTTGTGGCCGACCACAGCCAGCCCCCCGGCGCCCGCCAGCGCCAGGTTGAGCGCGTCGGTGCGGGCGACAGCGTCTCCGACCGACATCGTGGCAGGCTCGGGGAAAAGGACAAAGAAGAGCCAGTGCACCGCCCACACCGCCACCGCCCCCTTGACAGCGTCGCCGACGATGGTCGGGAGAGCCGCCTTGAGGCCGGCTGCCCGCCAGGCATTGGTGCCGCCGATGCGCCCGCTGCCCACCTTGCGAATGTCCACCCCATACAGCCGGCATACCCACAGCCCCACCGGGATCGAGCCCAGCAGGTAGCCGGCCGCCGCGCCCAACAGTGTAAAAGCCCACAGCATCGTGTATGCCACCTTTCTGGAACGTTGCTTTCGGAAGAGCGTCGGCTGGACCCGGCAGCAGTTCTCCTTGTAGGAAAGGGATCAGAGCAGGCCGCGCACCGCCGCAACCGCTGCCTCATAGTCAGGGTGCTGGCCGATCCCAGGCACATATTCGACATAACGAATGGTGTCCTGGCTGTCGACCACAAAGAGCGCCCGCTGTTCGGCGCCCAGTTCGGGGACGGCGGTGCCGTAGGCGCGGCCAAAGGCGAGATCCATGTAATCTGAAAGCATCAAGACCTGTTCGATGCCAGCGGCGCCGCACCAGCGTTTTTGGGCTGCGGGCATGTCCACGCTGACAGTGATCACGACCACCGAGTCGCCCAGCCCGGCGGCCTCCTGGTTCATGCGGCGGGTCTGGGCGTCGCAGAGGCTGGTGTCGATGCTGGGAATGGTGCTGATCAGGCGGATTTTGCCTGCGGTGTCGGCCAGCAGGCGGGAGGTGGCGAGAAAGCCAGTGGACAGGGTCACTTCGGGGGCTTTGTCTCCGGGCTGCAGCGCAGGCCCAACAACTTCCAGGGCTTTGTCACGAAATGCAACGGTTCGTTCGCTCATGTTGGTTTCCTCAGCGTGAATGGATTGGGTTCGGTTTTGGTCGGTGGCTGTGGCCGCTCTTCGGCTTCTGGCGGCGGGAGCGGCCGGGCAGGGTTCACCGGGATTTGGGCGTGTGTGGGAGGAGGGGGCAGCTTGACGTCGGCAGCGGCGTCGGCCCGGATGTTGACCGCCGCGCGCATGACCACGTTTTCTGCCATGTAAAAACTGTTGACATTGAGGATGCCGCTGACCTGGCTGCCGTCGAGCAGTTCGACCCGGTCGGCCTGGATGACCCCTTTGAATTTGCCGCGAATGCTGACCACCTGGGCGAAGATATCGCACTGCACGAGCGCGCTCTCCGCCAGAATCACATTGGCTGGGGTTCGAATTTCACCCTGCTCGACCGCGCCGTCGATCCGAATGCTGGCGTCGCATTCGAGCGTGCCGCTGAAGCGGGCACGGCTCCCGATCTGCACTTCGATTCGGTCTGGTTCGGGGCGAACGGCGCGTGCAAACATGGCATCCTCCTAGGACAACACCAGGTGTGAGGAGATGCTCTCCCCGCGGTAGATTCGATGGATGATGTCGGCCAGCAGCGGGGCTACCGACAGCACCACCAGCTTGGGGCTGTATTTTTCTGCGGCGATCGGGAGGGTGTTGGTGACGACCAGCCGCTCGATGCGGTCGTCGTCGGCCAACCGTTCCAGCGCAGAGGGGAGCAGCACCGGGTGGGTGATGGCAAAGCACGCCTTGCCCTGTGCGCCCGCCTGGTAGAGCGCATCGATCTGTTTGAGCACGCTGCCGCCCGCCATCACATCGTCGATGATGATGGGGCGTCTGCCCTGAATATCGCCCACCACATGGGTGGTCTCGGTCGTCGTGAAGTTGGTTCGCCGTTTGTGCATGACGACCAGCGGCAGGTTGAGCAGCTCGGCGTATTTGCCCGCCATGCTGGCACGACCGACATCGGGGCTGACGATCGCCGCATCAGCGTACTCGGGGGTTCGGAAGTAGTCGGCCAGCAGCGGAACCGCGCTGAGGGGGTCGACCGGCAAGTTGAAAAAGCCCTGGATCGCCCGGTTGTGGATGTCGACATAGATCACCCGGCGGGCTCCCCCCATCTCGATCATGTTGGCGACCACGCGCGCGCTGATCGACTCCCGCCCCTTGGCCATCCGCTCCTGGCGGGCGTAAGGAAAATAGGGGATGACCACGCTCACCGTGTGCGCGCTGGCCCGGCGAAAGGCATCCAGATAGAGGAGCAATTCGACCAGATGTTCGTTGACCGGCTCGCTGCACGGCTGGATGAAAAAGATGTCTTGGTCGCGCACGACCTCTTCGAGCATGACATGAATCTCGCTGTCTGGCATGCGTTGGGTCGTCGACGCGCCCAGCCGGACATGCAGGATCTCGGCGATCTCGCGCGCCAGGGCAGGGTGCGCCGAACCTGCAAAGATGCGCAGCGGATGGTAAGATTGAACCATCAAGGGCCTCTCCCTCTCGTAACCGAGGGTGCCGACAAAGCACCCCACAGCGATTTGCAGCTACCGTCATGTCAGATTATATGATAGCATAGAAGGAGTTCACAATTCAGGGGGGAGCGAGTGTACACTCCACCTGGCGGCTGGGCGGCGATCGAAAAGGGACTGGAGGGCTGTTCGAGCGATGCAGGCAAAGAGCACCTTGCTGATAGCAACCCACAACCGCGGCAAAGTTCGCGAGTATGCTCGCCTGTTGGCAGATCTGCCGCTGCTGCTCACCTGGCTGGACGAGGTCGGGGTCACTGCGGTCGCCGACGAGACAGAGGCCACCTTTCTGGCCAATGCCCTGCACAAAGCCCGTTTTTATGCGCGCCAGACAGGGCTGTTGACCTGGGCCGACGACAGCGGCCTGGAAGTCGCTGCGCTGGGCGGGCGGCCAGGGGTGCTCTCCGCCCGGTATGGGGGGGAGGGGTTGTCGGATGCCGACCGGTACACCCTGCTCTTGCGCGAGCTGGAGGGCGTGTCCGATCGGAGCGCCCGTTTTTGCTGTGCGGTGGCTGTGGTCTCCCCGGAGGGCCAGAGCTGGAGCGCCGAAGGGACGCTGGAGGGAACGATCTTGCCGGCCCCGCGCGGCAGCCAGGGCTTTGGCTACGACCCGGTCTTCTGGGTGACCGCACAGGGCAGGTCGCTGGCTGAGCTGCCGGTCGACCTCAAAAATCAGATCAGCCACCGGGCTGCTGCGGTCGCTGCCATCCGTCCGCAGTTGGAACGTCTGTGCCGGGGGGAGGGATGAAGAAGTTGATCAACGCCCCTGCCGATGTTGTGGCGGAGGCGATGCAGGGGCTGGCGCGCGCCCACCCGGCTCTGGTGCGCGTGCACTTCGCCCCCCTCTACGTTGTGCGGGCCGATGCGCCGCGGCCCGGCAAGGTGGCGGTGCTTTCGGGGGGAGGCAGCGGCCACGAACCGCTGCACAGCGGCTTTGTGGGTCGCGGGATGCTGGACGCGGCCTGCCCGGGCTCCGTCTTTACTGCGCCGACCCCTGACCAGATCTATGCTGCGGCCCGGGCGGTCGACGGCGGTGCTGGCGTGCTGTTCATCGTCAAAAACTACACCGGGGATGTGTTGAACTTCGACCTGGCCGCCGAGCTCTGCCAGGCAGAGGGGATCCCGGTCGGACGTGTGTTGATCCAGGACGATGTGGCGGTGCGCGCGCAGGAGGGTACTGCGGGGCGGCGTGGGGTGGGAACCACTGTGTTGGCCGAGAAAATTTGTGGTGCCGCCGCCGAGAGCGGTCTCTCCCTCCCCGAACTGGTCGAACTGGGTGAGAAGGTCAGCAGACAGGGGCGCAGCATGGGGGTGGCGGTCAGCCCCTGTGTGGTGCCGACGGTCGGGCGCCCGACCTTTCTTCTGGGCGACACCGAAATGGAGTTGGGGGTTGGCATTCACGGCGAGCCGGGCCGAGAACGTGCGGCCCTGCGCTGCGCCGATGCGGTCACCGAGATGCTGGCCGCGCACATTTTGGAGGACTTGCCCTTCCGCAGCGGCAGCCAGATCCTTGCCCTGGTCAACGGGATGGGGGGAACCCCGCTGCTGGAGCTTTATATTGTTTACCGGTCTCTGGCAGAACTGTGTGATGCGCGTGGGATCGTCGTTTGTCGGAATCTGATCGGCAACTATGTCACTGCGTTGGAGATGGCAGGCTGCTCGATCACGCTGCTGGAGGTTGACGCCGAGCTGTTGCACTGGTGGGACGCCCCTGTGCACACGCCGGCCCTGCGTTGGTAAACCAGAGCTGCTGGAGTGGGGTGTTTTGAAAAGACCATGAAGCCGACGAGGATCGACCGTGTTTTATTGACAGAGTGGATTGTGAACTGTGCGCAGAAGATGAAGGTGCACCGCGACTGGCTGACTGCGCTCGACGCCGCCATTGGGGATGCCGACCACGGGGTCAACATGGAGCGTGGGTTCGACGAGGTTGGTGCCCGGCTGGCCGGGTATGGGGGGGAGGAGTGCGGGGCCCTCTGCAAGCTGGTGGGCATGACGCTGCTGGCCAAGGTGGGGGGGGCGAGCGGCCCGCTTTACGGCACTTTTTTTCTGCGCATGGGGCTGGTTGCGGCGGGCAAGCAGCAGTTGACCGAGAGTGAATTTGCTGCTGCCTTTGCGGGCGGCGTCGACGGCATCCGCCAGCGTGGCAGCGCTCGGCCGGGGGACAAGACGATGGTCGACGCGCTGTTGCCGGCTGCGCTGGCTCTGCAGCAGGCGCTGGACAACTACCACCCGCTCTGCGCCGCGCTGCGTTCGGCCGCCGCCGCCGCCGAAACCGGGATGCTGGCGACGATTTCGATGCAGGCGAGCAAGGGCCGCGCCAGTTATCTGGGTCCGCGCAGCGTCGGCCACCAGGATCCCGGTGCGACCTCGGCCTGGCTGCTGGTGCTGAGCGCGGCGGAGGTTGTCTGCCTGGCTGCGGCGCCTGGGTTGCTCTTCCAACAAGACGAACAGAGAGAGGAGGCAGAGGGGTGAGAAAATTGATTGCTGCGATCGACCAGGGCACGACCAGCACGCGCTGCATGATCTTCAACCTGCGCGGCGAGATCGTCAGCGCCAGCCAGCGCGAGCACCGTCAGATCTTTCCGAAAGCGGGTTGGGTCGAACACGACCCGCTGGAAATCTGGGAGCAGACCCAGCGGGTGGTCGCCGAAGCGGTGGCCAAGCTGGGCGGGGCCGGGCGCGACCTGGCGGCGGTGGGCATCACCAACCAGCGCGAGACCACCGTGGTCTGGAACCGCCGCACTGGCCGTCCCTACCACAACGCGCTGGTCTGGCAGGATACCCGCACCGACCGGCTTTGTGCGGAGCTGGCGGGGGAGGCAGGCCCCGACCGGTTTCGGGCCCGTGTCGGGCTGCCGCTCTCGATCTACTTTGCCGGCCCCAAGCTGCGCTGGCTGCTCGACCACGTGCCAGGGCTGCGGGCAGATGCCGAACGGGGCGAAGCGCTCTTTGGCACGGTCGACAGCTGGCTGGTCTGGAACCTGACCGGCGGGGCGGACGGCGGCGTGCACATCACCGACCGAACCAACGCCTCACGCACCATGTTGATGGGCCTCGAGAGCGGCCAGTGGGACGAGACAATGTTGGAGGTCATGGGCGTGCCCCGGGCGATGTTGCCTGCGATCCGGCCTTCGAGCGACCCCAATCTGTACGGCCACACGCTGCCCGAGGGCCCTTTTGGGGCCCGCATCCCGATCTGTGGGGTGCTCGGCGACCAGCAGGCCGCCACCGTCGGGCAGACCTGTTTTGCGGCGGGCGAAGCCAAAAACACCTACGGCACCGGCTGCTTCATGTTGCTCAACACCGGCACCGAGATCGTGCACTCCCGCCACGGCCTGCTGACGACCGTCTGCTATCAGTTCGGCGACGCGCCGATCGTCTACGCGCTCGAAGGGTCGATCGCCGTGACCGGCTCGCTGGTGCAGTGGCTGCGCGACAACCTGCACCTGATCGACTCGGCCGCCGAGATCGAGAACCTGGCCTATACGGTGGAAGACAACGGCGGCGTCTATTTTGTGCCGGCCTTTTCGGGGCTGTACGCCCCCTACTGGCGCAGCGATGCGCGTGGGGTGATCGTGGGCCTGACCCGTTTTGCCAACCGCGGCCACATTGCCCGGGCCGCGCTGGAGGCGACCGCATTTCAGACGCGCGAGGTGTTGGATGCCATGTACCAGGATTCTGGGGTCGCGCTGCAGGCGTTGAAGGTGGATGGTGGCATGGTGCGCAACGAGCTGCTGATGCAGTTTCAGGCAGATGTGCTCGGGGTGCCGGTTGTCCGCCCGCGTGTCAGCGAGACGACTGCGCTGGGCGCCGCCTATGCGGCGGGGCTGGCCGTGGGCTTCTGGCGCAGCACCGACGAACTGCGCGCCAACTGGGGTGTCGACAAGAGCTGGATGCCGACGCCCTCTGCGCCGGCCCACAGCACACTCTATGCCCGCTGGAAGAAAGCGGTGACGCGCACCTTTGACTGGGTGGAAGAACCGTAGTGTTGGAGCAGTGGGGCCCGCAAAAACCAAAGAGGAAAACGGCATGAAACAGATGACAGCCGATCTGCTGGTGATCGGAGGGGGGTCCACGGGGACGGGAGTGGCGTGGGATGCGGCGCTGCGCGGGCTGCGTGTGGTGCTGGTTGAAAGGCGCGACCTGACCCACGGCACGACCGGGCGCTACCATGGGCTGCTGCACAGCGGCGGCCGGTATGCGGTCAAGGATCCGCAGAGTGCGCTCGAATGTATCGAGGAAAACCGAATTTTGCGCCGCACCCACACCCACTGTATCGAAGATACCAGCGGCTTTTTTGTGGTGACCCCGGAGGACGAAGGCGACTACCCGGCCCGCTTCCAGGCTGCCTGCACCAAGGTCGGCATCCCCTGCACAGAGGTGCCGCTCCGGGAAGCCTTTCGCCGCGAGCCGCTGCTCAACCCGCGCATCAGCCGTGTTTTCGAGGTGCCCGACGGGGCAGCGGACAGTTTTTTGGCCACCCACGCCACCGCCCAGGCAGCACGCCAGGCTGGCGCCCAGATTCTGGTCTACCACGAAGTGGTGGCGCTGTTGACCGCTGGGGGAGAGGGGGATCGCCGCGTGGTGGGTGCGCAGGTGCGCGATGTTGTGCGCGACGAACTGATCCGCATCGAAGCCAGCATCACGGTCAACGCAGGCGGTGCCTGGGCGGGCAAACTGGCTGCGACCGCTGGAATTTCGGTCCGAGTCATCCCCGGCAAGGGGGTGATGGTGGCGGTCAACCACCGGCTGGTCAACACCGTCGTCAACCGCTGCAAAATGCCTGCGGACGGCGACATCCTGGTTCCGGTACACACCGTGGCGATCATCGGCACCACCGACGAACGGGTGGCGGACCCGGAACGGTTTGGCATCGAGCCGTGGGAAGTTGCGTTGATGTTGAGCGAGGGGGACAAGCTGGTGCCTGGCCTGAGCCGGGCGCGCATCCTGCGGGCCTGGGCGGGGGTGCGTCCGCTCTATCAGGAAGGGTACAGCGGCGACAGCCGCGACGTCACTCGTGCGCTGGCGCTGCTCGACCACCGCCAGCGCGACGGTGTCTCTGGGTTTTTGACCATCACCGGCGGCAAATGGACCACCTTTCGGCTGATGGCCGAGAAGACCGTAGACAAGGCGTGTGCGCAGCTGGGCATCGACCGTGCCTGTCAGACGGCCAGCACCCCGGTCCCGGGCGTCGAGCAGGGGCACTACTGGCTGGGGCATCGGCTGCACGAGGTCGAAGAGGCGCAGCTCCAAGGCGATCTGGTCTGTGAGTGCGAGCTGGTCACCCGTGCGATGGTCGAGCAGGCGGCGGTCAACAACCCTACCGTCACCCTCGACGACCTGCGCCGCGATGTGCGGCTGGGGATGGGGCCCTGCCAGGGAGGGTTCTGCACCTTTCGGGCGGCTGGGATCTTGCAGGAGCTGCGTGCTGCGCCGGGGGCAGCCGAGAGCGCAGAGGCAGAGTGGTCGGTCGCCTACCTGCATTCCCCACGCCACCATCTACAGCATCGGCCGGTCACCCTTGCTCCGTCCCACAAGGCGCTGGACAACCCCAATCTGCTGCTGCGCGATTTTTTGCAGGAGCGGTGGCGGGGGCTCACCCCGGTGTTGTGGGGGCGCCAGCTCAAACAGGAACGGCTGGACGAGCTGATTTACCTGGGGATTATGAACATCGACCATCTGCCGCCTGACAGCGACCGCAGCCCGCTGACCGAGTTCTGGCAGCAGGGTGCCCAGGAAGGAGAGGTGAGCGATGGTTGACCTTTTGGTTGTCGGGGCTGGGCTGACCGGGTTGGCTGCCGCCCTGCGGGCGAGTGAGCTGGGGTTGAAGGTCAAAGTGATTGCCAAAGGGCATGGTGCCCTGTACTGGAGCAGTGGTTCGATCGACGTGCTGGGCTACGTCGACAGCACCCAGCCGGCGGTCGAGCGTCCTTGGGAGCGGATCGCCGACCTGGGGGCCGAGCACCCGTACCGGCGGTTGGGGGCCGAGCGGGTGCGCCGGGCAGTGGAATGGTTTGCCGGGCAGGAAGGTGTGCGGTCGCTGGGCTATGCGGGCAACGAGGCGCACAACCAGCTGCTGCCGACCCCGGCGGGGGCCTGGCGCCCGACCTATCTGGCACCGGCTGGGCAGCGGGCTGGGGAGCGGGCCGATCTGCGTCCGCTGGTGGTGGTTGGCCTGCAGGGGATGCGGGACTTCTACCCTCACCTGATTGCCCGCAACCTGCAGCTGCAAGGCCAGACGGTGCGGGCAGTGCAGATTCCGTGGAGTGTGGTCAGCGAGCAGCGTGACCGCAACACAGCCCAGCTGGCCGAGTGTCTCGACGACCCCCAGGCCCAGCAGCGGCTGGCCGGCGCGCTCCAGCTGGTGGTCCAGCCTGGCGAGCGGGTCGGTTTGCCGGCGATTTTGGGCCGACATGCCCACCCGGCGGTGCTGGCGCTGCTGGGCGAGCAGCTGGGGAGCCCGGTCTTTGAGATTCCCACCTTGCCGCCCAACGTGCCTGGCATTCGGCTGGCGGCTGTGCTGCGCCAGCAGCTGCAGCAGCGCGGGGTGCGGGTCGAGATTGGGATGGAAGGGGTTGGCTTTCGGGCGCAGGCGGGGGAAATTCAGTGGGTGGAAAGTGCGACCAGTGCCCGTCCGTTGGTGCACCGGGCGCGGACTTTTTTGCTGGCCACCGGCGGGGTATTGGGGGGCGGTTTCGACAGCGACCACACGGGCCGTTTTTGGGAAACCCTCTTCGACCTGCCCCTGACCGTGCCCCAGGAGCGCCAGCATTGGTTTCGCCCCCATTTTTTGGATCCGCGCGGCCAGCCGGCGCTGCACGGGGGGGTGGCGGTCGACGTGCACGGGCAGCCGGTCGACGCACAGGGGCGGGTGGTGTACACCAACCTCTGGGCGGCCGGCAGCGCGCTGGCGGGCACCGACCCGGTGTTGGAACGGAGCATGGAGGGGGTGGCGCTGGCCAGCGCAGTGGCCGCAGCGGAGCGGATCGCCGGGCTGTCGCCTGGTTGAACGGACTCTATAGACAAGAAAGCAGCAGGTGAGCAATGGCCCCTATTTCCTGGCATTCGGTCGACCTATCGCTCGACGAATGCATCAAATGCAACATCTGTACCACCCACTGCCCGGTTTCTGCGGTGACCGATCGCTTTCCCGGCCCCAAATATGTAGGGCCGCAGGCGCAGCGTTTTCGGGAAGGGGGGCAGCCGTTGGCTCCGGACCATTCGGTCGACTACTGTTCGGGCTGTCGGGTCTGCAACGAAGTTTGCCCCGCGGGGGTGAAGATTGCCGAGTTGAATGCGCGGGCGCGCGCCGAGAGGGTGGCCCAGAGCGGGATGCCGCTGCGCAACCGGATTCTTGGGCGCAACGACCTGCTGGCCAAGGTGGGCAGCGTGGCGCCGGTGCTGGCCAATTTTGCCTTGCACAACCCGGTGAGCCGTCTGCTGGCCGAAAAGGTGATGGGGATCGCGCGCGAGGCCCCGCTGCCCACCTGGAGTACCTCGGGCACCTTCGGGGATTGGTTCAAACGCACGCAGGGCCAGCGGCTGCGTTCGGCCCAGAAAGTTGTCTATTTCCACGGCTGTGCGACGATGCACTACGAGCCCTTTATCGGCAAGGCTGCGGTGGCGGTGCTGGAGCACAACGGCTACGAGGTGATCGTGCCCGAACAGAACTGCTGCGGGCTGCCTTTGCTCTCGAACGGGGAGTTTGACGCTGCGCGGCGCTACCACCAGGGCAATCTGGACAAGCTGGCGGATCTGGCGCGTGCGGGGCTGCCGATTGTGGGGAGCAGCACCAGCTGCACGCTGACGCTCAAAGAGGAGGCTCCTGAGCTGCTCGATCTCCACGACGAACCGGCGACTGCCCTCCAGATGGCGACCTACGACCTTTTTGAGTGGCTGCGTGAGCGCTACGAGGCCGGCGACCTGCGCACCGATTTCAAACCGCTGGCGCTGCAGCTGCCCTACCATGCGCCCTGCCAGCAGCGGGCGCACCGCATCGGCAAGCCGGCGCTCGAATTGATGGCGTTGATTCCGGGGATAGAGATCGCCGAGTCGCACGCCCGTTGCTGCGGGATCGCCGGCACCTACGGCTACAAAGTGGAAAAGTATCAGATTGCGATGGATGTTGGGGCCGAGCTTTTCCAGTTTGTCGCCGAACAGGGGGCGGGGGTGCACTACACCGCCTGCGATTCGGAGACCTGCCGCTGGCAGCTGGAGCATGGGACGGCCCTGCCCAGCCGCCACCCGATCGAGATTCTGGCGGCCGCCTACGGGCTGTACGACTTGCAGCGGCGCGACCTGACCGACGAGCCCCGTGTCTAGTACAGGTGGACGGTCGGCTCCCTTAGCGCCCCGACCGTGAGGGAGGGGAACACTGAGCGGCGCGCATGGTAGAAGGTGCGTTCGACTCCCCAGCGCTATGTCAGCACATGGAAACCTGACTGACTGCGCAGGATCACGAGATACGATTTCCAGGATGGCATCGGGATTCTT
>JAGWYN010000129.1 GCA_018969295.1 Chloroflexota bacterium | reverse complement strand
CGGCGGAACGCCATCAGCTGCTCGTCGAGTGGAACGAGACCGCCGCCGATTTTGGGCAGGACAGGTGCATCCACACGCTCTTTGAGGAGCAGGTCGAACGCACGCCCGATGCGGTGGCTGTGGTGTTTGAGGGGACGCAGCTGACCTATGCCGAGCTCAACGCCCGGGCCAACCAGCTGGCGCGTACGCTCCAGGGGCTGGATGTGGGGCCGGACGTGTTGGTGGGGCTCTGTGTGGAACGCTCGCTGGAGATGGTGGTGGGGCTGCTCGGGATCCTCAAAGCAGGCGGCGCCTATGTGCCCCTCGACCCGACGTACCCGGCGGAGCGGCTGGCCTTCATGCTGGAGGACGCAGCGGTGCCCGTGCTGCTGACCCAGGCGTCGCTGCTCGGAGTCCTGCCAGTGGCAGAGACGCAGGTGATCTGCCTGGACCGAGACTGGCCGGCTGTGGCGCTGAACCCCACGAGCAACCTATACAGCCCTGTGCAGCCCCACCATCTGGCCTATGTCATTTACACCTCTGGTTCGACGGGCAGACCCAAGGGTGTTCTAATCGAGCATCAGGGATTGACAAGACATATCATTGATATATGTACAGAATATGCGGTCACGCCCTGCGATCGTGTGTTGCAGTTCGCCGCATTGAATTTTGATGCGGCACAAGAACAAATTTTTGTGGCCCTTTGCAGCGGGGCAGCTCTGGTGGTGCGCAGCGTGCTGCTTTGGGACAGCGCAGAACTGGACAGAAAAATTGTTGAGTTGGGTATCACCGTCATCGATCTGCCACCTCTGTATTTTGAGCAGCTGCTTTTGAACTGGCAGCAGACAAGACCTGCTTTTCTGGACGGTCAGCTGCGCCTGGTGGTGTTGGGCGGCGAAAAAGTTGACATGAGAATTGTACGGCTGTGGCAGGTGTTGGCACCTGCCTCGACAGAGCTGTTCAATGCGTACGGTCCAACGGAAACCACGATCACAGCGACCTTGTTTGACTTGACACAGTATCCTTCACAGACAGCATCTGGCAATCCTCCCATTGGGCGTCCTCTGACCGGCCGCAAGGCATACGTCCTTGATTGGTTGGGACAGCCGATGCCAGTCGGTGTGAAAGGGGAACTTTGCATCGGCGGCATCGGGGTCGCTCGTGGCTATCTGAACCGCCCCGAACTGACGGCAGAAAAGTTCATCCCCAACCCCTTTGGAACGGGCTGGCTCTACAAGACCGGGGACCTGGCCCGCTGGCTGCCGGACGGGAACATTGAGTATCTGGGCCGCATCGACCATCAGGTCAAGATACGGGGCTTCCGCATCGAGCTGGGGGAGATCGAGGCGGTGCTCGGCAGCCACCCGGCCGTGCAGACGTGTGTGGTGGTGGCCCGTGAGGATGCACCTGGGGACAAGCGGCTGGTTGCCTATCTGGTGGAGGCAGCGCCAGGACTGCTGCCAGCCGCTCACGGAGAGCGGGTCGCAGCGCTGCGCAGCCATCTGCAGAGCCGCCTGCCCGACTACATGGTGCCTGGTGCCTTCGTCTGGCTGGATGCTCTGCCCCTCACCCCCAACGGCAAGGTGGACCGCCGGGCCCTGCCTGCGCCGGTGAGCGCTGTACCTTCCGAGAGCCATGCAGCCCCGCGCACGGCGAGCGAACAGGCTCTGGCCGAGATCTGGCAGCAGGTGTTGCGGGTCGCCCAGGTCGGTGTGCAGGACAACTTTTTTGGGCTGGGGGGCCATTCGCTGCTGGCCACCCAGGTCCTCTCGCGCATCCGGCAGCAGCTCTCTGTCGAGCTGCCGCTGCGTGCCCTCTTCGAAGCCCCGACTGTCGAAGGGCTGGCCGCTGAGGTGGACAAACTTCGGCCAGCCAGCGGAGCCGCTGCCTTCTCGGCCATTCTGCCAGCAGAGCGCAGCCAGCCGTTGCCCCTCTCCCATGCCCAGGAGCGCCTCTGGTTTCTGGACCAGCTCGACAGCAGCCACAGCGCGTACAACATGCCCGGCGCAGTGCGTCTGTCGGGCGAGCTGGATGTGGCGGCGCTGGAGCGCAGCCTGCGGGAGATTGTGCGCCGCCACGAAGCGCTGCGCACGGTCTTTGGGCTGCGGGAGGGGCAGCCTGTGCAGCAGATCCTGCCTGCTGCCTTTCATCTGCCCCTCATCGATCTGAGCATGCTGGAGAGCCAGGACGCAGAGGTCGAGCGTCTGCTCGCTGCGGAGATTCACCATGCCTTTGACCTGGCCCAGGGCCCGCTCTTCCGGGCCACACTGCTCTGCCTGCAGCCGCAGCGAGAGCATGTGCTGCTGCTCAACCTGCACCACACGGTAGGGGATGGCTGGTCGCTGGAGGTGCTGCAGCGGGAGCTGGCCGTGCTCTACAACGCGTTCAGGCAGGGGCAGCGCACGCCGCTGCCGGAACTGCCGCTGCAGTACGCCGACTTTGCGTCCTGGCAGCGGCGCTGGCTGGCTGAAGGTGCGCTGGAGGAACAGCTGCTCTGGTGGCAGGAGTA
>JAGWYN010000024.1 GCA_018969295.1 Chloroflexota bacterium | reverse complement strand
TGGCAGCAGGCGTGGGCGTCGGTGGGATCGCCGTGGCGGTCGGTGTGGCGGTCGGCGTGGCGGTCGGCGTGGCGGTCGGCGTGGGCGGGATCGGCGTAGGCGTCAGTGGAACTCCCACGATCACGTTTACCGGCGTGTACCGGGTGTTGGTCGTGCCGTCGCCCAGCTCGCCGTAGGTGTTGGAGCCCCAGCACTTGACGCCCCCCGCCGTGGTCAGCGCACAGCCGTGTAAGGTGCCGGCCGCGATGGCGGCCACGCCGCTGCCCAGGCCGCTGACCCCCACCGGCGTGTACCGGTTGACGGCCGTGCCGTCGCCCAGCTGGCCGTTGTCGTTGAGGCCCCAGCACTTGGCGCCCCCCGCCGTGGTCAGCGCACAGCTGTGGTAGAAGAAGCCAACCGTAATGGCGGCCACGCCGCTGCCCAGGCCGTTGACCTCCACCGGCGTGTACCGGTAGACGACCGTGCCGTCGCCCAGCTCGCCGGAGACGTTGGAGCCCCAGCACTTGATGCCTCCCGTTGTGGTCAGCGCACAGCTGTGGAAGTAACTACCCGCAATGGCGGCCACGCCGCTGCCCAGGCCGCTGACATCTCCTGGCGTGTACCGGGCGACGGTCGTGCCGTCGCCCAGCTGGCCGTAGGTGTTGTTGCCCCAGCACTTGGCGCCCCCCGTTGCGGTCAGCGCACAGCTGTGGTAGCTGCCGCCCGCGATGGCGGCCACACCGCTGCCCAGGCCGCTGACCGCCACCGGCGTGTACCGGTTGACGGCCGTGCCGTCGCCCAGCTGGCCGCCGCTGTTGTTGCCCCAGCACTTGACGTCCCCCGCCGTGGTCAGCGCACAGCTGTGGTAGAAACCGACCGCGATGGCGGCCACGCCGCTGCCCAGGCCGCTGACCTCCACCGGCGTGTACCGGGCGACGGTCGTGCCGTCGCCCAGCTGGCCGTGGCCGTTGAAGCCCCAGCACTTGATGCCTCCCGTTGTGGTCAGCGCACAGCTGTGGTATCTGCCGCCCGCGATGGCGGCCACACCGCTGCCCAGGCCGCTGACATCCACCGGCGTGTACCGGGCGACGGTCGTGCCGTCGCCCAGCTGGCCGAAGCCGTTGGAGCCCCAGCACTTGACGCCCCCCGCCGTGGTCAGCGCACAGCTGTGGTAGCCGCCGGCTGTTATCCGAGCGATATTCCCCAGCGGTGCTAAAATCGGTGTGGCGGTCGGTGTAGGTGGGATCGGCGTGGCGGTCGGTGTGGGCGGGATCGGCGTGGCGGTCGGTGTAGGTGGGATCGGTGTGGCGGTCGGCGTGGCGGTCGGTGTAGACAGAGACGTCCACACATTGTAAAGCAGCTGATTGGGTGATCCGGTTCCAGGATTGCCGACGCCGCCGGTGGTGGCGGCAGCGTTCAGAAGGTCGGCGACGGCTGCTGGTGAGGCAGAAGGCGAGCTCTGCACAAACAGTGCTGCCACCCCCGCAGTATGGGGCGATGCCATCGAGGTGCCAGACAGGCTGTTGGTCGCCGAGTCACCGGTATGCCATGCCGAGAGGACGTTGTCCCCTGGGGCAAAGATGTCCAGGCAGCTTCCGTAGTTGGAGAACCAGGCGCGAGTGTCGCTGCTGTCGGTTGCACCGACGGTGATGGCCTGCGCCTCACGCGCCGGTGAACTGCTGCACGCGTCTACGTTCGAATTGCCGGCAGCCACCACATGCACCACCCCTGCTGCCACCGAGTTGCGCAGGGCCAGATCGACCGCATCAGATGCGCCGCCGCCCAGGCTCATGTTGGCGACAGCAGGCTTGACATGGTTGGCGGTCACCCAGTCGATACCGGCGATCACACCCGACCAGGAGCCGCTGCCGCTGCAGTTGAGCACACGCACGCCGTGCAGGGTCGCCCCTTTGGCGACACCGTAAGTTGTTCCGCCGATCGTTCCGGCAACGTGCGTGCCGTGCCCCTGACAATCATCCGGTGTGGCGTCATTGTCAATGAAGTCGTACCCTGTCCCAATACGTCCGCTGAACTCTGTATGCGTGCTGCGAATGCCAGTATCCAGAATATAGACATGGACGTTGGCCCCGTTCCAAACCGAGGTATAGCTGTTGTCCAGCGGCAGCACACGTTGGTCGATGCGATCCAGTCCCCACGGCGGGTTGGGCTGCGTGTTGGCAATGCTGACAATTTGATCCTGCTCGATCCACGCAACATCGGTGTCCTGGCGGAGGGTCTGCACTGCCTCGTTCGACAAGGTTGCAGCAAAGCCCTGCAGTGCGCTGCTGTAGACAAAGTGAACGTCGGCACCAAGCACTGTTATGGCCTGCACAGCTTTGCTGCGGATGGCGTCAGCACTGTAGACACGATCGCTTCGCAGCATGACGATGTACTGGTCGGCAATCCCCTGACCCGCTGTCGCCATGTGGACAGGGGCAGGTTCGTTGTCGGGCTCACTTTGCTGCAGTGGGTTGACGAAATCATCGGTGTGCAGCGTGCCTGCGATGTCGTTGGCGACCAGCGGCGATGCAAAAAGCAGACTCAACGTACAGAGCAGAGCGATCCCAAACAGTCTGGCTGACAAAGAGAGCAAAAGAGTTTTGTCAGATAGTCTTGATTTGTGCAGTTTCAAGGTGATTTTCATGGCGCTCCATCCAATAAAAATTTCAGCGAACAGGCCTGGTCTGGAATGATCTGCTATACTGCTATACTTGACCCCACTGTGATTGACACTGTGATTCCCACTGTGATTCCCACTGTGATTGACACGTTCCGGTATAGGTTTGTCTGGTTGTGCAGCACTGACAATCGACGTGGCGTACAGTTATGTGTGCAAATTGACAATGATATCCTCGTAAACCACGCGACCATTTCGCTTTACCCAAGATTCCGTAAAGCCCACATGCGAAATTGTATTACGGCTCGCATCTAGCTGCCGCTCTGTTTCCTGCACCACAACCTTTGGCTCAAGCACGTAAATCACCTTTACCTTGGTTTGTTCATGGGAATAAAAAACTGCGAAAAAAATTTTTTGCAGTTCTCGTGATTCGATTTAGTGATTCCTGTCGCTTGTCAGGTGGTTCCTTAAACATCCTGTCAAACTGGCCTGTACCACCTTCTTTACAGGAAAGATATTCATAAAGAATTGAAGAGTTATTGATAGAGCAAGCATCGGCATCTCGTTTTGTGGTTATTAACTGATGTCCAAGATGATCTGCAATAATCATTTCCTTGATAAGCCCAGGCTGAAGAATGTTTTGGATCCCTACAGTTCTTGCAATCTTTGCAGCTTCTAATACCAAATCAATGATGTT
The DNA here is from genome assembly GCA_018969295.1 of Chloroflexota bacterium. Lineage (GTDB taxonomy): Bacteria > Chloroflexota > Anaerolineae > Caldilineales > Caldilineaceae > Caldilinea. Next base: position 59,288 of record JAGWYN010000024.1, on the reverse strand, counting down.
TCTGTAAACATCACGCGTCATTGGAAAACCTTATGACATTTTGACCATACTCCAATGCTTTCAGGCGTTCATTTCCTGCTTGTACAAATTCAGGATTCATCTCAAAAGCAATGAAATTTCGAAGGTGGCGTTTGCAAACAACAGGACAAGTGCCTACCCCTGCGAACGGATCCAAAATCAGATCCCCCTGATTTGAGCTTGCCAAAATTAACCTTTCTATGAGTTTTTCTGGTTTTTGAATGGTATTAAGGGCGTCACGGCTGACTAACTCTTTAGATTTGTATGTGAGTTGCTTGATGTCACCCCATACGTCACCTGGATTTTTTCCTTTATCGTTAAATTTTGTTTTTTCATACTGTCCCTTCGTAACAGACGGAACTCGTTCACATCTTAGTCGATGTTCTAGCTCTACCAATTGTGCAACCCTTATGTCATCCAAATTAAAGCAACGCGGTCTGTTTCCTTTAATAAAGTAACAAATAATATCGTAATTATTTGTATAATTGAGCCTTCCTTGTGCCAATCTGCTCGGTTGATACCAAATAATCTTCGATTTTAGGTTTAGATAGGGCCTGTAATCAATAAAGTCGATGCAATCCGGCTTTCCAAATAAGTAAAGCGCGCCACCCTCTTTGAGCTTTGCAGAAAGCTGTTTTAGAAGATCGAGGTTATATTCCTGTATCGACGATACCTTGTCCCAGTCATTTTGGGTGACCCCGTAAGGGCCATCACAAACAATCAGGTCAATCGACTCGTCTTCGACTTTACAAATCAGATCATAGGTATCCCCACAAGTGATGGTGTTTTCTTCAAGTGTAGTTTGCATCATTCCTCATTATGCATGGAGATGAAATAACGGCGAACGTTCCACTTCAGGCGCTTGGCCGAGCACAACCGGAGCGTAACGGAGGCCGCACGAAGGTCAACTCACTGGCAAGCGGTGGTTGGGCTGCGCTGGCTTTGTGCAGCGATGCACCCGATCAGGGTCGGCAAGTCCAAAGCGCCTGTATGGAGGACAGAGCAACGCCTAGAGGGTACCCAACGCGTATGAGTTTACCACTCTGTCTTACTTTTGTCACTCTGTTTTGACATTGCTGTGGTCAAGTTTGATTTTTATCAAATGACGCTTGACGGGAGACCAGGTTCTTTGTCGGCGCTGTCTGTGTCATTTTACACGACGCATCGTGGTACCATACACTTACTGTATGGGGTGGAAGAGGTGTTGTGTGCCGGGGACAGACAGGCGTAGGCGGTAAAGGAACAGCCATGCGACGAATCAGCTGGGCAAAATTGCTGGATGAATTCAGACGGCTTGTGCTGATCGGGGCAGGTGCCTCGATTGCAGGGGTCGGTTTCAGCCTTTTTCAGGTCCCCTACAACATTGCTGCTGGCGGTGTGAGTGGGATCGCGATTTTGATCAACCACTTCACCGGCTGGTCTGTCGCTGTCCTGTATCTGGCCATGAATGTCCCGCTGTTTGTGCTGGGCTTTTTTTATCTGGGCCGTTGGCGGTTTTTGTTTTCAACTGCGCTGGCGGTTCTTGTGTTTTCGACAACCACCGAGCTGGCCAATCGCTATCTGGTGCTCATGCTGGAGAGGTGGCCGCTCACCGACAACATTCTGCTCAGCACGATCTATGCCGGGCTGGTTGGGGGCATTGGAGGGGGCTTGATCTATCTGGCTGGCGCCACCATCGGCGGCACCGCCATCATCGGCCGCATTATCCAGGTCAAAACGGGGCTGTCTCTGAGCCAGATCTACCTGTTGGTGGATGGCGCGATCGTGGCAGCGGCCGGCGTCTTGTTTGGCTGGGAGATCGCTCTCTATGCCATGCTGACCCTGCTGCTGAGCGGGCAGGCTGCGGATTTTATTCTGGAAGGGCCGAGCCGAGCGCGCACTGCTATGGTGATCACCACGCGGCCCCAGCCGATCACGCAGGCGCTGATCGCAGAACTGGGCCGCGGTGTCAGCTACTGGCAGGCCACTGGCGGGTATACGGGCGAAACCCGCACCATCGTCATGTGTACCCTGTACCGTCCCCAGGTCGGCGATCTCAAACGGGTGGTCGCAGCCCACGATCCGCAGGCTTTCGTCATCATCGGCACCACCCAACAGGCGCTCGGTGAAGGGTTCAGCGAACTGCGACAACATCGCTGACCTGCTGCTCGCGGCAGTCCAACTTTTTGCAGCCACTGCGATCCTGTTGTACGGTATCCACAGCGACAAGTTGTGCAAGGATCCAGACAATGACCGACAGTATGTCCGCGAGTACGTCCACAGAGCAGACCATCTGCGCCGCCGTCGAGCAGCTGAGCCGACTGCGTCTGGAGTCGGCGGCCCTGCTTTTTCTAGAGGGGCACTGGCCTTTGCGTTTTCTGGCCGGCCATCTGTTGGCGGTCGCCGCGCCTGCAGCCGACTTGCTCGGGTATGGGCAGGTTGCCGGCTGGGCGGCGCTGCTCAACGACGCCGACGCGACTGCACGGCTGCGTCAGTCCCTTGCCCACGCAGCAGACCTCGGGGGGATGCCATGAACCAGTCCAGCCCGGCGCAGGGTGTCGCCGATGAGTGGCGCAGGCTGCTCGATCTCGCCCTGGAAACCGGCGAATCCCCTGTCTTTGGGGGAGGGGCGTTGTCGGGTGGGTTGGCCAGCCTCCAAGCTGCACAGGCGTTGGCAGTGCTGGACGCTGAGCGCCAGGATGGGGCGACCCCAGCGCTGGTGTTGGGGGGTACCAGCCCACTCTGGCTGGCAGCTCTTTGGCTGGTGCCAGCACCCCAGATGCGTACGCCCCCTACAGCAATTTTGTACTCAGCGCCCGACCGTGCGACCCACCTGGCAGCCCAGACCACGCTGGAGACACGGCGTTCGCTCTTCTACCAGCGCCCCGCCAACCTGCCAGCCTGGGCCCAGCCCGATGCAGCCCCTGCCAGCGCTTCAGCAGCCCCAGAGGGTTGGGATACAGACCCGCTCACCCGTTTTCAGCGCCCAGGCCAGCGCGATGGCTGGCTCGCCTGGGGGGGGCTTGTCACCGCAGTGGCGCTATTGCTGATCGCTTTGTTGAGTTGAGACGGGCAGGGCACTGGCGATGTCTGCAGCTGCGCGTACCCACTGGCTGCTGGCCCTGCTTTTTTTGCTGGCCCTGCTGCTGATCGGCGCCGAACGGCTGCCCGGCACCCCGGCTTCGCTGCGCTTGCTTGGGTTTGAAACAGTGCTGCTGCTGGCCGGGGTAAGCCTGCTGCTGGGGGTAGTCAATGTTCTCGCCCTGCACCTCCGCCGGATCGTTCTGGGCCAGCAGGATTGGCCGCTGAGTCTGCTGCTGATCGCCGTGCTGATTGCAGTGGCTGGCGCCGGACTGCTCACCCCGGCCGGGGCAGCCAGCCCGTTGCTGGAATGGGTCTTTGATGCCCTGATCGCCCCTGGCCAGCGTGCGCTCTTTGCCATGCTGGTCTTTTTTATGGCCGCTGCCGCCTTCCAGTTCCTGCGCATCGGGCGGCCTGGCGGGCTCTGGATGCTGGTGGGATTCTTGCTCCTCCTGCTGGTGCAGACGCCGCTGCCGCTCTGGCTGCTCCCCCAGAATCAACTCCCGGCTGCGGCCAGTTTTCTGGATCCGCTGACAAACGCCGCCCGCTGGATGCTCGACGTTCCAGCCATGGCCGCCCTGCGGGGCGTTCTGCTGGGCGGCAGCCTGGCCTGGATCGTGATCGGTGCCAGGCTGCTGCTGGGAAAACCTTGACCATGGCGACTGCGCTCTGCCCGCACTGCGGCACGCCGAACCGAGAAGGCTCCCACTTCTGCAACCGCTGCGGCGCTGCCCTGCTGGCTGCCCCGCACGCCGCCCCGCCGCAACAACAGCCTGCGCCCCCGGCAGCACCAGACCGAGCAGCCAGCCAGCCCTGGCTGAACCCTGGCTTTGTCGGCGAAGACGATGTCCCCCTGGAAGAGGAGAGCGCTGACCAGGCGTTGCTTGGCGAGCAGGCACCGTTGCCCGCCACACGCCTGGTCAGCGGTCTCCAGGGGCTGCTCGACCCGATTCGAGTGGTCACCGTCCCCCAGGAAGGGGGCGAGACAGAGCCTTCGCTCCCTGCAACCGCGTTGACCGCCGAGAAGCTGCGCCGTGTGCGCTCCTTGATGGCCGAGGAGCCGCTGGTCGCTTCCTCCCCCCTCCCCGTCCCTGCTCCCTCTCTTTGGTTGCGCTGGATTTTTGGGATTTTGGCGATCGGTGTGGCCGCCCCACTCCTGCTGGGATGGCCGCTGCCCGCTGATGAGCCGACACGCTGGACGGGAGTTGAGCCCGGCTTTGACAGCATCGAAGCCCTGCCCTCCGGCGCCCGCGTACAGCTGCTCTGGGCCTTTGATTCGGCGACTGTCGGCGAAATGGAGCTGGTGAGCAGCCCGGTGCTGCGCCATCTGGCTGCCCGCAGGGCTCGGGTCGATGCCTCCTCCTTGCTCCCAGCCGGGCCGGCAACTGCCCAACGTCTGCTCAGCCGTATCGACCCCGAACGGACTCTTTGGGCGTCACCTGACCGCGCATCTCCGTTGCCCTCTGTCCGTTTTCTGCCCGGCGGTGCCGCCGTGTTGCCGCTCCTGGCAGCAGAGCCTGCGGACCTGGCCGTGCTCCTGGCGGCGCAGGCTGAAGATGTCCAGCATTGGCTGGAGCAGGTGGCTCCCCGCAACCGGGTTCCGGTGCTGGCAGTGACAGCCGCAGGCGCCGACCTGCCGCTGCGGCCTTATCTGGAGAGCGGACAGCTCGTCGGGCTGGTCAGCGGCTTCGACGGCGCCTATCAGTACAATGAACTGTTGGGCCAGCCGTTCGCAGCTGCCGATATCCCGTTGTTGCGCCGACAAATTGTGGGCCAGAGCTACGGGGCACTCACACTGCTGGCCATTGTGCTGCTTGGCAACTTTGCCGCCTGGCTGGCCGGGAGACCCCGTGAACGTTGACGTGCTGCTGCCGGCCGGCTGGGCAGCAGGCGCCGGGCTGTGGGTCGGCTTTGTCTTTACATTGTTGATCTTCAGCGCGCTGCTGGGCGACCATCTGCTGGCCCGCCTGGCCCAGTATGTGCTGGTCGGTGCTCTCCTCGGCTACACAGTGGTCGTTACCTGGCAGTCGATCCTGGCATCGACCTGGGTTGCTGCGCTGCATGCTGAGCCCTGGACACCGCGCTGGCAGTGGGCTCCTGCTGCTGCAGCAGCCATCCTGGCAGTGGCAGGCCTTGGCCGCATTCTGGCCCAGTCTGGCCTGCGCCCGCCAGCCAGCCGCTGGCTGGAAGCACTGCGCCTGCTCGGGGCCCTGCCAGCGCTAGGCCTGGCCGCCGTGGCCGCCGCGCTGGCCCTGACCGGCTCGATTCAAGGGACGCTGGGCCCCCAGTTCCTGCACGCAGCTCGGAATGGCCTGATCTGGGGAGCCCCCTGGGCCATGCTGGCCAGCAACCTGGTCGCCCTGCTGGTCACTGCCGCTGCCCTGGTTGCCCTGGTCACCGATCCTGCACAGCATCTGACCAGCCAGCCAGCCTGGGTCCAGCGCCTGCTGCGCGGCTGGATCTGGCTGGGCCAGCGCGCGCTCTGGCTGGCTGCCGGCGCGCTCTTTGCCCGGCTCTTTGCCTCTCGCCTCAGTTTGTGGGTCGCCGAAGTCACCTACTGGACACAGGCGATCCAATCTACCGAACTCGGCCAACAGCTCGAGCAAGGGTGGCGATTGTGGATGGGAAGATAACGCAATGGCGACACGTCCATCGGGGGGGGCTGCAGGAACTGGGGCTCTCTCCCACGGCTCCATTCTGGCCTTTGGGGTAGAGATCAACAGGGTGCGCGCCTGTTTGCTCGAAGAAGTCAGCGGCGTCTATCGCCTCGCTGCCTGGCATAGCCTTGCCCGGACACGGGACACCAACCTGGCGACCCTCAGCGCCGAGCTCTGTCTCCAGCTTGGCACCCGCATCGGCCGACAGCTGGTCGATGCACCCGGTCTGGCTCCCTTCCAGGCCGACGACGATGCCGTCCATTCCCCCCCGATCGAGCACGTGGCCGTGGTTGCCAGCCCTTCTCCCCAGCTGCGCGTCTGGATCGCCGGCCTCTCCCTGGGCCAAAGCATGGCTGCCGCCTATGAAGCCTTGTGCAGCAGCCCGGCCCGTCTGATCGGCCATACGGTGCTGGGCCCTGCCATCCAGGTCACTGCACTGGCCGAATCCCTGGTCACCGCTGCCCCTGACCTGCTGGTGATCGCCGGTGGGTTCGACGACCCCAGCCCGGCTACCCACCATGCCCTGGTCGAACTCAGCCGCCTGCTGGGCCGGGCTCTGTATCGGCTGGCTCCTGCCCAACGCCCGGCAGTCGTTTATGCGGGCAACCGCTGGGCTGCCCCCCACGCCGCCGAGGCTGTCCAGGCCGCCGGAGGCGGCACCGTTGAGGCGGTCGCCAACGTCCAACCCGCTCCCGCTCTTTTGCAAAAAACAGCCCTTGCCCAAGCCTGCTACTTCCACTACGAGCGCCTCTGCCGCCGTACCCCTGGCTTCCGCGAACTCAGCCGCTGGGTGACTCCTCCCGGCCACATGCTCAGCCAGGAGAGCAGCTTCACCCAGCTGGTGCGCCTCTGGATGGAACTGCATGAGCTCCCTGCGCTGCACGGACTCTACTGTGCGCCACTTTGGTGGCTGCATGTCTGGGCAACCCGCGACGAGCCCGGCGTGCAGATCCGCTTTGTCGAGCCCCAGACCTCCCCCCCAGACGTCCAGAGCTGGCCCCCCCTCCAGCTGGTCAGCGGAGAATGGCCCCTGACCCTCTGGCCCCAACCCGACCTCTTCTGGTGGGATCGCAGCGGAATGGTTCCTCTGGTCGCCGCGGTCGGCCAGAGCGCCCCCCAAGCCATGCTCGAAACCCTGCACAGCGATCTGCTGCGCCCCTACCGCCCCCCTCCCCCCCAATGAGAGGGAAACCACCGATTTTGTTTGGGTAAAATTGTTTAATATTAAAGTATTTTTTGATCATTGACCATCGACAAGGAGAATTTTCTATGCAAAGCGCCCACACAAGCGCCCACGAAGTCAGACATGCCGTCACAGACCATCCGATTCACCCGCTGTTGGAGGCGCGCTGGAGCCCGCGCGCCTTTGCCGGGCGTGCAGTCGAAACTGATAAACTGCGAGCGCTGTTGGAAGCTGCCCGCTGGGCGCCTTCGAGCTTCAACGGGCAGCCGTGGCATTTTCTGCTGGGGGTGCAGGGCAGCCCCACGCACGAACGGCTGGCGGGCGTTCTCAGAGAGAGCAACCGGACTTGGGCGGCTCGGGCCCCTGTTTTGTTGTTGGCTGTGGCTCGGTCGACGACCCTCAGCGGCCAGCCCAGCGCACACGCCTTCTACGATGTTGGTCTGGCTGTCGCCAATCTGACCGTACAGGCCACTGCGCTGGAGCTCTATGTCCACCAGATGGCTGGTTTTTTTCCTGACCGTGCCCGTGCGGAATTTGCGATCCCGGAGGAGTACAGCCCGGTGACGGTGCTGGCCATCGGCTATCTGGGCGACCCGGAGCAGCTGGATGCGCAGCAGCAGGAGCGGGAGCGGGCCCCCCGTCAGCGGCGTCTGCTGGCTGAATTTGTTTTTGAAGGGAGCTGGGGCCAGCCTGCTCAGCTGGTTCAGCCCAGCGAGGAGAGGTAGGCGCACGGGCAGCGGTGCTCTGCTGCCGGGCATGTCGGTAAGATGCCCGGCAGCAGAGGGGGTCAGCGTTGGTGCTGGCGGATCACAGCGGCGATGTATTCGATTTCGGCGACCGTCAACGAAGAAGCAGAGGGCAGATAGAACCCCCGTTGGCAGAGGGTTTCTGCAACCGGGTAGCGTTCGCCGAGAAACTGTTTCCAGTAGACTGGCTGGCAGTGCATGGGGATGAAGAACGTGCGGGTTTCGACGCCGTGGTCGGCCAGCACGCGCCGCAGTGCGTCGCGGTCCATCCCGTACTCTTTTTCGTCGACCAAAATGCCGTACATCCAGTAGACATTCTTGGCCCAGGGCGCCTCGGCTGGGGTTCGGATGCCTGGAATTCCATGCAGGCGGCAGGTATATTCCAGGGCATTGCGTCGGCGCGCGGCGACAAATCCATCCAGCTGTTCGACCTGGGCCAGCCCGACTGCCGCCTGCAGGTTGGTCATCCGGTAGTTGAAGCCGACAAATTTGTGCCAGAAATGGCGTTCGTGGCTGAAGGCATGGTCGCGCAGGTTCCAGGCCAGCTTGGCCAGCGTGCGGTCCTGGGTGGTGATCATGCCGCCTTCGCCGGTGGTGATGATCTTGTTGCCGTAAAAGCTGAAGCCCGCCGCGTGCCCCAGCCCGCCCGTCCGCCGTCCTTTGTATTCGGCGCCGTGGGCTTCGGCCGCATCTTCGATCACGGTCAGGCCGTGCTCTTCGGCCAGCGCCATCAGCGGGTCCATGTCGACCGGGTGGCCGTAGATGTGTACGGGCACGATCGCTTTGGTGCGTGGGGTAATTTTGTCTGCCAGCTGGTTGAGATCCATCTGCCAGTAGGTCGGCTCCATGTCGACCAGCACCGGCCGGGCACCGCAGTAGGTCACTGCGTTGGCTGTGGCGATCATGGTAAAGGTCGGGATGATCACCTCGTCGCCGGGTTCGAGGCCGAGGGTGGCCATGGCCAGGTGCATGGCGACGGTGCCGTTGGCACAGGCGATCCCGTACTGGACACCGCAGACTTCGGCGAAGCGGGTTTCAAAGTCACGGATATACTGTCCAGCCGACGAGATCCAGTTGCTTTCGATGGCATGCTGGACATACTTCATTTCGTTGCCGCCCAAAGTCGGTTCGCAGACTGGGATGATCGACCGTCTCGGGCTCTCCCCAAACTCGGGGATGGCCCGGTAGGTGAGCTTGACTTCTGGGTCGGCGGCTGGGATAAACTGCGCCAGTTCGCCCATCTCGGCCAGGGACAATTCAGCAGGCTGTAACATCATGGATTCCTCTCTTTACGTGCGATGGGCCAGTTCCCAGACAGTTGCCACATATTTGCGTCCTTTGCTCAGGTAGTCCCAGAGATGGACCCCGGTCTTGCTGACCCCGGCAGTGCGGGGGACGCAGACATAGGGTACCTCTTGGACGACAAATCCGCTGCGCACTGCGCGCGCCAGCAGGTCGATGCAGTACTCGCCGTAGTCGCCGCGCAGGCGCAAGGTCTGCAGACACTCTGCCCGCGCAGCAATAAAGCCGCTGGTGTAGTCGTGGACGGCGCTGCCCAGCAGCTGGGTCGCCACTCCGTTGAGCGCGCGGCTCAACGTGCGTGCCATCCAGCCATGGGCCTGATCAGCCCCGCCGGCAACCCAGCGGGAGCCGACAGCCAGGTCAGCGCCCCCGTCGACTACAGCGGCGACGAGCCTGGCGACCTCGGCCGGCGGCATTGACAGGTCGCAGTCCATCCAGGTGACGACATCGGCGCCGAAGGTGGTCAGGGCAAAGTCGATTCCAGCCTGGATAGCCGAGGTCAGTCCGCTCTGTCCGTTGCGCACATAGAGGGCAACCTGCACGGCGTCAGCGCCCTTGTGGCGCCGTGCGATCCGCCGCACCACCTCCGCTGTTCCGTCCGGCGAGTTGTCATCGACTACCAATACCATATGAGGCCCGGTTCTGTTGGTGAGAATGCCTTCGATCAACGGCTCGATGTTGTCTCGTTCGTTGTAGGTGGGCAGCACAGTACAGACCAGCATCTTTTTTTTCCTTGTAAGGGGCGGCATCGTTTCCCGGCAGATTTTCACAGACGGCGGGCCACGACCAAAAGGCTGGTGCCCCACGGAAGGTCGTGGCGGCGCAGCCACGCAGCCTCGTTGTGCAGAGCTGTGGCGAGCAGGTGGTGGCTCTGTGTGCCTGTGTAAAGGCTCTCTGAAAAGGGCAGCACCCCCCAACGCTGGCCCAGCCGCACCGCTACCACCGCCGGGGCCAGCAGGCAATTGGCGTAGGTGACCCGCTGGGGCAGCAGCCCGGCACGGTGCACCAGGCGGACAAATTCGTTGCGCGTGTAGCGGCGTCCGGTGCCAAAAGCGACATCGTGTGGCCCGTAGAGCCAGGGGTGGGCGCTGACCCGCAGCACCGCTACCCCACCCGGCTGCAGCAGATCGTGGATCTGCGCCAGCGCCAGCTCGGCGTCGACTCCAGCCTGGTCGAGGACATCGAGCGCAGCAGTCAGGGCAAACGTGGCCGCTGCAAACGGCAATGCCAGCAAATTGCCGTTCACCCAGAGACCGGCGGCGCGGCGGCGGGCAGAGAGCAGCGCATCCCCGCGCAGATCGAGCCCGACCACCGGGGAATCAGTTCCGGCCAGAGTGGCCAGTTCCTGCACAAAAGCCCCGCCGCCACAGCCCAGCTCCAGCTGGGGGCCAGATGGAACTGCGACGCCGGCCAGAACGGCATGGCTGATCGCCCGCATCCCAGTATTCCAGCCTCCAGCTTCATCCGCCGCATAGAGCGTTGGCAGCAGCGTTCCAGCGTCATTCAAGGGTCACCTCCCCCAATGTGTGGCCGCCGCCGGTGCCCGGCAGCTGGGCCCCGGATTGGTTGTACAGCCCGACTGCCAGCTGGTAACGGCCGGCGGGCAGGTCGGCCGGCAGCTGCAGCTGGTATTCGTCCAGGATTCTCCAGCCGGCCTGCCAGCGCCGGGTCGGGAGCGAGCCGCCCCCTGGCATGCTGTCTGTGCCGGCGACCTGCTGTGTCTTCTCTGGAAGGGGCCCGCGCAGATGGACAAAGGTGGTCCATTCCTGCTGTGGGGGCGCGGCCACATCCCAGTAGAGCTGGACGTACAGGATGCGGCCGCTCTCCAGCGCAGCCACCTGGGCATCGTAGCCGGCCAGCCCGATCCCGTCGCCTAGCTCCACCGCGGCTGCGGTGGTCGGTGCGCGCTGCAAGGAGCTGCCTGCAGGGCGCAGGTAGCTGTTGGCATAGACCTCTCCCTGCCAGTCCAGGATCGTCTGGGTGACCGTCGTGTCGGGCAGCAGTTCCGGGAGCAGCAGCCGGGTACGAAAATCTTCGTTCTCGAGGACGATGTAGAGCTCTGGCTGCAGCGTGCTGCCGGCGGTGGCTGGCAGAATATGGCGGCCGTCGAACGATACAGGGGGGGGATGGCTTCCGGGCTGTGTGCTCCAGGCAAAGGCCAGGGTGGGATGGTCTGCGGAGCGCGGCGTCAGATAGACTGGGCTTCCGGCAGGCTGGGCAGCGATCTGCTGGCTGACCTCCCAGAGTCCTACGTCGAACGCGTAGAAAAGATCGGGCAAGGCTGCCCAGCGGACAAAATAGTCGCGTGCCGAGACCCCGGCGCCGGCCACCAGCAGCAGCACGCTCAGCCAGCCAGCCCAGGCGCGGCGCGCTGACTGGGCCCGGCGCCAGATCCAGTCGAGCCCCAGCCCGCCCAACAGCGCGACCGGGGCGGTTGCACCCAGCACGCGGTGGTAGTGGGGGGCATGTTCGCTCAGTATCCCGGGCAACAGCAGGCCGGGCAACAGGAGCAGGGGCAGCGCATGGCTGGTGTGGCGAGCATGGCGCACAGCCAGCCCCACCCCAAACCAGAAGGGGAGCGCCTGCCAGAAATTGAGCGCTGCCAGCCCGGGCAGATTCCGGCGCGGGTCTGGATCTCCCGCCTGCAGCCACGGCACAAACATCAGCAGATAGGCCAGCGCATGCTCGACCAGGGTCTGACGTGCACCGCTCTCTCCACTGCCGGCGATTTGTTCTGGGCGCAGCAGAAAGAGTGCCGGCTGCTCCAGCGCGAAGAGCAACAACGGCAGGGCGAGCAGCAGCGCGACCGCAACAGCTCCTGCGGAGCCCGCCCACCGCAGGAGGCCGATCCTCCCTCGTGCCTGCCAGACGAGCAGGGCCCAGGCTGCAGCCAACAGCAGCGGCAAAACCCATGCCCCCTGGTAGACATAGAGGCTGAGCGCGGTCAGGGCACCAAACCCAAGAAAAGCCTGCCAGCTGCGCGTCCGCCAGCCACGCAACAACAGCCAGAGGGATCCTGCGGCTACCAGCGGCACCAGGATCGGCTCGATCCCCATCCGGCTGAAGTGCAGATGCCAGCGGAGGGTAGCCAGCAGGCCGGCTGCCAACCAAGGATACCCCCTGCTGATTCGGGTCGGGTGGAGCTGCCGCAGCTCGTCGGCTGCAGTCCACACCGCAGCGACTCCCAGCACCCCGAACAGAGCGGCAGTCACACGCATCGCCACAGGACCGGGTTCGCCGCCAAACCAGCCAAACAGGCCAAACATCCAGGCATTGGCGTAGGAATTGGCTGGGGTAACCCCAAAATTTCCGGCCAAAAATACCGGGCGATAGGCTGGGTCGGTCCAGATCCGCCAGGCTTCCAATCCCTCAAAGGCTTCATCGAAATGAAACCCGGGAGGAATGGTATCGATCTGCCAGAGGCGGAGCCCTGCTGCCACAGCCAGCACAGCCACAAACCCGAGCCAACTCCGAGACAAGCGCATGGGGCGATTATAGCACAAAGGGACCGTCTGACTTGGACAACTGCGTGTGCAGACAGCTTCAACCTGTCGCTCTCCAATAGAGAGCGAGGTTCCTGCAATCGGTCAAAATGCATGTGAAAATTTGCGCAGAGAAAATGTCACTTGCTATAATCTGCGAAGCTTTCACGGACATACAGGACGCCTGTGACGGACGCTGATGTGACGGATGCTGAGTTTGTGACGGGCAGTGGGTGAATTTTGTACGACCTGCACACCGGTTTGGATTGGCGTTTGCTGACCAAACAGCTGCTGTGGACACTGTGGGTCCCGGTGAGCACAGCATTTTTGTTGGACCGTTTGCTGGACACGTCGCCTTATCTGCTGTTGGGCACTGGAATCTTTTGTATTCCGCTGGCGACGATCGTGGTGCTGCGCAAAGCGTTGTGGCAGCTTGACAGAGTTATCGAGCGGGTTGCCCCGCTGGACGAGAACAGATGTGAAAATGGCTGTGTTGGCGACCCAAACAATTTGCCAGACACAGAAAAAACGACTTTTTAGTTCGCCAGCCGGTTGCCGGCCCATCACCTTGTTACCGAAGGAGCATTCTGCACCATGGGTAAAAAGCTTGTAGAGCTCCTTTGGAGCACACAGCAGCGCAAGACCTGGACGATCATTCTTGGTGGGCTGTTTGTGGCCAGCCTTCTGATCCGCTTTATTTCGCCGGTTCCTCCGCCACATGTTGCTCTCTCAGGAGAGCCTCTTTTTTCCGCTGGCCCCAAATGGTTTACCAACTCTGTCTTGACTACCCTGATCGTTGACATCATTTTGTTGGTGCTGGCGCTCTCGGTTCGCTTTGGCATCAAAGAGATCCCCACCGGTTTGCAGAATGTGATGGAGACGGTCATCGAGGCCCTCTACGGGCTGGCTGAAAGTGTTGCTGGCAAAAATGCGCTCAAATTTTTCCCCTGGGTCGCCACAATTTTTTTGTTTGTCATCATCAGCAACTGGAGCGGAATGATTCCGGGTGTCGGCAGCATTGGCTTCTACCACCCTGTCAAGGAACATGGGGACGAGCACGCCTCTCTGCTGGACAACCAGCTGGCCATGGTAGGGGGCAACATCTTGCTGTCTGCGCCTGAAAGCGCCCAGACAGTACCAGCCTCTGCAGAGAGCGAGAAGGGCAAGTTTATTCCCCTCTTCCGTGCCCCGAGTGCCGACCTCAACGTCACCTTTGCGATCGCCCTGGCGACCATGGTGATGGTCCAGATTTGGGGCGTGCGTCATCTGGGCGGCAGCTATTTCAACAAGTTTTTCAACTTCAGAGGCCCCAACGGCTTTATGAAGGGAATCAACGGCTTTGTCGGCATCCTCGAGCTGATCTCTGAGGTTGCCCGTATCATCGCCTTTGGGTTTCGTCTGTTCGGCAACGTGTTTGCCGGTGAAATTGTGTTGGCCACGATGGCATTCCTGGTTGCCTTCCTGTTGCCGGTCCCATTCTATGTGTTGGAAGTGTTCGTCGGTTTTGTGCAGGCCCTGGTCTTTATGATGCTGGCCCTGGTCTTTTTCCAGATGTCGACCATCAGCCATGGCAGCCACGACGAACATCATTGATAGATTCAAACGATTTTTGAATTTGGCAGGGTCATCTCATTCACCAAAAGGAGATTGAAAAATGGATGTCGATGCATTGAAACAGCTTGGCGCTGCGTTGGCCATGGGGTTGGGTGCGATTGGACCTGGCATCGGGATCGGCTTGATCGGTTCCAAAGCCATGGAAGCGATGGGGCGCAACCCGGAGGCCGCCGGCACCATCCAGACCAATATGATTCTGGCCATTGCCTTCGCCGAATCGATCGGTATCTTTGCCCTGGTGATCGCGCTGCTGCTCAAATTCGTCTAGGTCAGACAGAGCGATTGCAGCGCTTTGGCTCAACTCTGGCTTGCCAGAGTTCAAGCCCGGTCAGCGATGGCGGCGTTTTGCAGGCCAACCGTCCTGCACGGGGGTGCCTGCGTGCAGCTATCCTCTGGCCATCGAGACCGCTGACAGCTCTCTCGTCCCAACCGATGTGATCGCAGGTTGAAGAAGGAGGCAAATTCGTGGACGCACTTGGAATTGAATGGTCGCTGTTGCTGGCACAGATCGTCAACTTTTTGTTGCTGATCGTGCTCTTGCGCATGTTTCTCTACCAGCCGGTGCTGAACATGCTCAACGCACGCAAAGAGCGCATTGCACAGAGCATGAAAGATGCAGAGCGGGTCAGCGCAGCTGCACGCGAAGCAGAGCAGGAAAAGGCAAAGGTGCTGGAACAGGCCCGCCGGGAGGCACAAGAGATTCGTGCCCAAGCCACGCGCGACGCTGAAAAGATCGCCCAGGAGGTGCGCGGCCGCGCCGATCTGGAAGCCACCGACATTCGGATGAAGGCGCAGGTAGATGCTGCCCGACAGATCGAGCTGGCTTTGGCCGATGCCAACAAGCAGATTGCCGACCTGGCGATCCTGGCCACTGAAAAACTGCTGGGACGCGAGCTGGCCGACAAAGCTGAACAGAAGCGTTTCGTGGCCGAGTTCCTGGCGGACGCAGGGAGCAAAGGCAAATGAGCAGCAAACAAGAGCGTGTAAACCGCTACGCCCAGGCCCTGTGGCTGGCCCAACTGGAACGGTGGCAACAGGCCTTCGACCAGCTTTCAAAGGTCCTTGCCGACGCCGAGCTGGCTGCCCTTCTGGCGGATGGCAACAAGAGCGGTGCCGACAAAGCAGCCGCTCTTGCTAAAATGTTGCCCGCCGATTTCCCTGCAGAAATTGCCAATTTGATCAAGGTGATGGTCGACGCAGGTGACAGCACTCTGGTCGCCGATGTGGCCGGCCGGATTGCCCAGATCGCATCTGGCCGCAGCCAGTCGTTGAAAGCAGAGATCACCAGCGCCATCGAGCTGAGCGACAGCGAGATGGACAAGCTGCGCAAGCGGCTCACCGACGAATATGGGGCCGGGTTGACTTTCAGCTTTGCCGTTGACCCATCGCTGATGGGGGGGCTGCGGGTGCGGGTCGGAGACCGGTTGATCGACAATTCGGTGGCAACACGGCTCGCGACATTGCGAGAGTCGATCGCCTCCGTCGTTCGCTGAACGCTCGTCGGCTGGGACACGGGATGCCCCGTGTACAGCAGCTCGACTGCCACAGCTCGACTGCCACAGCTCGACTGCCACAGCTCGACTGCCACACCCAGACCTTTTGCTGGCCAGCTTGCAACCGTGCGGCAAGCAGCACGTTATAGGAGGAAATAAGTCCAATGGCTGTGCGTACCGATGACATCACAGCGCTGTTGAAACAGCAAATTCTGAACTATGCACCGTCTCCCAGCCAGATCGACGTGGGCGAAGTCTTTGAAATCGGCGATGGGATCGCCCTGGCTTCGGGCCTCACCAATGTCATGGCAGGTGAGCTGGTGGAGTTTCCAAAGACAGGCACGCTGGGGATTGCCCTGAACCTGACCGCCGAAAACATCGGCATCATCATCATGGGCGAATACCAGCGGATCGAAGAACGGGACCTGGTGCGTCGGACCGGCCGGATTGCCTCTGTTCCGGTCGGCAACGCCATGATCGGCCGTGTGATCAACGCAGTCGGCCAGCCGATCGATGGCAAGGGGCCGATCGACTCGAACAAGTTCCGCCCGGTAGAACGCATTGCGCCGGGCGTCGTGATGCGCCATCCTGTCAACACGCCGGTAGCGACCGGTATCACCGCCATCGATGCCCTGATCCCGATCGGCCGTGGCCAGCGCGAGCTGATTATCGGCGACCGTCAGACCGGCAAGACGGCCATTGCCCTGGACACGATCATCAACCAGAAGGGCAAGGATCTGATCTGTATCTATGTGGCGATCGGCCAGAAGCAGTCCTCGGTGGCACAGGTGGTCGGCACGCTTGAAAAATATGGGGCCATGGAGTACACGATTGTGGTGAGTGCAGCGGCCTCAGACCCGGCGGCGCTGCAGTATCTGGCTCCCTTTGCTGGCTGCGCCATTGGGGAAGAGTTCATGGAACAGGGGCGCGATGCGCTGATTGTCTACGACGACCTTTCCAAGCATGCGCAAGCCTATCGGCAGGTTTCTCTGCTGTTGCGCCGCCCACCAGGCCGTGAAGCATACCCGGGCGATGTGTTTTATCTGCACAGTCGCCTGTTGGAACGTGCTGCCCGTCTGGCAGAAGAGCATGGCGGCGGCAGCCTGACAGCCTTGCCTGTGATCGAGACCCAGGCAGGCGATGTCTCCGCTTACATCCCTACCAATGTGATTTCGATCACCGACGGCCAGATCTTCCTGGAATCTGACCTTTTTTATGCGGGGATTCGCCCGGCTCTGAACGTAGGGATTTCGGTCAGCCGCGTCGGTGGGGCAGCCCAGACCAAGGCGATGAAGAAGGTTGCTGGCCGTCTTAAGCTGGAGTTGAGCCAGTTCCGCGAACTGGCTGCCTTTGCCCAGTTCGGTTCTGACCTCGACCCAGCGACACAGCGCCAGCTGGATCGTGGCCGTCGTCTGACGGAAATGCTCAAACAGGCCCAGTATGTGCCGATGGCGCTCGACAAGCAGGTGATGAGCCTGTGGGCTGCGGGCGCCGGCAAGCTCGACCGGGTCGCCGTCCAGCATGTCAAGCAGTGGGAAGCAGCGATGCACACCTACATGGACGCCAACCATGCTGAGATTGGCCAGGCAATCTTGCGTACCAAGGATCTCCAGTCGGAGATCATCGACTCGATGAGTGTGGCGATCGACGACTTCAATGTGTCGTGGCAACCGCCACAGTAACAGGGAAGAACTACCTTGGCGAACTTAATTCGTGAGATCCGACGCCGTATCCGTTCGGTAAAAAATATTGCGCAGGTGACCAAGGCGATGGAGGCGGTCTCGGCTGCCAAGATGCGCAAGGCACAGCAACAGGTGCTGGCGACCCGCCCCTATGCGCAGCAGGCACACGAGGTGCTGAGCTACATCGCGCGTCTGACCAGCACCGAGAGCGAACTCAACCCGCTCATCACCCAGCGACCGGTGAAACGGTCGGAAATTTTGTTGGTGACCGCCGATCGTGGACTGGCAGGTGGGTTTAACGCCAATGTGTTGCGCCGTGTCGCGCAGCTCATGCGGGAAAAACGCCAGGAGGGCGCCGAGGTGACAGTGGTGGCAGTCGGCAAAAAAGGGCGAGAATGGCTGTTGCGCTACGACCCGGTCGTGCGAGCCGAGTTCACCGGGCTGCCGGACAACCCGACCTCCTACGACATCGGCCCGATCGCACGCATCCTGATCGACGACTACCTTTCTGGGTATGCCGACGAAGTGTTGATGGTCTATACCGACTACGTCAACACGATTCAACAGGTGCCGGTCGTTCACAAGCTGTTGCCGGTCGTGCCTTCCGAACCGTCGGCGACGATGGCCCCAGAATACATTTTTGAGCCTTCCCCTGACGCTGTGCTCAACCGCGTCCTGTATGGGTTCACCGAAGTGCAGATTCTGCAGGCACTCTACGAATCGTTGGCCAGCGAGCATTCGGCGCGCATGGTGGCGATGCGCAACGCCACCGATGCGGCAGGAGAGTTGATCGACGACCTGACCCTCACGTACAACAAGGCGCGACAGGGCGCTATCACCAGCGAACTGATCGATATTGTCGGTGGGACAAGCGCCTTGGAAAATAAGCAAAATACGGAAACTGCCGGCAGCAGTGACTGGCTGCCGGTCGGGCTGGAGCGAAATGCGTTGCCAGTGGCTTGACAAGTTCCTGCGGGTCTCTGGACCGGAGGGGTACTTACTCCGCTGCGACACAGATGCTGAAAAGTGCATGAAAATTGATTTCAAGGAGGTCATCTGTGCCTGAGCAATTGGTTGGCACGATTCAAAGTGTGATTGGTCCGGTTGTCGATGTGCTCTTCGCATCGGGCAAATTGCCCGAAATCTATGACGCTGTCATGGTTGCGATGGACGACGGTTCGACGCTGGTGCTCGAGGTCGAACAACAGCTGGGCAACAATGTAGTCCGCTCGGTGGCGATGGGCAGCACCGATGGCCTGCGCCGTGGCATGACCAGCGTCTCGAATGGGACGCCGATCCAAGTACCGGTGGGCCCGGCAACGTTGGGACGTCTCTTCAACGTGACCGGCCAGCCGATCGACGGCAAAGGGGATGTCCTGTCAGAAACCACCTACCCCATCCACCGCTCTGCCCCGCCTTTTTCAGAGCAGAGCACCAAGGCGGAAATGTTCGAGACTGGCGTCAAATGTGTTGACCTGATCGCTCCTTTCACACGAGGGGGCAAAACAGGAATTTTTGGTGGTGCAGGCGTCGGCAAGACAGTCGTGATTCAGGAGCTGATCCACAACGTGGCAGAGTTCCACAGCGGCTATTCGGTCTTTGCGGGTGTCGGTGAGCGCAGCCGCGAAGGCAACGACCTGATGCGCGAGATGATCGAGTCGGGGGTGATCAACTCCACGGTCATGGTCTTTGGGCAGATGAACGAGCCGCCAGGCGCACGTCTGCGCGTCGGACTGACCGGTGTGACGATGGCCGAGTACTTCCGCGACGAAGGCCGCGATGTGCTGCTCTTCGTCGACAACATCTTTCGTTTTGTCCAGGCAGGCTCCGAGATGTCCTCGCTGTTGGGCCGTCTGCCCAGCGCTGTCGGCTACGCGCCGACCTTGGGAACCGATATGGGAGATCTGCAAGAACGGATCACGTCGACCAAAAAAGGGTCGATTACGTCGATGCAGGCAGTCTATGTGCCTGCCGACGACTACACGGACCCGGCTCCGGCGACCACCTTCGCCCATCTGGATGCCACGATCACGCTGCAGCGTTCGCTGGCTGACCAGGGGTTGTTTCCCGCTGTAGACCCGCTGGGCTCTACCAGCCGTATTCTCGACCCGCTGATCGTGGGCGAGGAGCACTACAGTGTGGCACGCCAGGTACAGCAGACCCTGCAGCGCTACAAAGATCTCCAGGACATTATCGCAATCCTCGGCGTCGAAGAGCTGAGCGAAGATGACAAGCTGATCGTTTCTCGGGCACGCAAAATCCAGCGTTTTCTGACCCAGCCCATGTATGTGGCTGCACAGTTCACGGGCCGCGATGGACGCTATGTCAAAATTGAGGAGACTGTCCGTGGCTTCCGCGAGATCCTCAACGGCAAGCACGACGACCTGCCCGAACAGGCCTTCTACATGGTGGGTACGATCGAAGAGGCAGTTGAAAACGCCGAGCGCATGCGCAAGTAAGGAGCGGTTCTATGCCAATCAAGGTCGACATCGTCTCCCCTGACAGAAAACTCTACAGCGGCGAGGTCGAAATGGTCACGTTGCCGGGCAGCAACGGACAGATGGGCATTTTGCACGGACATGCCCCGTTGTTGTCGACGCTCGATATCGGTGAAATCGTGCTCCACCGCCGCGAAGGCAACGACTATCTCGCAGTGAGTGGGGGCGTGGTGGAGGTGCGGCCCGACAAAGTGACGGTGCTGGCCGATGTTGCAGAAGCTGGCGAAGAGATCGACGAGGCACGCGCCCATGCTGCACTGGAACGGGCACAGCAGCTGCTGGCAGAAAACCCACCGCCGCACAAACTGCCAGAGATTCTGGCTTCGCTGCGCCGCAGCTCGCTGCGGCTTAAAGTTGCACGCCATCATCAGGGGCGCCGCTCGTCCAGCGGACTGAACTACCAGGAAGGGTGAGAACGGCAAGCTGGCGTCAAATGCCAGGGTGCAGGCGGGTTCCAGAGGTTCATCAGCTGGAACCCGCTTTTTGTTGGGCTGGTGTCTCTCCGTCCGGGTGTACAACCGACGGCCTGCCCGAATCTGCTGAGAAGCTGGCCACGAGTTCGACAGAGCCCCGAAAATGCATATAATAAAGCCAAGGTAATTTTATGTCGTTCCAACAGCAGGAACGACAAGTGTGTGGTCGGTTGTGCGTGCAGGTCAAGTGAACTGATGTTTGGAAAGCATATCGGCATCGATCTGGGGACGGTCAACGTCCTGGTCCACGTCAAAGGACGGGGCATTGTGTTGAACGAGCCATCCGTGGTGGCAATTCGGCTGCGCGACAACACGATGGTGGCTGTCGGGCACGAAGCGTACGACATGCTCGGACGGACCCCAGAGAGCATCGAAGTGGCTCGCCCGATCCGGGACGGGGTGATCGCCGATTTTGTGGTCACCGAAGCGATGCTGCGCTATCTGATCCAGACAGTGGCGGGAGATCCCAACCCGCTTCTGCGCCCTCTTTTTCGCCCCAAGGTGATGATCAGCACCCCGCGCGGGGTCACCAGCGTCGAAGAGCGGGCCGTGCACGACGCTGCCATGCAGGCCGGAGCCGGAGCTGCCTATCTGATCCCAGAACCGCTGGCCGCCGCCTATGGGGCGGGCCTGCCGATCGGAACGCCGACCGGCAACATGGTGGTGGACATGGGGGGGGGCACCACCGAGGCTGCCGTGGCCTCGATGTACGACATTGTGGTCTGGAGCAGTGTGCGAATCGGAGGCAACCGTTTCGACGAGGCCATTGTCAACTACGTGCGCAAGAAGTACAACCTGCTGATCGGCGAACAGAGCGCCGAAGAGATCAAAATTGCGATCGGCAGCGCGCTGCCGCTGGAAGATGACCGCCTGACCGAAGTGCGGGGCCGTGACCAGGTGACCGGTCTCCCCAAGATTATCCAGATCAGCAGCGGGGAGGTGACCGAGGCATTGCAGGAGCCTCTGCGTGCCGTGGTCAGCACGGTGCGTGCCACGCTGGAGAAGACCCCCCCTGAATTGGCTGCCGATATCATCGACCGGGGCATGGTGCTGACGGGGGGCAGTTCTCAGCTGCGCAACATTGCCCAGCTGCTGACCCAGGAGACAGGGGTGCCTGCCTATGTGGCCGAAAACCCGATCGCCTGCGTGGCGTTGGGGGCAGGGCGCGCGCTGGAAAATTATGAGATCATGCGCCGCAGCCTGCCGATCGTACCTGACTGAAGAGAAGGGGCTACAGCCGTTTATTTTGTTTGGCAGGGCTGCAGGTTTGACGAATCGTGTAAAAGAGAATACAATCTTGGACAATATCTCCACAGAAAGTTGGTAACGCGAGTTTGATTGTAAAAAGTAAAAAGTTTGTGATTCCAGCTGCGGCTTTGGAATTGTTGTCCTCTAATACCACAACAGCGCACATCCTGAACAACCAACCAATAAAACCATGATGAGTAAACGCACAGTTGTCAGCACAACCGACGCGCCTGCCGCGCTGGGCCCCTATTCACAGGCAATCCGGGCAGGCCAGTTCTTGTTTATGTCTGGCCAGTTGGGGTTAGACCCGGCGACCGGCCAGTTGGCAGAGGGTGTTGAAGCACAGACCCGCCAGGTACTGGCCAATTTGCAGGCAGTCTTGGCTGCTGCGGGCGCTGGGGTCGCACAGGTTGTCAAAGCGACCATCTTTCTGGCGGATATGGCTGATTTTGCCCTGGTCAACCGGCTGTACGGGGAGGTTTTCACCCACGAACCGCCAGCGCGCAGCACGGTTCAGGTTGCCGCATTGCCCAGAAATGGGCGGGTTGAGATCGAGTTGATCGTATTGTTGGATGAATCACCACTCGGGTGATGGAATTATATTTTGTTCGCGGAGGATTTTGGGCTGTATGAGTGAAGTTCGAAGCATGGCGGGTGCTGCACAGAGCTGGCTGGCTGGAGGGATCGATTACCAGAATCACCCGATGGCAGCCTTGCTGGATGAGATCGATCGTTCTCTGCAAGAGCCGATCTCTGGAGAGATCCGCACCGGAATCGTGGTCGACAAGCGATCGAACGAGATTCTGGTGGACATCGGCTTTAAGTCGGAAGGGGTTGTCTCCGGGCGTGAGTATGAGCGGATCGGCGAGTCGTTGGAGACCTTGGCGGTGGGAGACTCGGTGCCGGTGTTCATCCTTCGCGAAGATCGAGACGGCAATGTGCAGTTGAGTATCAGCCGTGCACTGGCTGAGAAGGACTGGGAACGGGCCGAGGGGCTGATGCAGAGCCAGGAGATCTTCGAGTGCCCGGTGGATTCCTTCAACCGGGGAGGGGTGATCGTGCGCCTTGGGCAGGTGCGAGGCTTTGTGCCCGCCAGCCAGTTGACCAGCGCTCCGGTGGTCAACAGCGAGGAGGATGCCGACGCCCGCTATGCCCCGTTGATGGGGGATCTGCTCAAACTCAAGGTGATCGACATCGACCGCAAGCGCAACCGCTTGATCCTCTCGGAACGGCTGGCAATGCGGGATTGGCGCCGCCAGCAGAAGGATCAGCTGTTGGAGACGTTGCGCGAAGGGCTGGTGATGGAAGGGCTGATCAGCAGCATCGCCGATTTCGGCGCTTTTGTGGACCTGGGCGGTGCAGACGGCCTGATCCATCTGAGCGAACTGAGCTGGAATCGGGTCACCCACCCCAGCGAAGTGGTGAAGGTCGGTGAAAAGGTCAAGGTGCAAATTTTGAGTGTCGACGCCGATCGGCGCCGCATCGGATTGAGTTTGCGCCGGTTGATTCCCCAGCCTTGGGAAATCATTGACAACACCTATCAGGTCGGTCAGATCGTCCAGGGACGGATCACCAAGCTGGTGAACTTTGGGGCTTTTGCCCGCCTGGTCGATACTGGGATCGAAGGGTTGATCCACATCAGCGAACTGGCTGAGCGCCGTGTCGCTCACCCCAAAGAAGCGGTCGGCGAAGGAGATGTCTACCCGCTGCGGATCATCCGCATCGAGAGTGACAAACGGCGGCTCGGGTTGAGCCTCAAACAGGCCCTGCCCGAACCAGAGGTAGACTGGCAGATTGCCCCGAGCGGCGAGCCCAGCCAGGCTGCGAGCCCAACAGTCGCTGCGAGCCCAACAGTCGCTGCGAGCCCAACAGTCGCTGCCTGACCCAGGCAGCTGCTGGCTGCAGAAAGTTGACTCCAAAACCAGAAGGCGCGGGCAACCCCGCGCCTTCTGTCGTGTCAACCTGCGTTGTCTCTACCCCACAAAAATCGTCGAGAGACTTGCTTGCCAAGATCCAAACTGCTCGTTACAATGATACCATCATGTGCTCGACAGGTGCCCGTTTTGTCTGGTGAGGGCAGCAGGGGCATGAAGGGGAACAGCACTTACTGCCGAACCCCGCCTAGCTCTGCTATGCTACCCAAAGTGACTGGCTGTATTCGTTGTATGAGGAAAGAACGCTATGTCTGACAAACTAGATCGCTTTACCAAGCGTGCGCGCCGTGTGCTGACGTTGGCGCAGGAAGAAGCGCTCAGGCTCAACCACAACTACATAGGAACCGAGCACCTGTTGTTAGGATTGGTGCGCGAGGAAAACGGGGTGGCCGTCAAGGTGCTGCGTGAGCTGGGTGTCGAGCCGGTCCAGATCATTCGTGCCGTCGAACGAACCGTCGGACGTGGGGAACGTCCTCCGTTTGGGAAGCCGACGTTGGCCCCCCGCACCAAACGTGTGATCGAACTGGCCGTCGACGAAGCCCGTTTGATGGGCCACCACTACATTGGCACCGAGCACCTGCTGCTGGGGCTTGTGCGAGAAGGGGAAGGGATTGCCGTCAATGTGTTGCGCGGGCTTGGCATCAACCTTGACCGGGTGCGAACCCAGACAGCGCGCAACATCCTGCAAAGCCAGGCCCAGAGCAAGGACAAACAGAAAAAAGAGTCCAAAACCCCGTTGGTCGACCAGCTCGGCTACGATATGACTGCTGCCGCCGAAGAGGGCAAGCTTGACCCGGTGGTCGGCCGCCAGCCAGAAATCGAACGTGTGATCCAAATTTTGAGCCGCCGCACCAAAAACAACCCGGCGCTGATCGGCGAACCTGGCGTCGGCAAGACTGCGATCGTCGAAGGGTTGGCCCAGCGGATTATCGACGGCGACGTGCCCGAACCGCTGCTTAACAAACGGCTGTTGATGCTGGATGTCGGCAGCCTGGTGGCAGGGACCATGTACCGGGGCCAGTTTGAAGAGCGGCTGAAAAAGGTGATCGAAGAAGTCGTGACCTCGCAGTCGATCCTTTTTATCGACGAGGTCCACATGTTGGTGGGCGCAGGAGCTGCCGGGAGCAGCGTCGATGCCGCCAATATCCTGAAGCCCGCCCTCAGCCGGGGCGAACTGCAGGTGATCGGCGCTACGACATTGGACGAATACCGCAAACATATCGAGAGCGATGCCGCGCTCGAACGGCGCTTCCAGCCGATCCTGGTCGACGAGCCTTCAGTCGAAGAGACGATCGAGATTTTGCGGGGGGTGCGTTCCCGCTATGAAGAGCACCACAAGTTGATCATCACCGACGAGGCTCTCCACTCTGCCGCCCATCTGGCAGCCCGCTATGTTCCTGACCGGTTTATGCCCGACAAAGCGATCGACCTGATCGACGAGGCGGGCAGCCGCGTGCGCATGTACAAGGCCCCTTACGCTGCCAACCTGCGTGAGACCTTTATGAGCCTGCGCAAGCTGCAGAAGGAAAAGGAAGAGGCGATGGACACCCAGCGCTACGACGATGCCATCGACCTGCGTTACCGAGAGGTCGAGCTCGAAGCCCGAATCAACGAGCTGCGTGAAGGCTGGAATGAGACCGCTAATCAGCCCAAGGTGACCGCCGAAGACATCGCTGAAGTGGTGGCCATGTGGACAAGAGTGCCGGTCAGCCGGATCGCCGGTGAAGAACGCGAACGGCTGTTGGAAATGGAACGGGTGATGCACCAGCGCATCATCGGCCAGGACGAACCGATCAAGGCGATTGCCAAAGCGGTGCGCCGGGCACGCGCCGGTCTCAAAGACCCCAAACGCCCGATCGGCAGTTTTATGTTCCTGGGCCCGACCGGCATTGGCAAGACGTTGCTGGCCAAGACGCTGGCCGAGTTCATGTTCGGCAGCGAAGAAGCGCTGATCAAGCTGGACATGAGCGAATTCATGGAACGCCACAATGTCAGCCGGCTGGTCGGTGCCCCGCCAGGCTATGTTGGCTACGAAGAGGGGGGGCAACTCACCGAAGCGGTGCGCCGACGCCCGTACAGCGTCATCCTGCTGGATGAAATCGAAAAGGCGCATCCAGAAGCCTTCAACATGTTGTTGCAGATTATGGAGGACGGCTACCTTTCCGACGCCAAAGGGAGACGGGTCGATTTCCGCAACACCCTGCTCCTCATGACCAGCAACATCGGCGCCAAACTCATCCAGGGCGCCAAAGGGCTCGGTTTTGTGATCTCGCAAGAAGCAGAGAATGAACGGCGCGAGAGCGAGTACGAAAAGATGAAAAACAAGGTGATGGACGCCCTTAAAAAGACCTTCCGCCCCGAATTCATCAACCGTCTCGATGGCATTATGGTCTTCCGCAGCCTCAGCAAAGAGGAGATCGCCCAGATCGTCGAGCTGGAGCTGCGCCCGCTGCGTCTGCAGATGGCGGAACAGGAGATGTCGTTGCTCCTCACGGCGGCTGCCCGCCTGGCGATCGCCGAAGCGGGCTATGACCCCGAATACGGAGCTCGCCCGCTGCGCCGTGTCATCCAAAACCAGATCCAGGATCCACTCAGCGAAGGCATGCTCTCAGAGAAGTATGTGGCAGGCGACACGATCACGGTCGACTACCGTGAGGTAGTCGAGGAAGATGGCAGCATCGCCAAAAAATTTGTCTTTGAAATCACCGAACACAAAGCCGGCGGGTCGTCGGTTGATCCTGTCGACGAACTGGCCATGTTGCTCCAGTAAAGATCCAGAAGCTGCCAGGGGCGCCTGGTCTCGGTAGAAATCAGACCGAAACGAGATCGAAAGACGATGACAGAGCGAATTGGGTTTGTAGGGTTGGGAATCATGGGGCAGGGCATGGCAGCCAATCTGCTCAAAGCTGGCTATTCACTGACAGTCTGGAATCGCACAGCGGCCCGCATGGAGCGGTTGGTCGCAGAGGGGGCTCGGGCTGGCGAGAGCCCAGCAGCGGTGGCCGCAGCCAGCGACATCGTGATCGTCTGCGTCAGCGATACCCCAGATGTCCAGGCTGTGTTGCTGGGTACAGACGGGGTGCTGCAGGGCGCGCAGCCAGGGACGCTGGTGGTCGACTGCAGCACGATCAGCCCGCAGGCCACCCGCGAACTGGCGGCAGCGGCGGCGACGCGCGGCGTGGCGATGCTCGACGCCCCGGTCAGCGGGGGCAGCGAGGGAGCTGCCAAAGGGACGCTGAGCATCATGGTCGGTGGGGAGCCGGCAGCGTACGAACGGGCTCTTCCGGTCTTGCAGGCCATGGGCAAAACGATCACCCATGTCGGCGGGCACGGTGCTGGCCAGACAGTCAAGCTGGTCAACCAGGTGTTGGTCGTCGGAAACTGTATCGCCATGTGCGAAGCGTTGCTCTTTGCCCAGGCAGGGGGTGTCGACCTGGCCAAAACCTATTCAGCTGTCAGCCAGGGTGCGGCTGGGAGCTGGATGTTCACCAACCGGGCGCCCCAGATTCTGCGTCGCGACTGGAGCCCTGGCTTCACCGTCGACCTCCAACAGAAAGATCTGCGGCTGGTGCTTGAAGCAGCCGACGAGCTGGGGGTGCCGTTGCCGGTGACCGGGCTGATCTTCCAGCTTTACCGCACCCTGCAGGCCCAAGGGTTGGGCAGCGAAGGCAACCATGCGCTGGCCAAAGCCTTGGAACACCTGGCTGGCTTCACCATCGGGCCGGCTTGAGGCGCGGCCGGCGGTTGCTTTTGGGGAAGATACCTGTGGAGCCCCACAGGGAGGAATCAATTTGACCTGTGCGACCCGCCTCAGGGCCTCAAGGAGAACACAGGCGCGCAAAAATTTTTAGTTATGGAAACAAGTATAGTGCGAAAGGGGGAAAACGGCTTTTTCCACCGCTTTGGGTGGTTTCTGCCGCCAAACCGATGATAAAACGATTGAGGATCGTTGCGTTGCTGGTAGCTGTTGCTGCAACGGCTGGGTGGTGGGTCTACGACCGTTATCTGGCGCCGATCCAGGCACAGAGCGACGAACCAACCTACGAGACTGTTGTGGTCCAGCGAGGTGCGATCGCCAGCACGGTCAGCGCAACCGGAAGTATCGAGCCAGAAGACCAGGTGTCGCTGCTCTTTCGCAGCGCTGGCATGGTGGCTGAAGTCCTGGTCGACGTCGGCCAGTTTGTAGAGCAAGGCCAGCTGCTGGCACAGCTTGAGACGACGGAGCTGACGTTGGCCCTTGCCAACGCCAAAGTTGCCCATGAGATCGCCGCTGCGCAGCTGGCCAAACTGGAGACTCCACCAGATTGGATGGATGTGGCCGCCGCTCAGGCTGCGGTCGAGGTTGCCCAGGCAGCGGTTGCCAGCGCTGAAGCGTCGTTGGCCAGCGCCCAGGCCAGCTACCGAAACCTGTTTGCGGGCCCGACCAGCGCACAGCAGGTGATCAACGAAGCGCAGCTGCGCCAGTCCGAAATTGCCCTCAAACAGGCACAGGAAGCCTACAACAAGGTCAAAGACCAGCCCGATATCGGGATGATGCCCCAGTCCCAGCAGTTAGAACAGGCCACTGTCAACTACGAAGTTGCCAAAGCCCAGGTCGAAAAGACCGTCGAACCGGCCAACCAGGCCCAACAGGCCCAGGGGCTGACCCAGATTGCCCAGGCCCAGTCTTCGATCCGGCAGGCCCAGGTGCAGGTGGTGAACGCCCGCAACAACCTGGACGACCTGATCGCAGGGCCTGTCGCAGAAGATCTGACGATCGCTCGCGCCCAGGTTCGCCAGGCCCAGCTGAATGTGCTCCAGGCTGAAAATGCTCTGGCCAATGCTCGTCTGGTTGCCCCGATTGCGGGTGTGGTCAGCGAGGTCAACGTCAAGCTGGCCGAGCTGGCTGCCAACACCCGCCCGGCTGTGGTGCTGACCGACTTGAGTCGCTTCCAGCTCACTGTGCTGGTCGACGAGATCGATGTCCGGCAGGTTGCGGTGGGACAAAGCGTGCGGCTGAGCGTCGATGCTCTGCCAGACATCACGATCCTCGGCCAGGTGACCGAGATCGCCCCTGTCTCTTCGATTGTCAACAATGTGGTTGCTTATGCTGTGACCGTGGTCCCTGAAGAGACCGACCAGCCGCTCCGGGTAGGGATGAGCGCGACAGCAGTCATCACCACTGCCGATGTCGACGACGTCGTGCTGGCCCCCAACCGCTTTATCACGATCGACCGCGACAGCGGCGAAGCCTATGTGTTCAAAATGGTCGACGGCTCCCCGGCGCGCCAGCAGGTTGAACTCGGGCTGCGCAATGAACGGGAAAGCCAGATCCTGGCTGGGTTGCAAGACGGGGATGTGCTGGCCTTTGTGACGCAGAGCAGCGAAGAACAGCTGCGTGGCGCGCTCTTTGGCGGTGGCAACTGAACGCACAGCCCCCAACCGGTGAAATGGAAGAGGGACGTCTTGGTATGGAACAAAACGGCTCTTCGCCTGTAATTTCGCTGCGCGGCATCAAAAAGTTCTATCAGATGGGCGACGTCGAAGTGCGGGCGCTGCGCGGGGTAGATGTCGACATCTACCCCGGCGAGATGCTTGCCATCATGGGGCCGAGCGGCAGCGGAAAATCGACCTTGATGAACATCATCGGGTGCCTGGATGTGCCCAGCGAAGGAGTCTATGAACTGGACGGCAAAGATGTCAGTCGGCTCAAGGACGACCAGTTGGCAGCGATCCGCAACCACAAAATTGGTTTTGTGTTTCAAAGCTTCAACCTGCTTCCGCGCACGACCGCCGTGGCCAATGTCGAACTGCCTCTGATCTATGGTGGAGTCAGCGGCCGTCAACGCCGCCAGCGCGCAGAAGATTCGCTGCGTCTGGTGGGTCTGGGCGAGCGGCTGGACCACAAACCCAACGAGCTGTCGGGCGGCCAGCAGCAGCGTGTCGCCATCGCCCGCGCCCTGGTCAACACCCCCTCGATGATTCTGGCCGACGAACCTACCGGCAACCTGGACAGCAAGACCAGTATCGAAATCATGGAACTGTTTCAGCGGCTGAACCAGGAGCGCGGCATCACGATCGTCTTTGTGACCCATAACCCGGAGACAGCCGACTATTGTCACCGGGTTGTGCGCGTTCGCGATGGCATGGTAGAATCGGACATTTCCAGACGGGCGACGGCAGGAATCTATGCGACGGGGGGAGAGCCCCCTTCAGCCCCCCCCTCAGAGCCCCAGGAGGTACAGCCATGAAAGTCATCGAAGCCCTGCGGATTGCCATGCGGGCGCTGGCTGCCAACAAGCTGCGCAGCGTCTTGACCATGCTCGGTATCATCATTGGGGTCGGTGCGGTGATCGCGTTGATGTCCATCGGACGCGGCGTGGAAAAATATGTCACCGATCAGTTTGCTGGTCTGGGGAGCAACCTGCTCTTTGTCGCCCCTGGCCAGATCAGCGACGGCCCTCCTTCGTTGCGTCCCAACACGGTGAAAGCCCTGACATTGGCCGACATGGAGGCGATCGCGGACCCCAGCCGTGTCCCACATGCGGCGTCAGTGGCGGCTGATTTTCAGACCCGGGTCTCGGTGACGCGCGCGGGCAAGACGGTGGATGTGCAGGCCAGCGCGACCACCCCGGAATATCCGCTGGTCCGCAACTGGAACACCACGGCGGGCTCTTACTTTTCGACGCTGGACAGCGACGAACGGCAGCGGGTGGTCCTGCTTGGCGCCGATACCTACCAGGAGCTCTTTCCCAACAACGAATACCCCGTCGACCAGATCGTCCAGATCAACGAGATGAACTTTCGCGTGATCGGTGTGATGGAAAGCAAGGGGGGAGGACCTGGCGGCAATCTCGACAAATCGGTATTTCTCCCGCTGACCACCGGACAGGATCGCCTGTTCAAACAGAAAACCCCCAATGGAGAGTACAAGGTGTCGGTCATCTATGTCTCGATCGACCAGAGCGAAAACATTCCGCTGGCCCAGGAAGAGATCACCCAGCTGATGCGCGAACGTCGAGGCATCAACTATCTGGACCAGGACGACTTTTCGATCGTCAGCCAGAACGATCTGATCGCGGTTTTTGGCGACATTCTGGGTGCACTCACGATTTTTCTGGGTGCGATCGCTGCGATCAGCCTGTTGGTGGGGGGGATCGGCATCATGAACATCATGCTGGTCAGCGTGACCGAACGCACACGCGAGATCGGGTTGCGCAAGGCGGTCGGCGCCAAACGTGCCGATGTGCTGGTCCAGTTTCTGATCGAGGCGATGGCGCTGGCGGCGGCGGGAGGCTTTCTTGGGGTGGCGCTGGGGTGGAGTCTGGCCCTGCTCGTCAGCACAGCATTTGGGGATTTTGAGGCGGTGGTCGGCGCCGACGCCATCTTCACGTCTCTGATCGTGGCGACTGCCGTGGGGTTGTTTTTTGGTATTTTCCCGGCCTTCCGGGCCAGCCGGCTCAACCCAATCGACGCACTGCGCTACGAGTAGGAAGGAGAGAGGATGAAGAGGGCGAAACGAGCCAGTTTGTTCTGGATGGCCAGCCTGGTGTGGGGGCTGGCAGGTTGCGGAGGGCCTCCACAGCCCACCCCGACCCCGATCCCTGCTGAGGTCGTGCGACCTGTCCAGCCGACGCCGGTCTACCCGAACCAGGCCACCACTTTTACGTCAGCTACCCCGCAGGGGACCCCTGTCCTGGTTGAACCAACTCCTGCATTGGGTGCCCCAGAACCGGTTGTGGCCGAGCGGCAGGCGTTGCCCGTCGGCGAGATTCTCCCTTCGGCGCTGGGCATTGCCCCCAGCGGCGGCGCCATCTACGACGCGCCCAATGGGGCGCTGGTCAAACGTGTGCCCAGCACCGGCCTGTTGAACGTCACCGGCATCTCGGCAGATGGTCGCTGGCTGGCGGTTTATGACGACGAATCCGCCTATGGCTGGACACCGGTGGGGCAGCTGGTGCTTTTTGGCGCAGATGATCTGACCTCGGTCAGCCAGCCCTCTGACCCCAGTGTCGTCGCCACGCTGATCGCCGACGTGATGCAGCCGGTCAACGTGCTGGATGCGCTGATGGCAACGCTGGAGGCCCTCCCTCAGCCGGAGAGCGAGCGCTGAACTGTACGGTGACCGCAGCCTCCCTCCCAGTTCTTCAATCGAGTGCCAGGCCGTGGAGGGCAGGCAGCAGAGCGGCCAGAAAACGCAAAAATGCGCGCGTGGCTGGTGAAAAGAAGGTGTTGCGGTTCCACACCAGCTTGAGGGTGCGCAGCAGCGGCCGCCCTTCCAGTGCAATCATGTGCAGCAGATTCAGCTCCAACTCGGCCCGGACTGCATAGTCTGGCAGGATCGCCAGGTCCTCTCTTCTGGCCACCGCCCGTTTGATCGACTCGACTGTATCGAACTCGGCGGTGACGTGGACCTGCAAATCAGCCTGTTGCAGTGCCTGCTCCAGCCAGATGCGGGTCTGGCTGGAACGCTGGCGCATAACCATGTGCTGGCCGGATAAATCAGCCAGCCGCACGCTTTTCCTTCCCCACCAGGGATGTCTGGGGCCCACCACGACAAACTGTTCGTTCTCTTCCAGCTCCAACACCCCCAGCCCAGTGCGGTCAACGCCTGTGTCAAGTTCTCCTTCGATCAGCCCCAGATCCAGCTGACCAGAACGCAGCCCAGCCACGATCTGGGGTGTGATGCCGGTCTGTACAACGACCGTCCGCTTGGGAGAACGCTGGCGAAAGGACTGAACCCAGTCGGGCAGCAGGTAGACACCGACCCCTGGGGTTGCCCCTACCCTGATCTGGCCAGCAGCCAGGTTGTTCACATCGGCCACTGCGTTTTCGGCTTCGGCCAGCAGACGCAGAATTTGGAGCGTATATTCGTGCAGGGTTCTTCCTGCCTGGGTCAGCGTGACCCCACGGCGCCCACGCTGGAAGAGCGATGTCCCCAAGTGGGATTCCAGATCCTGGATATGTTGGCTGATGGCCGGCTGGGTCAACAGCAGACGTTCAGCGGCTGCGCTGAAGCTGCCAGTCTGAACGACGATCGCAAAAATTTCCAACTTGTAGAGATTTAGCATAACCCTTTACGAATGGCAATGATAAGCCAATGGAGAGTGCTCGGCAAATTCAAAGAGTGTTACAGTAAAGCACAGAAGCGCTGATCAAGAACAAGGAGGAGGAGAATGAGTTTTTTGAATCGAATGTTTGGCGGCTCTGGGGAAGAGGGTCATGCGTTGGTGCAGCCAGCCGACTACAAGGCCCGTTATCTCGACGGTCACAAGGCACACACCCTGGTCGATGTGCGCACGGCAGAGGAGTTTGCCGCCGGGTATATTGCTGGAGCCATCCATGTCAGCCTGCAGGAACTGCCGCAAAAGATGAACTGCATTCCCAAGGACAAGCCGGTGATTGTCTACTGCCGCAGTGGCAACCGCAGCGCGTTTGCTGCCAATCTGTTGCGCCAGGCGGGCTACACCGAAGTGTACGACCTGGGTGGGATCATCGACTGGGCGCGGCAGGGGCTGCCGATTGTTTTCTGAAGTGCATCGCACTTGTTGTAAGACCATAGTGTGCAGGAGGGGACAATGTTGCTGCGTTATTTTTACGACGAGAAACTGGCACAGGCCAGCTACCTGGTCGGCTGTGTAGCGACTGGGGAGGCCTTGGTTGTAGACCCAGCCCGCAACGTGCTCCCGTATCTGCGGGCTGCGGAAAAAGAGGGGGTGCGGATCACCCATGTGACGGAGACCCACATCCATGCTGATTTTGTCAGCGGCAGCCGGGAGCTGGCGGCCGTGACAGGGGCAGGGCTTTATCTGAGCGACATGGGAGATGCCCACTGGAAATATGGGTACGGGAACGAAGCGGGTGTGCATCTGGTGCATGAAGGCGACAGCTGGCAGGTGGGCAATATTCGTGTGGAAGTCCTGCACACCCCGGGCCACACGCCAGAACAGATTGCGTTTTTGATCACAGACACTGCCGTCGCCGATCAGCCGATAGGGGTTTTCACGGGCGATTTTTTGTTTGTCGGCGATGTCGGTCGCCCCGATCTGTTGGAGGTGGCAGCTGGCTACAAAGGCACCAAAGAGATTGGGGCGCGCCAGCAGTACCGGACGGTGCAGCATTTCAGAAAGATGGCCGATCATCTGCAGATCTGGCCTGGCCACGGCGCCGGCAGCGCCTGTGGCAAGGCGTTGGGGGCAATTCCGTCGACGACAGTGGGCTATGAGAAGCTGTTCAATCCTGCCTTTCGCTTCGACCAGGAAGAGGCATTTGTGGCGTGGCTGCTTGACAGCCAGCCAGAGCCGCCCAGGTATTTTGCGCAGATGAAAAAGGTGAACAAATTGGGCCCGCCGCTGACCCGCTCGTTGCCGACGCCCTCCCACTACGACCGTTCGAGGCTGGAGCGTCTGCTCCAGGAGGGCGGGCAGGTCTTTGACCTGCGCAACCGTGGGCAGTTTGCCGCAGCGCATGTGCCGGGCACTGTCAACGTGCCGGCAGACCACCCGAGCTTCGTCACCCAAATCGGCTGGCTTGTCGACTACGACCGTCCAGTCTACGTGTTGCTGCCTTCGATCGATGCCGAGCGCGAGGTGCTCAACGACCTGCGCTCGATCGGGGTCGACAATGTGCCGGGCTATTTCAGCCCGGAGGTGCTGGCGCACCGCACCCAGGCGCTGGCAGTGGTCACCGCCCGAGAACTGGCTCAGCGGCTGCCGCACGAAGATCTGCTGATCCTCGATGTGCGCGGGCGAAGCGAATACCACGAAAAACATATCGTCGGGGCCCGGCATATTGCGCTGGGCTACCTGCCCGACCAGTTGGCAAGCTTGCCCACCGATCGCACGATCGTGACCCAGTGTGCCAGTGGGTACCGTTCGCAGATTGCTGCCAGCCTGCTGGCAGCAGCTGGGTTCGACAGCGTGCTCTCCCTCAACGAAGGGATGGAATGCTGGTCCCGGTTCCTGCCTACCGAGAGCAGTGTGGCCCAGGAGGCTGTGCGGGGGTGATCGGCGGCGTGCTGTCGTCGGAGAGGGAAAGGTCAACGGTCGGTGATCGAACAAATTCTGATCGATATTCTGCTGGGGTTTGCGATCGGGCTCTCGCTGGGCCTGCTCGGCGGGGGCGGGTCGATTCTGACGGTGCCGGCGCTGGTCTATGTCGTGGGCCAGACGCCGCAGGCTGCTGTGACGGCATCGCTGGTGATCGTAGGGGCCAACAGCCTGATCGGGGCCTTTATGCACCGTTCGCAGGGTACTCTGAACTGGCGGGTGGCGCTGATCTTTGGCGGGGTCGGCATGGTGGCTGCCTATCTCTCTGCTGGCTGGTCCAAGCTGCTGCCGTCGACTGCGCTGATGATTCTCTTTGCGCTGTTGATGGTGGTTGTCGGGCTTTTGATGGCGCTCGGGCCACAGCCGGCCCAGGCTGCGGGGCGCAGCTGGTTGGTGACTGCGGCCAGCGGGGGCGGGGTCGGCACCCTGACCGGCTTTCTTGGGGTAGGAGGTGGTTTTCTGATCGTGCCGGCATTGGTGATGTGGGTTGGGCTGCCGATCCGCCAGGCAGTCGGCACATCGCTCGTGGTGATCGCCATGAACAGTCTGGCCGGCTTTCTGGGCCACCTGAATGGTCCGCCGCTTGACGCGCAGGTCGTCGCCATTTTTGTGGGTGCCGGGCTGACCGGTGCCCTGCTCGGGGCAAGGCTGGCTCGGACTCTACACCCAGCGCATCTGCGCAGAGCCTTTGCCTTGTTCGTCATCGTGTTGGCACTTTTTTTGTTGGTGGACAACGCGCAGAAGCTGGGTTGGCTGTAAGATCACAGAAGGGCCGCAAGCGGAGAGGCTCGCTTGCGGGAAGGTAGGATCAAAGACAAGGAGTGTGTAGATGCCATTGTACGAATATGTCTGTGCACAGTGCGGAACATTTTTTGAATACTGGATGCGCAGCGCCGGCGCGCTGGAGGCTGTGGTCTGCCCGCACTGCCAGAGCCAGGAGGTCAGCAAAAAGTTTTCTACCTTTGGGATGAAAGGAAGTGCTGGGGGCAGCAGTGTGTCGACGGGCGACAGCTGTACCACCGGCGGTGGTTGAGGGCTGCGCTGGGCAAGCTGACCGTGTGTCGGCCTTCACAAACAGACGGCTCCAGGAATGTTCCTGGAGCCGTCTGCATTGGTAAAAAGATTGGCGTGCGCCGAACAGTCCTTCTATAATGGGGATGCAGCAGTTCCAGCCAGAGGGGACAGGTATGGAGGAGGAGCAATGGCGGCTGTCAAAGAAAAAAAGCAGTATTTCTGTTCTGCCTGTGGCGCCACCCATCTGCGTTGGGCCGGCAAATGTGCGGAGTGTGGCGAATGGAATACGTTGGAGGAGGCCCCCGCGCGTCTGCCAGACAAAGGGCGGGCAGGGATGGCTTCGGTCGAGAGCCTGGGCCGACCTGTAGCCCTCACCCAGGTCGTTCAGGACGACCATCCACGGTTGCTGTTGCGCATGGCAGAGCTGGGCCGTGTGCTCGGCGGTGGGATTGTGCCAGGGGCCTGTGTGCTGGTCGGCGGAGACCCTGGCATTGGCAAGAGCACGCTGTTGTTGCAGATGGCGGCGGATGTCGCCCGCCACAGCGGAACGGTGCTGTATGTCTCGGCCGAGGAGAGTGCCCACCAGATTGGGCGCCGGGCCTCCCGGCTGGGGATCCGCGAAGAGCGGCTGCTGGTGCTCGCTGAGATCGTCGTCGAATCGATCGCGGATCAGATTGAAGCGGTCAGGCCGGCGCTGGTCATCGTGGATTCGGTGCAGGCGATCTATTCTGGCAGCGGTTCCAGCGCAGCCGGGACGGTCAGCCAGGTGCGCGATTGTGCGGCGACGTTGTTGCGGGTGGGCAAAGCGCAGAATATCCCCATCTTTTTGGTCGGGCATGTGACCAAAGAAGGCACAATTGCGGGCCCGCGTGTGCTCGAACATATGGTGGATGCGGTGCTGCAGCTGGAAGGCGAGCGTTTTCATGCGTTTCGCTTGCTGCGCTCGATCAAAAACCGTTTCGGCAGCACCAACGAAGTCGGTGTCTTCGAGATGACCGAACTGGGGATGCAGGAGGTTGCCAACCCCTCTGAGCTGTTTTTGGCCGAGCGTCTGCCCAACGCCACGGGCAGCGCGATCGCGGTTTCGATGGAAGGGACACGCCCGCTGCTGGTGGAGGTCCAGGCGCTGTGCAGCACGACGACCTTCAGCATGCCGCGACGCACAGCGAACGGGGTCGACCCCAATCGGTTGCTGCTGCTGGCGGCTGTGCTGGCCAGGCGGGTGGGGCTGGATTTGGGGGACCAAGACATTTTCGTCAACGTCGTCGGGGGAATGCGGGTCGACGAGCCAGCGGCTGACCTGGCGGTGGCTGTGGCGATCGCCAGCAGCCTGCGCAGCCGGCCTGTCTACGCCGACCTGGCCATCGTGGGTGAAGTGGGGCTGAGCGGCGAGCTGCGCAGCGTCGGCCAGCTGGCCCGACGGCTGCATGAGGCCAAAAAATTGGGGTTTACCCGTGCGCTGGCCCCGCGCAGCACGCTGCAGCGGGGCGGCGGCGACAGCCCTCCCCAGGGCATCGAAGTCATTGGCGTGCGCACCCTCTCCGATGCGTTGGGGGTTGCACTGCTCAAATAAACATTGGCCCCACAGGGCAGAGGCACACCTGCGCGCGACTTTGTGACAAGATATGGGTTATTATTTTCTGAACAATTCTTCGAACGGAAATCGGAACACTTGTCAATTGAGGAATCAGCGATTTAGCACGTATGACAACCAACAACCAAACAACACCGCCGCGTGTGGTGATCACTGGCATGGGGGCATTGACCCCACTGGGACACACCGTGGAGGCTACCTGGCAGAACCTGGTCGCCGGCCACAGCGGCATCAACCATATCTCCCGTTTCTCTACAGCTGACCTGCGGGTCAACTTTGCTGGCGAGGTACGCGATTTTGACCCGGGTCTGTATATGGACCGCAAGGAGGCCAGACGGCTGGACCCTTGTATCCAGTACGCGTTGGTGGCGACGCGCCAGGCTATCGTCGACGCTGGGCTCGATCTGGACAACGAGGACCCAACCCGGATTGGGGTGGTGATCGGCAGCGGGATCGGGGGGGTGAGCAGTTTTCAGGAGAATATCGAGCTGGTGCAGGCCAAGGGGTTGCGCAAGGTCAGCCCGTTCATGGTGCCCAACATGCTGGTCGACAGCCCAGGCGGCAAGGTGGCGATCGAGTTTGGCTTGCAGGGGCCCAACCATGCGGTGGTGAGCGCCTGCGCCAGCGGCACAACTGCCTGCGGGGAGGCATTCGAAATTTTGCGGCGGGGGGATGCCGATGTGCTGGTGGCGGGCGGCACCGAGGCGGCGTTGCTGCCGATCCATCTGGCTGCTTTCGATGTGATGGGCGCGCTCAGCCAGCGGGTGGAGGACCCCAAGACAGCCTGCCGTCCCTTTGACAACAGTCGCGATGGGTTCGTGATGAGCGAAGGCTCGGCTGTGTTGATCCTGGAAACGCTCGAACATGCGCTGGCGCGCGGGGCCCACATCTACGCCGAGGTGATCGGCTACGGCAACACCAACGACGCCTACCATATGGCAGCGCCGCACACCACCGGTCGCGGGGCCGCTGATGCGATGCGTGTGGCGCTGCGCAAGGCAGCTGCCTACGGCGAAGGGGTGCAAAGTGTCGACTACATCAACGCGCACGGCACTGCCACGCGGCTCAACGATGTCGGCGAGACGCTGGCGATCAAGCAGGTCTTCGGCGAGGCGGCCTACAACGTGCGCATCAGCAGCACCAAAAGCATGACAGGCCATCTGCTGGGCGCTGCAGGCGCCCTGGAGGCGATCATCTGCACCAAAACGATCAACACCGGTCTGGTTGCGCCGACGATCAACCTGCATGACCCGGACCCGGTCTGCGATCTCAACTACACGCCCAACCAGGCGGTTCAGATGGATGTGCGGGTGACTTTGAGCAACAGTTTTGGGTTCGGCGGGCACAACGCCTGTATCCTGTTGCGCCGCTACGTCTAGCGCCGTGACAACGAAGGAGGAGCCATGGCAGATGGCACGAAACCGCCAGACCGGCCAGTAAACAACCGGCCAGCAAACAACGGGCCAGCAAACAACGGGCCAGCAAACAACGGGCCAGCCAGGCAGGAGCTGCAGAGGGGCGGCGAGGCGGTCTATCGCCCGCGGTACGCCCACATTGTGGGGTGGGGTTCGTATGTCCCGGAGAAGGTGATCACCAACCACGACCTGGAACAGATCGTGGACACCAACGACGAGTGGATCCGCAGCCGCACCGGCATTGCCGAGCGCCATGTGGCCGCAGACCCCAAGGAGACTTCGGTGACGCTGGCAGTGGCAGCCGCGCGCAAGGCGCTGGAGGTGGCTGATGTGCCGGCCGGCAAGATCGACCTGATCGTCTGTGCCACGACCACACCGGAATATGCCTTTCCTGCCACCGCTTGTCTGATCCAGGATGCGTTGGGGGCGGACAATGCCGGGGCCTTTGACCTGAGTGCGGCCTGCTCTGGCTTTGTTTACGGGTTGGCGATGGCCCGCGGCCAGATTCTGGCGGGCGACGCCGAGTATGTGCTGGTGATCGGAACAGAGACCCTGTCGCGCATCGTGGATTGGACCGACCGCGGGACCTGTATTTTGTTTGGGGACGGGGCGGGCGCCGTTCTGGTGGCCGCCAGCGAGGTACCAGGGGGAATTTTGGCGGTCGATCTGGGCAGCGATGGGTCGGGGGGCAACACCCTGATCCTGCCGGCCGGGGGCAGCGCGCTGCCGACCAGCCTGGAGACGGTCAGCAGCGGCATGCACTATCTCAAGATGGACGGCAAGGCGGTCTTTCGGTTTGCAACCCGGGTGATGGCTGCGTCGACGCGCAAGGTGCTGACCCGAGCTGGCTACACGCCAGAGGAGGTCGATCTGGTGGTGCCCCACCAGGCCAATCTCCGGATCATCCAGAACAGTGTGCTGAACCAGCTGAAAATTCCAGAAGAAAAGGTCTTTATCAACCTGGAAAAATATGGCAACACGAGCACGGCGAGCATTCCCATCGCTCTCTGCGAGGCGATCGCGGCGGGGAAGCTGCGCACGGGCCACAAAGTGGTCTTTGTCGGCTTTGGCGCGGGGCTGACCTGGGCTGCCTGCGCGATCGACTGGCGCACGCCGATCGACAAAGCAGAGGCAGACTGGTGGAAGAATACCCGGCGGCAGGCGACCTACAGTGCGGCCGCTGCACGCAGCATGTGGCGGCGTGCGGTACGGTGGGTCTACGACGTGCTGCCCGACCCTGAGGCCAAGGGCCAAGACGCCCGCCGTGACCGGGAGGAGACAGGGGTCCAAGAGGGCGCCGACGAAGAGGGCTGAGCGCAGGAGGCTGTACAGGCAGCCCCCTGCGCTCTCCAAACATTGAGCTTGTAGAAAACAAAGGAGTCAGCTTTTATGAGTGAAATTGTCTATGTGCACGGTCGTGAGGTGCTCGACAGCCGCGGCAACCCGACCGTGGAGGTGGAGGTCGGGCTGGACAGTGGAAGCATCGGCACGGCGATCGTGCCAAGTGGCGCCAGCACCGGCGCCAACGAGGCGTTGGAACTGCGCGACGGCGACAAGCGGCGCTACGGCGGCAAAGGGGTGCTCAAGGCGGTCGAGCACGTCAACGAGACAATTGCTGAAGAACTGGTCGGCATGGACCCGGTCGAACAGGTTGCGATCGACGAATTGATGCTGGAACTGGACGGCACCGAGACCAAGAGCAAGCTGGGGGCCAATGCCATCCTGGCGGTCAGCATGGCTGTGGCCAAGGCGGCCGCCAGCGACCTCAACCTGCCCCTCTACCGGTACCTGGGCGGCGTCTATGCCCGCACCCTCCCGGTGCCGATGCTCAACATCCTCAACGGGGGCAAACATGCTGCCAACAGCACCGACTTTCAGGAGTTCATGGTCATGCCGGTCGGCGCCCCGACCTTTGCAGAAAGCCTGCGCTGGGGCACCGAGATCTACCAGAGCCTCAAAAAGGTGCTGCACGACAGCGGCTTTGCCACCAATGTCGGGGACGAGGGGGGCTTTGCCCCCAGCCTGGGCGGCAACGTCCGCGCCGTCGAGGTGATCCTCCAGGCGATCGAAAAGGCGGGCTACCGGCCCGGTGAAGATGTGTATATTGCGCTCGACCCGGCCACCAGCGAGCTCTACGACGAAGCCACCGGCACCTATCTGTTGGAAATCGAGGGCCGCCGACTCGACCGCAGCCAGATGGTCGACCTCTGGGCCGACTGGGTCAACCGCTTCCCGATCATCAGCATCGAAGACGGAATGGCCGAGCACGACTGGGAGGGCTGGGCGTTGTTGTACCAGCGGATCGGCAGCAAGGTCCAGCTGGTGGGCGACGACCTGCTGGTGACCAATGTTCGCTTTATCCAACGGGCGATCCAGGAGAAAGTGGCCAACGCCCTGCTGATGAAAGTCAACCAGATCGGGTCGTTGACCGAGTCGATCGCTGCGATCGAGATGAGCCAGCGGGCAGGGTGGGCTGTGATCACCAGCCATCGCTCGGGGGAATCGGAAGATGCCACGATCGCCGACATTGCTGTGGCGTTCAACACGGGCCAGATCAAGACCGGAGCGCCCGCACGCAGCGACCGCATCGCCAAATACAACCAGCTGCTGCGCATCGAGGAAGAGCTGGGCGACACCGCAATCTTTCCCGGTCTGCAGGCATTCCCCCATCTGCGCCGCAGCTAGGAGCGTAGACTCAAGAGTGTAGATTTGGGATTGCAGATTTGGGCCCGTAGATCGAGGGAGCTCTACGGGCCTGAAGTTTACAGCGGCTCTTCGGCGGCGACGATCTTTTCCAGATAGTCGGCCAGCGCCGGTGGGGTCACGATGCCGGCGTGGATCGCCTGGATTCGGCCCTCTGCGTCTATGAAGACTGTGGTCGGCAGGCCGCGTACCCCAAACTGGTCGGCGACCTTGCCTTCGCTGTCGAGGACGACCGGGGTCACCATCTCAAACGACTGGGCGAAGGGTTCGACGGCGGTGAGTGGCTCGCGCAGGTTGACCGCCAGCAGCAGCAGGTTGGGCTCTGCGGCGACAGAGCGCATCAACTCCGGCATCTCAATCCGGCAAGGCCCACACCAGGTTGCCCAGAAATTGATCACGACCGGGGTTCCGTGCAGGTCGCTCAGCCGAATGTAGCGTCCATCTTCGAGCTGCAAGACAAAGTCAGGCGCCGGGCTGCCGGGCTGCAGCGCCGATCCGCCGCTGGTAGGGAGGAGTGCTGTCGGGTACCCGCGCCCCACCCCTGCCGGGAAGGCGGCCAGTTCGCTCTGCTGCGCCGGGTCCAGCGCTGGGCTGGCAGCACAACCTGCCAGCCCAGCAACCCAAAGCGCGATCAGCGCTGCCCACGAGCACAGACGGTGCACCATCTGGCTTATTGCTCCAGCGGCTTGGCGGGGTCGTTGCCCCACTCCACCCAGGATCCATCGTAGTTGCGCACGTCGGGGTAGCCGAGCAACTGGCTGAGCACGAACCAGGTATGTGCGCCGCGCACGCCGGTCTGGCAGTAGGTGATGATCTGTTTGTCTGGCGCAAAACCAGCTTTCTGATAGAGCGTTGCCAGCTCGCTGACCGGCTTGAAGGTTCCTGTGTCCTGGTTGACAGCCTCTGCCCAGTCCACGTTGATCGCGCCGGGAATGTGGCCGCCGCGCGCTGCGCGCACGTCGGTGCCGGCGTACTCGCCCGGTCCGCGTGCGTCACAGAGGACCGTGTTGGGGTCATCCAGGTGTTCCAGCACATAGTCGCCTGTGGTGCGCAGCGCTGCGTCGGGGTCCCCCGCCACGTAGCTGCTGGCCGGCAACGCCGCCACCGGCTCGGTGCTCAGGCTGTTGCCCGCAGCGACCCACTGGGTAGCGCCCCCATCGTAGAGCCGCACATCGGCGTGTTGGTAGTATTTGAAGACCCAGTAGGCGCGTGCCGCCAACAGGTTGTTGTTGCCGTCGTAGACGACCAGCGTGTCATCGTTTTCGATGCCAAGCTGGCTGAAGAGTGCCGAGAGCGCTTCTTGGGTCAGGATCTGTCCTTCGGTTGGGTCGTCCGGGTTGGTGAGGTTTTCGCCCAGATGGATGTAGAGCGCCCCGGGCAGAAAGCCGGCGTCGTAGTCCTCTCGCTTGCTGTGGATGGCCAGCAGGCGCACATTGGGGTTGTCCAGGTTTTCAGTGACCCAGGCTGTGTCGACCAGGGCATCTGGGTTGGCGACGGTGGTGACGGGTACAGAAGCCGATTGGGCAGCTGGAACGACTGCCGTGCAGCCAGCTACCATCCAGGCCAGCAGAATCCACAAAATTGGGCCAAACAATTGGGTGTGCATGGGTGTTTCCTTAAAAGTTTTCAAGAGGATTGGCGGGTCAAACGAATTTTCCATTCAGGTGTGCCGGTTTCTTCGATCACAGCGGTGTAACCGAGGCGGGCAGCCTGTGTCGGGATCGTCTCCAGGGCGGGTGCATGGTCGGTTGTCACTTCGAGGCCTGCGTCGGCCGGCGTCAGTTTTTTCAAGGCCTGCACCGTCTTCATCATCGGGTAGGGGCAGATCTCGCCGCGTACGTCCAGCTGTTTGAGTGACATGGGTGGGTTCCTTTCTTGGGTTGACCGTGTGGCTGTGTAGAACAGGCTGGCTGTTCGAAGGTTACTCGTAGCGTTGAATCAACTGGACGCCCAGCCAGGCACCGGCTGCCAGGCAGAGGGCAAAGACCCAGCCGTTCAACGCCAGGGAAGGGATAGCGGAGAAGAAGGCGCCGATCGTGCAGCCCATGGCCAGGGTGGCGCCAACGCCCATCAGCAGCCCACCGCCGGCGGCCTGCCAGTAGCGTCGGGGCTGACGCGGGCGGCGGAGCTTGAACTCTCCGGAGAAGAGTGCTCCCACGAAGGAGCCCATCACCATACCCCAGACCAGAAAGAGCATGTGGTGCAGCAGCCCTTGTTCGCTGCCAACCTCCAAGGTGCAGCCGGGCAGGTCGGCGGCCCCTTGCAGGGCACCCGGGCCGAAGCCGAGTGCGTTGCTCAGCCCCAACATCCAGCGCGAGAGTTCGCCGGTGAAGCCCCAGGGGTGGGCGGTGTAGAAAAGCATAACGTTGAGTGCCCCCAGCGCCAGCCCTCCGGTCACCACCGGCCAGCCGTGCACAAAGATCTGGCGCAGGTTGTCGCCGAGGCGCGTGCGAAAGTCCGGCTCCTCTCGTCCTACAAAGGGGCTTTCGGGGATCACAATGCCGCTGCGGCTTTCCCACCAGACGACCGCCAGGTAGGTCCCGAGCAGGGCCAGCAAGGTAAGCCCGAGGGCACCGCCATGCCCGAGATAGGTGGGGAGCCAGATGCGGGGCCCTTCGGCGATCGAAAAATCCCACCACCAGTTCCAGGTGTAGGCAGTCCCGAGCAGCCCCAGCAGAATTCCCCCAAAGCTGACCCAGGAGGCCACGTAGCCTTCTCCCATGCGGTAGACGCTGCCCGAGACGCACCCGCCTGCCACCACCATCCCAAACCCGAAGATTAACCCTCCCAAAACCAGATGCAGCCCGATCGGGAGCACGTTGGCTGTGGGGGGCAGAAATCCCAGGGTGGGATTGGGGATCTGTTTGCTCATGACCAGCCCGAAGCCGACGGTAGCGACCGCCAGCCCCGCCAGCAGGGCTTTGAGCGTGCGTCCATGCTGCAGCAGAAAAATATCGCGGAAGGCGCTGGCAAAGCAGAGGCGGCTGCGCTGCAGCACAAAGCCAAAGGCCAGCCCGTACCCCCAAAAGAGCGCCATTTCGGCATCGACGCCAAACGCAGCCAGCCAGATGCCGGCTGCTGCCAGCGTGGCCAGCAGCCCACCACGTTTTTGTTCGAGTCCCAGCAGTGAGTTCATTGCGTTTCTCCTGGTGTTCAGTGGGGGGACGCCCCGGAAGGTTCGATCGGCAGGGCTGGGATCGACTGCCACTCCAGCCAGGAGCCGTCGTAGAGACGGACGCGCGGGTAGCCCAGGGTGCGCAGCACCCAGTAGGTGTGCGCGGCACGGACACCCGAGCGGCAGTAGGTCACGATTTCTTTGTCGGGCGTAATGCCCGCCTGGGCCAGCTCCGCCCGCAGCTCGTCTGCCGGGCGCATTGCCTCCCAGCCGCTGGGCACTGCGCCAAACCAGTCCCAGTGGCGTGCTCCTGGCAGGTGGCCGGCGCCATACTCCTGTCGGCCCCGTGTGTCGACCAGCACCAGATCCGGGTCTTGCAGGCGCTCTTGCAGCCACTCCCACTGTGCCACTGTCTGGTCGACGCTGTGCGCCTCAAAGGTGCCTGTGGCGGGCGCGTCTGCTGCTGCAGTGGCAGGGCGTCCTTCCGCCAGCCATTGGTCCCAGCCGCCGGTGAGCAGCGCAGCCTGCTGGAACCCATAGCGTTCCAGCGCCCACAGCAGCCGGGATGCCGGCAGGCCCCAGTTGTCGTCGTAGGCGACCACCGCCATTCCTGGCCGGATCCCCAGCTGGTTCATCGCTTTGGTAAAGGCCAGGGGGGGGAGCAACATGCCCGGCACCTCGC
Organism: Chloroflexota bacterium; assembly: GCA_018969295.1. Classification (GTDB taxonomy): domain Bacteria; phylum Chloroflexota; class Anaerolineae; order Caldilineales; family Caldilineaceae; genus Caldilinea. The sequence continues at coordinate 14,348 of JAGWYN010000024.1, read as the reverse complement.
CGACACTCTCCCCCAGCGACTCCAGCGTGACCTGCACCGCATGGGGCAGATGGCCAAATCCAAAATGGGCAGCGTCGCGCACATCCAGCAGCCGCAGCGCCGGGTGCTCCAGGTGTTCAGCGACCCAGTCGGTGGTGACCACACGGCCGGGCAGGAGCAGCTCTGGCTCGGCGGCCAGGCGCACATCTTCTTTCTGCATCGACAGCATCCTCCTCAACAATTTCTCCACGACAGGGCGCACAGAGCTGACAGCAACAAAAAACCGCCGGAAGATCCGGCGGTGTGTAGAGAACAAAAAAGCGCTCAGGGCTGCTGAGCGCTTGGGTCTCGAGCTTTGCCCCACCGGACCTGAGGGTTGCGAAGGCCGGTGAAGTTGGCTACCAGGCTTTGGCTAGAGAGTGCTCCATTCTGCCAAAGCGGTACCTTCAGGCCTCCGCCATCGACAGTTACAACAACAGATTGAGAGAGCAGTGCCAAAATTGGCAGATTTGACAGCCATTATATCGTATCGCTGGTCCAAAAGTTTAATTTTTGACAATACGCAGGAAGCATATACGGAGACTGAAGTGCTGTCAAATTGGTGCTCCTCCCTCGAAAGGTATTTCGAGGAGGGGCAGCAGAGCTGCTAGGCGGAACGATTGGCTGGCACGCTGTCGAAGCCCAACGGATCGAGGATGCGGTCGAGGTCGGGTGCACGGGTCAGCAAATTTTTCGCCAGATAGAAGTTGGCAAGCAGCCGGCCGCTGGCAAAGAGTGCAGGGGGCTGTTGGGCATGGCGGTCGAAGAGCGGGCGTGCCGTGTCAGCGGTGAACAGCGTGAACCCGTCCAACATAGAGTGCACGGTGGGCAGTGGGAGCCCGCTGCGTTCGGCGACCACAGCCAATCCTTCGGCAGGATGTTGCAAGCCCCAGGCAGTTGCCTGCTCATGGGCGTGGACCAGGGCGGTCCAGCGGTCGAGGTTTTGTGCGACAGTGGCAGGGGGGGCGACCAGGCAGTCGACCAACAGCCCAGGGAAGGCTGCGCTGGTGAAGAGCAGGTGCGCACCTTGGGCGATCGCTTCGGGGATGTGGGCTCCCCAGGTATGGCCGGCGTCGATCGTCCCGCGGGCCAGCGCCTCTGGCACTCGTTCTCCGCGCAGATCTACCAGCTCGACGTCGGCTTCGGTCAGCCCCTGTGCGGAGAGCACCTGTTCGATCAGGACATGTGGGTACGAAAACAGCGACAGCCCCAGTCGTTTGCCCGCCAGCTCCTGGACGGTGCGGATGTGGGGCTGGCAGACTACCCCGTCCACCCCGACGCTGAGATCGCTGGCCATCAGCAGACGCAGCTCGACCCCACGGCCGGCCATCAGCAAAACGTCGGCCAGCGACTGAAAATTGCCGTCGATCTCGCCGGTGGAGAGGAGTTCCAGCGTCTGGTCGTACTCGGCAACGTCGACGATTTCAAACCCTGTGGGCAGCAGCCCCAGGGCTTCCATCCAGTAGAGGGGAAAGAGGCCTGCCCACAGGGTGCGCGCGACCCGCAAAGGAGTTTTTTGCATTGGAGTCTCACATAAATTCCAGGGTAGCGACCAATTTTTTTTCGTACCACATGGTATGGTGGTACATTGCCCGGTGAGCGCCTTCGGGGTCGTGCCGTTGCAGCGCTTCCAAAATCTCGTGATGTTGGCGGGCAGAGTCGACGACCGGCGCCTCGTCTACGTTCCACAAAAGTGTCCGAATGCGCATGATCTGTTCTTCCAGCGCAAGGATGATGTCGCGCAGATAGCGGTTGCCGGCAATTTCATAGAGCTGGCCGTGGAATTGGTCGCCCAGGTCGCGGCAGCGGTCGTACTGGCCAGCTTCGAGTGCCGCATCGGCAGCGGCCAGGATCTCGGCCAGGGCGTGCAGCTGGTCGGGTGTCGCGTTGGCCGCTGCCCGGCTGGCGGCATGCGCCTCCAGCACGGCTTCGGTCTCGACAATGTCCAGCAAGGTCTGGGAAGAGGGGAGCAAGACTTGTGCCCCCCGCCGACCGTCGATCCGCAGCCACCCCTCCCGTTCTAACCGAATAAACGCCTCGCGCACGGGGGTCGGGCTGATCCCATACCGGGCAGCCACCTCGCGAATCACGAGGTATTCGCGAGGTTTGATCCCCAAAGAGAGGATCTCTTGTTTCAAGATGGTGAACACTTTGTCGGCCAGGCTCATGCCATCCTCACCGGGCAGTGCATGGGTGGATTCCATAGAACAAAGGTCCAATCTCTATCTGCTGTGACGGTCCGCAGCTGGGGCGCTGTTTTCAGCCTGGGCACGGACATAGGCCGCGAGGTCGGCGTAGGTCCCCCACCAGACGTCGTCGAATGATTTCATATAGCTGAAAAGACGGTGCAGCATCCGGATGCGCGATGGCCGTCCCAGAAGGTTGGGATGGAACGTTGTCGTGAAGAGCCCTCCGTAGAAACGCAGCCCCTCAAATTCGTCTCGCCAGATTTGATAGGCATGGTCGACCGGGGCGTTGACGCCACCTCCGTTGGGAAAGAGCGAGCCGCCGAAGAGCTCCCAGTCGTCCAGGATCATGCTGATCGGGAGTTCGACCAACGAACCGCGCGGGGTCTCCACCAGATAGGGAGTATCGTATTCCATGAGGCTGCTGTCGTACAACATTCCCATTTCGATCAGGATGTCCAGCGTGGAGGCGCGCAGCCCCCATCCGGGCGCGCTCCAGCCGGTCGGGCGTTGTCCGGTCAATTCGGTGAGAATTTGGCTTCCGCGCTGGAAGACGCTGCGTTCTTCTGCTTCGTCGAGGGTGAAGACATTTTCATGCAGATAGCCATGGTGTGCGACTTCGTAGCCGGCGGCCACCACCTGCTGGACCGACTCGGGGTGCAGCTCGGCGACATAGCCAGGGATAAAAAACGAGGCTGGGACTTCCAGTTCGCGGTGCAGGTCGAGCAGCCGTGGCAGGGCAGTTGAGAGGCCATAGGCTCCTTCGGAGAGTGCAGCCAGGTGGTGGGTGTTGCGCGGGTCGCCGGCGATCGGGGCTGATTCGCCGTCGACATGCCAGCCGATGGCGACGGCACAGCGTTTGCCCTCGGGCCAGTGAAAGTTGGGCAGGCGGTGGATTTGATAGGGTAGGTCTTGTCGTTGCATACGAACAGATTCCTGTAATTCTTCTTGAATACAAAAGACCCCTCAACGGGTTTCAGGTGTGGAGAGGGCAGCCCCAAAGGAAAAGACTTTGTTCTCCAGATATTTAGACAGCCAGGAGAGCGCGCCGATCACCAGCATGTAGAGAACCGCCACTTCGAGCAGCACTTCTACAAAATAGAAGGTATTGTAGATGATGGCGTTGCCGACTTTGGTCAATTCGTTGACTGCGATCACGGAGAGCAGGGCCGACGCTTTGATCACGTTGATCAGCTCGTTGGTCAAGGCAGGAAGCATGCGGCGGGTCGCCTGCGGCAGCAGAATCAGCCAAAACGCCATCGGCTCGGTCATGCCTTGTGCCAGCGCGGCTTCGCGCTGCCCCTTGTGCACTGACTCGATCGCAGCGCGTACAATTTCGACTTCGTAGCCGACTGCGATCACCGTCAGCGCCACAACCCCAGTCCAGTATTCGTCCAGAAGGATCCCCACGCCGGGCAGGGCAAAGTAAACGACCAGAAAATGGAGGATCTGGGGGGTGCCCCGAATATAGCTGACCAGTCCCTGGATAAGCAGCTGCAGCGGGCGGGGGCCGATCACCCGCAGCCCGCCCAGTGGAATGCCCAGCACGATTCCCAGCAGCAGCGCCAGTGCGCTGATCTGGACTGTGACCAGCAGGGCTTGCACCATGCGCGGAAAAATTTCGACCATAAAACGCACGTCGAGGCCGGCAAAGAGCAGCGGTGCGTCCTCCATTAGAGACCTCCTGGCGAAAAGCAGTTCAAAAAGGCCTGTGTGCTGGGATGCTGGGGCCGGTCAAAAATTTGCTCGGGGGTGCCGACTTCGACGATTCGTCCTTCCTCCAAAAAGCCGACTGTGTCGGCGACCTGGCGGGCGAACCCGAGCTCGTGGGTGACGACGAGCATGGTGGTCTGTTCTCTGGCGAGCTCCAGCATTACCTCCAGCACCTCGCGTGTGAGCCGGGGGTCGAGCGCCGACGTGGGCTCGTCGAAGAGCATCAGCTTGGGCCCCATCGCCAGCGCTCGGGCAATCGCCACCCGCTGTTGCTGCCCCCCAGAGAGCTGCGCCGGCAGTTTGTGTTCGTGGCCAGCCAGATGGACTTTGGCCAGCAGCTGGCGTGCCTGTGCGCGTGCCAGCGCTTTGGGGCGTTTGAGGATCCACTGCGGGCCGAGCGCAACGTTGTCGAGCGCGCTCAGATGGGCAAAGAGGTTGAACGATTGAAAGACCATGCCGATGTGGCGGCGCTGGCGGGCCAACTCGCCGCTGCTGGCCTGGATCCAACGTCCGTCGGCGGCAAAACGCCCGCCCATAAACTCACCATCCAGCCAGATGCTCCCTTGGTCGGGTACCTCCAGGTGGTTGATACAGCGCAGGAGGGTGCTCTTGCCTGAGCCCGAAGAACCGATCAGCACCACCCGTTCGCCGCGACGGACGGTCAACGAAGCGTCGACCAGCGCGGCGGTCGTGCCAAAGCGTTTGTGCAAATGTTCGATGCGCAACAGCACCGGTTCGCTGCTGTTTCCCCCATCCATCGTTTCCGTGCTCCTTCTGAAGCAGTGGACAGTCCTGGCCGCTGTTCGGGCGTTCAGATCGGCTGTCCGCTGCGATAGGTAAAGATCCGCCGTTCCAGATAGGCAGCACCCCAGCTCAGCAGCTGGATCGTCACAAAGTAGAGCGCTGCCACCAGGATCAACACCTCGGCAAATTTATAGGAAGAGGCAATGATCGCATGCCCGGCGCGTGTCAGTTCGTAGACCGCGATGACAGAGAGCACCGACGAGGCTTTGACCAGGTTGGCCAACTCATTGGTCAGCGGTGGGACCATCCGCCGCGCGGCCTGCGGCAAAATGACCAGCCACATCGCCAGCCAGCGGGTCATTCCCAGCGAATCTGCTGCCTCCCGCTGCTCTTTGTCGACTGATTCCAGCGCAGGACGGACTATCTCGATCTGGTAGCCAACCGAGTTGAAGAGCAGCGCCAGAACCCCGACCACAAACAAAGGCAGGTCGATGCCTGCCCTGGGCAGAAGAAAAAAGGCGGCGTAGACCTGCAGCGCAAAGGGTGTGCTGCGCACCACAAAAATATACCCGTCGATCACCGGGTAGAAGAGACGAGGTCCGATCACCCGTGCAATGCCTAGCAGCAACCCAAAAACAGTGCCAAGCAACAGGGCAAGCACGCTGATTTGGATTGTGGTAGCCAGGGCTCGCAGCAATCTGGGCAGGATTTCCCCCATAAAGCCGATGTCCATTGGCGGTTGGTGCCCTCCGTTCAAAAGGCAAAACGGGTGTCGCCGGCCAGCCAGGCGACACCCGCACGCACGAGCAGAGCGTTTTTACTCTGCCCAGACCGGTGGGTCGTTGGGCAAAGAAAAGCTCTGGCCAAACCATTTGAGCTGCAATTCTGCCAGCGTCCCATCTTCTTTCATCGCAATCATCAAGCCGTTGAAGACTGCACGCAGCGTCTGGTCTTCTTTGCGGAAGGCCGCTGCAGAATACTCTGCGGGCCAGGCATCTGACTTGAAGGGGACGACGGTGAACCCTGGGTTTTGGCTGGCCCAGTCGAGCAGGCTGACAATGCTGCTGGCATAGGCGTCGGCCCGTCCGGTTTTGATCGCCTCGTAGGCGGCCGCATCGTCGTCGAAGGTGCGAATTTCACCGTCGTAGGCGATCCCCAGCTCCGCCGCAGTGTCTTCCAGCTGTTTCACCGAAGGGGTGCCTTCTCCCGCTGCCACGATGCGCCCGTTCAGATCCTGGCGTTCAGCAATCCCGTCGTCGCTGCGCACCAGCAGACCGGAGCTGCCATCCATGTACGGGACGGAGAAATCGACCCGTTTGTACCGTTCCGCAGTGGCAGTCATGCCGCCCAGAATGAAATCAAACTGGCCGTCGTAGAGGCTTTGGATGACCGCTCCCCAGCTGGTGTCGACCGGGCGAGCCTCGACCCCCATGCGTTTCGCCATTTCATTGGCGATGTCGATGTCGTAGCCGATGATCTGGTCGTTTTCATCTCGGAACTCGAAAGGACGATATTGTGCTTCCAGCCCGTAGGTGAAGTACCCTTGCTGATAGATCTTCATGAGCGTCGCGTTGGTCTCTGCCGTGTTCGCCGGCTGTGCAGCCTGGGGGGATTGCACAGCTGTACAACCAGCCAGCAGAGCAAGCAAGGTCAAGAGAACACAAAATTGCCATAATTTTATCTTTGCCCTGTACATCGTAGCTCCTTGTGGTCGAAAAAGCAAACGGCGTTCAAATGGTGCAGCTCTGGTGAAGAGGGCGGAGGCGGCGCCGCTGGCTGGCCAAACGGCGGTCGCGTTCAACCCTCGCCAGCGAGGGGTCAATTGCCGGTCACGCCATAGAGGCGTTCCATCAGGTGATTGGTCATCACCTCTTCGGGGGCCAGCGCACGGTCGAGCAGCCCATACCGCTGCAGATAGCCGATGCTGCCTTCCCAGCGTGCGCGCTCCATCCAGCCGAGCCGTTCCATCCCGACAGCACCGGCAAAAATGGGTTGCATCGCCACCAGCATGCGCTCCTGCAGGAGAGAGGAGGCCCCGGGCAGGTACTCGGCAGCGATCAGCCCGGCGCTGCGCGCAGGGTCTGCAAAGGCGGCGCGCCATCCGGCAAAGGTCACATCCAGAAAGGCTTCGAGCATCGCCTCTTCCTGCTCGATCAGCCAGTCGGTGGTTGCAATCACCTGCGAATAGACGTTGTAGCCCAGATCGTAGCCGCGGATGGTGCTGACCGCGTGGCCTGCCGCTTCCAGTTCGAGGGGTTCGACCATCAAGAGGCACTGCATGGCATCAAAGGCACCGCTGGTCAGCAGGTCAGCGTAGTCGTAGCCCACTTCGACGACTTCCAGGTCTGAGCGGGTCATGGCTGCACTGGCCAGCGCCAGCTCGATGGCCGCTTCGCCGTCGCGGTGGATCCCCAGCCTGCGTCCGCGCAGGTCGGCGATCGAGCGGATCCCTGCCTGCGCCAGCGACATCCAGCCGATCCCTGAAAATTGCATCATCGTTCCGATCGCCCGCACCGCTGCGCCGCTGCCGCGCGCCCGGATCAGCAGATTGTCCTCCGTGCTGACTACCAGCGCCTCTTTGCTGTGGAGCGCATCCATCTGGTTGGTACAGGCTTCCCAGCCGGCAATCTGCAGGTCGATCCCAGCCCGGCGATACCATCCTGCGCTCTGTGCCCATAAAATACCGGCAAACTGGGCATTGGGCAGCCAATCCAGCTGGATTGTCAGTGAAAACATGGCCGAACTCTTTCTTTTGGGTGCAGGGTTGCTGTTTTGAGATATCGATTAATACGCCAAAAAATATTTTGACTTCTTTTTTGTCATTTTCGGGGAGAATCGAGCTTTTGTCAACAGGACAAATTGCACAAACTTGCCGCCATCTGGGTTGGACAACCTGCTCGAAAGGGGGGCAATGCTGCACAGCCTGGGCAGATGTTGAGTGTTCGCGCCTTTCTTTATACAATGGAAGAAGATGGGCCCACACGCACCAACCCTGTTGTCCGCTGTGGGGCAGAGAAGCTGTTGTCAGGAAAGTGAGGCGAGCGATGTTGTTAGCCGGTGATATTGGGGGAACCAAGAGCCATCTGGCTCTGTTTTCGCTGGCTGCCGGGCCGCGGCGGCCGGTTGCAGAAGCTGTATTTTCCAGCACAGCCTATCCAGACCTGGCCAGCATGGTGCGTGCCTTCAGCGCCCAGACCCAGTTGCCGATCGAGCATGCCTGTTTTGATGTGGCGGGTCCGGTGGTGGCCAACCGAGCCCAGCTGACCAATCTGGGGTGGGAAGTCGATGCAGCGGCCCTGGCAGACGAACTGCGGCTCCGGCAGGTCTGGTTGCTCAACGATCTGCAGGCCACGGCCTACGCTGTGCCGCAGCTGGCTCCGTCGGACCTGGAGACGCTCCACCGTGGCGAGGCGGCCGAGTGTGGTGCCATCGCGGTCGTGGCCCCGGGCACTGGGTTGGGCGAGGCGTTTTTGGTCTGGGCTGGCGGCGCGTACAGGGCGTATGCGTCTGAGGGGGGGCACACCGATTTTGGCCCGCGCGATGCGCTCCAGGTTGAGCTGTTGAACTTTTTATCTGACCGATTTGGCACTGTCAGCTACGAGCGGGTCTGCTCGGGCATCGGCATCCCCAATCTGTATGATTTTTTGCGAGAGAGCGGGCGCCATCTTCCTTCGTCGGCGTTGGAGGAGCAGCTGGCAGGGGCCGGCGACCGCACCCCCTGGATTGTCCAGGCTGCGCTGGATCCCCTGCGACCCGACCCGCTCTGCCGAGCCACCTTGGAGCTCTTTGTCGATGTGCTGGGCGCCGAGGCGAGCAACCTGGCACTCAAAGTTCTGGCGACTGGCGGTGTCTATCTGGGCGGCGGTCTGCCCCCGCGCTTGCTGCCTTTGCTCACTTCAGGCCGTTTTCTGGCTGCGTTTGCGGCCAAAGGCCGTTTTTCTGAATTGATGCAAAAAATTCCAGTGCATGTGATCCTGACCCAGGCAGCTCTGCTCGGCGCTGCACGCTATGGGTTGGAGCAGATGGGCTCGGTATAGAAAGGATCGCTTCATGGCAACTGCCCCTGTGACGGAAGATCCGGCGGCTCGCTTCAAAAAGGCAGCCGGCGAATATGCGGCCAACCTGGTCGAAGCCGGGATGGTGGTTGGGTTGGGCACCGGCAGCACCGCAATTCATGCTGTGCGCCGCATCGCTGCCCGCCTGCACACCGGGGAGCTGTCGGGGATCGTCGGCGTTGCGACGTCGCTTGCGACCCTGCATGCCGCGCGTGAGCTCGGGATTCCCCTGCTCGACGACGATCTGCCGCGTGCAGTCGACATCACGATCGACGGCGCTGACGAGGTTGACCCAGGCTTCAATGCGATCAAGGGGGGGGGAGGTGCACTGCTGCGTGAGAAGATTGTGGCACAGGCCAGCCGCCGTCTGGTGCTTGTGGTCGACGAGCGGAAACGGGTCTCCCAGCTGGGGACGACCTGGGCGTTGCCGGTCGAGGTGATGCAGTTTGGCAGCAGCGCCCAGCTGCGTTTTCTTGCCGAACTGGGGGCTGCGGTGCGGCTGCGCCGACAGCCAGACGGCAGCCTGTTTGTGACGGACAACCACAACTGGATTGTTGACTGCCGTTTTGGCCCGATCGCCGACCCAGCCGGGCTGGCCCAACAGTTGGGGGCCCGGGCCGGTATTGTTGAGCACGGTCTTTTTTTGGGCCTGGCCGCTGATCTGATCGTCGCCGGCAGCAGCGGGATCTGCCATCTGACGGTGTCGGGCTGAAACGAAAACCCCCGCCAGAAGAATGGCAGCGGCGCTCGGCTGCCGAGTGTCGCTGTGGAGTACAACCAAGGAGGAGTGCGCGATGTGGAAACGATTGGATCATGTGGGCATTGTTGTCCACGACCTGGAGCAGAGTTTGCAGACCTATTGTGGTCTGTTGGGGTTCACGCTGTTGGAGCGGGTGGAGATCGCCGAGCAGAAGGTGGTGGCTGCTTTTCTTGACGGGGGCAACAGCACTGTGGAACTGATCTCCCCGACCGACGGCGAGAGCGGCACGGCGCGTTTTCTGGCCAGCCGCGGGGAAGGTACCCACCATCTCTGTTATGAGGTAGAGGATCTCGTGGCGGCGCTGGCGGCGCTGCGCGCAGCCGGGGTTCGGCTGATCGACGAACAGCCGCGGCAGGGGGTGCATGGCCTGGTCGCTTTTGTCCATCCCAAAGCGACCCAGGGGGTACTGATCGAGCTGCTGCAAAAGGCACACCGATGACGACGATGCAACAAAATTCCACGCCGCTGGCTGTCGAACAGTGTTGGGCGCGCCTGCGCAATGTGATCGACCCAGAGATCTACCAGAACATCGTGGATCTGGGTCTGGTCTATGCGGTCGAGGTCGGCGCAGATCAGGCGGTGACTGTCACGATGACGTTGACCACTCCGCACTGCCCGTTGGGGCCTCAGATCGTCGAAAATGTTGAGAACGAGCTCAAGGCGGCCGGTGCCAGCAGCGTACAGGTGGCCATTGTCTGGACGCCGGCCTGGACCCCAGATGCCATGACCGACGATCTGAAGCGGGTGCTTGGCATCCTGCCCTCTGCGGAGGAGCTAGAACCTGCTCGGGAGGTCGAGCCACCCGCACCCCCTGTCAAAAAGAAACGCGGGCTGTTGGGGTGGATCTTCCGCTGAAGCTATGCTCGAAAAAACATCTGCCCGCTCACGCCGCCATCGTTTTCTTGCCCTCCTCTGGCTGACGACGCTTGGATGGGGGGGGTTGTATGGTGGGGTGGGCTGGCTGCTTTGGCGGCAAGGGATCGCTGGCTGGGGGATGTTGCACTCGGTGCTCTTTGGTGCCAGCATCGTGCTGGGGGGAGTGGCTCTGGTGTGCTGGAGAGCAGCTTTTGCAAGTCGCCCCCAGACACGTCGGCGTTGGAAGGCGCTTCGGCAGGAACAAATTGCCGAGTTGTCGCCCAGTGATTTTGAGGCGTACGTCGCCGACCGGCTGTTTGCGCAGCGTGGCTACCGGGTTCACAACACGCGCGACACCAAAGACGGCGGCATCGATGTCTTGATCACCGATCGGCTGGGTCAGAAGGCGATCGCACAGTGCAAACGGTACAGCAACACGGTCGGTGCTGGTGTCGTGCGCGAGCTGTACGGCACGATGATCCATGAACAGGCAACGTTTGCCTATCTGGTCACGAGTGGGGCGATCAGCAAAGATGCGCGCAAATGGGCGCAGGGCAAGCCGATCGAGCTGATCGACGGCAAAGAGTTGGAAGGGCTCAGCAAATAGAACAGAAAGGATTTCTATGACAGCAATTTTTGCGCATCGCGGCGCGCGGTGTGCTGCCCCCGAAAATACCCTGCCAGCCTTTGCTGTTGCCCTGGACATGGGGGTAGCGGGCATCGAGTTGGATGTGCATCGCAGCGCTGACGGCCAGCTGGTGGTGATCCACGATTTTACGGTCGAGAAGACCACCGACGGCCAGGGTGCTGTCGAAGCGCTGAGTGCGGCTGAACTGCGCCGACTGGATGCGGGCAGCCATTTCAGCCCAGCTTTTGCTGGCGTGCAAATCCCGCTGTTGGAGGAAGTGCTGGAGCTGGTGGGCGACCGCTGCCTGCTCAACCTGGAGATCAAGAGTGTCCACCCTTATGCCGAGGATGCCTCAGCGGCTGTGGCCGCTCTGATCCGCCAGCGCAACCTGTACGACCAGGTTCTGGTCTCCAGCTTCAACCCGATCACCTTGATCAAACTGCGCCATCTGGACCCGCGTATCCGGTTGGGGATGCTTTACGACGAATCGATGCCGCTGTTTTTGCGACGGGTGTGGGCTGGAGCGCCGCTCGTGCCCGAAGCTCAGCACCCACACTGTTCGTTGGTCGATGCCAGCTTTATGGAGTGGGCACGTGGTTTGCCGGCTGAGGTCAATACCTGGACCGTCAACACTGTGGAAGAAGCCCGTCGGCTGGCTGCGCTCGGGGTCGACATCCTCATGACGGACGTGCCCGATCTGATTTTGGCTGGCATGGAGGGGACATTGCCGTGACGGCCACCGCACCGGGCAAGATCATTCTGGTGGGCGAGCATGCAGTGGTCTACGGCCGCCCTGCCATTGCGGCACCTGTCTGGCAGTGTGTGGCTACGGCCACAATCCGGGCCGCTGCGCCAGGAGCTGGCTGTACCCTGTATGCACACGACACTGGCCAGCAGTTGCGCCTGGGCGAAGGCTCGGTCGAAGAACCGCTGCTCCTCGTGGCGAGACTGGCCCTGGCGCAGCTGGGTTTGGATCGGCCAGACTGGCAGATCGACCTGCGCAGCGACATTCCAATGGCCAGCGGGTTGGGCAGCGGTGCGGCGCTGAGCACTGCGCTGGTGCGGGCGATTTTTCGCCAGGCCGGGTGCGAGGTCGACCCGGCCACGCTCAGCACGTTGGTCTATGAGAGCGAGCGTTTCTATCATGGCACACCGAGCGGGATCGACAACACTGTGGTGGCCTACGGGCAGCCGATCTGGTTTCTCAAAGGTGCTGCACTCCAACCGTTTCATCCGGGCTGCGCGCTGACCATCGTCATCGCCGACAGCGGCGTCCGCAGTCCGACCAAAGAGACTGTCGGCGATGTCCGCACGGCCTGGCTGCGGGACCCAGCCCGCTACGAGGCGATCTTTGATGCGATCGGGGAGATTGTGGTGCAGGCCCGTCTGGCCATGGAGCGGGGAGATCTGCCGGGGCTGGGCGCTTTGTTGGACGCCAACCAGGGGTGGTTGGAGGAACTGGCCGTCAGCAGTGTCCTGCTGCGTCGGTTGATTGAGGTCGCCCGAGATGCCGGAGCACTGGGTGCTAAACTGAGCGGCGGCGGCCGTGGTGGCAACGTGATTGCGCTGGTCGACGCTGCGGCGGTCGATCGTGTGCGCGCTGCCTTCACTGCGGCTGGAGCTGCTCGCGTGCTTGTCACCCGAATCGAGTAGACTGGCTTCCACAAAAGCAATGCGCAACCGGAGTCTGTTTCGAATCACCTATGTCGGCCACGCCACGGTGTTGATCGAGGTAGGTGGCGCGCGTATTTTGACGGACCCTGTGCTGCGTTATCGCATCGTCCATCTGCGCCGGCGCCGCTCCCCGCTGCTGACAGCCTGGCAAGAACAGATCGATGCGGTGCTGATTTCCCACCTGCACTACGACCATCTGGATCTGCCCTCGCTGCGCCAGGTGGGGCTGGCGACCCGGCTGTTGGTGCCTCTGGGTGCTGGCACGCTGCTGCGCCAGCACGGATTTACCAACGTGGAAGAGCTGCGAGCCGGGGAACGCACTGTGGTGGGCGGGGTGCCAGTGAGTGCTGTTACAGCCAACCACAATGGAACACGCGGCCCTTTGGGGCCGACTGCGGAATGTCTGGGCTTTGTCGTTGGCAGTGGCCAGCAACGCACCTACTTTGCTGGAGACACCGATCTGTTTCCTGCTATGCACCAGTTGGAAGGCCAGGTAGATGTCGGCCTGTTGCCTGTGTGGGGGTGGGGACCGACCCTCGGCCCAGGACATCTGGACCCCTACGGTGCTGCCCAGGCCTGCCAGCGGATTAAACCGCAGGTTGCAGTGCCGATCCATTGGGGTACCCTCTATCCGATGGCCCTCCACAGGCTGACGCGGACATTTTTGATCGACCCCCCCCTGCTCTTTCGCGAGTTTATGTTGCGCATGGCCCCCCAGACCGACGTGCGGATTTTGCAGCCTGGCGAACATTTCGAGCTTGTGCGGGACTCGTCTGAGGAATCTGGTCGCAGACAGGAACGCGCTCACTTGGCTCAGCTGCTTCAACGCTAGAGTGCGATGGCTCGACCCGGAGAGCGTGCCAGGGAACTGCTGCAAGGTCTGGTTCGTTGTTGTGTAAACAATCCGTGCAAGAATCTGATACGGCGACGGCTGGAAAGGAATTGACAACTCCATGAGCATCCGCAACAGCGGCCCCTCTTCAAGACGTTGGGCTCGTCTTCTTGTTTTCGGAGGAGGTGCACTTCTCCTGCTGTTGGTTGGCTATGTGATCGGGGCAACTCTGTTCCCGCTGGTCGAGCCAACTGTACCTGCTGCTGTCCAGACGATGGGGCCCTCCACTGTGCAGGTCGATGCGACATTGATCTCAACGTTCACGCCCTCACCGGCGACCGCAGAGGCCCTGCCCGCCGCCATACTGACCGACACGGCCACTGCAACAAACCTCCCTGCAACGCCGATCTTGATCGTCGTGACCGCTGTACCGTCGCCGACAGCCACGGCAACCCCGCTGCCGACTTCAACGCCGGAGACACCTACCAGCCTGCCACCCGCTGCGGAGACACCGATCCCTACCCAGATCCCTACGGCGACCTGGACAGCCGTCCCGACCTGGACTGCCACAGCGACTTTGCTGCCTACGGCGACCTGGACAGCCGTCCCGACCTGGACTGCCACAGCGACTTTGCTGCCTACGGCGACCTGGACAGCCGTCCCGACCTGGACTGCCACAGCGACTTTGCTGCCTACAGCGACCTGGACAGCCGTCCCGACCTGGACTGCCACAGCGACCGAGACACCAACTGAGACACCAACTGAGACACCAACTGAGACACCAACTGAGACACCAACTGAGACACCAACTGAGACACCAACTGAGACACCAACTGAGACACCAACTGAGACACCAACTGAGACACCAACTGAGACACCAACT
>JAGWYN010000128.1 GCA_018969295.1 Chloroflexota bacterium | reverse complement strand
TGTGGTCTTCTGGGTCCACCATCTGGGGTCAAGGGCACATTTATTTTGTCAAATAAACCCTGCCTCCTGGGCCAGAGCGCGCAGACGCGCAAAACGTACCTTCCGCTTCGGATATTCCATCTGCAGCAGCCCAAAACGTGCATAGATCTCGCTGATATAGTTCTTGACCGATTTTTCGCTGCAGCGCAGCCGCTCAGCAATCGCCCCACGCGACTGGCCATCCAGGTAAAGACCAAAGATTGCCAACAGCATTGCGTTCGGTTTGCGCTGTCGCTCTGCCGTGGTCAGCAATTCGCTCAGCTGCGACAGCCCGCTCCGGCGGAGTTTGTGCGTCGCTATCAGTTCTGTCAACACAGAACGCAAGTAGGCGTCGAGCACATACTGCAAGACAGATTCCTGTCCCCCCAACAGCGCGCAGATCTCCTGGGCACGGCGACGCACCGCCAGATCTGTGTCCGCCAGGAGCGGGGCCAGCTGCGCAATCACAACAAAACCCAGCCGGTTCACACAAATTCGCTGCAGCAGATGGCTGTATTCCGCACAGTGGCGAAGCGCCTGCGCCACAAACTCGGCCATCAAAGCCGGATGCCACCAGCCAGCAAAGTAGTCCAAGTTATGCTCGTTCAGCCAGCGCAGCGCAGCCGCACCATGCTCCTTCCCACCATTTTTCTCACCCTCCCGAAACGCTGTCAGTGCCAGATAGCAGCGAACTGCACAGACCAGCGGCCCAGCCCCGTTCTCCATCTCATTGGCGAGCACAGTCTTCAACAGGTCCACACTGCCCGTCTTCTCCAGCAGCGCTGTCACCGCCAATACCATGTTCGCAGCCATCCACTGCACTCGGGTCATCTGTGCTGCGCTGGCTTGCACCAGCCCCTTGGCTATCTCCAGCTCCCCAACCAGCACATGCCGCCAGGCGCGGTGGATCGCCAGTTCCGGCAGATAGTCAAGGTAGCCATGCCTGACAGCCAGCGTGGCTGCCTCAGCATAGCAGCTGTCCGCTGCTGCCCAGTCACCCCGTTCCCGTGCCAGATGGCCCAACAGCGCTGTGCTGTACAGGCAGCAATCAGGAATATCTCGGCAGCTGCTCCGCTGCTGCTCCGCCCATACTGCTGCCTGCGCCAGGTTGCCGCTTTGCCAGGCAATCTGCACTTCCACGTTCAGGAGATGCACGCAGACGCGCGAGGGAATGACGGCGTCGGCAAACAGACTGCGCGCAACGGCAATCTGGCTGGCTGCCAGTTCCAGGTCCCCTGTATGTACCGCTGCCTCGGCCAAAGTAGCCAGACAGCGCAGCTGGGAGAGCATGTCTTTCAGCGTCTCATAAAGTGCAGCGGCGATCTGTGCGTGGTGTACGGCCTGGCTGGCTGCACCGCGCACAGCCAGCATCCTCGCCTGCATCCAGTGAAAACGCGCCACGACCGAAGGATTGGGGGCCGCTGTTGAGGAAAGAAACGCTCCGGCAGCTTGCAGGTAATGATCGGCCACAGGGAGGCGGCGTTGGGCATGGGCAAGCTCGGCCAGGTCGATGCAGCAAAGTGCGGCCAGAGACGGCTCGTTCTGCGTCATCCGATAAAAAAGACGAGCCCTCTCCAAAAAACTGGCCGCCTCCTTCAGGCGGTTTTGCTCCCACAAAACCTGGCCACGCACATAAAAAAATGCGGGCGTCTCTGGAACAATCGACAAAGGCAGCTTGCGCAGCACAGAGCAGAGCTTCTCCCATGCCCCACAGCCGATCCACCCCTCCACTTCTGTCCACGCCAGACCGTACAAGGACGGATCGCCGGCCGCATGCAGCGCACGGATACACTGAACGATCGGTTCGGTTGGCTCTCCCGTCGAGTTTGTAGTCGCTGTCATGGCCTGTCTGCCACTCCCGCAGATCAATTCCGTCCCTGCCGCTGGCGCGCTGGGGTACAGCCGGCTGGGGACCACTACTCAACCATATACCACATTTTCTCCCTTAGATCTTGGCCCCAATGGTCCCTCATTTCGTCCAATAAATCTCGTATCCCAAGCTTGGGGTGCGCACCTTGAAGAGCATCTGCTTTTGTTCTCGGCATGTGGGCCCTGGGGCGGGCCAGTACAGGCGGGCGTAGGCCAATCGGCAAGGATGGCACAGCGCAGCATATAGAGCGATTTTCAAATCGCTCTACAAAATCAGCGACTGAGTTGCGCCGACGTGTACGAGGAGGCGCATGCACCGTTCCGGCTGAATCAGCTCACAGCCGAGAGGGTCTGGCAGCAGAGCGGCTGTCGCCGACAGCGCCTTTGGCGGCGTCACAAACCCATCGCAGGGGCCGATGGGCCTGAACAGCCATTATTGGATTCAACACAAAAAGAGCAGGTAACTCGGTTCTGCTCCCTTTGCGTGCTCTTCCTGTTCGCCCCCACAGCGTTGCTGCAGAGCAGCCGGCAGAGGCAAGAGAACAACCGGTTTAATAATGCACTTTGCGTTCAAGCTGCTTGGCCTGTTCGATCCAATCTTGAACTTCTTCAAGCCGAGGCAGGCGTTTCACGCCATGTTCGGCACCCACTTGC
>JAGWYN010000023.1 GCA_018969295.1 Chloroflexota bacterium | reverse complement strand
GACGCACTGGACGATCTTGTGAAGGCCGTCATTCCAGCGAATCAGCCAAAGGCGCTACCTGGCGCAACTGCCACGTCGCCAACGCACCTGTTGCCAGACGGCATGCGCTGTTGAGCCGGTTCGACCGGAAGGCGCCAGTCTGTCACCCTATAGGCGGGTGACGCATCAAGAGGACGCCAACGCATCACGGCTTCACCCGATCCACTGGATCGGACCGTTCGCGCGCCGGATCGGCCAGACCCTGACGCAAATTTTATCCCTTCTATTCGATTTTCAACGTGCGAAATCCAGGCTAAGACCATCTGTACTAGCGCAAGACCCACTGCGCGTTGCTGTGCGGCACACCCAGGGTGCTGCCACCAATGGAGGTCGTTTCATGAAGACCCGTTGTCTGCGTACCCGATTGCTGCAGGAACACTTCCGTACCTGAAGATGGAGACAGACGTTGATTTCAGCCCAGGCAAGGTCGGCCAATTTTCGATTGTAGCAGCTGTGAATGCGCCCTGCCGCCAGGCCACAACTGGGACAAGTCAGCACATCCTGCATGGAGGCTACCTCCAGGATGACACGATTGTGATCGACAGAGCCATTTGACAATCGGAATTTACAAGAGCTGCTCCCGTTCCAGAATACTTCTGGCGCCAGTTCTTGTCCGGGCAGCGGCGGGGCGATCTGCACAAGGCTTGCAGCTCAGGGAGGGGAGGAAGTGGCCGCCACCTGCAGAGTGGTCAGCGCCAGTTGGCTGTCGACCAGGGGGGCTCCCTGCCGGTCAAGCATCGGTATCCGCTGGCCTGTGTCGGGGTCGTAGAAGCCGAACCAGACGGTGTAGGGGCCTGGTTGGGCGTTGGCGGCGACTGCCAGCTGCACGGTCTCTACGATCTGTTCGTCGGCAACCCAGGTCTGTGTTGGGTTGCCGCCGCCAAGCGGCGGGGCATCCTGCTGCGCCACCATGCCGCGCTCAGGGTCATGGATGTGCAGAAAGCGGGTGTAGCTGGCCGGCGCTGGCCCCCGGGCTCGGTAGACCAGGGTCAGGGTCAGGGTGGTGCCCGGTGCGACGAGTGAAGAAGCAGGTTCGATCGAATAGCCCTGGAGTTCCCCCCACTCGCCGAGCTGTACTGCGACGGGCTGGCCGGTCTCGATGGCTGGGCTGTTCAGAATTTTGACCGGCGGCAGGCTGAACTCGGTGCCGAGAAAGCGGCCGGAGCGGTCGGTGATCGGCAGGCGTTGGCCATCGCTGTCAAAACGGTAGAGTCCGGCTGACGGCCAGTAGAGCCCCCCTGCAAGGTTTGAGTCGATCTCCAGCCGATAGGTGTCCGCCTGTGCGTATTGTTCGTTCCACAGCCGGGCTGGGGCCAGCAGAGATCCGGCTGTTTTGTCGTGCTGGCGCGCTGTCTGCTGCTGCGCGTCAAGCAGGTGGATGAACCCATGATAATTTTCTTGGGCGGGGTTGTCTGCTCGCCAAAAGAGTGTGTATTCCAGAAGTTGGCCTGGCCGTACGACAAACGGTTTTGAGTCTTGCACGGGAAGGGGCGTGCGCCCGTCGATCTGAAAACGCCACCCATCCAACAGAACGTCATTGCCGAAACGAAGTTCTAGCGGCTGCAGGGGGGGCGGGGCTGCTGCAGGCACGGCGGGCAGCTGGAGCGAACCGGCCGCAGCAAAGGCAGGGGACTGGCCTGCCGGAGCTACTGCAACGCGCAAGGTATAGGTGTCGGCTGTCAACCCAGGGGGCAGGGTCAGCTGGTAGGCATCGTCGAACAGAGTGGTTGCTGGAAGGCTGGCCAATGCCAGCGTATTGAAAAAGGGGTCGCCGCTCTGCTCGGCTTGCAGGACGCCGGCGCTGTCGACGAGCTGCCAGTGCACCTTGCCGTCGACAGGTCTGTGCACCAACCAGTACGGAAAGATCTGCAGTTGGTGTCCGTCTGTGATCTGAGAGTGGTATCCCAGCAGTTCCAGCGCCCCGTCTGCGGCTGGGACAG
Source organism: Chloroflexota bacterium (assembly GCA_018969295.1). GTDB lineage: Bacteria > Chloroflexota > Anaerolineae > Caldilineales > Caldilineaceae > Caldilinea. Next base: position 61,753 of record JAGWYN010000023.1, on the reverse strand, counting down.
CAGCCGTCTGCCAGCTCGCCGGGCGGGGTTGCAACAGCAAGGCACTGCCGCCGGCCAGCAGGCAGAGCGCCGGGACAGCGGCCAGCCAGCGCCGGCGGCCTCCTGCCAGCCAGAAGCCAGCAGCCAGCAAGCCCAACGTCGCCAAACTCAGCCAGGCGGCGCCTTGTTGGAGGGCGGTCCCTGTGGCGGCGACGGCGATGCGATGGCTCCCGGCAGGCAGCGCCAGGCTCAGCAGGCCGCGTGCTGGGTCGGGGGTGAGGGAAACCTGCTGGCCATCGACGGTAGCAGACCAGCCTGGAAAATAAAATTGGGTGAACTTGAGGTCGATCGGGGCGCTGTTTGTGAGAACAGCGCTCAGCTGAACCGGGGAGGCGGTTTCGAGCCGGACAGCGCGGATGGGGCTGGCCTGGTCTGTCGCAGCGGCTGCACCGAACAGATCAGGGCCAGCCCAGCGCGGCAGAAATTCGCTGGAAGAGCTGGTGCCGTAGGCCCGGGTCTGCAGCTCGAATTGGGCCACGGCCGGTCGACCGATCGAGACCGGCTGGTCGAGCAGCGGTCTGAAGGCCGCAGCTGACGGGTGTTGGCTGGCAACGATGACGGCCACTGTCGCCAGGGCGATCCCCAGCGTGCCCGCCGGTTGGCGCACCCGCAGCAGAATACCGGCAGGAAAGAGCGCCAGGGGCAGGCTGGCGACAGCCAACAACCGCCACGGAAACTGTGCGATCAACAGGAGGTCGCTGCCCAGCCAGAGCGGCAGCGCCCACCGGGTGACCAGCAGGCAGGAGCCCAGCAGCACAGCCAGCAAGAGCCACCACTCTGCACTCCGGCGCGGCAGCAGGACAAAGCCCAATACCGCCAGCAGCAGCTGAACCGCCCCAAGACGGAACGGAATCGCTGTCGAGTAGGTGTACGGCCAGCCCAGATCCAAAAAGTTCTCCAGCGTCCAGGTGTTTTCACCCACATACCGAGCGGCGATTTGGAAGGCAGTCTCTGCCAGGTTGCTCCGTTCCAGCACCAGAGGCAACCAGAAGAAGCTGCTCACCCCCAACGCCGCAAGGGCTCCCAGCACCGCCAGCCCCAGGCGGCCCGCAGAGCGGGTCTGCCAGAAGAGCGCCAGCGCAAAGAGTAGCAGAACGGGCGGCATGAACAGCAGCGAGATGTTGTGGGTCAGCGCCAGCAGGGCGGTGGTCAACGCAAAGATCAACAGGTAGGGCGCCGGGTGGGATGCGTAAAAAATGCGGCGCAGCGCCCAGAGAATCCAGGGCAGCAGCATCTGTGCGCCGACTTCAGCGACCGCCCCGCGAGCGTACAGGTTGAGCAGGAGATAAGGGGCGTAGAGGTAGCCGGTCGCGCCGACCAGTGCGGCGGCATGGCGTCGCCAGCTCTCGGCAGCACTGACGAGGTCGAGCAGCAGCAGATAGACTCCTGCGCCGGCCAGCAGCAGCAGCAGCAGCAGCGTTGTCCACAGCGCCAGCGCCGGGTCTGCGCCCGCCAGCACAAAGAGGCTGGCCAGGAAATAGGTGGACGGCCCATAAAAAGAGAGAAGCGGGTACCCGTAGCCAAGGACCAGATCGGGCATCCAGCGTGGAAAAAACAATGCCTCGCGCTGGTAGGTGGCCAGCAGGGCGATGCGCAGCACGTGGAGCAGGCCATCTGCCGAGGCGGTCAGCCCCAGACGCAGCGCAGGCCAAAGTGCAGGCAGGGCGACAAGCAGCAGGGCGCTGCCCGCCCCCAGCGCAACAAGCCAACGGGGGCGGCGAGAAAGCCGGCCAGAACTGGAGGGCGAGGCAGAGAAACGCATCGGATCAGAGCCTTTGGCTTGCGCTGGCGTCATGGCAAAAATTCGCCCAGGGGCAGCAGCAGAAACGTGGCCGGGCTCTCTGGCTCGACCAGGAGCGCCAGCTGGCGGCCGCTGACAGGTTCGTAGAGCCCGACCCGCAGCTGATAGCCCTTTTGCAGGGCAGCACGGTCGAGCCCGGCTGGCAGCGGCAGTATGAAGGTGGAACGGAGCTGTTCGCCAGGGACCCAAAGTGTCGTCGGGTTGTCAGCCCCGCCGGGCGGGCTGTCCAGCTGGCTGACCAGGGTGCCGTTGGCGTCGAGCAGATGTACAAAAGCTGTATAGTCGGTCGGAGATCGGTCGAGGGCGCGCCAGCCGAGAGTGATTTGGAGTTCAGAGGCGCTTTCGGACAGGGGTGCGACCTGCAGCCCGGCCAGTTCGATGCGCTCTTCGAAGCGGGCACGCAGCGGCACCAGATCGTCGAGGCTGGCTGGCGGCGGACCTTCACAAACCGCCAGCGGTCCGAAGACCAGCTGATCCCCCGCCGGGTTGCCGCGGCTGTCAACCCGCTGCACCCGCTGCAGGCTGCCGTCGGGGAGCTGCTGGAAGAAGCCCGCCTCGAAATAGGCTTTGCCGGATGTCAGCGGCTGTGGCAGCACAAAGCTGCGGCGGTCGTCGACGGTTTCGCCGGGCCGCCAAAAGGGCGACGGATACCCGTCGCCGGGCAGCTCGTTGTCTTGCAGCTGGCCATCTGGCAGCATCAGGTGTGCGAACAGGACTGTCTCGTCGGTGCTGCCAGAGGTCGGCTGGCGCAAGAAGAGGGTCAGCGGCAGGGTGCGCTGCGTGCATGAGATTGCATCGAGTGGAAGCGAGTAACCCAGCAGCTCGATCCCGTTGGCAAAGCGGGCCTCCAGCGGATATTCGACCCGGTCGACCGGGAGCTGCAGGGCAGGCAGTTCGCCGCTGTACAGATGGGTCGGCTGGCGGTTTGTCAGTCCAGGCAAGGGGCTGGAGGGCAGGGTGCGGTTGAGAACGGCGTCTACCAGCGAGTTGCCCGGGGTGGTGTAGGGCGCCAGCTGGGTGACGGCCAGCGTGCCAGCAGCGCTGCGTGTCAACAAGAAGAGCGGCTGGTTTGGATCTGCGCCCAATTCGACCAGGTAGCGTGTGCCGGCTGCGACCGGTTGGGGGGCGGCGGGGCCAGCCAGGAGGGGGGCCGCTGCTGGCAGATCGGGGTTGAGAAAACGCATCTGCGGGGAGCGAAAGAGCCGGCGGGTCAGCAGCAGCGGTCGAGCAGGCTCGGTGGCCAGCAGCGTGCGCACTGCAGCGGCGGCTTCGTACTGGTCGGCGTCGAAGCTGCCGGCCAGCGCGGGCAGCTGGGCCCACTGCGAGAAATAGCTGTAGGCGGTGACGCCGCCGCTCCCCGCCAGCAGTCCCGCCAGCAGCAGCGCCAGCAGCCGGGCCGGCGCCAGCCAGCGTGCCAGCCGGACGGCCAGTTCCTGGGCCCCGGCAGCATACAAAACGACCAGCGGCGGCAGGGCACCCGCCATCCGAAGCCAGTGGGGCGACTCCACGCTGAAGATTGAGGGGGTCAGCATGACGACGAACCAGAGCAAAACCAGATGATGGGCTGGTTGGCGGATGCGCGCAAGGCAGGTGGCCAGCCCGGCGACGAAGAGCAGCGCCAGCAGCGGGTCGTTGATCGGTCGGCCAGGCAGATTGTGGCGCAGGTTCAGGTCGCCGCCGACAAAAAAAGCGCCGACCATCCCGACCAGATTTCCTGTCAGCCGTTCGCCAGGAGTTCCAGGCAGCGCAGGGCTGGGCGGGGCAAAGATCGAGACATCGCCGGTGCGGGCCGCCAACAGGTCAGGCTGCTGGGAAAAGGTCCACAGCAGCGGTGCAGCGACCAGGGTTGCACAGAGTGCCAGCCAACCGAGGCCTGGCAGACGTGGGGAGAAGCTGTGCGCGCGCGACGCACGCAGCAGCTCGACCAGGATGAACCCACCAACCACCAGCGGCAGCAGGCGGGCAGCGATGTAGGTGTACTGCGCAGCGCCAAGCCAGAAGCCCGCCCACACGAAATCGGCGCGCCGGTTTTGTTGCCAGGCTCTGGCCAGAAAATAGAACGCCAGCGTGCTCAACAGAGGCAGCAGGATCACCCGAAACCCCAGCCGGCTGAGGCTGACATGCCAGTACAGGACGCTGAGCGATGCGGCGGCCAGCAGGGCGCTCTGCCGCTGTCCTGCCAGCTGCGAACTCCCTGACCAGTTCAGCAGGCGCCAGGCCAGGAGAGCGGTGACGGGGATGGTGAGAACACCGGCCGCTGCCGCAACCAGACGCAGGACATAGGCACTGGAGCCCAGGCCGGAGAGGGCAGCCGCCTGCAGATAGATAAACAGCGGCTCGCGGCCGTTGTTGCCCGTAAAAAAAAATGGAGTCACCCCAGCCAGCACCTGCTGGGCATCGACTGCGTTGAAAGTTTCATCAAAAAAAAGACCTGGTGGCAGCCGGTCCAGATCCCAGGTGCGCAGCAAAAATGCAGCCAAGGTGATCGCCAACAGCCACAGGCGACCCCAGGAAGCGCGCAGTGCGGTGCCGGGCAAAGAGATCTGCATAGCCACAGTCTACTACAGGCGGGCGCTCCTGATAAAACAGATGCCTGTCCAGGCGGACAGGCATGTAAAAGGCTGTTGTGTCGGGGAGAGAGGATTTGAACCTCCGACCTCTTCGACCCGAACGAAGCGCGCTACCAAGCTGCGCTACTCCCCGACGACAAAAGAAGTATAGCCGAACGTTGGCTGCACGCAAAATTTTGGCCAACGCGTGTGGAAAATGACTTTGACCCGATCCCAAGCTGTGTTATACTGGCACCATTCTGAGCGAAATCGACCGGTAAATCCGGTCGTGCAGACCTTTGAAGGGAAGCCATGTGGTGGATGCAGTTTGGTGGACGAACGCAGAGGGTTGGTTTCCACAGGAAGGGGAGCCATGATTGAAGTGACAATCGACAGCATTCGGGTCAGCCTGTTGTCGCAAAATCGCATCGTCGTGCTGAAAGAAGAGAGCAGCGAGCGATTTTTGCCGATCTGGATCGGCCCGTTCGAGGCGGATGCCATCACCTTGCAACTGCAGGGGATGGAGGCCCCCAGGCCGCTGACCCACGATCTGCTCAAATCTGTGATCGACGTGTTGGGCGCCGAGGTCGTCCACATTGTGATCAACAGCCTGGAGCGGAACACCTATTACGCCCGGATTGTGCTCGATGTTCAAGGGGAGACCACAGAGATCGACAGTCGGCCCAGCGACGCGATCGCTTTGGCGGTGCGGGTGAGTGTCCCGATTTATGTGGCTGAGGAAGTGATGGACCAGGCTGGCATGTTGCCTGAAGAAGAGATGCCGCTCTCTGAAGAAAAAAGCAGCCGTCCTGCATACAGCGACGGCAGCAATGAGGACCTGGGTGCCTTCAAGGATTTTGTAGAAGGGTTGGATCTGGACAGCCTGTTGGGCAACTGAGTGGGTTGCGGTTGTGCAAATCGAATGAACTGCAGATGGCGGGGCTGTATGCTGGGCAGCCTCGCTGTTTTTGTCGGCATCCACGCATTTGACTGTTGTCACCAAGGGGCTCTGGCCGCAACGAGCTGAGCAGGCGCAACGATGGAACCACTGGAAACTGCACCCAAAGGAATCCCTGCCAACCTGGAAGCCGAGCGTGCGGTGCTGGGGTCACTGTTGATCGACCCGGATGCGATTCTCAAGATCGCCAACTTTTTGCGTGCCGAAGATTTCTACCGAGAACGCCACGGCTGGCTGTACGCTGCCATGATGGGGTTGCACGAGCGTCGTGAGCCGCTTGATTTTGTGACCGTGGTCGACGAATTGGAACGACGCGGCTATCTGGAAGAGATCGGTGGCCCTGCCTACATCACCGATCTGGTCGCCAGCACCCCGTCGGCGATGTATGTGGACCACTATGCCCGCATTGTGGAGCGCACCGCGCTGCTGCGCCGCCTGATCTCGGCGGCTGGCCAGATCGCCGAGCTGGCCTACGACGACAGCCAAGAAGTCGACACCGTGATCGACAAAGCGGAGTCTCTGATCTTTGGGGTCAGCGAGTCGTTGATCCATCGGGACCTGATGCCGATCCGAGCGATCATGGCCCAGGTCGTCGACCACATCGACTTTCTTGCCCGCAACCAGGACACGTTGATGGGGGTGCCGACCGGTTTTACCCTGCTCGACCGTCTGCTGGGCGGCCTGCAGAAAAGCGATCTGATCATTCTGGCCGCCCGCCCGGCAATGGGGAAGACCAGTCTGGCGCTGAATGTGGCGCAGAATGCAGCCAAACGCTACAACGCGCGGGTCGGTGTCTTCAGCCTGGAGATGAGCAACGAACAGCTGGTCCAGCGTCTGCTTTCGATGGAAACTGGGATCGACAGCCACCGTCTGCGGCTGGGCCAGGTGCACGACGAAGAATGGCCGATCCTGCTGGAGGCGGCCAACCTGCTGGCGGGCACGGCGATCTATATCGACGACACGCCAGCAGCCACAGTCAACGAAATCCGTACCAAATGTCGGCGTCTCTACGCCGAACATGGGCTGGATCTGGTGCTGATCGACTACATGCAGCTGATGACCGGCCAATCTGGCGGCCGTGAGGCCAACCGCCAGCAGGAGATCTCCTACATCAGCCGGTCGCTCAAAGGGCTGGCGCGCGAGTTGAATGTGCCGGTGATCGCGCTGAGCCAGCTTTCGCGCGCGGTGGAGAGCCGCAGCGACAAACGTCCGATGTTGTCGGACCTGCGAGAAAGCGGCTGTCTGGACGGAGAGACGCCAGTCTATCTGCCCGAACTGGGCTGCTGTGTCCCGATCCGCCAGCTGGCTGCCCGCCCGCCCAAGACGACGGTTGCGTCGTTGGATCTGCACAGCGGCACGTTCAGCGCGATCCCCCTGGCCCGAGCGTTCTGTACAGGGGTCAAACCGATTTTCGAGTTGCAGACGCAGTCCGGGCGGAGGCTCCGGGCAACAGCCAACCATCGGCTGTTGAGCCCGGCTGGCTGGCAGCGACTGGACGCGCTCCAGCCGGGAGATCTGATCGCGGTCCCCCCCCCTAGTTTGGAAGAATGGGGGAGTGATCGCTCTGTGGGCTGGGAGCCGGTGGCTGCAATCTCGGCGGCCGGCCAGGCAGAGGTCTACGACCTCACCGTGCCGCCTCATCACAACTTTGTCGCCGGCGGGCTGGTCGTGCACAACAGCATCGAGCAGGACGCTGATGTCGTGCTGTTCATCTATCGGGAAGATTACTATATCGAAGACACCGACCGCCAGAACATCGCTGACGTGATCGTGGCCAAACACCGCCACGGCTCGACAGGGACGATCAGCCTCTATTTCCGGAAAGAGCTGACGCAGTTTCGGGATCTGGAAGTGCAGCGCACAGAACTGGACTACTAGCCATGCCGATGCAGCCCAAAGGATTTGTCGGGTTTCCCGACAACAGGATGAAGCTGGTCAAACTGCCCGATATATTTTTCAGCGACCTGCTGCCGTGGGTCGATGACCTGGGCGAATTGAAATTGATTTTGCACTGTTTCTGGCTGCTCAACGAGCAGGAGGGGCAGCTCAAATACCTGCGTGGGGCCGATCTGCGTGCGGACGAGACGCTTTTGCGCAGCCTCAATCTGGCCAGCGACCTGCGTACCCCCCAGCAGTCGCTGGCCGATGCGTTGGAGCGAGCGACCGCGCGCGGGGTGCTGCTCAAACTGGAGATCGAACGGAGCGCAGATGGGGGGACGGCCGTCGACGACTGGTATTTTATCAACACAGTCAAGGGGCGCCAGACGTTGGCGCTGGCTCGCCAGGGCAAGCTGGAGGAACTGCGCAGGGTGCTGCCAGAGGAGGCCCGGATTCAGGTGGAGCGGCCTAATGTCTTTACCCTCTATGAGCAGAACATCGGGCTGCTTACACCGCTGATCGCAGACCAGCTGCGCGATCTGGAAAAAAGTTATCCGCCCGACTGGGTCGACGAGGCATTTCTGATCGCAGTGGCTGGCAACAAGCGCTCCCTGCGCTATATTCAGGCGATCCTCAAGCGCTGGGAAACGGAGGGCAAACATGAACGAACCCATGAAGCGAGTGGACGGGATAGCGAGGCGGATCTACGCCGCAGATATATCCCCGACGAATACTCGGACATCATCCTCGGCTGAACTGAACCGTGCACGTGCGCTGCCGGCGAGCCCGGTGCTGCCGCCTTGCCGGCTCTGTGGGGGGACAGGGTTCGTGGTGGCCGAGCGGCCGATCGGCCACCCGGAGTATGGCCGTGCCGTCCCTTGCAGCTGCCGTGCCCAGGAGCTTCAGGCGCGGCGGCTGCGTTCGCTGCAGTCGATCGGGACCCTGGAGACACTGCATCGTTTGACTTTTGAAAATTTTCACGCCGAGCCCTCCCATCTGCCTCCGGACAAACAGACCAACCTGCGGCGCGCCTGTGAGACCTGCAGCAACTTTGCGGCCCAGCCGGAGGGCTGGCTGCTGCTGAGTGGGTCTTACGGGTGTGGCAAGACCCACCTGGCTGCTGCGATCGCCAACCGCAGGGTGGCGTTGGGGGCTCCAGCATTGTTCATGATCGTGCCCGATCTGCTCGACCACCTGCGCTCTACCTTTGGACCACAAAGCGAACTGCCCTACGATGAACTGTTTGAACAGCTGCGCTCGGCGCCCCTGTTGATCCTGGACGACCTGGGAGCCCATGCCAGCACCCCCTGGGCCCAAGAAAAGCTCTTTCAGCTGCTCAACCACCGGTACAACGCCCAGCTGCCGACGGTGATCACCACCAACCAACGGCTGGAAGAGCTGGACCCACGCCTGCGCAGCCGCCTCCAGGATGTGGGGCTGGTCAACCATGTCTTGATCCTGGCCCCCGACTACCGGGTCGGCAAGGCCAGCGGACAGAGCGACCTGAGCTGCCTGTACCTGCACCGCGACTATACGTTCGCCACCTTTGACGCACAGCGCAGCGACCTCACCCCAGAACAGCGCGCCAATTTGCGCGAGACCGTCGTCCGCTGCCGAGAATATGCCGAGGAGCCGCATGGTTGGCTCGTGCTGATGGGCACGCACGGCTGCGGCAAGACGCACCTGGCCGCCGCAATCGCCAACCGGTTTGTGGAACGCACCCGCACCGACGTGATGTTCGTGGTCGTGCCCGATTTGTTGGACCACCTGCGGGCAGCGTTCAACCCGCAGGCGAGCACACCGCTCGACCGCCGCTTCGACGAAATCAAACGAACTCCGCTGCTGGTGCTCGACGATCTGGGGACCGAAAGCGCAACCCCCTGGGCGCGCGAAAAATTGTTTCAGCTGCTCAATTTTCGGTACACAGCGCTGCTGCCGACAATGATCACCACCAGCTCTGACCCCAAACAGATCGAACCCTGGCTGCGCACGCGCATGATGGACATCAACCGCTGTCTGTATCTGGCTATCGTGGCACCCGGCTACCGCGGCAGCCAGGTGCAGCAGGAGAAGCGCATCAGACGCCCAGCACGGACCTGATGGGCAGACGGGGAACGGCCGCCCTGCAGCTCTGGGGAACCCCGCCAGGCAGTTCGTCGTTTTGTGGCAGAGATATGGTATACTGCCCCGGTACAGAGCGACCGCGCAGAGGCGTACAAGACTCGCAGTCCAGATGGAGAGTTGAGATGAGCAGGCACAACGCAATCAGGATGTGGACAGGCTGGATGCTGGCCAGCGGATTGGCATGGACTCTGGCAGGCTGCGGAGGGATGGGGGCCCAGGCGACCCCGCTGCCGACGCGCACCCCGCTGCCGACTTTTACGCCGACGATGGCTGCTGCCGCCCAGCCTGCAGAGCCTCAGCCTGTAGAGCCTCAGCCTGTAGAGCCTCAGCCTGTAGAGCCTCAGCCTGCAGAGCCTCAGCCTGCAGAGCCTCAGCCTGCAGAGCCCGCAGAGAATCCCACCGAGACGCCTACCTCGACACCGCAGATCGCCCAGCTGGTGCTCAACGACCTGGTCAACATTCGCAGCGGCCCTGGCACCAGCTATGGGCTGGTGGGCAGCGGGCAGCAGGGCAACATCTTCCGGATCACCGGCAAAAATTCGGACGGCTCCTGGTGGCAGATCGACTACAACGGCCAAGCCGGCTGGGTCTTTGGTCAGCTGGTGGCGGTGACTGGCGGTGAAACCGTGGCGGTCGCGCAGAATATCCCGCCGGCACCGGCCCCCCCCACCAATACGCCGGTGCCGCCCACTCCTGCCCCGGCACAGGCTGCGCCGGCGCAGCCTGCCCCGGCGCAGCCTCCAGCCGACAACTACCCCTATCTTCTGGGGAACACAGAAACATGCGCGCCCAACCCCGGCCAGACGTACTTCTCGGGCTACACGCGCGACCGCAGCAACAATCTGATCAACGGTGTCTGTATCCATCTCCATTTTTACGAGCCGCGCACGACCAAATGTTCTGGCTGCGACGGGGTTGGCGACGGGCTCTGGGGGTTTTCGCCTTTCGGTGGGCCCGCCCCGCGCGGGACTACGGTCGAGATTTTCGTGGTGGCCTGCCCTGGCTCGTTGCCCTTGGGGGGGCAGTCGTCGAATTTCAGCGATCTGACGCCGCAATCCCCCAAGTGGGTGCGCACGATCAACGACAGCGAACAGTGCACGGGGATCACCTTCTTCCGCAAGTGAGTTGGGGAACGATTGCCGATGCACGCTGCGTTGCGACAACTGATGCTGCTGTGGCTCACCCTGTTGCTTCTCGGCGGGGTGAGCGTGTCAGTGCTTCAGCTGGCACCGGTACGCACCTGGCTGTGGCTGAACACCGGCGAAGAAGAGTGGCTGGCGCAGGTCAAGGGGCTGACTGACCTGCTGAGCGACCGGATGCGTCCCCCGCTCGATCTGGCCGCAGAGGCCAGAATCCAGCATATCGACGTCAGCCCGTTTGGGGTCAACACCTTTCTCGAACAGGAGGTGGAGCCGACCAAGCAGCTTCTGGCAGTCCAGATGGCCGCCGAAGCTGGGTTTCACTGGCTGCGCCAAGAATTTCCTTGGGAAGATTTGGAAATTCATGGCAAAGGTGATTTTGAGGATCGGCGCCATCAGCCGTACCGTTCGGCCTGGGAGAAGTACGACCGGATCGTCGCAGCGGCCGAGGCCTCCCAGGTCGAGCTGATTGTTCGGCTCTCCAATCCTCCGGGCTGGACCCGGGCCCAGGGGGAAGGTGAAAACGCGGTCGATACCTTCGCCCCCCCTGACCGGGTAGAGGACTTTGCCGACTACGTGCAGGCTGTGGTCAGCCGGTACAAGGGGCGGATCCGCTACTATCAGCTCTGGAACGAACCGAATATCTACCCCGAGTGGGGCAGCGCGCCGATCGACCCGGAAGGCTATGTAAAATTGCTGGCGGCAGGTGCAACGGCGGCGCGTGCGGCGGACCCTGGCGTAGTGATCCTTGCTGGCGCGCTGGCTTCGACAATCAACCTGCAGCCTGCCGTCCCTCCGCCGGGCAACAGCCTCAACGATCTGCTGTTTTTGCAGCGAATGTACGATGCGGGGGCTGCCCCCTATTTCGACATCATGGCGATGCAGGGATACGGTTTGTACAGTGGGCCGACCGACCGCCGCATGCACCCGCGGGTGATCAACATCAGCCGCCATCAGTTTGTGCGCGATTTGATGGTCAAGAACGGCGATGCCCACAAGCCGATCTGGATCGCAGAAATGAATTGGAACGCTGCGCCCGCCGATGTCGAGCCCCGCTATGGGCGGGTTACCCTCGACCAACAGGCCCGCTACTTGCCGCTGGCCTATGCCCGGCTGCGCGCCGAATGGCCCTGGGTGGGGGTCGCCAATGTCTGGTATCTCAAGCGCGCCACCGATCTCTGGGAACAGAACCGTCAGCCCGAAGCCTATTTCCGGCTGCTGGCTCCTGACTTCACGCCCCAACCCGCCTACACCACGCTGCGCGCCTTTGTTCAGCGTTGGAATGAGCGGCCATGAGTGCGGCGGGGGCACGCAGGGGATTGAGCGGGAGGGGGCTCCATCGCACTGCACTGCCGTGGTTGGGGGCTGTGCTGGTGCTGGCTGCAGCGCTGCGTTTTTACCAGCTGGAGGGTTCGTCGTTGTGGAACGACGAAGGCAATTCCTGGGCGATGCTGGCCCGTTCGTACCGCCAGATTGCCGCCGCCGCCGCCGCCGATATTCACCCGCCTGGCTATTACTGGTTGCTCAAGCTCTGGTCGACCCTGTTTGGGACGAACGCAGCAGCGATGCGTGGGTTGTCTGCCCTGCTGGGGGTGTTTCTGGTCGGGCTGGTGGCGACCCTGGCCCAACGCAGCGCCGGAAGACAGGTTGGCTGGAAGGGCTATCCGCTGCTTGCTGCCTTTTGTGCGGCGCTCAATCCCTTTCAGATCTACTACAGCCAGGAAGCACGTATGTATCTCCTGCTCGCTGTGGAGGGGGCAGGGCTGGCCTGGGCAACCTATGGGTTGATGGGCAGCACACCGTTGCGGCCAGGGTGGCGGATTCATGCCCTGGCTTTTGTGGGGTGGGGGGTAGCCGGGTTGTGGACCCATTACAGCTTTCCAGTGCTGCTGCTGGCGGCCGGGATGGCGTGGAGTGTCGACTGGGTCGGCGCGCTGCGACGGAAAGAGCCAGAGGTCAGGGCCAGGGGAATCGGGTACGCCAGTTTGAACCTGATCGTGCTGGCTGCATTTTTGCCGTGGCTGCCGATTGCGGCGGATCGTCTGCTCAACTGGCCGCGCGCCGGAGAAAGCACCGGGCTGGTGGCTGGCCTTGAATTGACCTTGCGCACGTTGCTCTTTGGCCCGCTGCGGGCTGTGCCAGAGCCGCTGTGGCCCTGGCTGGTCCTGGCTGCCGGGCTGCCGCTGGCCGGCGGGGTCGCTCTGCGCCACAATCTGCGGTTGGCGGCGTTGGCGCTCTGTGGGTGGCTGCTGCCGGTCACGATGATGTTCGGGCTGGGGCTGTTTACCGATGCGTTTCTCAAGTTTTTGCTGGTAGCCTCCCCTGCCTGGTGCCTGCTGGTGGCAGCCGCCCCATGGCTCGGATGGCAGGTCAGTCGTCAAGGAGGAAGGGTGCTTCTGCTCGGTCTGCTCTTGTTTGTGGGGGCAGCCGCAGGGGCTGTTTTGCCTGGCTATTACACCACTCCAACTGTCCGTGACAACTATCAGGGGATCGCCCGCTACCTGGCGGCGGTCGGAGATCGACAGCGCGACCTGGTGGTCTTGAATGCCCCGGGGCAGCAGGAGGTCTGGCGCTACTACGACCCGGGCCTGCCTGTGCTGGCGCTGCCCCAGCAGCGTCCCTCCGACCCGGCTGCTGTGGAAGCAGCGCTGCAGCAGGCCACCGCAGGCCGGCGCCAGGTCTATGCCCTGTTTTGGGCCACGGTGGAGGCGGATCCCGAGCAGCAGGTCGAGCGCTGGCTGGATCTGCATGCGTTCAAGACGCTGGACAGCTGGCAGGGGGCGCTGCGTTTTGTCGTGTATACCTTGGCCGACGACCTCCAGCCGGTGCACAGGGAGCCTGTGCGGTGGGAAAACGGCATTGTGCTCACCGGTATCGAGCAGGCAGGGCATCTTCCGCAGCAGGTCGAGCCAGGCAGCGCCGCCTTGGTACGGCTCTGGTGGACGACAGAGCAACCGCTGGATCGACGGTACAAAGTGAGCCTGCAACTGCTGGACGGGGGCAACCAGGTGGTAGCCCAGCACGACAGCGAACCCGCTGGCGGCGCACTGCCGACCGACCGTTGGAGGGCCGGCGAACGGGTCGCCGACAACCATGGGGTGGCGATTCCGTTCGGTGTGCCGCCCGGCACCTACCGGCTGGCTGTCGTGCTCTACGACGGAGAGAGCGGGGCGCGCCTCCGGCAGGAAGGGCAAGAACTGGTCGTGCTGGGTGAGGTGGCAGTGGTTCCGATAGAGCGTCCTGTCCCGGTAGAACTGCTCCCGATGTTGCAGCGAACCGAGCTCTGGCTGGGCCCGGTGCAGCTGGTCGGCTACGACCTGTACCGCCGCGGTTTTGCCCATGCACCGCAGACCGCCGTGGAACCAGGGGATACCGTCAGCCTGACCCTTTACTGGCAGGCGCCAGACCCACTGCCGGCCAGATGGCCAGAGCTGTTGGTCATGACCGTGCAGCTGGGAGAAGAGTCCCTTCGGGTCCCGTTGGCGGGGGATGGCTACCCCACAGGAGTTTGGCCGCCCGGCGCGCTGGTGCGCAGCACGGTCGACCTGGTCTATACCGGGGCTGCCCGCCAGCCTGTGGTGACGGTCGATGGGGCTGAGATTGTGCTGCAACCTCTCCCCGTGCGCTGACCTGCAACCTGCGGTGCACTGCCCGCTACACTTTGACATAGCGCTATATTTGCTATAGTATAGTGACAAGAGAATGAGGAGAAGGGAAGAAGGGGCCATGATCAGTTCTGTGAAAAGCGTGTCGGCGGTCGAGCTGCCGTTGTGTCCGGTCGAACCCGCTGCGCAGATCGTTGGTCAGAAATGGACCCTGCAGATCGTCTATTTTTTGTTGGACGGTCGTTCGATGCGCTTTTGTGAGCTGCAGGAACAGCTGGGCGGGGTCAACCCCAGTACATTGAGCAGCAGGTTGAAAATGTTGGAAGAGGAGGGGCTTGTGCGCCGCAACCAGATTCGGGCGATCCCGCCCCATGTGGAGTACAGCCTGACCGAGATGGGGTGTGACCTGGGCAGCGTGATCCGTGAGGTGACCCGCTGGAGCAACCACTGGTTGTGCGGGCGCCGCAGATAACAAGTCGTTGTAGACAGGTGGATGGAACGCGATGATTGTCAAAGGGTTGACTGTAGGGCTTTTGCAGGAAAACTGTTATCTCTTCGGCTGCAGCAGAACTCGTCGGGCTGTGGTGATCGACCCTGGCGACAACGCGCGGGCCATTTTGCGTCTGTTGGATCAGCAGGCGCTGACCGTGGAAAAGATCATCAACACCCATGCGCACTTCGACCATGTGATGGCGGTGAATGCGATTCGAGGGGCAACGGGTGCACCGTTTTGGCTGCACCGTTCTGAGCTCCCGATTTTGCATGAGCTGCCGAACCGAGCGCGCCTCTGGCTCGAGATGGAGATCGAGCCTGTCGAGGACCCGGACGAGTATCTGGAGCATGGGCAGGTGATCCAGGTCGGCGACGAAGAGCTGGAGGTGCGCTGGACCCCAGGCCACGCGCCCGGCCATGTCGTTTTTGTCCACCATGCGGGACGCAAGGTCTTTGCTGGCGACACGCTTTTCCAGGGCAGCATCGGTCGATTCGACCTGCCGGGCGCCGACGGCCCGACCTTGCTGCACAGTATCCGGACAGAACTGCTCAGCCTCTCCGACGACTATGCGGTCTATCCCGGGCACGGGCCGGCCACGACGATCGGCCATGAACGGCTGCACAACCCGTATGTAGGCGAACAGGTGCAACAGGATGCTTCCCGCCATGGCTGAGCCGAGCGAAATTTACCATATCGTGCCCGAAGCCAGCTGGGAAATGCAGCGGGCACAGCCAGCCTATGTGACTCCTTCGTTGGCCGCCGAGGGATTCATCCACTGCACGGGTGAGCGTCGGCAGCTGGTTGCAGTTGCGGACCAGTTTTATCGAAAGGTGTCAGGGGCGTTTATGATTCTTTGTATCGCACCTGCGCGGCTGGTAGCTGAACTGCGCTGGGAAGAGGCCGATGGACAGCTCTTTCCACACCTCTATGGGCCTTTGAACTGCACTGCGGTCGAGCGGGTTGTGGCCTTTCCACGTGGAGAGGACGGAACTTTTCAGCTGCCGCAGGAGTTAGGAGTGTCAATCGATGAGCACACTGATTGAGCGGCTGCCTGGCCTGCTGCGCCGCCGCACAGAGGGAGAGGCTGCTGGGGAACCGGCGACCACGGCAGCGACCACCGGCGGAGGATCTGAAAACGAGCCTGTCGTCGTCTGGGAAGCCGCCAACCTGATGGAAGCCTATGTGGTCAAGGGGCGGCTGGAGAGCGAGGGGATTCCGGCGTTGATCCGCGGCGAGGCAGTGGGCGCGATTTATGGGTTGACAGCTGGCAGCCTGGCGGTTGTCAAGGTGCTGGTGCCTGCGCCGCTGGTTGACCAGGCCTTGACCTTGCTGCTGGATGCAGAGGACGAAACTGGGGACGGTGAAACTGGGGACGGTGAAGAGGAGATTTTGGAATGAGCAACGAACTCAACACTCTTTCAATTCCGAGCCATCTAGGGGAACGCACGCGAGCGGGCTTCAACACAAAATATCTGGTCGGTGGGCTGTTGTTGCTGACTTTTGTAGGCTTTTTAATTTTTCAGGTCTATACAGCGACGACGACGACAGGGGCCTACTACCTGACTGTCGCTGAACTCTATCAGCGGACCCCACAAATTTATGGGGAGCGGGTACGGGTGAGCGGCGAGGTCGTGGCGAACAGCGAGGATTGGAATGCCCAGGAAGTGACGCTACGGTTCAAAATTGTCGACGAGAGCCTGCAGGAGCTGCCGATCGTCTTCTTCGGCCCTCGTCCAGACAATTTTACCCGGGCCGCTTCGGCGATTATCGAGGGGGAGCTGCTGCCGGACGGCACGTTTCAGGCCGAGACGTTGCTGCTCAAATGTCCGAGCCGTTACGAAGAAGAACCCGAAGAAGTCTTTGTCGAGTCTGTCCGCTAGGGGCACAGTCTGCCACCCGCAGAGGGCAAGAGGAAACCGGTGGGCGAAGAAGGGTTGATCGTTGCACGCAAAGTGGCCAAGCGGTACGGGCGTAAACGGGTGCTGAACAGCGTCGACCTTGTGGTGCCCCAGGGAGAGGTCATGGCGCTGCTCGGCGCCAATGGGGCAGGGAAGTCGACCTTGATGCGCATTATTTCTGGGTTGACCCGGCCAGACCGCGGCGAAGTGTTGCTGGGTGGGGTCTCCACCCGCCGAGCCGGCCACGAAATCCGTCGTTACATCGGGCTGGTCGCCCATGCCCCCCTGTTGTATGACAATCTGAGCGGATGGGACAATCTGCTCTTTTTTGCGCGCCTTTACGACCTGCAGCGGCCGGCAGAACGGGTGGAAGCTGTCTTGCATGCAGTCGATCTGTGGCCGCGACGCCACGATGTTGTGCGCTCCTACAGCCGGGGGATGACCCAACGGCTGGCGATCGGCCGTGCAATTCTGCACGACCCGCCAGTGCTGTTGTTGGATGAGCCCGATACCGGGCTGGATCCAGCCAGCGCCGAGACGCTGGCCCACCTGATCCGCACGTTGGGGGCCAGCAGTCGGGCGATTTTGCTCACGACACACAACCTGGAACGGGCTGTTTTGTGGGCCGATTCGATCACGCTGCTGGCAGGGGGACAGATCGCCCAGAGCGCACCTGCAGCTCGATTGACGGCCGAGACAGTGCGAGGCTGGATGGCCGAGATCTGATCGTCAACAGCCCTTCTCTGAAGGCAGGAAGGGCTTGTCAAAGGATTCGACGAAGATGGCCGAACAGAGGGCCGAACAGAGGGCCGAACAGAGGGCCGAACAGAGGGCCGCAGAGGGATTGGCGGCGCACCCGGCGACCATGCGGGTCAGCGGCGGGGGATCTGCCTATTTTGCCAAGGTGGGGGCCATCTTTGCCAAAGATGTGCGCGCTGAACTGCGCGGGCGTGAGGTCTTCAGCACAATGACCTCTTTCAGCGTGCTGGCCGTGTTGATCTTTGGCATGGCCTTCGACTTGCGGGTGCCCCGGTCGGAGATGATTGCACCAGGTGTACTGTGGGTGGTCGTGTTGTTTGCAGGGGTCCTGGGGTTGAACCGAAGCTTTGGTGCCGAAGTGGATCGCGGCACCCTCTCTGCGCTTTTGCTGGCCCCGGTGGACCGCAGCGCAATCTATTTTGGCAAAGTGCTGGCCAATCTGTTTTTTACACTGGCAACCACACTGGTGATTCTGGCAGTCATGTTTTTTATCTTCGACGTCAATCTCTTCCATCCCTACAATCTGCTGGCGGTGCTGCTGGGGGGAATTGGGTATGTCGGGGTTGGCACGCTGTTTGCAGCGTTGACGGCCAACAATCGGGCGCGGGAAAGTATGCTGCCGATTCTTCTGCTGCCAGTCATGGTGCCGGTCTTTGTGGCGGGGGTTGGGTTGACCGCCGCCATTGTAGACGGCAAAAGTCTCGCAGAGTTGAGTCAGTGGTTCAATTTGTTGGCGGTCTTTGATGCGATCTTTGTCGTGGTGGCGTTTTTGCTTTTCGATCTGATCTGGGAGGACGCCTAAAAAAGGAGCGAATGGGTGTGACAACAGTGAAATCCAATGCAGTCGGTTGGCGTGGCGTGGACCTTCTTCAACTTGGGTTGGGAGGGCTGACAGTGGCTTCGATGGCTGTGGCGATGTGGCTGTCGCTGGCGTACGCCCCAGCAGCCAGCAATCTGGCCGGAGACGAGCAGCTGGCTCAGCGAATTTTTTACGTGCACATGGGCTGCAACATCGGTGCCCTGGCCGGCTTTCTGCTGTCGTTGGTCGGGAGCATCGTCTACCTTGTGCGGCGGGAGCTGGACTGGGACCGCGTCGCCCAGGCAGCGATCGAGGCCGGTCTGATCTGTGGAATCGGGACCATTCTGACCGGGATGTTCTGGGCCAAGCCGACCTGGAACACTTACTGGACCTGGGATCCACGGCTGACGACCTCGACAATTACGGTGCTGGTCTACCTGGCCTACTTGCTTTTCCGCAACGGAATCGACGACCGGAGCGTGCGAGCGCGCTTTGGCAGCATCTATGCAGTCGTCGCTTTTTTGAGTGTGCCGCTGACTTTCTACAGCGCACGTCTGTTTCGTTCGATCCATCCTGTGGTCTACGGCGCTGAAAATGCCGATGCCCAGGGTGATTTTCGTGTTGGGGAGACAATGACCCAGGTGCTGTCCTGGAATCTGATTGCGTTTTGTATACTGTTTAGCGCGCTGGTCGTGCTGCGCTGGCGCCAGCTGCGCAACGAAGACGCGTTGGCCGAGCTGCGCGAGGAAGTGGGGAGCTGATGTTTTACTTGGTGATGGGCTTTGTGGCGGTCTGGCTGTTGGTCACCCTCTATCTGGTCTACCTGGGTGTGCGTCAACGCCAGCTGGACAGCGAGATGGAGACACTGCGCGAGGAACTGGCGGCAAAACGGCGCCCATCCTGACGGGGTGCCCTCATCAAAATGGGAGGCTTTGAGATGGCAAAGGCAGTCGGTGCAGCAGTAGACGTTCGATCTGTGGCACAGTCTCCCTCCGCACAGCGTGGGGGGGTGTTTTTGCATGCTTTTTTGTTCGTCGTAGGGTTCACCCTGGTCTTTGTTTTGCTGGGGTCGGCAGCAGGTCTGCTAGGGCGCAGCTTAAACCCGTATATGCCTGTGGTGCAGAAGCTGGGCGCTGTGCTGCTCACCCTTTTTGGCCTGACCACACTCGGTGTCTTTCGCTGGCTGGTCGATCGGATCCAGCGCCGGGTGGATCTGGCCCAAAACCCGGCTGCAGAGGCATTGGTCTCGCTGCTCGAGGTGCCGAACCAGTTGCTCTACACCGAGCGACGGGTCGCAGCGATGCATACCGTCAGCCGCCGCTGGGGATACCTGAGCAGCAGCCTGATGGGGGTCAGCTTTGCTGCTGGCTGGGTTCCCTGCATCGGCCCGATTCTGGCCAGCATTCTGTTCCTGGCCAGCGACAGCCAGACAGCTCTGCAAGGTGCAGGGTTGTTGTGGGTCTACAGCCTGGGGTTGGGCATCCCTTTTTTGTTGACAGGTCTGATGTTCAGCAGCATGACGCGCTGGCTGCGGGCGATGAACCGCCATCTGGGGGTGATCAGCCTCCTCAGCGGCGTTTTGATGCTCTATGTCTCTTATCTGCTGTGGAGTGACAGTCTGGCTGTGCTGACTACCCAGTTTGTCGCGCTCAACGAGATGGTCTTTCAGGCCGAGGAACAGATCTCGGTGTTGTTGGCAGGAGGGGGCAATCTGGTCGGCGCTGGCACAACGACGGAGCTGATCCTGGCCTTCAGCGCTGGGCTGATCAGCTTTCTCAGCCCCTGTGTTCTGCCGTTGGTTCCCGCCTACATCGGGTATTTGAGCGGGACAGCGGTGGGGACGCAGCAATGACCCCGAGGCCGATCCAACTGACTTTGTACGGCAAACCCGACTGTGGGTTGTGCGACGAGCTGAAAGCGATGCTGGCCGAACTCCAGAGCGACAGGGCGTTTGTCTTGCGCGAACAGAACATTTTGGAAGATCCAGCCGCCTACGAACGCTATCGCAGCTGGGTTCCTGTGCTGGAGATCGAAGGCGGCCTGCTGCTGTATCCGCCCCATTCCTGGGAAAAGCTGCGTTCGGTGCTGGCCACTTCTTCCCGCCCTCTGAACGATGCGTGACGCACAGGACGGCCTGTTGGCGGCGTATGCCAATGATCTGGTGATCGGCGTGGCCCGCCACTGGCTGGCAATCTTCAATACGCTCTGGGCACTCTACCTGTTGCTTGCGTTTGGGGCCCCGGTGGGCATGCAGCTGGGCTGGAGTGGGCCTGCAGAGCTCCTGTACGCCATCTATTCGGTGCTCTGCCACCAACTGCCCGACCACAGCTATTTTCTGTTTGGGCCGACCTGGATACCCCAGACCCCAGAGCTGATTGCAGGCGGAATGCCGGTGGCTGATTCACTCTTTGCCGACCGTTCGTTTCTTGGCAGCCCTGCCTTGGGCTGGAAGGTGGCGCTTTGCCAGCGCGACGTAGCCATCTATACAGGAATTTTGGTGGCTGGCATGGCTTATTCTCTGTTCCGTCGGGGGGCTCGCCCGCTGCCGTGGTGGGTCTTTCTCCTGCTGGCCTTGCCCATTGCGATCGACGGGGGGACACAGTTGATTGGCCTGCGTGAAAGTGATTGGCTGTTGCGCACTGCCACCGGTGCACTCTTTGGAATGGCAGCGGTCTGGCTGCTCTATCCCTACATCCAGGAAGCGATGGCCGAGGTTCTGGAGAGCGAGCTGGCCCGACGTGTTGCTCGTCTCCGTTAGCAAGAGCCCTCCCAGAACGTACCTGCGTTCTCCAGCTTCTGGAATGGTTGTTGGCTTTGTGGCCAATTCGACAAACGAGCCTGCTCGCTGTATAATAAAGGCTTGTGGTAGAAGACAAAAAAGTGTTTTGATTGCAACGACGACCGATACCAATCGCTGTCAACCGATTGACACAAAAACGTTTTCAAGACAGGGTCGACAAGTCAGGTCGATAAAAATTTGGGAGCAAAAGCAGGATGGCAAACACAAAGTCAGCCGAAAAACGGAGCCGTCAAAATCCAGAGCGCATGGCGCGCAACCGGGTCTATCGCAGCAGCGCACGCACGGCCATCAAAAAGGCGCGTCTGGCCATCGAAAACGGCGATTCCAACGCCGCTGAACTGGTGCGCAACGCCGAGCGGGTGTTGGCCCGGGCTGCCAGCAAAGGTGCCATTCATGCCAACAATGCATCCCGTCGCACAGGACGGCTTGTCTTGTTGTTGAATAAGGGTGCAGCAGCCTGAGCGTTTGGGCCTGAGATTGTATCGTTTTTGAACCGAACAAGGGTTCAGCCAGGCGGGCACTGTGCCCGCCTTTTTGTGTTTCCTGCGTTCAGTGGCTGTCTGTGTGCCACTCCCCAGTTTGTTGGTCGTAGTCGCAGAGGCTCTGCAGCGGGCAGCGGGCACAGCGCGGGGTCAGCGCCTGGCAGGTGCGGCGCCCGTGCTGGATCAAGTTGAGGTGGAGTGGGTAGAAGGTGCTGGGGGGAAGCAGCTGTTCCCAGATCTGTTTGATCTTCTCCGGAGAGGCTCGCCGTCCACTGAGCCCGATGCGCTGTGAGATCCGTTGGATATGGGTGTCGACGGGAAAGGCTGCCCCGTTGAAACAGAAAAGAAGGACAATGCTGGCGGTTTTGTGGCCGACGCCGGGCAGCGTGGTCAGATAGGCCAGCGCTTCAGCGGCTGGCAGGTCAGCCAGATGGCTCAAATCGTAGCAGCCCCAGTCTCTCTGAAGTTTTTCCAGGGTGGCAACGATCGCTGGGGCTTTTTGGTTGTACATCCCTGCAGGGCGAATCAACGCTTTGAGGGTCTCGATCGGCGCCGTTCGCACCGCCTCCCAGTCGTCGCCAAAGTGTGCCTTCAGTTGGGCAAAGGCACGGCCGCTGTTGGCATCGTTGGTGTTGGCGCTCAGGAGGGTGGCGATCAATTCGTCTACCGGATTTTCGCTTCGTTGAAAACGAGCCTCTCCATACTGTGCGATCAAGGTGGTGTGCACCTGCCATGCTTTCTGTACGAGTGCTGCAGCGGCTGCCATCTTCTGCTCCTTTACCGGACATAGACTCTGGGGACACGTGGCAGAATGCGGCTCACGATGTCGTAGTTGTTGGTCTGAATGCGGTTGCCGGCGTCGGCCGCCGTGATCGAACTGTCTCCCTGGTGGCCGATCAGCACGACCTCGTCTCCTTGGCGGACCGTCCCCCAGAGCGGTTCGATCTCGGTCACATCGACGATGGTCTGGTCCATACAGACCCGCCCCAAGATGGGAGCGGGCTGGCCATGGATCAGCACATGGCCCCAATGGCGGGGGCGGCGCGGAAATCCGTCGGCATAGCCGACTGGAATCACCGCCGCGCGTGTGGGCCTGCGGGTGATGTGTTCGCGACCATAGGAGATCGCTTCGCCCGGGGCCAGGCTGTTGACCTGGACGACGATGGCTTTCCAGCTCAGCACCGGAGAAAAGCCTGCCGGCAACCGGCATTCGTCGCTGTCTGGGTCAAGCCCATAAAGTGCGATGCCTGAGCGCACCATTTCCAGATGGGTCTGCGGCATGGTCAGCAGGGCGGCCGAGTTGGCTGCGTGGGCGATGGGGGGGCGCAGACCTGCATCTGCCAGCTGGGCGAGCAACTGCTGAAAACGAACAAATTGCAGATCGGCGTGGACTTTGTCGGCGGCATCTGAGGTGGCGAAATGGGTGAAGATCCCTTCGACCCGCAGCCAGTCCATTTGCTGGAGAGCGGACAGCAGAGCCGGCGCTTCTGGGGGACTCACACCGAGGCGGTTCATGCCGGTGTTGACCTTGAGATGCAGGGTCAGGGATCGGCGCTGAATTGCCGCAGCCGCCTGCAGCGCTGCGGCAGTCTCCAAGTCAAAGACGGTCAGGGTCACCCCATGGGCCAGCGCCAGGTCGGCTTGCCAGCCGGGCGTGTAGCCCAGCACCAGCACCGGCAGTGTGATCCCAGCCTGGCGGAGCTCCAAGGCTTCTGACAGGGTGGCGACGGCAAAGGCATCGGCCCCGGCTGTCTGTAGCAGCTGGGCTGTGACGGGTGCCCCATGGCCGTAGGCATTGGCTTTGATGACAGCCATCAGCCGTGTGCCCGGCGCCAGCTGGCTGCGCAGAGAGCCCAGATTGTGGGCCAGGGCCGAGCGGTCGATCTCGAGCCAGGTGGTGCGGGGGGGGAAATCCTGGGTGTCGTGGGCGGTCAGGATCGTTCGCATGATCTCCTCTTGGGCAGCGGTCGGCAGTTTCTGGCTAGAAGGAGCGGCCGCAGCGTTCGGCCAGCTGGTGCCACTCTGAGTGAGTCAGGCCGGCCATGCCCGGCACGATCCCGGGTTTGACGGTTCCATGATAGTCGCTGCCGCCGGTGACCAGGAGCCGGTGCTGGTGGGCCAGCTGACGAAAGTGGGTGACCTGGGCGGCGGCTGCAGAGGGAGAGGCTCCAGAGTGGCCCCGGTTGAAGGCGTAAGGGTAGCAGACTTCGAGGCCATCCAAGCCGGCAGCGGCCAGCCGGCGCACAACCCGGTCGATATTGCGCACCAGCGGGTAGGCACCAGGGTGAGCCAGCACTGCAATCCCACCGGCTGTGTGGGTGAGTTCGATGGCCTCCTCGACGGTCAAACTGAAGACCCGGTCGACAACGGTGGAGTTGGGGGCATCGGTGGCCAGGAACTGTGCAAAGACATCGGAGACGGACGCAAAGCGGTCGGGGTTGCGTTCGAGGGCGACCTGGGCAATATGGACCCGGCCAGGGACACCCTGCGCCCTGGAGAGCACGGCATCCACCGAAATATCGATGCCATAGCCCCGCAGCCGCTCGATCTGGAGGATTTTTTGTTCGATGCGGCTGTCGACCAGGCGTCGCAGAATGTCTACAAGTTGGGGGTCGTGGTGGTGGACCCCGATGGCCAGGAGGTTGATGTCATGGTAGTCGTGTTCGGGCTCTGCACGTGTGCTGAATTCGAGGGCAGGAACGACCTGGAGACCGAGGGGGGCTGCGGCAGCGATTGCAGCGTCGATGCCTTGCACACTGTCGTGGTCGGTCAGCGCAATCACCTGCAGCTGCAGTCGGGCGCAGAGTGCGACCAGGGCTGCCGGTCTGTCGGTTCCATCCGAAGCGGTGCTGTGCAGTTGAAGGTCGACCGGGTAGCGGGGGGGGCTGGAAAAGGCGGTGAAAATATCCATATTGGACTCAGATTATACTACAGAAGGAGCAGTCTGCTGCAAGTAGGCCGCGGACCTTATGCAACCGCACACTTTTCTGGCACAATGTAGGGATATCGCTGATCCATCGGCTGAAAAGATGAGAAGAGGAACGTATGACAACAAAATATATCTTTGTGACAGGGGGGGTCGTTTCTGGGCTGGGCAAAGGGGTGACGGTCGCCTCGCTGGGAACGATCATCAAAGCGCGTGGAATCCGCGTGGCCACGATGAAACTGGATCCATATTTGAATGTCGATCCAGGCACGATGTCCCCCTATCAGCATGGCGAGGTCTTTGTCACCGAAGATGGTGCCGAGACTGACCTGGATCTGGGCCATTATGAGCGCTTTGTCGACGTCAATCTTTCCAAAGTCAGCAACATCACAAGTGGGCAGATCTACACGTCGGTGTTGAGCCAAGAACGGCGCGGCGACTATCTGGGCGGGACGATTCAGGTGATCCCACATGTCACCAATGAGATCAAACGTCGGATCGGGTTGGCCGCACGTGTGGCCCAGGCCGATGTATTGATCGTCGAGATCGGAGGGACGGTCGGCGATATCGAGGGGTTGCCGTTTCTGGAGGCGATCCGCCAGATGCGCAAGGATGTGGGGCGGGCCAACACCATCTATGCCCATGTGACCTGGCTCCCTTATCTGGCGGCAAGCAAGGAACTCAAGACCAAACCGACGCAGCACAGTGTGCGCGAGCTGCGCGGCATTGGGATTTCGCCGGATGTGGTGGTGTTGCGCAGCGATCACCCGGTCGAAGACGATCTGCGCGTGAAGACTGCGCTTTTTTGCGACGTCGACCGGGAGGCGGTGGTGCCTCTGGTCACCAGCGACACCATCTATGCAGTTCCGCTGAGCTTGGAGGAGCAGGGGTTGGGGTCGTGGATTTCCCAGCGATTGGGTTTGGTGGAGACGCAGCCGTCGCAGGCCGGGCTGGTCAGCTGGCGACAGTTTGTGGCGGACCTGCGGCGTCCCAAACCGACCTTGCAGATTGTTTTGGCTGGCAAGTATGTCGAGCTGCAAGATTCCTATCTGAGCGTCAAAGAAGCGTTGATCCATGCTGGGCTGGCTGCAGGGTGGGACATCGAGATTGACTGGGTCAACTCGGAGGATCTGGAAAAAGGGAGGGAGGAGGGCCGCCTGCTGGCTGCGGACGGGGTTGTGGTGCCCGGTGGCTTTGGCTACCGCGGGATCGAAGGAAAGATCCTGGCAGCGCGTCTGGCGCGCGAGCACCGGGTGCCCTATCTGGGCCTCTGTCTGGGGATGCAGGTGATGTGTATCGAATTTGCCCGCCATCTCTACCAGACCGATGAGCCCAACAGCACCGAGTTTGATCTCAGCACTGAATACCCGATCATCGATCTGATGCCCGACCAGCGGGACATTGCGGATCTGGGGGGAACGATGCGGCTGGGGGTCTACGAGTGTCGGCTCGAGCCTGGCACGCACGCCTATGCCGCTTATGCGGCAGCGGGCTATGGGGAGGTTGTGCAGGAACGACACCGCCATCGTTTTGAATTCAACAACTCCTACCGAAGCGCGCTGACGGCCCAGGGGATGGTCTTCAGCGGCCTTTCGCCGGATGGCCGTTTGATCGAGATTGCGGAGCTGCGCGACCATCCTTTTATGGTCGGCAGCCAGTTTCATCCTGAATTCAAGAGCCGCCCCAATCGACCCCATCCATTGTTTTCTGCCTTCATCCGGGCGGCTGTGCAGCACCGTCGGCAGCGGGAGGGGGCCTCCAGCTGATCGTTGCCTCGTTTTGGGTTGTAGAAGTCGCCGCGTTGTGCCATACTGTAGAGGACCAAATTTGTAAAAAGCCGACCAGTTGGAGGAAAAACGGCGACGGAGCAGGGCCGCTGGCTGTCGGCAGATGGAAAAAGAGAGGAAACTGCGATGTCGGGTCATTCCAAATGGTCGACGATCAAACGAAAAAAAGGTGCCGCTGACGCCGCACGCGGCAAACTCTTTACGCGTCTGGCGCGCGAGATCCAGATTGCCGCCCGCCAGGGGGGGGATCCTGCCAGCAACTTCACCTTGCGTCTGGCGATCGAGCGGGCACGCGGCGAGAACATGCCCAAAGAAAACATTGACCGGGCAGTTCGCCGGGGGGCTGGTCTGGAAAAAGATGGCGTCGAAATCGAAACGATCGTCTACGAGGGGTATGGCCCCCACGGAATTGCAATGCTGGTCGAGTGCCTGACCGACAACCGCAACCGTACGATTTCTGAAGTCCGCCGCGCCTTCACCAAGGCCAATGGGGCGCTTGGCGAGCCAGGGTCGGTGGCATGGCAGTTTACCGAAAAAGGCTATCTTGCTTTCAACCGTGTGGACGAGAACGGTGCTGTGCTGGACCTCGACCCCGATGCGCTGTTTCTGGCTGCGATCGAGAGTGGTGCTGCTGACGTGGAGCTCTCTGCAGATGTGGTCGAAATTTACACCGATCGAACCGACTTTGCCCAGGTCAGCCAGGCATTAGAGGGGCAGGGCTTTGCGGCTGCCCAGGCTGAGCTGGCGATGCAGCCAAACACGACGATCGAGCTGGGGGTGGAGGAGGCTGCCGCAGTGCTGGGCCTGATCGAGGCGTTGGAAGAGCTGGATGATGTCAGCAAGGTCTACCACAATCTGGAATTGACCGAGGATGTGGTCGCACAGTTTGCCTGACCGGAGGGCAGGCGGGTGGGCGATCTCCTGCGGCGGCAACCGATGCCCGGTTTGATGGAGAGCCAGCGACCACGTACGGTGCTGGGGATCGATCCTGGCACGGCCATCACCGGCTATGGGGTCGTGGCCGAGCGTATGGGGGGTGATTTTGAACTGTTGGCCTGCGGGGTCATCCGCACTGAGGCCGGCGCCCCGATGCATCTGCGGCTGCTGGAAATTTTTCGAGATTTGCAGCGGTTGTTGGCCGAATTTGTGCCCGATGAAGTGGCAGTCGAGAAGTTGTTTTTTGGGCGCAATGTCACGACTGCGTTGTCTGTCGGGCAGGCACGGGGGGCTGTGCTGCTGGGAGCTGCGTTGGCTGGATTGCCCGTCGCCGAATATACCCCGGCCGAGGTGAAACAGGCGATCGCCGGCTACGGCAACGCCGACAAAGCCCAGGTGCAGCAGATGGTGATGCACCTGCTGCATCTGGCTGTACCCCCTAGCCCGGACGATGCCGCCGACGGGGTGGCGATTGCCATCTGTCATCTGCAGACGATTCAATACAACCGGCTGCTCTGAGCCTGCTGGCGGCGGAGACGGGGCTGTCGGCACAACCAGTCGAAACGAGCACTCTTGATGATTCGGATCGTGCGTGGACAAGTCGCCATTTGGCAGAAGGATTGGTTGGTCGTCGATGTAGGGGGGGAGAGCGGCGGAATTGCTTTTAAGGTGTTTGTGACGGAACCGACGGCGGCGCGCCATCTGCAGGGAAGCGCAGCCACCCTCCACACCTATCTGCAGGTGCGCGAAGACTCGTTCTCCCTCTATGGGTTTGAGAGCGAAGAAGAACTGTCGATCTTTGAATTGTTGCTGACGGTGAGCGGTGTGGGCCCCAAAGTGGCGCTCAGCACGTTGAGTTCGCTGGCCCCCGATGCACTGCGTCTGGCTCTGGCCAACGGGGAGGCCAGCCTGATTGCGCGGGTCCCAGGGATTGGCAAGCGAACTGCCGAGAAGATCGTGCTGGAGTTGAAAGACAAGGTCAAAGCCCCTTCTACCGGCGTCGAGAGGCTGGCCCAGCTCAGTGCGGTCGACGCCGAGGTGATCGAAGCGCTGGTGGCGCTGGGGTACAGCCTTGTTGAGGCGCAGCGTGCCATCCAGGGGCTGCCGCGTGAGGCGATGACGGTCGAAGAGCGGCTGCGGCTGGCGCTCAGTGCTTTTGGCAGATAAGAGTGTTTGCCATCGTTTTACCAGCACCACTATAATGCTGGAACGACAAGAGGGCTGGAGCTACAACAACGAGCGAGGAATCGACAAGGACCTATATGGCGGAAGTACAGACGCTGCGCAAAGGGGATATTTACGAAGAAGAGAACCATCTCTGGCGTGTCCTGGAATACCAGCACATCAAAGTGGCTCGGGGAGGGGCGACGATCCGTCTGAAGGTGCGCAACGTGCGCACGGGGTCGACGGTCGAGAAGACCTACAACAACGGCACGCGTCTCAACGATGTCGAGCTTGACAAAGACAACGTCCAATATCTTTACCGGGATGGGGAGGTCTACCACTTTATGAACACGGAGACCTTCGAACAGTTGGAACTGGGCCCGGATTTGATGGACGACATCAAAGGCTATCTGCTCGAGAACGCCGTGGTAAGCATCGAAAGTTACGCGGGGGAGCCGCTGTCGATCAAACTGCCGACAGCAGTGGATCTGCGTGTGGTCTGGGCCGAGGCGGCGATTCAGGGGGACACGGCCAATGCCCCTACCAAGACAGTCGAGTTGGAGACTGGGCTGCGCACGCAGGTGCCGATGTTTGTCCAGGAAGGAGATGTGGTGCGTGTGGACACCACACGGGAGGGTGCGTACGTGACGCGGGTCAAACAATAGGAAGTGCCCCTGGCAGGGCCCTGTATTTGCTGAATTGAGACCCTGCCTGTATACTTTTTAGGGTCAAATTGCCGTTGTAGCTCAGCTGGTAGAGCGGCGCACTCGTAATGCGCAGGTCAAGGGTTCGAGTCCCTTCAACGGCTTTCACCCCAAAACGCTCTTCTTTTCACCCGACGGAAGGGTTTCCAGTGCTGTGCAGCTGCACAGAAAAATTTTCCCAGATTGCTGCCAGGCGTGGATAGACTTCAGCAGGAAGAGGCCCTTTGTGGATGGAAAGGGCTGCCGCCTCAAGCTGTTCAAGGGTGGAAATCCCAAGCACGGTCGAGGAGACCGCAGGCAGGCTGCTGGCAAACCGCAGCGCAGCTTCAGCAAGAGTTTTTGTATACCCTTCTTTCACCAAAAAACGAAACTGTTGCGCCAGCAGCAGATCTTCGTCGAAGCTGCCGCCGGAGGCAATCGGCTCGATCGGCACCGCTGCGTTGGCTGGCCTGTCTGCCAGATCGCCGAGGGCCCCGCCTGCCAGAACCCGGATGGCAAGCACACCGACCTGTTCCTGGGCTGCACGAACCATCAGTTGCTGGTAATTTTCAAAGGGAAAATGGGGGGGGACGGGAAGGCCTGCGGTTGGGTTGAGCAGGTTGAAACAGAACTGGGCAGTGTAGATCTCTGTAGACAGAAGCTGCCGGATCGTGGCTGGATCCCCCAGACCATTGATGCCCCAGAAGCGAATCCGCCCCTTTGCACGCAGCGTTTTGAACACATCGACTGTCCGGGCGATCTGTTCTGCATTCAACCATTCTTGGGAAGCTGTGTGTGTTTCTCCTGCATAGTTGTGGAGTTGGAGAAGGTCGATCGCCTCACGGCGCAGCCGTCTCAAACTGGATTCTACCGACCGTGTGATGGCTGTTTCCAGATTTTCGAGATCGACCAATCGCAGCCGCACTTTGGTGCCGACGATGACCTCTTGGCCCAGGCTTTCGAGCACAATGCCAAGATTGGTCTCAGAGGCACGGTCCCCATACAGCGGGGCAGTATCAAAATAATTGACGCCAAGCTCGCACGCACGTGCGACTGCCCGCAGCATTTCCTGCCGGCTGCCTTTGACCAAAATTCCGCCGACTGCACCGCAGCCAAAGCCGAGGGCAGAAACTTTCAACTGGGTTTTGCCCAGTACACGATACTCCATTGCCGTCCTCTTGGTGTTCTCTGTCCAAAATAAGTCTATTCTGCCGTTTTCCAACCGGGCGAATCGGCACGAAAGACCAGCACGCCGCCGTAGGGGATGAGGATGGGGGTGGGGCCGTCGGCAGGGAATCTGGCAGCCCATTGCTGTGGATCGTAGGTTCTGCGGACAAAACATGCATAATGTGCCGGTGTCTCAAACAGAAACTGCAAATTTCAGCAGATCGTGGCTAGGGAGCCTCCTCCTTGGGCTCCGGTGTAGGGATCGGTGTCCCTGGCCCGACCAGATAGACTGCGCGCCAGGGTTGGTACTGGCTGCGCAGGGTGTCGGTGCGGGGGATGTCGTTTTCGACGATGGTGCGGGTGATGACAACGGTCATGCCCGCTTTCTGCCATTCTACCTGCTGGCTCTGGCCGGGTTCCAGCTTTTCGTCGACGGTATACAGCGGCGCTTCTGGTTCGATACGGTCTGTGATCTGCGCTGCACCGAGCGTCACTGTACGGGCTGGCCGGGTCCCATAAAAGTTGACAACCAGAATCCCGTTGGCGCTGTCTACTTCCGGGTCGATCAAGAGATAGGCGTCGGTGTCGTTGCGGAAGCGAAAGTCGACGGTCGGGGTAAAGATGGTGGCGTCCAGACCAGGTTCGCCGTACCAGTCGACAATATAGCCATGGTTGTAGCGCTCGACGATGGGAAAGCCTCCCTCGTAGGCGGCGCGAAAGAGGGTGGTGCTCACCTGGCAGACGCCGCCGCCCACCCCAACTGCGGTGCGGTCTCCCCAGATGATCAATGAATCTTCAAACCCGTTGGCTGAACTGACATCGCGCACGATCTCGTTGAAGCTGAAGGTTTCCCCAGGTGGAAGGACGACCCCCTCAAACTGCTGGGCAGCGACCTCCACGTTGCGGAGGCGGCTGGCGCTGCTTCCGGCAAAGGAGGTCTGGCTGCTGATCACGAGCTCGCGGAGGCCCATTTCGGCGATCCGGTTCATATCGACTGCTGGGGCCAGTGGGGTCACCGGGAGCTCCACCCCGCTGGCCTGGCTGGTGGCTGCCTCTGTGAAGGCGCGCAGGCTGGCCTCGATCTCCAAGGCGCGGCCTGGCTGGCTGGGGCTGAGCACGGTCACGGCACCGGTTGTAGGGTTGAAGCGCAGCCGTGCGTCGCGTGGCCGCTGGTCGATCTGGGCTGCCAGCTCTTCCAGGTAGCTGCGCAGCGCAGCGGGGGTGCGCGTCAGCCTCTCCACTTCGGCTGGCGCCAGGCTCAGCTGGAGGTTGGAGAGCCGGAGCAGCAGCGGTTCAGCGTCGGTCTGGGTGACTGCTGCCGGTTCTGGGGGGGCTGTGGGCCGGACGACCATCGGCACCTGAAGCGTTCCTTGGGGAAGAGCTGTTGCAAGCTGCTGGCGCAGCTGTTCTATAGTTGCGGGGATGTCGACGGCCAGCCCAGGCTGGGCAGCGACCACGCGTCCTCCGATCCGGCGTTCGGCGATTCCGGGTCGTTCCACCTGGGCAGCGACGGCAGAGAGTGCGGAGGTCAACGGCTCTGGGGGAAGGCTCAGCCGCGATGCAAAGTGAACGCCACGCCAGCCGGCCGTCAGCTGGGCAGAGAGGTCGGGCAGCAGCAGCCCGCTGCGTCCGTACAGGTAGGCACGGTTGACAGTCTCCAGAAAATCTGGCTGGGTAGAGAGCTGGCTGGTCGGCAAAGTCCACAGCTCTCCTGCATGTTCGAGGATGATGGGGGGCAGCGGAAAGGGCAGGCGGGTCTCTGTGAGCAGCCGATAGGCCTCGCTGCGGGTCAACCCACCGACTGCGACCCCGTCGATGTGGATTCCAGGGTAGATGCGGTAGGTATGGAACAGCCCCCAGCCGGCCAGCAGCAGGAACAGAGCAGATGTCAGCAGCAGCAGGGAGAGGGCGAGCATGTCCAGCGCTGTGCGACGGATCGGAGCTTGTGCCGGTGCCAAGGTGGTAGAACGCATGGTTTGTGGTTTTCAGCCGCCCAGCTGCGGCAGGATGTAGCGAAATGGGATCAGCAGATCGAGTAAGAACAGGGCCAAAAAGGGAAACGCCCAGATCAGCAGGCGGATCGTCTGGAGCAGTGGGTGCCAGCGTGTCTCTCCCAGCAGGCGAGCGACAGGGGAGGGCAGGCTGAGCCCGGCCCTCTCGACTGCGCCGATCAAAAAGAAAGGTTGCAGCAGCAGGGTCATCCCGAACAGGCCGATCAACAGCACGCTCCAGCGATCCAGGATTTCGACACGCAGGTTGGCGATGGCCAGCGCAACGGCCAGCACGACGCCGAGCATGCCGGTCAATCTGCCCTGCAGCGGCTGCATCAACTCGCGCCAGGCCAGGGCCACAAAGGTGCTGATCGGCAGCAGCCCCCAGAAGAAATAGCGGCCCTGGTGTTGGACAAATTTGAGGTTGTACCAGAGGAAACTGGCCAGCACGGCGAGGAGGATGGCGCCAAAGAGCCCGAGCACCCAGAACTGATAGCGGTCCATGTCAGTTTCAGGGCGGCCGCAGATAAAACGGACAAGTGCCCAGAGCAACCCCAGCAGCACGGTGCCGCTAAAAACGAGCAGCAGCACATAGATGCGCGGTTCCATAAACACCCCCATCCAGCCAAAAACGCCCCAGAAACTGCGGAAGGTAAAATCCATCCCTCGTTCAAGGTAGGGCATCCAGCCCTCGCGTGCGATCCACTCGGCGGTCATCGGCTGGCCGACCACGATGCGATCATGGGCTTGCAGTCCCAGAAAATCTCCGGCTCCATACAGGGTAAGGTTGCGTGCCCACAGCGGGCTGGCCAGGAGCAGTGCGGGGAGCAGCAGGATGGCAACAGCCTGCACTCCTTGGAGCAGCCTTTGCCGGGTCGGTCGGCTGGGAGGCTGCTCGAGCTGGGCTTGGGGGGCCAGCCAGAGGGTAAGAAAAACGGCGCCTGCGGCCAGTGGCAGGAGTGCATACGCGTAGATTTTGGTGGCCATGCCCAACCCCAGCAGCAGCCCCATCCCCAGCAAGCTGCGCGGTGCCAAGGTAGTTGAGGGGGAAGAAAAGTGCTCTTTCATCCAGCGCAGCAGAACCAGCAGGGTGGCCAGCAGCAGCAGCCCGGCCAGCCCATCGTTGTTGATCGACGCGTTCATGGCCACGTGCATGGGGAGGAACGCGGCAAAGGCGGCTGCCCCCACTGTGAGCAGCGGTTTGGTCGGAAAGACGGTGGTCAGGCAGGCGTAGAACAGCAGCAAGCTGCCAGCCCCGAGCAGCACGTTGAAGAGGCGCACCGCCACCGGGTCGCCATCGCCGAGCAGGAAAGCGGGCACGGCAGCCACATAATACAGGGGGGGCTGATAGGCCTCGTAGCGCAGCGGCTCGATCGAGAGGTGGGGGGGAAAGCCGCCGCTGACCAGGGCGTTGAGGTATTCCTGGTCGTAGTCGCCGGGATGGAGGAACGGCAGCCCCTGTCCTGAGGCGATCGTCGCAATGTTGTTGTAGTGGGCCGGCTCATCGGGGTTCTGCCAGGGGGGAGTGACCACCGCAAAGAGTGTGGCTGCCACCAGATAGCCGAACAGCACCAGGAGCAGCGCAAGGTGCGAAGACTTGGAGAGGTAGTATTGGTCCAGGCTGGCGGCAATCGGGCGATACCCTGGCACAGAAGCTTGCATCGCGGGTTCTTGGAGCTGCAGACGCATGGCTATTCCAACGTTTCTGCCATCGCCGCATCATCCAGCTTGACAAAGAGGGCTCGGGGCTCGGCCAGCCGCTGTCCTGGCGGCAGCCAGCCTGGCTTCCAGACTCCGCAGGCGGGGCTGTGGTCGTAGCGCAACACACGATGGCGGCCGCGGCTGTCCTCGACCAGTTCGGTGTACTGGCGCCCAAAGAGCGGGCGGGCGTAGCCGAGCATTGTATGGACCGCTTCGCTGGCGTGGGGCAGGATCGGCGCCCACAGCACTTTGAGCCAGTCGATCGCCTGCAGGGCCACATAGACCGTGGTTGCCGCGCGCGCTGCATCGACGCTGATCAGTTTCCAGGGGGCATTTTCGTTGAGATACTGGTTGACCCGCTGGCTGAGCTTTCGGACTTCCTGCAAGGCTGCTTTGAGTTTGACCGTCCCGTAGAGGGCGCCGACGCTGTCAAAGCCAGCCCGCACTTCGTCGAGCAGGGCCTGGTCGCCGGCGGTCAACTCTCCAGGGAGAGGAACGGCGCCCTCGAAACGTTTGTAGGCAAAGCCTAGCATGCGGTTGACCAGATTGCCCCAGTTGGCGACCAGCTCGTTGTTGACTCGGTCTTGAAATTCCTGCCAGGTGAACTCGACATCGGCGGTTTCGGGGGCCAGCGCAGTGAGGACATAGCGCCATGCGTCAGGCTGGAACTGGGCCAGCACGGTGTTCCAGCCGATCACATTGCCGCGGCTGGTGCTGAATTTGTCGCCCCCCAGATTCAGATATTCGTTGGCCGGCACATCGTAGGGTAGATTCAGGTGGGTGGCGCCGGCGTTGTAGCCGATCAGCATGCCGGGCCAGATGATGGTGTGGAAGGGGATGTTGTCTTTGCCGATGAAATTGTAGAGTCGGGCCTCCGGGTTGACGTCGGCATCCCACCATTGTCGCCAGGCTTCGGGGTCATCCCCCAGATGGGCCCATTCCACTGCGGCGCTTAGATAGCCTATCACAGCGTCGTACCAGACGTAGATCCGTTTGTCGGGGTACTCCCCGACCGGGATGGGGATGCCCCAGTCCAGGTCGCGGGTGATGGCACGCCCGCGCAGCTCGCGCAGTTCAAGCTGTCCGCGAGTAAAATTGAGCACATTCGGGCGCCAGTGTTCCTTGCCTTGGGCGATCCATTCCAGCAGGGGGCCGTTCATCTTCGCCAAATCGATGAAGAAATGTTCAGTCTCACGGATTTCCAGCGCTGTGGTGCCGCTGATTTTGGAGCGCGGCTTTTTGAGCTCCAGCGCGTCGTAAATGCGGCCACAGCGGTCGCACTGATCCCCGCGCGCGTCTGTGGAGCCACAGTAGGGGCATTCGCCTTCCACATAGCGGTCGGCCAGAAATTTTTTGGCGACGGGGTCGTACCACTGGCGCTGCACATCTTTGTAGACAAAACCGGTCTCCCAGTGGCGCAGGAACATCTGCTGGGTGACATTCCAGTGGTTGGCTGTGTCGGTGTGGGTGTACAGGTCAAAGGTCAGCCCCATAGCGAGACAGCCGTCGACAAAGAGCCCATGATATTTGTCGATGAACTCGGTGTAGGGCAGCCCCTCTTCGTCTGCCTTGAGCATGATGGGGGTGCCGTGGGTGTCTGAACCGCTCACCATCAGCACATCGCTGCCCGCCATTCGCTGAAACCGGGCAAAGATATCTGGGGGCAGATAGGCCCCGGCGATTTGGCCGATATGCTTTTCACCGTTCACGTATGGCCAGGCGACCCCGACCAGAATTTTATGTCCCATGCCCTGCCCTTTCGTTGTCCTGTCAGCGGTTGGCCCACCAGCCAACCAAGGAGACCAGCCCGTACAGCAGCAGAAAAAAAACCAGCCCGCCGGTGATGCAGAGCCAGCCGGCGATGGCGCCTCCTGCGCCATAGTAAACCCAGATCAGCGCACCGCCGATGATGTAGAGAATGACAAAAAAACCGATGACCAGCTGGCCCTCTGTGGTGCGCACAAAGTTTGCCGGATTCCAGCCGCGGCGTTGTTTTCCCATGGCTTCCGATTATAACCGCTCGGGCCAACACGTGCCAAGGTGGCTGGGCCATCGGGGCACCCTGCCGGCCGCCATATTGTCTTCTGCCCGACTCCAGCCAGAATCCGCAGCTGGCTGGCGATTGGCGATTTGGGGCTCTGCTGCCATAATGTACAAAAGCAAGCTGCTGTCCAGTGGAGTCTTTGCGAGCAGAATTATAAAGGAATGCGCAATGTTGAATCCAATACGTCTCTTCTCTGGTCTGTGGCCAGTTTTTCTGCTGGCCCTGCTGCTCCTGGTGGGGTGTTCCCAGCCGGCTCCTGTGGCGCTCCGTTTCAATCCAGCTCCTTGGCAAGAAGGGGAGACCCATACGTTTCGCCTCACCGACAGTGACGGAACGTATGCGGGCACAATGACCTACACCCTGACCTCTGGAACGAACGACGCTGGGGAGCGCCTCTGGTCCCTGCTGCGTCAGACCCAGGCGCAGGACGGGCAGGAGACGATCACTGTCAAATTTTTTGAGGCTGGCTTTCGGCCCCAAGCTTCGTTGTTGGAACGGTCCAGCACCGCAGGGACAGAGACGGTGGACGCTCAGTATGCTGGCCCAGCTGTCGACCTGGTGTTGACCACGCGAGCTGATGTCGCGACCACCCAGCGCATCGAAATCCCAAGCGATGTGCGGGAGGCGGTGACCATCCCGATGCTCGTGCGGGCGCTTCCCCTGGCGCGCGGCTACGCCACCCAGCTGAATTCGTTTTTGCCGGTCGCCGGCACCTTGGAAAGAGTGACGGTTCGGGTTGTGGGGGACGAATCGCTCCCGGTCGCGGCCGGTCTGTACGACACCTGGGTCATCCTGCTCGATACCGGCGATACGGTCAGCCGGCTGTGGGTGGCGCAGAATGCCCCTTATCCGCTGATCAAGTACACCGACGGGCGCAATCGTGCGACCCTCGAACTGGAACAATATACGCCGTAATCAAAGGGAGACCGCCAGCTGCCCGGCTGGCCCAGTTCAGCTAGACGCCCGCCTCTGTTCCAGCGCTGTCAGTTCTGCCCGGGCGCTGTTGAGTTCCTGTTCCAGCAGGGCAATCCGTACCTGCAGTGCAGCGTGTGGGTCAGGTGCTTCAACAACTTGGGGTGGTTTCTCGAAGCGGCCATCCGCGCGCAGCGCCCACAGATGGATGCTCCAGAGGACAGCGGCGATGGCGCTGTCTGCCAGCTGGTAGGCCAGTTCATTGGAGGAAAAAGCCAGATCGGGCTCGCCCAGCAGTGTGAGCAGCACCCGGTAGAGGGCCTGGGCCAGCGTGCTGAGCAGTACCAGGGCTCCGACCAGGGCGACACCGTAGAGGTAGACTTTGCGCGGCCAGGAATCGCGTTCCTGTGTGCCTTCGGCCGCCTCTGCGATCGACTGTACGCGGCGCCAAAAAATGGTCCAGACCGGGGCTCCTATGGCCAGCAGCGACAGCCCTGTGGCCAACGGGTCGTCCCAGAGGTCTCCGGTCAACCAACTGCCCAACAAGGCATGGATGACCTGTACTGCGCCCGTCCAGAGCAGTGCCAGCCCGATGGCGGCCACCAGGTACGCGTAGAGCCGGCGCACCATGGCGCTCTGCCCGCTGTCTCCGTACGCGTCGGTCTCTCTGCGCAGCAGTGCCCAGTGCCCCCCCCACACGAGCACCCCGATCGGGATGAAGGAGGTCGGTTCGACCATGCGCTCCAGCAGTTCGGCGAGCGTTCCTCCGCCGCTGCCCAGCGCCATCAACAACGCCTCGCGCAGCAACAGCGCCGCCGGCGTCAACGCCAGCGCTGCCCCGCTGAAAACACTCAGGTAGAGGTAGATGCGGCGCAGCGCGGCCTGTCCCTCGTGGCGGTCGACGTCGATCATCTGCCGCCACTGCTGCCAGTTGACCCGCCAGAGCCAGCCCCCAACCAGCAGCTGGCTGAAGGCTCCCCCAAATGGCAGATGCCACCAGTCCTGGTCGAGGGCGCCGCTCCACCGATCCACGGCAACCTGCAGGCCCAGCTGGATCAGGGTGCGTGCGCCCCACACGGCCAGCCCCAGGCCAAACAGGCCTGCCGCGAGCAAGAAGAGCTGACGGACAAAACGGGCCCCTCTCTGCTCGCGCCCCTGGTCTCCGTCCGCCATAAGAACACGGTGCCAGTATCCAAGCAATCCAGCTCCGATTCCGGCTGTGCTCCCCCAGGTCAGCCATCCACTCGGCCAGAGCTCGACCGACCGCACCGGGACACCGGCGATCAGCCAGGTCAGGTCTCGGATGATTGGATAGAGATTGGCGAGCAGCAGCCCCAGGCTGACTGCGGTCGACCCGTACAGAAAGAGCTTGCGCAGCACAGAAGCACGCTCGGGGGGATCCTCGCGGAAACGCTGGCCGAGCCACCAGTGCACCAGAAAGAGGGGCGTTGCCACCGCCAGCATCCCGATCGAGCGGGCAGTGGCGCTGCGCACAAAGGTGCCTTGCAGGATGCCGCCGCTCTGCAGCCACATCCGGCCGATCAGATCGATCAGATCGATCACGCCGACCAGCACAAAGATCTGGCTGACAAAGGCGACCAGGTAGACGTAAAACCGGCGTACGGCAGCCAGCCGGTGCACTTTGGGTCGTTGGATAGAATCGGTCGCTTGCATTGTAGCCATCTCCGCTCAGTAGAAGTATTCCTGCGCGTTGATCTTCCAGGTTTCATTTTCCCGGATCACCTCGACCGTGCGCTCTGAGGACCAGGTCGAGCCCCCTTCGAAGAGCCCTCCGGTCGCGTACATGTCGATAGCAACCGTCACATAGGCTCGTTGGGCGTCCTGCGGGTCTGGATTTACCTGCAGAACGCGCAGGCGCCGTGCGGTTTCGTCGGACAGGTAGCTCTCCCCGCGCAGCGGGCCATAGCCGGCTTCTCCGGCGACCTCTTCCAGCACCCGGCTGCTGTACTGGGCGCGGGCGGTTGCAATGTCCCCTTTGCGGAAGGCCAAAAATGCGTTGTAGACCGGGGTCTCTGGCACATCTTCGGTGCGATACGTTTGCAGCTCATCACTGTTTCCGCTGCGGTTGACCAGGATCACGGCGGTCAACGCCAGAATTCCTACCACAGCCAGAACCACAAGGGTGAATTTATCCAATCGAATGTTCACACATGCCTCCTGATGAGTAATTTGTCTCTTTACAGCATAGCGCACAATGCGAGAAGATTCAACCCCCCCCTTCTGGGTAACCGGGGTCAGGGAGAAGATTATTTTTCAGGCGAGCCGCCATTGCCAGCTGGTCGCACCGTTCGTTCTCGACATCCCCTGCATGGCCTTTGAGCCATTCAAAGGTGACGGTATGGCGTTCGCACAGCTGCAGCAGCGTTTCCCAGAGATCTGGGTTGGCGGCAGGCTGTCTGTCGGTGCGGCGCCACTGGTTGGCGCGCCAGCGGCTGGCCCAGCCTTTGCGCATGGCGTTGACCAGGTATTCAGAGTCGCTGAAGAGTGTCACCTCGCAGGGGGTTTTGAGCAGCTCCAGCCCGGCGATCGCAGCCATGATTTCCATGCGGTTGTTGGTGGTGCGGCGGTAGCCGTTGGCGAGCTCTTTGCGGTGGGGGCCGTAGAGCAAGACGACCCCGTAGCCGCCGGGCCCTGGGTTGGGGTCGCAGCCGCCGTCGGTGTAGATGAGGACCTGTTTGCGCGGCGTGTTCATGTGGGGCGCACGCCGCCATTCTGGAATTCCAGGCGCCACAGCCCGTACAGCCCGAGGAGGACAAGGCTGGTGGCCACGAAGAGCGCTTCGAGCCAGGAGGCTTGGGAGACAAAGATGGCTGCCAGGCCAAAACCGCAGCCGATCAGGTAGCAGACGAGCACTGCCTCTCGCCGGCTGGAGAGCAGAGAGGCCAGCCGGTGGCTGACGTGGTCTTTGCCGGGGGTGGTCAGCGGGTTTTTGCCGCGGCGCAGCCGGCTGACAAAGACGAGCAGCGTGTCGAAGAGGGGCAGGCCCAGCACCAGGACCGGGATCATCCAGGTGACAGTGGTGCTGTTGCTGGGGAAGCGCAGTTTGATGGCGACGGCGGCCAGCATGAAGCCGAGAAAGAGGCTGCCGGCGTCGCCCATGAAGATGTGGGCCGGGTTCCAATTGTAAATGAGGAAACCGGCGCAGGCTCCGGCCAGCGCTGCGGCCAGCACACCGACCAGATACTGTTTGCTCATGGCGGCCAGCAGGGTGAAAAAGATTGCTGCAATCATGGCCACCCCGCCGCTCAGACCATCCATGTTGTCGAGCAGATTGAGGGCATTGGTGATGCCGACCACCCAGACCAGGGTGACAGCGATGTCGAGCCAGCTGTCAAAGAGCTGGACTTTGACCCCCGAGTAGATCAAGATCGCTGCAGCGCCCAGCTGGCCCGCCAGTTTGACATAGCTGCCCAGTCCCCAGCGGTCGTCGATGATGCCCATGAAACTCATGAACGAGGCACCGACAAAGATGCCGATCGCCTCGTTGATGTAGTCGCGATCCCCGAAGAAAAACAGGACCAGGATGAAGGTAAGGTAGATGGCGGCCCCCCCCAGCAGGGGCACGGGGGCACTGTGAATTTTGCGTGCGGCAGGCCGATCGACGGTCCCGGTTTGCAGGGCGAGCTGTCGCATCAGCGGCACCACACCGATGGCCAGCAGCAGCGCGCTGGCTCCGATCAACAAAAATGCGGTCAGTGGCAGGGTATCCAGCATGGTCGGTCGGTTATCCATTGGCCTGGGCGATCAGTGCGTCGATGGTGGGCTGCTGGTCGGGGGGGGCGAGTGTCTTGGCCTGCTGCAGAAGTGCCAGGGCTTCGCTGCGCCGTTCAAGACGCAGCAGGGCAATGGCTGCTTCCAGCATATACTGGAAATTGGAGGGCTCCAACCCCATCAAGGCCTGGGCAATTTCGAGCATTTTGGCAGAGTTTCCTGTCGCTGTGTAAAGCGAGCTGAGCGTGCGCAGCGTGTTGATGTCGTTGGGAAGGAACTGACGAACCATCTCCATCTCGGCCAGCATCCCTTCGCTGTTGTTCTGGCGCTGGAAGAGTTCGGCTGCCAGCTGGTGCAGTCCGGCCAGATCCTCAGGCGTGGTCGCAACAGCGATGGCCCGGCGGGTGAAATCCATGGCCTGTTCGAGATCGTTCTGGTCGCGCCGGAGAATGGCGAGATTGCGCAGCGCCTGCAGGTTGTCGGGCAGGAGCTCCAGCAGCTGGCGGTTGGCTGCTTCAGCCCCCTCCAGGTTGCCCTGCCTGGCTTCGACGACGCCCAGATAGCTGAGCAGCTGGCCTGCTGCCGGGGCGTTGCCCCGTTCTGTGAAGGCTTGAATGCCCTGGCCGAGCACTTCTTTCAGGCGGTCGATCTGGCCGTTGCGTTCGAGGTAGTCGGCCAGGAGCAGATAGGTCTGGTCGAAGAGCGTGTCCAGGCTGAGGCTCTGTTCGAAGGAGGCCAGCGCCTCTTCGTTCTTGCCGGCTGCCAGCAGGGCATTGCCCCGTTCGTTCCAGAGGTGGGCGGCATTCGGGCTGAGGGTGATGGCTGTGTCGTACAGGAGAATGCTGCGGTCCAGCCACTGCTGGCGAACAGTCGGCTCTGCACCGTCCAGGTCGGCCCAGGTGCGGTAGAGGCGCGCCAGATTGGCGGTGTGGTCGGTGTTGAGGGAGTTGACCCGCTGGGCCTCCAAGAGGACGGTCTCCGCGGCTCGCAGCAGGTCGTTGCGTCCGAGTTGGGAGACCGTGTCAGGGGTCAAGTCAAGCACATCCGCCAGGGTCAGCGCAGCGGGGAGGGTCGCTGTCCCTTCGACTGGGGAGAGTTTGGCCTGTTCGAGCAACCCCCGTCCTAGAAAGAGCATGTAATGGTCTTCGGTGGCGCGGGTGGCCAGCGCACGTCTGTAGAGCTCGACGCTGCTCAGCCAGTTGGCCTGGCTGTCGAACTGCTGCCCTTGTTTGTAGACAATATCGGCTTTGACCAGATTGACGTTGACCGTGTAGATCAAGAAGATGGCCAGAGCGCTGGCAGCGACGCCTGTGGCCGCTGCCCCCCAGATCCTGCCAGCGGCGGGCAGCCCGCGGGCGCGCAGGGCTGGCCAGGCGTAGAAGGTGCCTGCGGCCAGCATCCAGGCGATCAGGACGAAGGTGAAGAAACCAAAGTGGCCGCCGACCCGTTCCAGCTGGAGATTCAAAAAATCCTGGTTGGTGATCCCCTGTGGGGGGGGGATAGGGGCCAGCCGGGCCGCCTGGATCAGCCCATAGACCAGCCAGGCACCCCAGACGACCGCAGCGTGCAGCCCTATC
The DNA here is from genome assembly GCA_018969295.1 of Chloroflexota bacterium. Taxonomy (GTDB): domain Bacteria; phylum Chloroflexota; class Anaerolineae; order Caldilineales; family Caldilineaceae; genus Caldilinea. The sequence goes on along the minus strand of JAGWYN010000023.1, from coordinate 19,809 downwards.
CCGGTCAGCCACCAGCCGATGCGGGGTGGCCGGTGCTGTGCCAGCGATTCTTCTGCCAGCCCGAGCACTGCGGCTACCAGCCAGGTAAAGAGCATGAGAAAGAAGATGGCTGGACCTGTGCTGCCGGTTTTGGGGTCGACGAAGATGCTGTCGCTTAGGATGCGGGAAGAATCGGTCAGACCCGCTGCATTGGTCAGATAGATGTAGACGAAGGTCAGAAAGATCAGGACGTCGGTCAACACGGTGCGTGGCAGCCGTCCGAGGGAGGCTCCCCGCGTCTGGGCAGCGCGTCGGCTGGGTGGGGGGGAGGTGGCCTTGCCGCGCCGGGCGGGGGGGGCGGGGCTCTCGGCCGCAGGGGAGTCGCTTTCAGTGTTGACTGTCGGCGTGTTCTGGAGGACCGGCAGCAGGCGCATGCCGACCAGCATCAGCACGGCAATCAGGATCCAGAAGTGTGTGCGGGTCGCCCCGATCGCGATCCCGAAGTGAATCTCCAGATAATGGGCTACGACAGCGGTGAGCAGGGCGATGATGATCATCAGCCGTGGCAGGTCGCTGCGATCGGGCTTGACCCCAGCGTGCAGGAAGGCTGCCAGTGCCGTGTAGCTGCCGAAGCCGGTGATGATGCCGAAGGGCAGGCCCAACCCGGCCATGCGCAGTTGCCAGCCGTCGGCGGCCATCAGCCCCAGCGAACCGGCGATGCCGAAGCCGGCGACCAGGAGCGCATAGAGCAGGGTGTCGCGGCGCCCGGTGATCAGCCCCAGCCAGCGCAGCGACCAGTAAAAGATCGTCACAAACAGGGCGATGTAGCCGACAAAGCCGAGCAGCCCGGTGATGACGATGCTGTCCCAGGCCTCGTTGTGCGAGCGGTCCGGGCTGGCGTTGCGCGCTTCGACATGGGCCAGTTCGGGGGGGTAGAAGGGATTGAATGCGACCCACATGGCTTCAGGTCCATAGCCGATGAGTGGGCGCAGCACGTTGACCCCATCCTGGCTGCCGTCTGGAAACGTGAGCGGTTCGTGGGGCAGGAGCATTTCGGCAGCTCCTCCCCAGATCAACTGGCGTACTTTGCCGGTGCCGCTTTCTGTTTCAAAGACATTGACAAAGCGTCCAACGTACGGGGTCTGCTGCAGAAACTGGAAGGCAGGAATAAAATTGGCGGCCAGGACAAGCAGCACCAGCCCCAGCGTTCCTGCCAAAGCCAGGCTGAGCAGCGTACGAAAATAGCGTGGGCGCACGGTGCTCACGGCCAGCAAGACAAACAGGAAGATGCCCGGGATCCAGCCCAGCCAGGGGCCACGGCTCTGTGTCCAGACCAGGGCGATGGTCTGCACCAGCAGCACGAAGAGGTAGGCACCGCCTGCCAGGGAAGATTGCCAATCCTGTAGAGGGCCAGCAGCTTTCTGTCCCAACCCCAGCAGTCGGACAAAGCTGGTGAAGACCCGTTCCAGGGTCAGAAAGAAGGCCATGATCAAATAGGCAGCCAGAAAAATGGGGTTGCCCGCATTGGCCGCCACGCGGGTCTGTACATCCCCGCCCCAAGGGAGCGGGTCGAGCCCATAGTGCTGGATGATTCCATAGATGGCGATGGGCAGGCTGGTCAGGATGATAGCGTGCTGAAAGCGGCGCAGCTGTTCGGGGCGGCGCATGGTCGCCGCAGTCAAAGCGGCAATCGCCACATAGGCCAGGAAGCTGTAGGTGCCCTGCATCCGTTGGTAGGAGCCAAACCAGCTGACAAAGACAGCAACGCTGAAAACAGTGGCCAGGGCAAAGGCCACGACCACCAATGTCACAGGCCCGATCAACGGATTTTTGACAAAGCCGCTCCAGTTGGCACCGGTCGGTTGTTCAGAGGGCTGGCTGTTGGCCAGCGGCAGCCAGGCATAGCCGCCGTTGGCCACCTTAACCAGCCAGACTGCGATCAGGGCCAGCGCAATGCTGCGCACCAGGCTGATTTTATCGGGTTCAAAGACACGGCTGGAAAAGACGTTGAAAAAGAGCGGCGCAACCACCAGTGCAGCCAGCCAGCCGGCTTCCAGAATTGCGTCACACCATTGGTCGAGTTTGGTTCGGTTCCCCATGAATGCTGGATTCCCTGCCTTGAAAAGAGTCACGCGAGCCGTGCGGATGCTGAACTGTCCTGCTTGCACGTATAATTTAGTGGGTATGCTAGCCGATCCCGGTGTGTGGGTCAAGAATTGGGAAGAGATGCAGCCCGATTGCTACGGAGATCGGCCCATTGCCTCGGCATACAAGGCCAGGGTCTGCTCCAGCATCGCCTGCACAGAAAAGTGGTGGAGCGCCCGTTCTCGCCCGGCAGCTCCCATGGCTGCGCGCTGGGCAGGATTCTCCAGCAATCGCCGCAGGGCTGCTGCCAGGGCGTCGGCGTCATTGGGGGGCACAACCCACCCGGTTTGGCCGTTTTGATTGACATAAGATGTGCCTGTGCCCAGTTCAGTGCAGACCAGGGGCAGGCCGCACGCCATGGCTTCCAGCTGGACAATCCCCAAGGTCTCGGCGCGGTTGGTGGAGGGCAGGACAAAGATACTGGCAGCATGGTAGAGGGCGACCAGCTCCGCATCGGAGATCTCTCCCAGAAAGGTGACACGATCGGCGACTCCCAGGGCTTGCGCCTGGCTGCGCCATGTCTGCTCCATCGGGCCGATGCCGACGACCAGGGCCCGGGCGTCGGGAAGCCGCTGCAGCGCCGAGATCAGCACATCGACTCCTTTGTAATGGCGCAGACGGCCGACAAAGAGAATCAGCGGCGCGCCGAGAGAACGTGCTTGCCATGCAGCCGCCTGTTGCTGCACTGCTGGCGTCGCGGCAAAGCGGGCAAAGTCCACCCCAAAATGAACCACACGGCATTTTTCTGCATAGCGGCGCAGAAACGGAGAATCCTGGATGTAGACCGGATTGGAGACAGAAATCAGGGCTGCCCGTTTCAACACCTGCCAGAGAAAGGGGCGATAGAGTGCACCCAGCACACGTTGGCGAACAATGTCGCTGTGGTAGGTGACCACCGTCTGTCGGCTGCGGCCCAGCAACAGGTGCGCCAGTTCGCCGGGTGGATAGGGCATGTGCAGGTGGGCCAGGTCGACGGCTGCTTCCAGACGGTAGACGGCCGGGAAAAAGGGCAGGCTGACCGGGGCGGAGGAGATGTTGAGCTGGCGCGCAGTTTTGCAGACTGGAACTCCGTCGATCCATTCTGTTGTCGAGCGGTTGACCGTGTTGGTGACAAGAACCTGGGTCTCGATCCCTCGCTCGCGCAGCCCTTGAGCCAGCTGTCTGATATGATTTTCGATCCCGCCCAGCACCGGAGAGTAGTCTTTGTAGAGGTAGAGAACACGCATAGGGTGGGGACTCCTGGCAGCTTTCAGGGCAGGACAGAACATGAATCAGTGCGCATTGCCACAAAAAAGATTCCAAACTGTTTGACTTCAAAACAGGCTTTGAGCAGGTGCAGGCTTTGGGGGTCATTTTTGATCCCCGATTTGAGCCATTCTTTTTCGGCCCAGACCAGTGCGTCGACATGTCCGGCTTGCAGCCGCGCCACAAAGGCAGTCGGCTGCAAATAGGGGTAGATCGGTTCACCCGGCCGAGTGGCGTACCACAAGATGTCTTTGTCCGCCAACAGAAAGCCATCGTCCGGCACGTTTTGATTAACATACTCGATGGCGCGCTGGCGGTCTGCATAGAGATAGGTATATCGATAGCGTGTGCTGTAGTCGGCGCGCAGCTGAGCCCAGTGGGTGGCGATGAAAAGCCCCAGCGTCAGGGCAAAGAGGGCCAGGCAGAGACGGCTGGCAAGGGGGAGGAGGGTTCCCCGCAAAAGCAGGGTGGCTGTCCCCACTCCTCCAGCCAGGATGGCCAGCTGGATCAGGGCGGGAGGCGCGGCCACAGCCAGGCGTTCGTTCAGCTGCACGGTTTCAAAGGTGGCGCGATAGAGTACATAGAGGGGATCTCCGAGGGTAAAGAGCTGGGCCAGCAGCGCGCCAGCCAGCACGAGCCCGAAGGTCAGGAGCGTCCGCCGGGTGGCTGTGAGTCCGGCGGACGCCACGGTGCTGCCGGCCACAACGCACAACAGTGCATAGCCTGGGGTGTGATAGCGTGGGTAGCCCCAGGCAGGCACAATCAAAGTTCCGTAAAACAGGGCGATGCCTGCGACCAACAATACCAGCAAATCGACTTCCTGCAGCTGGCTGCGCTGAAAATTGTGCAGTGTGCGGGCAACCGCAAGCAGGGCCAACAAAGCCAACGGCAGCGTGATCCAGAAAAGAAATACACCGGTCGACTGCAGGGCGACACTGGGCACCGTGGCCAGGGCACTTTCTGCTGTGGCGGTGCGGCCAGCCAGCCCGGAGGCTGCCTGGCCGAGTGTGTATCCTGTCCAGTGGGAATAAAGCAGATGGGTGAACAGAAAGAGCGCAATGCCGCAGGCAGCTGCCACAGCCGCCTGCGCTGCCTGCACTCCTCTGCGCTGCAGCAGGTAAAAAAGCACCATCCCTGCCATCAGCATCGGGGGGGTCGGCAGTTTGCTCCAAAGGGCCAGGGCAAAGCCGGCCCCGGTTGCTGCCGTACGCAAGAGGGGGCGAGTGGGTTCCAGAGCATACCAGAGCAGCAGTGTGCCGGTCAGCGCCGTGGTCAGGATGCCGTTGTCGATATCGAGCAGCATCTGGTTCTGGATGACCAGGGGGCAGACGGCCCAGAGCAGGAGTGCACTGATCTGAGCATGTGGGATGCGGTCTGGGGGCAGTTGGCGGCGCAGCACCGAGGCTGTCAGCGGCAGCAGCAGGAGGGTGGTGGCCAGATTGGCCAGCAGATTGACCATGCGTGCTGCCGTCACCGATTCACCCCACAGCAAAAACGCAGCTTGCAGCGCGTGCACGTACAGCTGTGGATGTGGGATGAGCGAGCGGCGGGCCGGCCAGTCGAGGGCTGCCAGCATAAACTCCCCTTCATCGGCGGTGAGCGGCTGCCACTGCAGCGCCCAGAAGGTGACAATTTGAAAAAGGAGTGTCCCCAGAAGGGTCAATCCAACGACAGGAGATTGGCGAAGCGTCTTCATCAGCAACACACTGCTCACTCGATCGGGCTTTGGCAAGCGCATTTAGAAGCGACAGCGGAGGATGAGCCAGATCATGCGTGTCCCGGTACGCAGGACCCCTTTAAGGTTGCCTGTGATTTTGGATTCGCCGACCCTGCCCCGATAGCTGACCGGGATTTCGATGAAGCGAAGATTGTGCTTGCGGGCCAGGATGACCATCTCGGGCAAAAAGTGGGACCCTCCGACAGTCAGCTGGGTTTGGAAGCGGTCCAGCGCTTTGCGATGAATCAACCGCATTGTGCAGCCGCAGTCGCTGAGCGAAGGGGTGTTGTAGAGCAGCATGAGCAGCTTTGCCACGATCCAGTTGCCCTGGCGGAGAAGCCATCCCATATTGGCGCCCTCCCAGATCAGTTCGGGGGTGGTGCGGGTGCCGCAGACCATTTCAAAATCGTCGGCATAGGCGAGCAATTTGAACACATCTTTGCCGACAAAGGTGCCGTCTGGCTCGGCCAGGATGATCAGATCCCCGGTTGCCTCGCGCAGCCCGCGACGCAGGGCATGGCCGTACCCTTGGTGTGTTTCGGTGACGACCCGTGCGCCTGCACGGCTGGCTTCCTGGGCGGTAGCATCTTGGGAGTTGTTGTCGACAACGATGATTTCGTCGACGACACCGCTGGCCAGGAAATCTTCCACCGCCCTGCGGATGTAGGGTGCCTCGTTGTAGGCTGGGAAAACGACACTGACTGTAAACCCGTGGTACATCCCGAAATTCCTCTCAAGGTGTGGCTTGGCGCAGGGTGGAGGCGTCCAAGGCGGCCCAGGAAGGGGGCAACGCTTTGTGCACTTCAATGCCGGCAAACGGTTTCGAGAGACCCGGCTGGAGGGTCTGGGCCCAGACCGCCATCCGGCGAATGCCCTGTTCAAGGCCGATGTGGCGCTGCAAGTCCCCAAAATAGGTCTGTACCCGGGTATGGCTGGCGTAGGCATGCAGGACTTCGTGGCGTTGGGGCAGATGGGTGATCTGGCAGGGGCGGTCGAGAGCCGCTGCGACCAGCTGGGCGATCTGGTTGACAGAACAGTGCTCATCGGCGCCGATGTTGAAAACCTGGTTGTAGGCCGCAGGGCGTTCGACGCAGCGTGCCAAGATCGGCGCCACATCGTCGACATGGGTGAAGGCGCGGGTCTGTTCGCCATCCCCAAAGATGGTCAGCGGCAGGCCTTGCATGGCGCGGCGGATAAAAATCCCGATCACGTTGCGGTAGGTATCGCTGAGGTTCTGGCGTTCGCCGTAGACATTGTGGGGGCGAAAGATGACATAAGGCAGGCCAAACATGGCCTGGCTTTCTGCCAGATCGAGTTCGACTGCATATTTGGCGATGCCGTACGGATCTTCAGGCTGGGGGAGGGTTTCTTCGTGCATAGGCAGCTGAGCTGTGCCGTACACGGCGATGGAGGAGGTGAAGACAAAGCATTTGACGGCATGGTTGACTGCGGCGTTGATCAGGTTGACGCTGCCGAGCAGGTTGTTGGTGTAGTTGTACCGTTTGATGAAATGGCTGAGCCCCTCGGCGGCGTAGGCGGCCAGGTGGTAGACATAGTCGATGCGATGCAGGTCGAACAGGCGGTTGACCAGGGCCACATCGGTGATACTGCCTTCGATCCACTGGGCTGCGGGGTGTATATTTCTGCGAAAACCGCCGCTGAGATCGTCGAGGATCAAGACCTGGTGGCCGAGGGCGATGAGTTCGTCGACGACGTGGGAACCAATAAAACCGGCACCGCCGGTGACCAGACTCACTGTGCTCATGATTTTGTTCCACCTGCTCGTTCTGTAGGATGGTTGGAGGGGATCGCCCAAAATATTGGGAACAGCATACCACAAAATTGGAATGGACCCGAACTGGCAGAAAACAAATTCTGTGGCAGAAGTGGATCTAGAGTTGAGCGGGCGTGGTTTTCCTGTGCAGGGACTGTTTTTCTGTCACAATGTCTGTAGCCAGACAGACCCAGAGCAGCAGGGTCAGAAACAGGGGGGTGGACATCCACCAGCCGTTGCCGAGGCTCTCGGCGATTGGGCGCCAGAACAAGCCGTGCAGATTGCTGAACAGGGTCAACAGCCCGACGGCAGCGATCGTTTTTCTGCGGCGTTGGGGCAGCAAGGTCATCAGCGTGACGAAGAGTGGAATGTGCAGCATCACCAGCTGCAGATACCAGGTGAAGGGAGCAATCATCTGCAGTGCAGCCACGATCAGTGCGGCTTCGCGCACCAGAAAGCTGTGCGACGTGCCCGACGGCACACAGACTGCAGCGGTCAGCAGGACAATGGCCAGGCTGGCGATGCGCCCGACGAGCACAATCTGGTCGTTGCTCAGCGCTGCAAAACTTCTGCCTGCCCAGGCGGTGAGGGTTTGGTTGACCGGGTCGGCGATCACGGTGTCAGGCCCTCCCAGGGCAATTGCGCTGGCCAGATAGTGCTGCATCCCGTCCAGGCCAGCTAGTGGGGTTGCAAGGACAAACAACAGCCCCAACAGCCCTGCGGCAACGAGGCCGGCACGCCACTGCTGGCGCCAAAAGAGATAGAGGATGAGCGCGAGGGGGAGCAATTTGAGCAGAGAGCCGATGGCCAGTGCCAGGCCCCCGCGCACCACCTGGTTGCGGGCGAGCCAGACCAGCCCCAGCACGGTGGTGAGGTAGAGCAAGCCCACGACCTGGCCAGCCAGCAGGGTGGCCAGCGGCGGCACCGAGCAGAGCATCAGCCCCAGTGCCAGCGGGCGGCTGTAGCGGTGGGGGTAGAGTGTGGCCAAAGACCAGGCGCCGGCGACCAGAGCCAGCGCATTGAGGGTGACCCAGACCAGCGCGGCGCCCTGTGGGGGGAGTTGGAGCAGGGGCAACAACAGCAGTGCGGTGTGGGGCGGATAACGATAGACGCGTGCGAAGTGGGTGATCCCCTTCTGGCTGGCCAGCATCTCCTGTGCTGCACTGCTCATCGTATACGGGTCCTCCCCTTGTGCGAAGGCAGCGGCAGCCAGCAGATAGGTATAAAAGTCCAACGGGCGGTCTGCTGCAATGACATAGGTGATCCAGCCGGTGTAGAGCAGGGCAAAGCCGACCAGGATGGCAGCGGTCAGGGTGCGCAGCGCGTTGGGGTGCACTGAAAAGGAGGGAAAGGGGGCATTCATAGGAGTCGGCTTTCTTGTGGGAGGGGGGAGGGCAGGATTTCTGCGATCACATGCTGGAGGGCGTTTTGGAAATGGGCCAGCGACAGGTCGCGCTCTGCCAGCTGGCGCAGCTGGCGTGCAGCACTTTCTCGACGTTCTCTGGCAGGCAGCCACGCGTTCAGGGCTGCGGCCAAGGCGGCCGAATCCCCCACGGGAAAGAGGAGATCGGCGGGCAGCAGTTCTGGGGCACGCCCGACCGGTGTGCTCAGCACAGGCAGCCCGCAGGCGAGAGCTTCCAGCAGCACCAGAGGACCTGTTTCTCGTTCCGATGCGACGACCAGCAGATCCAGGGCATTGAGCAGGTCAGGCAGATCTGTGCGCCGTCCGATCTGCCTGACCTGTGTCTGGGGGAGTTGTCGAAGCTGCTGGGCATAGCGTTGGCTGAGCGCATCGCCGGTTCGGGCTTCACCGACCAGGAGAGCCCAGGTCTGTGGAAATTGTTGTTGCACCGTGGGCAGTGCGGTCAGCAGGGTATCCTGGTGTTTGAGGGGGATCAGATCGCCGACCAGACCGACCACCCATGCGTTGTCTGGAATCCCCAGTGCGCTGCGGATGGGGGGGCGTGCTGCCGGGTTGGGAGAGAACCGTTCGGTGTTGACGCCGTTGGGAACGGTGATTGTCCGGGGGGGCAGCCCTGCCAGCTGTTGTTGGGCGGCAGGGGACGCGCAGACGATCGTGCGGAGGGCGGGCAGGTGTGCGGCTGTCCGCACGGCGAACAAGGTTTTGCCGTCGGCAAACAGGTTGTGGTGGTGCCAGAGGATTGGACATCCAGCCAGTTGTGCGGCCAGTGTGCCCCAGAGGAAGGTGGGGCCGCTGTTGGCATAGACCAGATCGATCTGCTGCTGGCGGATCAAGCGCAGTGTGCGCCAGACCAGGCGGGGGGTCAACGCGCTGTAGGCGGCCAGATCGCGCAGCGATTTGTGCATCAGCGAGTAGCGTCCGATCGGGGCAAAGAAACAAGCTATGCCCTGGGCCCGGCAGGCCTGCGCCAGCTCACCTTCGCCTGGCAGCAGGATACTGACTCGATAGCGGTCAGTCAGCGCGGGCAGCAGGTTGAGCAGTACGGTCTGCCCGCCGGCGAGGGTGGGCAAGGCTTCCAGCAACAAAAGTCCTGGGCGTGGATCCTGGTTCATCGGGCGGCGTCCCCGCGTAGTTTGCTGCGGTGGCGCCAGGCGTGGAGGGCTGGCAGCCCGAGACCGGGCAGGCGCACAAGATGGCTGACCGCTTGCAGGGTGTGCCGGGCAGCTGGCCGCCAGCATCTGGCGTGGGCCTCGGCTGTGGCCAGAGCGGCATGGCTCAGCGCGTAGGCTTCGTGGCGTGCGGTTCGATACTGTTGGCTGGCTGCAGGAGAACGGCGGTCGAAGGCAGCCAGCACAGCCAGGACCCCCTGGCGCAGGCGGGCTGTATTGCGGCTGATCCCACCAGGATGGCGGCGGATCGCAGCGACGTCGCCAGGGATGTAGGTGAAGGGGAACGCTTCCGCCAGCCGCAGCCAGAGGTCAAAATCTTCGACAGCAAAAAAGTCAGGGTCTTCGTTGAAAAGACCGACCGATTCCAGCGCTGTGCGGCGAACCAGGACTGCCGGTGGTGCCAGAAAATTGCCTACCAGCAGTTGGGGCAGCACCCAGCCTGTCGGGGACGGCAACCCGTCGAGCACGTGTCCGACCGGTTCGGTTGGCTGTGTGCGGAAAAAGAGGGCGTCCGAGTAGACCAGCCCGGCTTCAGGCATTTGGGCCATGGCCTGGGTCTGGAGGGCCAGTTTGTCGGGCAGAAAAAGGTCATCGGAGTCCAAAAAAGCGAGCAAATCTCCGGTAGCGGCGCGGATACCGGCGTTGCGGGTGGCCGCCGGCAGCCCGGTGTGGGGCAGCTGCAAATACTGTACCGGGTGGCCGTAGCCCATGACGACCTGGGCAGTGGTGTCGGTCGAGCCGTCGTCGACGACGAGGATCTCGCTGGCCGGGCAGTGCTGTGCCAGCACGCTGTCGATGGCTGAGCCGAGCAGGTCAGCCCGATTGTAGGTAGGGATGACAACGCTGACGGTGAGCATCTTGAATCACTGCAAGCCCAGGCTGTGGAAGAGGCTTTGAAATCGGCGGTGGTAGGTATGCTCCTGGCGTGCACGCTGCATCCCAGCCTGGCGCACGCGTTCGGCTGCGGCAGGATTGGCCAGATAAAAGCGGACTTTGTCGAGCAATTCGTGTGGGCTGCGGTAGACGACTACTTCGATGTCTGGCTCGAAATGTTCGGCCAGTTCGTCCAGATAGCCGGTGCAGTAGAGGGCACCGCACATTGGGGCTTCGAATTCGCGCAGATGGAGATGTTGGGTGACTGGCCGGGTCGGGTCGTGCCCGTCGTAGACTTCGAGAAAACCCAGGCTGACGTGACTGCGGCTGTACAGGGCCACCAGTTCATCGTCGGAGACTGGCGGGTGTACTTGGGTGGGGAAACGGCGTGCAACGCTGCTGCGGAAATCCAGCTCTTCGAGCTTGGCGGATGCCCAGCCGCGGCGCTCGGCAGAAGGGGCCAGTGCGGCCAGCCCAAGAAAATAGATCCGTTTGGCCAGCGCCCGCTGGCGGGAGAGATCGCCGCTCAGCCAGCCCGGCCCATAGATATGGACATCCACCTGGTTTTGCAGCAGATGGACAAGGTAGCGGGCGCGCAGCGCGTAGTTGGCGCCTACGAAACTGGCAGCCAGGCTGCGTGGGGTTGCCACCGGTTTGAAATAAGTGGGGTTGGAGGCCATCGGCCACCAGAGCGGATTGGCGCCGACGGCCAGAAATTTGGTCCGTGCCTCTTTTTCGGCGTGCAAGTTGAGATCAAAATGGGGTGAAAGCGTGTCCACCAGGTCGAACTGGTGGATATTGTTGCAGGAGAAATTGGTCACAGGCACACCGCTCCGGCGCAGCTCGTCGATGGCAGCTGGGTCGACCATTCCATCCATCAAATAGGCGAAGACCAGATCGAAGGGTCTGCGGGCATGCTCGCTGCGGAAGGTGTCCACCATCTGCTGGCTGAAGCGGGCACGCAACGCAGCGTCGTTGTGGGCCAGTGCCCGTCGGCCGTCCTGGGCTGAAAACAAGACCACTTCGTGGCCGAGGTCGAGCAGGGGCTCATAGAGGTTGCGCCGCCAGGTCTGGTTGGCGGCGATGGCTGTGTTGGCGTTGGCTTCCAAAATTTGAAAAATACGCACGTGTGCCGTCTCGCAATCGAATTCCAGTCGTCGCTACGCACTCTTGTTGTCGCTCACAGGCCTACCTCACGCGCAGAGATGGCGGAGCAGCCGGGCTGCGAACGTTTCGGCCAGATAGGGTTCGAACGCTTGGCTGGCCAGAAAATCTCCGGCTGCTTCCAGAAAGCGCTGGGCTTCTGCCGGGCTGATCTGCCATAAGAATGCATCCAACTCGGCCAACGAAGCAAATTGGCGATAGTCGATCCACAGCTCGGACGGGATCTGGGCAGCCACGGTGGGATCTCCCCAATAGATTGGGATACAGCCAGCCAGCAGGCAATCGAAGAGCTTTTCGGTCAGATAGCCTGGGAAAACAGTATTTTCAAAACAGATTGCAAAGCGATAGTGGCTGAGGAGTGTGCGTTTGGCCCGAATACCGGCTGCGATCTCTCCCTGCCAGGCGCGTCGAACAGCCTGCTGGATCGCTGTGCGGGCGTGGTGGACGGGCTGTTCCCAGCCATAGCCGTAGAGGTGAAAATCTGGGTAGCGGGCAAAATGGTGGATGGCCTCCAGCCGGTCGACATAAAGTTCGCGCCCGCGCAGCAGGGGGTCGATCAGGCGCAGCCCCTGGTAGAGCGCTTCGGATCGCCAACGTTGGCTGGCCGGCAGGCCGGGGGCGATGCTGCCTGCACGTTTGTTGCTGTTGATCAAGGTGAGAAATCGGCGTGTATTCCAGGGAATCAGGGGCAGGCGCTGGCGGCTTTCCATCGCAATATACAGTCTGTGGCCGGCGGTCTGCAACCCTTGCAGCCGGGGCAGGGCTCCGGCGAAGAGATAGGCCTGTTGGAAGGGGGCGACCTGCCGGCGCAGGTCGTGGTAGAAACGTTTCGCAGTGAGCGGCGACTCGACCGAAAAACAGAGGGTTGGGTTGATTCCTTGGGCCAGCAATGCCGGGGTCAGCGAGGTCGTCATATGCGAGAACAAGTATGCAGCGCGAGGGGGTGTCGCTGTGGCTGCGAAGAGGTCGGCGGTGATGGGGCGAAATCCGTGCGATTCGGCGGCACGCTGCAGCGCATAGGTCATGGCGGTGAGATAATCGTCGGCAGGGGGGCCTCCTGGTCTGTCAGAAAAACAGCGGTTCTGGCGTGCCAGCGGATGCTCCATGTCGAAAACGACCCACGGGTTCATTGGGAGGCTCCGGGTTCAGCCAGGTGGCGCAGCACGGCGAGGGTGCGGAGGATACAGCGTTCCCACGAATAGAACCGTGCCCGTTCTACCCCCTGTTCGATCCGCTGCTGGCGCTCTAGGGGTGTCAGGGCAACGGCCTGCAGCAGACAGGCGGCGATCGACTCCACCGACTGCGGGTCAAAATACAGAGCCGCCGTCCCGCCCAGTTCTGGCATCGAAGAGAGATTGGAGGTGCAGACCAGGGTTCTGCTGGCGAAGGCTTCGAGGATGGGGAGTCCAAAGCCCTCGTAGCGTGAGGGGTAGACAAAGGCAAATGCGCCGGCATAATGTTGGCGCAACACGGTGTCTGGTGGGGAGAGGAGGAGCTGGACCTGCTGTGTGATGGCGTAGTGTTGCATGCAGGCCTGCTCTTCGCTGGAAAAACCCTGCAGCGGGGAAAGCACTTTGAGGTCAAACTCCCGCGCCAGCTGGGAGCGACCAAAGGCTTCGAGCAGCGCGTAAAAATTTTTGTAGGGGGTGCGATGGCCCACATAAAGAAAATAGGGCCTGGCTTCCAACGCAGGTGGGGGGGAGTCGACAAAGAACGAGCTGTCGACGCCGAGTGGGATGGGATGAATTCGGGTTGGGTCGAGGTCGGGGTAGAAGTGTCGCAGATCCTTGGCCGAATGTTCGCTGATCGGCAGCAGTGCAGCTGCCCGTTGGAGACAGCGTCGTTTTTGGGCGATAAAGGGGTGATTGGCGGGGGCGCTCCATTCGTGCAGCATGTCGTAGACTGGGTAGACGTGGGCTGTGCGTGTGTTGACATCGCCGTAATAAGCGTGGAAGATGACAGCAGGGTGCAGGGCAGCGGCGGCCAGCGCGGCAATTTTGTCTTGCAGCCCAAAGCGCCAGCTGCCCTTGAAGCGCAGCGAAGGGAGATGGCGGGCCTGTCCGTAGGCCCAGCTTTCGGGTGAGCAGACCGATGCGGCAGGGCCCAGCAGGCGCCCTGCCCCTTCGACAATTTTGCCGAAGTACCGGGCGATGCCGCGTTGTGCGCGGACGGAGATGAGGTTGTCGTTGAAAAGAATTGTCTGCATGGTGAGCCTGTCCTGCCGGTTCAGCGTTTGCTGGGGCGTAGGGCCAGACGGCGCTGCAGGCGTGCCTTGGCCCTCTCCCAGTAGACGGGGGCCAGGCTGAGGTTGGTCTGGAGCAGGTTGCGCGGGCCGAAGGGGTTGTCTTGGGAGAGGGCCATGATCGTTTTACAGGCTATCGCTGCATCATAGATATTGGCGACCCCCAGCTCATTGGCGAACAAGAAGAGGGTCTGAACGGGCAACCGGTAGCCTGTCACCAGTTCGCTGTGGGTGGCAGGTTGATTGGGATAGCGGGCCAGCAGCTGCTCTGCCAGCTCGCTCAAGCGGTTTTTTTCGCCGATGATGTGGATGGCCTCGGCGATGCTTTTATAGACCTGCGGCTGAGTTCCTGTTGCAATGCTGGCGGCGGCAGCCAGCATTGCAGAGAGATCGATGGCGGGCAGATGCCGGCGTTGAGGGAGGTGGTCGCGCACCTGCAGGAAAGATTCAGCGGCCATAATCGGGGCGCAGGGGGCCATCGCCAGTTCAGGGTGAAAGGGGATGTCATTTTCAGCCAGAAATTTGCTGGCACTGGGAGCATCGTTGCCCTGGAGAAAGTGAGCCCCACCGGTGCTGTGTTTGGAGGCCCCGTTGATCGTGTAAGGACGATGGGAATAGTCGTATTCGTCGAGGACACTGGCCAGTGCAATAGCCGAATACACGTCTGGGATGCAGGAATGAAAAAAAACGCCGTCTCCATCGGTCGCACGCTGGATGGCGCTGCGTGCGACAAAGCTGTTGTACAGACAGGGCAGCTGCAGATAGGTAAATTGCCAGGTGGCCATCTGTTCGAGCATCGCCCGTGCCTGACGTCGTTCGATGTGGGTACCGAGGGGGACAGAGAGATAGTTGCGCAACGCTTCAAGCCAAAACTGTGGCCAGACGTATTCTGCTTTTCGCCAGGCCACGGCTTCGGGCATGCCACGGCTACGCAACAGGTGATCCAATTCAGAGAGGGCGTTGGGCATCAGCCCATCGTCGTCTCCCAAAAAAGTGATGTAGCCGTCTCCGGCATGGCGGAGCGCGAACTCCCAATTCCTAGCCATGCTCAGGCGTTGTCCGGTCTGGATGTAGCGAATTCGGGGGTCGCGGAACATGGACACAACGCGCTGGGTATCGTCGGTGCTGGCATTGTCGCTGACCACAATTTCGCAGTTGGGATACTCCTGCATGACACAGGTCTGCAGCGTCCATTCCAGGGTGTCGCACCGTTCGCGCGTGGGAACTACGACGATGAAACGTGTGGAACCAGGGGGCGCGTTGGAGAAAGGCGGTGGCGGAGCCATGGCGTTGGGTGTTCCTTTCAGAAAGTCTGTACAGGCAGACGGCGCAGCCAGGTGTTGGGCCAGTGGGTGCCGTTCTGGGTCAACTGGCTCTCTGCCATTGATTCCAAAAAATTAGACCGCATACAATGATTGTAGCGTGAGTCTAACCAAACGCAACACACTGTATGCAGTGGTAAAAATTTTATTAATCTCCAGCTGTTTTCAGCGAATGAACAGCTGTAATCGTCAACTCTGGGGACGCACACAGAGCATATCAATCAATTCACGTTTTCGCCAGATTTTTCAGCAAACAAACAGAAATACATCTACAAGTCAATTTCTATATAGCGAAACTTGTTGTTTGACATTACCTTGATTTCCTCAGAGTAGTTGGAATTCATAATGTAAATGGGGGTGTTGGTATTCAAGCCTTTGAGTCCTGTTTCGGGCGACTGAACCTGCAAACCGGTAAGAGGTAAATATTTGCCTTGTTTTTGGGGATTTATATCGATCACGACATCTATCTTCATACCCATTCTTTGTTGCAAGAGAGAAAAGATCACGCCCTTTGACGCTGCACCCCAAACGCACACCGGCCGTTCTGTTCTGCTTTGTTCTGTTCTGTTCAAAAAATCGAGAAAATCGACTGGAACCCTAACCCTGTCTCCAGGGGCTGCCGTGGGTTTGCGCAGGGAAGCCAAATCAGCAATTACATAAAGATACTGATTGCCAAAAAAATAACCGCTATCAATTACCTGGCTGAACATACGATAAAAATCTTGCAGGCGAAAGTAATTCACATGTTCGTAAAAAATGTCGAACCATGCCCGTTTCAGACATATCCAATCGAAACAGGGTACTTCTATGTAAATCAGTCCTTTGCCTCCGTTAGACTCTTTCAGTTGAAACAAGAAATCTACTGGATTCTGAACATGTTCCAGCACATGTCGGAGAATCAAGCCCTTTGCGGATTGAACAAGACCTGGTTCAAACAGTTTTTTGGCAATCCTTGGATTATCTCCATCATAAGCCGGGTCGAATCCCACGACATCTGCACCTCGTGTCAATAACATTTCCAGAAACACCCCTTTACCGCAGCCGACTTCCACTAAACTTTTTTTGCCAAGCAGGGACTCAATTTTGTTTGCTACCTCTTCCAAATGCTTGCGAAAAGCTGGGCTGTTGGCCTGTTCGTTGTTGTAGTTCGCGTCGTACTGCATCAATTCAGATTGAAAAGCGGCATTAAAAATCAACCCAGATTCAGTATCCTGAACGATTTCTAGGTTGCCGGTGAGGCAATTCATAGCCTCTTCACGCGTGTCATAAACGCGATTTTGTAAAACTGGAAAGGCTGGTTGCTGATACAGTATTTCTTGCATTATCAATACCTTGGCCAAAACAGGATGAAAAAGGGAAAAAGAGGCGCAGCGGTGTCAATATCTTTGCTACAAAATACAACAGTCGAGGTGTGACGATATTTTGGGGACGAAATGAACCATGGCTCAATTCCCAGCCCTGCGCAGGCGTTGTCCGGTCTGGATGCGGCGAATTTGGGGGTGTGGAACATGGACACGACGCGCTGGGTATCGTCGGTGCTGAGCCATGGCGTTGGGGATTCCTTTCAGGGAGTTTGTGCAGGCAGACGGCGCAGCCAGGCGTTGGGCCAGTGGGTGACGTTCTGGGTCAACTGACTTTCATTGAACGGCCAGGCAGGCTGTTCGATCACGAACTCAGGATGCAACTGGAGGAAATCGAGGGCTGCCCTGCTGGGATTGTCGTGGGTCCAGCCAGGCTGACCGCGCGGGACGTCGGCCAAATCCTGCATGATGCTGTCGGTGACGACGATGTATGAATTGGGGGAAACCAACGGGTGGTAGGCTTCCAGTTCGGCGCGGACATGGGTATACGAGTGGTTGGAATCCAGCAGCACAAGGACTGTAGCGTCCGATGGGATACAGGCACGCACCTGAGCGACGACAGCTGGGGCGGTCGAGTTGCCTTCGATCAACGTGATGGCCGGGTACAATTCATGTTGTTCGATGGCGTGCCGGTTGTGCGGACGAATCTCGATATCGACGCCAACGACGCGGCTGTGGGTCAGCCCCATCGCGCGCAGCAGACTGGCGTAAAAGATCAACGATCCGCCATGAGCGACCCCAGTTTCGACAATCACATTGGGGCGCAGTTGGTAGATGACTTCTTGGACGCGAATCAGGTCTTCGGGGAGTTGAATGATTGGGCGTCCCATCCAACTGAAGGTGTAGACGTACTTTTGATTCCAGCCCACCTTGAGCCAAAGTGCCGAAAGGGCCTCGAATGCGGCGGTTGAGTAAAGGGGCAGCTGCTGTTCTTTGTCGTGCAGCTGCAGGGATTGCTGGTCGGTGTCGATCGTGATTTTCATAGATGGTGCCTCCACCAGGTAATGGTCTGAGCAAGTGCGTCAGCACGGGTGAATTGGGGTTTCCAGCCAACTTCACAGGTCAACCGGGTCGTGTCGCCGACCAGCTGTGGGGGGTCAAGGGCTGGTGCTGGCAAGGTGCCAAGGCGGACCAGATCGGGCCGGCCGATCTGGTCCGCGATTTCCGTCACCAGATCGGCGACGCGGAGGCCTTCGCCGGAGGCGATATCCAGTGCGCCGGTGACGGGTGAGTCCAGCAGTGCGACAAAAGCAGCGGCGACATCGGCTGCGTACAAAAAGTCGCGCACCTGTCTGCCGTGCGAACAGTGGGCTTCTTGGCCGCACAGCAGCGCGCGGATGGTGGCTGCCACCAGCCGCTGGGGCTGTTCATTCGGCCCATAGGGTGAAAAAATACGTCCCCAGGCGGCGCTGAAAGGGTAGTTTTCGGCGAACTGTTCGACCATGCGCCACAAGGCCAGCTTGGCTGTGCCGTAGAGCGTTGCGGGTTGCAAGGGGGTCTGGGGGGTACAGCATTCTGACAGGTTCCATGCATATTCAGCGCAGGTACCAGCTCCTACCACGCGTGTACCGCCGTGACTGACAAAAGTTCGCAACAGCCGGAGCGAGGCTTCCACCCAGGCCAGGTTGGTGGCAGACGACCAAAATTTGCCGGTTTCCACAGACCAGGCCAGGTGCAGCAGATGGGTGGGACGGACGTTGCCCAGCAGGGGGCCAATCTGGCTGGGGTCGAGCAGGTCAGCCAGATGCCAGGTCAACGCGGTGTGTTCTGGCAGGTAGGCCATAGGACGGCTGGTCACTGCGTGAATCTGGTAGTTGCTGGCAAGCAGCGGGGCAATTGTGTGGCGGCCGATCAGACCGGTTGCCCCTGTCAGCAGGAGCACTTTAGACATGGAAATCAGGCCATTCTTGGTCTTTGGGGGAAATCACGCGGCCGGTAGCTGGGGGCGGCGGCCATTCGATGGCAAACGCCGGGTCGTTCCAGCGGACGCCAGTCGCTGCGGCGGGTGTATAAAATTCAGACATCATATAGAAAAGTTCGCTGTCGGGTTCCAGAGTCTGCATGCCGTGCGCCAGACCTTCGGGGATATAGACCATACGCCGGTTGTCGGCAGAAAGTTCGACTGCGCTCCAACGACAGAATGTTGGGGAGTGGGGGCGCAGATCGAGCATGACATCGTAGACACGACCGGCTGTGCAGCGTACCACTTTGACTTCTGCAGCGGGAGCACGTTGCAGGTGCATCCCACGCAGTGTGCCAGCCAGCGGGTTAAAGACTGTGCTGGTTTGGACCCATCGAGTACAAAGTCCGTGGGCTGCAAAGGTATCTACGGAATAGGTGCGGGCCAGGAAGCCGCGTGGGTCGCCGCGCGGCTCTACGTCGATCACCCAGACCCCAGCCAAATCTCCGGCGGTAAAGTGCATAGGGACTACACAACTTTCAACGTAGGGATGGGAAGAATGAAACGGCCACCGCGGCGGCGGTATTCAGCTTGTTGCTCCAGAATTTCAGCGGCAAAGTTCCAGGTCAAAAGCAGCACATAGTCGGGCTGGTCTGCCAACAGCCGTTCTGGCGGCACAATCTGCAGATGGGTGCCTGGGGTATAGAGCCCTTGTTTGACCGTGCTGCGATCGACGACGTAGTCGATTGTTTCCTGGCCCAGCCCAAAGTAGTTGAGCAGGGTGCTGCCCTTGGCCGATGCTCCGTAGACGACAATGCGGTGGCCAGCGGTTTTGATGCCCGCCAGCAAGTTGCGCAAATCTGTTTTCAATTGTGCAACCTTGGCGCCAAAATTGCGATAAAAGTCCAAGCGAGCGACCCCCCACTCCCGCTCTTCGTCCAGCAAGGCAGCTACACTGGGTTGGACAGCTTCTGGTGCATCTGCGTGCGTCACATAGATGCGCAGCGAACCACCATGGATCGGCAAGTGCTCGACATCGACAATTTTGAGAGCGTGGTCTGCAAACAGCGTTTTTAGAGCTGTCAACGAAAAATAACAGAGGTGTTCATGGTAGATCTGGTCGAACTCTGTCTGGTCGATCGTGTCTTTGAGATAGGGGGCTTCGATGACAGCGACCCCAGCAGCTTTGAGCCACCGGCGAAGACCGGAGACAACCCCATGCAGGTCTGCGACATGGGCGAGCACATTGTTGGCATGGATGACGTCGGCCTGTTCACCGGCAGCTGCCAGTTCAGCTCCGACGTCGGCATCAAAAAAACGGTTGAGGGTACGGATCCCATCGGCCTGGGCTTTCGCTGCAATGTTGCGGGCCGGTTCAATCCCGAGCACCGGAATGCCGTAGGTCTGATAATTTTTGAGCAGATAGCCGTCGTTGCTGGCGATTTCACCGGCCAGACTGGTTGTACCCAGATGACGGCGTTGGACCAACTGTTCG
>JAGWYN010000005.1 GCA_018969295.1 Chloroflexota bacterium | reverse complement strand
CGTCTGGCGCCAGAAAGCGCGCTGGCGCGCGGCTGGTGTTGGATGGCCGCAGTGGTTGCGCGCAGCACCCATCCTGCTGGCGCGCCGATTGCCGAACATGCTGCTGCAGCGGCAGCAGCGTTTGTGGCCGCAGGCTATGAGATTGGGAAGTTGCTTGTCATTGGCTGGCAAGCGGAATACCATGCAATGCTCGGCGATGCGCAGGCTGCGCTGGCGGCCTGTGAACAAGCGCACCAGATCGTCGGCGCTCAGCAGTATCCGGCGTTTGAAGAGCGAGAATTTTTCGATTTTCTGGCAGGCGAGGTGCACTATTGGTCGGATCATCCCGAGGCAGCGGCTGTCTGCTTTCAGCGTGCCCTCGTCGATGCTCGCATGCGCGGCGATGCGCTGCCGGCCCTGCGGGCGA
This sequence comes from Chloroflexota bacterium, assembly GCA_018969295.1. Lineage (GTDB taxonomy): Bacteria > Chloroflexota > Anaerolineae > Caldilineales > Caldilineaceae > Caldilinea. Next base: position 164,601 of record JAGWYN010000005.1, on the reverse strand, counting down.
GCGTCTGTCTGCAGCTGTGTGAGATGGCGTCAGGCAAACCAGTCACCGTGACGGAAGTGCAGCGTGAGGAGGAGACAGCGATCTGGAGACGCCATGCGCAGGCCTATGCGATCGGCTTCAGGGGCCAGGTCGCGTTTTGGCAGATCTATCGCTGGATACGTCTTGGGCGTCCGCTGGATGGCTGGGATGTGCACCAGCAAGTGGGTGTGCCGCTCTCGGCCCTGTCGCCCGACGTACCTGAAGCGCTCTGGATGATGACTCTGCTGGCGCATGTGGCGTTGGGGCGCGAACTGGCAGGGCTGACAGTCCATCTGGAACGGCAGCTCGTCCAAAGTGAGCGGAGTCATCGATGTATCGATGCCACTCAAATTCGGCTCATCTGGGCGCAGCAGCAGCAGCAGCTTGGGCACTACAACCGAGCTCGCACGCTTCTGCGTCAGGCGCTTCATGATATCGAACGAACAGGGTATGTGCGCCTGCTGCTCGATTGTCCGAATCTTCTGCCTGTGGTGCGCACCATCAACACGCACTATGCGAGCATGCTGGTTGCGCGTATGGCGGCGTCTGAACAACCTTCACTGTTTTCGGCCGACTTGACTGCGCAGGAGTTTGCCATCCTGGTGCAGTTGGCGAAAGGTGCCCGCATTGCCGAAATTGCCGACACCCTTGTGATTTCGCCGGCCACTGTCAAATGGCACTTGACCAATCTGTACGCCAAGCTTGGCGTCAAGAATCAGCGGGAAGCGGTTGCCTTGGCGTTGCGCAGCGGGCTGGTTGCAGCCTCTTCGTAAAGGGGGGGGGTAAACAGTCCGACGTTTTTGTATTGTTTGTCCCGTCTTGCCCTGCAGCACGCAACGCGTGTCACGAAGTCATCGGCGCGTTCGCGCCCACCTGTATTAGATTCCAGTCACCAGCATTTTGCAGGGTATGTACATCGACGCCGGTCAGGTCGGCATCGTGCAGGTTTGCATTGCACAGATTGGCGCCGGTCAGGTCGGCGTAGCGCAGGCTGGCGCCACGCAGGTCTGCACCGCGCAGGTCTGCATTGCGCAGGTTCGCATTTTTCAAGTATGCACAGCTCAGATTCGCGTCGCGCAGATCGGCGCTGTGCAGGTTCGCATCGTTCAAACCTGCATAATATAGATTGGCGTAGCGCAGGTCGGCGCCGCTCAGGTCGGCATTGCTCAGATTTGGCTGTTCCTCTGGGTTTTCCACACGCCAGATATTCCAGCCGTCGACGCCGGCTTTGAGCAGGGTGAGTTGTGCATCGTCTGCCATGTTGATTCTCCACTCATAGGTACAGCCACCTCTTGGTTGTTTCAGGGTGGTGTACGCCCGAGTGCCACGCTGATCTCCAGATCGACCGTCTGTCCGTTGGTGCCGAGACCGGGGCTGATCACCTGCTCGATCAGGCCGAAGGCGGGTGGGCTGGCCTTGCCCAGCGCCAACCGGCCGCGCACCTGCCCCTGCAGCCGCAGCAGCGGCGTGCTGCTGGCGGGGTCCGGTGTTCCCGCCAGCAGGGTGAACTGCTCCAGGCTTTGGCGGGCGCTGAAGCCGCCGGCGCTGTAGGGCGTCACACTCGACGCCTGGTTGCAGCGCGCCACCAGCGCCTCGGCGTCGGTGACGACCAGCGCCAGGAAGAGTGTCGCCCACTGTTCGACCAGCCGCCAGGACGCGGCGCTGATGGCGGCCTCGAAGTGCTGGGTGAACTCCTGCGTGGCGAGGACGCCGGGATAGCGGTAGTTCACGGCGAGTTGGGTAGCGCCGCGACAACGGGCGACACCGGCCGGGGTCAGCTGCAGGGTGCGCGCCGTTGCGTCGATGGCAAAGTCGCCCGGAAAGAGCGCCTGGCGGCGTTCGCTCACCGTGTCCGGGTCAAAGATGGCGTCGGCGTCCAGCGAACCTTCCAGCGGCGTCTGTGCCAGCGCATAGGCGGTGACCGCGGGCAGGCGCAGCGCCAGATGCTGCTGGAGGGGCTGCGGCTGCACGCGGCCGGAGCGATCCAGCGTGCGCTGGTTCAGCGCCAGCGCGCCCAGGGTCAGCGTCAACCCTGGCGCCGGCGACTGGCCGGCCGTCAGCGCCCGCCAGTCGTCGCCCAGGTAGGTAAAGAGTTGTTGGATCATGTGATCTCCCTTGTCCTTGCGCCGGTGTGCGCCACTCAACCAGCACTTCTGTGGTGTGAGACATGGCTATGCTCCCCTGTAAGAGGGTTCGGGTCATTTTACATGGGTAGCAATCCAGCGTACCCAGGTAGGTAAATCGTTATTGAATCATTTGCACCTTGGCTTTGCACCAGATTTTCCCTTCCTTGAACTGTCTTGATGGAGGATGGTCTGGCTCTCTGGCTTAGCTGGCAAGCGAGGACTCGCCGCTTTTCAGCACTTCTTCCAGCACCTGGATGGCACCGCTGATGCGCAACATGGTCTCGCGCAGACGTGTCTGCTGCGTCTCTAATTCGCTCATCTGCAGTTGTCCCGCCCGATATTCTTGTTTCAGTTCGGCAAGCCGCTTTTGCAATTGTTCGTGCATCTGTCTCTCCTTGTGGTCACTGCTCCAACTCAGCTTTGGAGCGGGATCTCCAAGTCATGTGTGCCGATCTCACGGAAGTCGAAGTCGAGTATGCCAGCCTGTTTGCTCAGGTCGATCTGCACCTTGAGGAAACGTGTCGTTTTTGGAATCAACTCTGCTGGGATGCGCGCCGCGTAGTAGCGGCAAGCTGGGCGGCTGTTCCAATACCGGGAAAAGGGCGTGTTGTAGGTCGAAAGAAAGCGTTCAATCGGCTTGCCGTTGACCAGAACGGCGGTGTGTTGGATATCCTCTTCATATCTACCGGACTGCCAGATATAAAAGGGGCCGCTGATAAAATAGAGCAACTTATCGCGTCCTGAGGGGAGAACAGGCACCTGCATCGCCAGGCTGGTACCACCCGGAAGATTTGCCCCGACATCTCCCCACCAATTATGGCTGTTCCAATTGACCCCGTTTTCGGTGCCGTTCAGCCCCCAATGGTAGCTGACTGCCGACTGGGCAGCATGCGCCCAGGGATTTCGGCTGAACGCAACTCCAGAAAGCCAGAAATTGTCGTCGGTGCGCGGTTTGGAAACCAGCACAACCCGCCCGGCCTGCCCCACTGGGATGGCGAGCCACTGATTGGCAGGCTGGGTATCGTTCGCTGTGCTGCTCGAATTGGTGCCATCCGGATCGATGCTGTGCGAGCGCCAACCTCCTACCCACATGCCTAGATCTTTCTGAAGTGCATTGTCCGACAGCAGGTAGGCTTTGAGTGCATTCCAGCTAGTGCCGGGCAGTCGTACCCATAGGGTGTCATAGCCATCTGGTATTGTGACCACAGCGCCGTTGCCATCAGAGTCATTGTTGGAGCCGAACTGGACAAGGGCACGGCCATTCCATAGGTTCTGTCCGGTATAGCGGGTGTTCCAATTGCTGGCCACACCAGGATTTCCCAATTTCGCAATCACCCCCTGCTGCATTGCCTCCAAGATATCTTCATAGATGAGGGGAGTAGCCGGGTACATGCGGTGCACCATCTGGTTGTTGTAGATGAAGGCAGCAGCACGGACTGGGCCGTTGACATTCAGTTCACCCTCGACGGTGACTTTGCCAAAATTGTTGGCACGGTTGATCACCAGGCCATCTTCAGCGCCGCCATCACCCAATGCAGACCCCGTCTGGCTGCGTTCGGTGCCGTTTCTGCTTTTTTGCCCGTACAGCACCATGTCTGCACCAGCGATGGTCAGGGCGCCGCGTACAAAAGTTTCTCCGTCGCTGGCGCGCACGCTGAGATTGAGTTGCTCATCCTGATTTTCCACAAGCAGGCCGCTCTCCGTATCTGCGGCAGTGCGTATCCGCAGTGCTCCTCCGCGATGATAGAGTCCCCAGGTGTGCTCGCCGCTCTCTTCCAGCCAGAGCCCTGCAGACGCATCTCCGGGCGTCACCGTCAGCGCGCTGGCCTGCACTACGCCGTCGACCGCTAGTGTACCGGCTACATTCAACTCCCCATACAGGGTGTCGCCGTCGCGATCCAGTTTGGCCTTGCCTAGGGCAACTACCTCCCCCACCACGGCATTCCAATCTGCCGACTTGATCAAGTCGCCCGGTTTTTTATTGGCGTCATCTTGTGTCAAGCTTGATACAAAAGCCATAAGCCATTCTCCTTACCCAGCAAGGTTCAGTTGATAGGGGTGTCCAGGTCGTGCGTACCGATTTCACGGAAATCAATCGGATCCTGCTGTTTGCTCATGTCAATCTGCACTTTCAGAGAGCGTGCACCGGTAGGAATCAATGTAGCAGGAATGCGCGCTGCATAGTAGCCGCAGGCTGGCCTGGTATTCCAGTGGCGGGCAAAAGGGTTGTCATACGTTGCCAGCAGCCGTTCGATGGGCTGACCGTTGACCAGGATTGCTGTATGCTGGATATCATTGTGATAAACGGCCTGGTCACTCTTATCGATGTAGGTACAGCAACCGATCAAATAGAGCAATTTGTCACGCCCATTGGGCAGCACAGGTACCTGCAGTGCCAGGTTCGAGTTTGCTGGCAGCTGTGACATCTGATCGCTGCGATGACGGCGGTCTCCCCAAATGACCCCAGCTTCGGTGCCATTCAGTTGCCAATGGTAGGCGACACTCGCTTGCGCAGCGTGCGACCAGGGGTTTCGGCTGAACCCGACGCCGGAGAGCCATAAGCCAGAGTTGGTTTGCTGCTTCGAGATCAGCGCAATCTGTCCAGCCTGACCAACTGGGATGGCAAGCCACTGATGCGCTGGGTCAGTGTCATGGCCGTTGCTGTCAGAAATTGATCCATCCGGGCAGATGCTATGGGATCGCCATCCGCCCGCCCATAGGCCCAGATCTTGCTGCAAGGCGTTGCCTGCCAGAACATACGCTTTGATGACATTCCAACTGGTGCCTTGCACCCGCACCCACAGCGTATCGTAGCCAGCTGGGATCGTCACCACAGCGCCGTTGCCATCGGCATCGTTGTTTGTGCCAAACTGCACCAGAGATCGCAGGTTCCAGGGAGTCTGTGGGCCATAGCGGGTATCCCAATTGCTGTCCACCGCCGGATTGCCTAATTTTGCGATCACGCCCTGGCGCAGAGCGTCGAGGATATCCTGGTAGATGATGGCGTCAGCGGGGTACATCCGGTGGACCATGGGGTTGTTGTAGATGAAGGCTGCGGCGTGCAGCGGGCCATGGATGTTCAGCTCACTTTGTACGGTGACCTTGCCAAAGTCATTGTCAGGGTTGATGACAAGGCCTGCCTTGGTGCCGCCGTCGCGCAACGCGCGTGCTGGCTGACGGTTGCCGCCTGCGGCACCTACCTGCCGATGTAAGAGAACTTCCCCCCCCCCCACCGTCAGTGCGCCGCGTACAAAAGTGGCCCCGTCACTGCCGCGCACGCTTAAGTTGCGTTGCTCTGCCTGGTTTTCTACAATCAGGGCGCTGGCCGCATCGGCTGCCGTCCGAATGCGCAGCGCCTGGCCATTGAACTGGTTGCCAGCGACTGCAGTACCGCCTTTAGGGGACTGCAGGGCACCTGCTACACGCCGATAGACTCCCCAGTTCGATTCTCCGACATCACCCAGCCAAAGACCTGACGAGGCACTGCCCGGCGTGATCCGCAGGTTACCGACGTGCCCGGTGCCATCCATTGTCAGAGCACCCGCCACGCTCAACGTTCCATGCAGCGTATCGCCGTCACGATCCAGCTTGGCTTTGCCCAGGCCGATCACGTCACTTACCAGCATGCCCCAGTCCGACGACTTGATCAAATCGCCGGGTTTTTTGTTGTAATCGTCCGGGGTCAACCCCGATAGAAAAGCCATGAGCGTCCTCCTAAAAAACTGTTGTCTGCGCCATTTTTTGCAAGGCACCGCATCACGCAACAGGGGCAGCATATTGCCTGTCACTGTCGATCAGAACGGGCTCAGAAAGCAATCGGTATATCCAGGTCGTGTGTCCCCAGCTCTCGGAACGCAAAAATGTCCACCTGTTTGCTGGTGTCGATTTGCACCTTGAGATAGCGGTCGCCAGGGCGGATCAATTCGGCGGGGACGCGCACTGCTGAGTACGCACAGGCTGGCATCGTGTTCCAGTGGCGTGCAAACGGGTTGTCATAGGTCGCCATGAAGCGTCCAACCGGCTGACCATTCACTGAAACCATCGTGTGTTGGACATCACAGTCGTACCTGGCGCTTTCTGCCAGCAGATAGTGCGGGTTGATTACATACAGCAGCTTGTCACGTCCGGAGGGCAGCACAGGCACCTGTAGTGCCAGATTGGCGGGGTTGAGAAAAGAGCCGTAGATATCACCGTGATGAATAAAAACTAAGCGCACGCCACTTTCAGTGCCGTTCAGCCCCCAGTGATAGCCAGCTGCCGACTGGGTAGCATGCGCCCAGGGATTCCGACTGAAGGCCACCCCAGAAATCCACAAGCCATTTTCGGTCCCTTGCTTTGAAATCAACGCGATACGTCCGGCGCGACCCACAGGGACAGCAAACCATTGGTGATGGTTGTGGCGGTTCGCAGTATGTGTTGCGTCCGTGCCATCGCTGTCTGAAATGGAGCCATCCGGGCAGATGCTGTGGGCGCGCGCGCCACCTGCCCACAGTCCCAGATCCTGGTTCAGCGCGTCGCCTTCGAGGATGTAGGCCTTGATGACATTCCAGCGGTCGTTCAAGAGCCGTACCCATACGGTGTCGTAGCCGTCAGGAAGGGTCACCACGGCGCCGTTGCCATCGGCATCGTTGTTTGTGCCGAACTGAACGATGGTTCGTTTGTTCCAAAGAGTCTGTGGGCCATGGCGGGTGTTCCAGTCGCTGGGCACCGCTGGATTGCCCAATTTTGCAATCGCTCCCTGGCGCAGAGCTTCGAAGATATCCTGGTAGATAATCGGATCCGCCGGGAACATGCGATGTACCATGGGGTTGTTGTAGACATAAGAGGAGGCGCGCACTGGTCCATTGACGTTCAGTGCGCTTTGGACAGTGACTTTACCAAAGTCGTTGGCGCGGTTGAGGATCAACCCCTCTTCGGGACCGCCGTCACCCAAGGCACGCGCTGCCTGACCGTTGTTGCCTGCTCCCCCGCCGTTTCCAGGCAGCAGCACCTCACCGCCGCCTACAGTCAGCGCGCCACGGACAAATGTCGCTCCGTCACTGCCGCGCACGCTGAAATTAATATCCCCATTCTGGTTTTCTATCAGCAGCCCGCCCGTGTCCTCGGCGGTGGTGCGGATGCGCAGCGCCTCTCCGCCAGCAAGATCGCCCGTTGCGGCCATGCGGCCTGCCGGCGACAACTGTGCGCTGCGGTAGATGCCTGACTCCCCTGTGGCGCCCAGCCAGAAACCTGCGGACAGGCTTCCAGGGGGCACCACCACTTTGCTGGCGGATGCAGTTCCTTCCACCGTCAGTGTGCCATTTACGCGCAGCTCTCCATGGAGGGTGTCGCTCTCCCGGTCCAGTTTGGCTTTGCCCAGGCTGACGATTTCATAGGTCAGTGCATTCCAATCCGATGCTTTGATCAGGTCGCCTGGTTTTTTGTTGTAATCGTCCTGGGTCAGATTCGATCTAAAGGCCATAGCCATTCTCCTTAAAAGGTGATTTCCCAGATCAACGTCAAAACAAAGGCTTGGGTTTTATGCACCGGTGCAAAGACGATCCGGTTGTACATCACCCCATCGTTGTTGAACAGGGCAGCCTCGGTCAACGATGTATTGGCCTGCGCAAAGCCAAATTCGGCATGGATCACGGCTTTTTTGCGTTTGTCCTTGCCGTCTTCCGTGCTGATCTCGACCAAGTCGCGATTTACCAGAAACTGGTTGATGGGAACACGCGCCACCTCGGCATCTAGCTGTGTATCTTCTGTTGTGACCGGTTTCATGCCCGCCCCGACCGCCAGGTGTGAGATCGGCGGCAGCCCGCCCAGGATAAACATTCTGGCGACCAAATCGCGACCGCTGAGAACAATATGATTGGGGGAGGTAAGCGTCTGCTGCACCTGGCCGGCAACATCGCGCAGGTGGAGCGTGAGTTGTCCCCGCATCTCCAGGTTTTCAGCCATTTTCATTGTGCACTGCTCCTTCTACGCAAAACCATTGAGTGAATCGTAACCCATATAATCAAAGGCACCCGCCAGAACCAGGTGATCTTCCATTGCATGATGGATGGCAGCCATCGGCGTCTCTTGGGTGGGGAGTGTTAATTCAGGGGATGGAGCCAGTTCACCCACGTCGTGAACGTCGGTGAATCTCTGTTCATAGCTGATGGTGGCAAAGACGCCTGCAGCGCGCACCTTGTCGATAATGCTTTGAATCTGGTTGCGCGGGTGTGCCGCAGGATCAGCGACATCGGCTGGGAAGTCGCCAAGATCCCACGGGATGCTCACCCGGAAGCGACCGGGGGTGATCTGCATCATGCTGATCTCGATTGTCAGCGATATCTGAGATACTTCAGCGAACTGGAGATGATCGAGCACGCCCCGATCGAACATCGAGCCATCAAAGACACTTTCGTCCAACACACCGCGCGTTGCCAGCTCAGAACCCAGACTCCAGGCATTGACCAGGGTCGACTGGCCGAAACAGGTCTCATCGAAGATGCCGCGCGTGGCAAACTGTGCTTCAGCATCCTCAGCATCAGCAAACATTGCCAGATCGTAGAGGGTGGAATCGGAGCGACCTGTGCGTAGTGCCGTCATCGCTTCGATTTCGAGCAGCGAAGTACCAGGGGGCAGCCCCAACATTTCACTTGCAAACTCGACCGGGACGCCGTTCACCCGCATCCCCCACTCGCTGGAGAGAGCAAGGCAGTCGCCTTCACTCAGGGCGCCGTCATAGAAGAGATGCTGCCCGGTCGTACGGTTGATGATCGACCAGTGCGTGAGTGTAATAAAGGACAGCGCCGGGTTACGCAGGTGCACGGTGAATTGAATGTCAGGGAACGCGTCGGTCAGGTTTGGGTTCTCGACGACGATACGCGTTCGCGGGTTGTCGTCGACAAAACGGCTGAAAGGCTGCACATCTGCATAGTGTACGGTCTTCCGAAAAGGGTCAAACTCCTCCACTCGGATGCGTTCGCGCTGGCGGTAGGCAGTGGGGGTGTCATCAACAATGCCCAGATTGGCGGCAACCAGCGCAATAATACCGTCACGCGTGGATGCGCCCCGGCGCAGCACCTGGATCAGCCCGCGCAGCCGCTCCTGGTAGGGGGTATAGCTCTTTTCGATCGCCGTCGGAAATGCATTCTCCAGCACCAGGCGGTTGAGCCAGCTACGGTCATTACGATACTGCTGGCGCAGCCTTGGATAGTCGTCTGCCAGATCGGGAAACCAGGCTGGCCGGAACAGTTCCTCGCCATCGAGCAGATGATTGAACTCGACCAGGAGCTCGGTTCGCAGCTCTTCAAGGGCAGGGATCTGGCGCGGTTTCAAGCCCCAGGGACGCGTTGCCGCATCGTAGGGGAAAATCTGCTCCAACAATAGCCGATTGAGTCGTACCAGATCGTCGCCTGCGGGCAGTGGGATCGCTTCTGTTGCATCCAGATAGGCGAGCAGGCTCGTGCGCATGGCGGGGTCGGCTTCAGCGGCGTAGCGTTCGCGCAGAAAGTCAGGATAGATGCCGCGCAGCAGCAGCCTGGCTGTCGGGCTCAACTTCTGTTGTTCGAATTCATCGGCATGCTTGCGGTAGAGCGCAGCGTTGCGCAGAACCAGCTGATTCAGATCGTCAGCCATTGCCTTTGCCAGCGCAGGAGGAAGCGCACCAGCACCGCTGTAGGCGTTGAGCATCCGGCGTGTGGAAACGGTAAGCTGTCTGCGGAGATAGGTAGCCACTGTCGGTTTGTCAGACCACTCGAAAAACAGGCTGTCCGTGCTGCCAGGGAGGGTCGATCGTCCAAGCAGCAACGCTACTGCAAAGCCAGGTTGTATTTCGTCTGGCTGAAACCAGGCGTTCTCTACGGTATAGCAGGCGAGCAGTGCACGGGTGGACGGCTGCAGGCGCGTCAGCAGATATGCTGGAAATGTTCCTGTCTCAGCGTTTGCCGCTGCTGTCAGTTGTGTCGCAAGCCGCTGCACCTGCAGTGAGCGCGCACTGAAGCGCGGGGTCATCTTGACAAGTTCGGTGGTGCCGCCAATACTCTCCAGGTAGAGCGCAAAGATTTTATCCAGATCGCCGCGCTGTTCCATCGGTGCGGTGTAGCCGCGTGAGCCAACGTTATCGGCTGTTTCGACATGGTGTGCACGCAGCACGCGCAGGGTGTCGATTTCACTGCGCTCCAGTGTGCGCCCGAACGTTTCGACCAACGAAGACAGCAGGTTGTTTGCTGTCTCCTCCTGCATTGTATAAAAATGCGGAAGTCGCTGAAGAATGGCGTGGGTGATACCCGTTGGTCTGTCCATAGTCTACTGTTGAACCTCAATCGCAAACCACGGTTCAGGAGACAGGAAGAGTTTTTCGCCAGTCAGAATCTTGAGCTTGTTCCCATCGGTGCGCCCTGGCACTTCGCTGCGCTGGCCGTGGTGCAGTTTCAGCAGGTGGAGTGTGGTCGGATTCAGTGCTACCTGTCCATGTGCCAGAATGACAGAGCGGAACTCGTCAAGGTCAAGCTCCTGGTCAGGATGCAATGTTTCCAGGTAATTGGCAATATCTGTGCGCAGGGCGTAGAGGGCGTGCTCTTTTTCGGCTGCGGTCACGCGCGCAGGCATTGTCAGCTGCAGCCTGCCTGCTAATTCCAGCCGGTCTGTGTAGACGAAGAGAAGATTGGGCTGTGGTGTCTCGACAAAGCTTGCCTCGATGAATTCGACGTCGGCTAGAATCTCCTGGTCGAACAGCGTCGTGCGGAGCCGCACCGCTATGTCATAGATTGGAATCTCCACCGCGCGCATAAAGCTTTGCATTTCCTGGAAAGTGTCAACGATCAGTGCCTGGAGGGCCTGTTGTGTCTGGGTCTGCAAGGCCTCGACCAGCGCTCTGGCACCACTGAGTGCAGCATCGCGTGCTTCTGCGGCTGCCAGCTCACTGTTGCGGAAGGTATCGTTGGCCGCTTGTTGCTGGTGGCTCAGTTCGAGTTGCGCGGCAATCAGTTTGCGTTGATCGCCGCTCTGGGTGATGTCCAACTCGGTACTCTGGCGCTGAAAGGCAGCAGTCGCTGCATCCAGCATGACCTGTTGCCGTGTACGCGCTTGATTCAAGGCACTTTGATAGGCGGTGATGGCATATGCGCGAAGATGGCTGTCCAGTGTCTGTGCTGGGAATTCAGCCATTCTCTTTTCATGGAATTGTGTCAACCATTCAGTCTGACGACGCTCAATCCAGTCCAGCCACACGTTGCTGCTGTCGTTGCCAGGGCGGCGCTGTTGGAGATGAGCGACCAGCTCTTTGGCAGCCACACGCCCGCCGCCTGTGGGATTGGCCTGTTGCACGGTGACAAAAAAATTGTGAATCGATGCCGCCAGGGAGGTCAGCTGTGTCTGTTCCAGCGTTATCTCCCAGTCAACGACGGTCACTGCTGGGCTCACAGTGGAGTAGAATCGCTGCAGTTCGTTGATGACTGCAGCGCGGCTGAAGGGTGGTACCGCCGCTACTGCGGCAGTGGCCTGCAGCGCTGCGGTCTGTTGCTGTGCGCCGAGCAGGTTTTGATAGCGCGCCACCAGGCGGGAGCGGAGAAGGCTGCTCGGAAGAGTCACCTGCGCCTGTACGTCGATCGGCAGCGGCTTGATGGACGCAGCGACGCGCACGCGTTGGGGCACAAAGCATTCGAAGAGGCTGGCCTCGATCCGACGTGCTGTGAGGGTATAGTGTGCAGGGGGGGCTGTGGGTGTGCTCCCTGCTGGCCGTGTTGCTGTAATTGTGAAGTCCTCCAGATCGACAACGCCTGGAATTGCCAGGACTTCAGCGGTCAATTGCGAAAAGAGCAGTGGCTGTCCCATCGGCACGTTGGCGACAAACGCTTCCACCGCCACACTTACTGCTTGCTCAACAGCGACCTGTTCCTCGCCCTTGACCCGAGGATCGACTGCGATGCGCAACACCAGGGTCAGGTGGATGGGCTGTGCCGGCGCCAGCGCCACGAAAATGCCAGCTGCGCGCACTTCGTCGATTCGCTTTTGCAATGCGCCGCGATTGCGCTCGGTCAAGCCGTCGACATAGACCTGGATCAGACCAGGGCGAGTCGGATCTTCGTGAATACGCACTGCACGCACGCCGGGCATGCTCAGGAGCGCATTTTCAATCGAAGTAATGGATGCGCGCCCGGAGGACAACAACACCTGTTTGGCGCGTTGGCGCAATGCCTCGTCGCTCTCCCGGTCGCGCCCCAAGAAGCGAATTGGGCGGCTGTTGGTGACGTATTTAATTCCAGGGACTGGCCGCGGCATGACGGTGACTGTTTCGGCGTCGGTTGCCAACTCACGGCCGCGCGTTTCTGCCTGCACCTTGACTGTCACTGCACTTTCACCGACAGCCAGTAGACCCTCCTCAATCGTGAGGTAGGCTTTTTTCAACAGATCTCCCCCCTCACTCTCTTCCAGGACGGGGGCCTCTTCAGTGGTCACCAGGGTACCCATTGGAACGATCAGGGTGTCGACCGAGCCCTGATCGCGTACAAAGGTGACCTCTCCGGTGGCAAAATCTGGCTCATTCCGTTTGATGCCAAGAATGGCTACGACACGCTCTAGATTTGCCTCTTCAGCGGTATCGACAAATCCAGCCTGGTAGACCAGCTCCATTTGTTCGTAGAGGGTTGCCAGTTCAATTGCAAAGGATTCGAAGAGCGAACGAATGACGCTGCCCTCTTGAAAATCAGAGATCTGTGGGGTCAACTGGCGGGAATTGCTTTCCAGCTGCAGATACAGGTCGACAAAATCTTTCTTGATGAATGACATGGTCAGCCCTCCAGGTTCATCTTGAGGGATAGCGTTAACAGTTGCGTGGCGTCTAGCGCTTCGATCGGGCGCACCGTGATCTGAATTTCCAGGAGGCTGCGTGGGTCGGCACGCAGGCTGGCACGCAGGTCGGGGCGCAACGATGCTGGTGTCATGGCGATCGTTACAACCTCCTCAATCCGTTCTTCCTGCGCCAGACATTCACGGATGTACAGATCGGCCAGTGCATGGGTGCGTCGGATGTTGGGTTCACCGATCAGTTGGTAGAGTCGGGAGCCATAGTCAGGGTGTCCCAAGCCGGTCAATTCACCTTGCCGGGTGAAGAGACGGTTTAGAATGGCCTGTGCCAGGTTTGCGCGACCGCTGACCAGACGCAGGTCGCCGCTGGCGCTCTGCAGGTCGACGGCGATACGATCATCACTCAGGCTTTCCAGCGCACGGCGTGTCAGCATCAGGTCGGTCATCATCTGGGTTACTGTCCTTTCACCCGCACCTGCCCGGCAAACGCAACTGGCAGCAGCGGTGCTGGCGGGGAGGGCGGCGTTGTCACACAGGGGGCCGTTGTACTGGAGAGGCAGAGCAGTGGTTGCCCCATCGATTTGACACGCACTGTGCCAGTTGGCGGCAGAAAATTAGCCGTCAGACATGGCGTGGGCCCGGGACCGGCTGGCGGCGGAACGGCCATGCTGCAGCCAGCGATCATCATCGGCGGCGATGGCATGGGGACAGGTGTTCCTTGGATCTTCACGCGTGGGTTGGGTGCCGTCGGTTTGGCCTGCCCGCCATGCACGCAGGTGACCACACAATTGATTGTCAGCAAATAGCCAGGCATCAGGTAATCTCCAGCGCGCCATTGTTGATGTTCACACTTGGGCCATTCAATGCAACCTGGGCAGCAGCATTTTTGAGCGTAGCACCTGCCGTACCTTCGACGGTGCATTGGCTGGTCGCCTTCAGGTCGATATTTTGCTGTGCAGTCAGTTTCAAGTGGGTGTCAGCCTTGATTTCAACTTCGCGAGCAGACAACGTCAATTTGCCTTGCTTGGCGTTCAACTCCACATCTTTGTCCGAGTGGATCACAATTTTTTCACCCTTCACATCGATGATGAGACTGAGCTTTTCTGTGACCAACGCAATCTGCTCATCTTTGACCGTCACCGTATTTTTTTCATTTTTGCTCGTTGCCGTGATCACGCCTTTGTCGTCCAGCTTGATGCTTCCCCCCTCCTTCTTTTTGTCCGACCGAACTGTGATCTTCTTGGCCTTGGCATCGATTACCAGGCTGAACGCATCGGCAACCAGTTCGATCTGATCGTCGTCCAGCGTCAGGGTTTCTTTCTCATTTTTGCTGGCCGCCAAAATGCGCCCTTTGTTGTCCAGCTTGATGCTCCCCCCGGCATCAAGCTTGTGTTGGAGCAGGAATTCATTCTTTTTGTTCTGAGGGGGCCGGTCGGCGTCGTTGTAGAGGCGTCCGGTGACAATCGGTGCATTGATGTCCCCACCGATGAAGTTGACCAGCACCAGGTCGTTGATGTTGGGTATGCAGACCAACCCCATATACGGCGTCGCAACAGGTACATTGCGCAGTTCCAGCGCCTGGCCATCAGGGCGCTTATGCTGCTTGAGTTTGACCGAACAGTGATAGTTATCTTTATCATTCTCGTCCGAGTGGGGAAAGACGGCTGTCACAATGCCCAATTCTGTCGTCAGAATGCGCTGCACTTCCTGTTCCGCCACCCGCTTCATGACACCAACAATGCTTTCCATGTGCTAACGTTTCTCCCAACTGACATCTGTCAAGAAGCCGGAAGCCGAGTTCAAACGATGCCGTACGCCAGTCACCCGCAGCTGCCCGCGATGGGCAGGCGGCATCTTGCTCAGCTGGATGGCATCGCCCAGCCCGACTTCGGGTGTGCCAAGCAGAGAGAGTTGACCCTTTGCCTGTGCTTTGTACCGCTGCCACTGATTGCCTGCGATTTCACGCGCCATGCTGGGTGTGCGGGCAGTCGGATCGACAAGGCGCAACACTTTTCCACTGGTGCGCCCGGCTGTACCCTTGACCTCTTTTTTGGTCAGCCAGACGCTGGCATCATTGCCCTGACCTTGCCCGGACGGACTTTCGCCGCAGACTTCTACCCCCACAAACGCATCTGCCAGGCTGGCCCAGGTGTAATCCAGAATGTGAGATCCATACTGAAATTCATGGGTTTTGGCAGGGCGGTAGGCAGCGAAGACTGCCTGATCCTGGACATCGGCGTAAAAATCAAAGCCGCACTGTTCTGCCAACTGACGGAGATTTGCCCAGGCTGTACGACCGGCACTGAGCGTGTAACTGGGAAAGTTTATACCGGGCTCCACCTTGCTTTTTTCGATATTGAAGCGCCCCAACAAGTTCTCGACAATGGCACCGGCTGTCTGTTTTTCGTACACCAAATTGACCCGTGCCTTGATGAGTGCAGAAAAATCGCTCAGCGCCTCGATATGAATCTGTGAGAGCCCAGCATCGACACTCTGCACACGACCGGTGAAGACGCGGCTTGACTCGTTGCCATAACCAAGCTCAACCTGCACAGTTGTTCCAGGTCTTACCGACAGACGCGAACCCATACTCACCACAATCTGGCAGGAATGAACGGGCGTGTCGAGCGACGCCTGCGTGTTCACGCTGAGCAAATAACTGTCTTTGCCCGTGCGCAGGGTGGTGCCGCCTACTGTAATTTTGCCAGCAGCGTTTTGCATAGCGCCCTGTTTCTCCAGTAGCTGTTTGTAAAGCGGATCAGGCTGCTGACAGCCGCTGATCGAATGTATTCAGCAGTCGGCTGTATGCATCACTCAGTTTGTCCAGCCCCAGGGCTAGATCTTCGTCCACACTATCCAGTTTTAGATCCAACGGCTCAAAGATGCTGGCAATGTCGAAATTCTGTTTCAGCAGCTGTTTGACCTCGCCAAAAGCTTCGTCCAGCGGTGAGCGGATCAACTGATCCGGCAACTGGGCGATTTTGTCGACTACACCGCCATAGATATCGTCCAGTCGACGCACGGTGACTGCTGGATACAGGTGAGCAACCTGCTCAACAATATATGGATGCAGCGATTGGAGACCCATGACAATGTCCTCTGGATAACTGACTTCCAACAGGATGCGGTTCAAGCGAATCAGATCCGCGCGCTGTTGTGTGCTGCGGTATCTGGGCGCAACAGACTTCAACTGCGTTTGCAGCGTGTTCAACCGATGCAGCTGCTTGATCTGTCTGATTTTCTGGTCAGCGGTCGCCTCAGCGTCCTGGAGCAGTGTGTCGAGCGTTGTCTCGATCGTTTTAATCTGGCTTTCGAGTGCATCCTGGGTTGTATCCAGGTAGTCACTCGAAAACAGTGACGAGTCCCCCAGCATCTGGTTCATCGCTTTCAGGACATTCGTGCATGCGCCAGGGGGCAACCCGTTGTTGGGGTTCTCCTGCCATCGTTCTACGCCCGCCTGCAGTACCAGGAACTCATTTTCGATCAGTTGGGAGCGCATCAATGCAAACAGGTCACTCCCTCCTGGATTGGCGCTGTTGACGATCCGCTCCGCCATGCGCAGCATGCCAGCGGGCTGTGTGCGTGCTGCACCGGCGTCGTGCGCGAAATCGCTCTCTGCAAAGGCATTGAGCATCCACGCCGGGCTGAGCCTTTCCAGGTTGTGCTGAATCTGGGCGTAGACCAGCTCTGGCGTCTTCGTCAGCGTCTCGCCTGCCACCTCGATCGCAGCAATGATTTGGGTAATCACGGCACTCACGTTGGTTTGAAGTGCAGCCAGGACATTGCTGACGTTGGCGTCGATCTCGCTGGGAAGCCCCAGGACAGTCTCCAGAATCGACTGAATGGCCACTACTGTTTCCTGGAAGGGGGCCAATTTTTGCTGCAGCAGGCTGATCTCCTCGCGCACAGGGACGCCTATCTGGACGCGGAAGACACTGGTCACAACCGACTGGAGAAAGGCAGCATCCAGCGACTGCAAGGCAGCGTCCTGTTCGTTCAGGAGTGTATTGACGTTGGTGACAGCTTTTTTCAGCTTCGTGGTTGTTAAGCCAGCCAGCGTGCGGGCCGCTGGCTGGAGTTGCAGCAGCGGTGCAAGGTCGATGTCATCGAGCAGTTGGATGACCTCACGATTGGCTGCGTGGCGGCTGCGCAGATCGATGCGGCGCTGCTGTAGATTAGTGAAATAATCAGATTGGAGTGCGGTGTGCAGCTCCTGCGTCTGAGCTTTGATCAGCGGGGCGGTGGCCGCCTGTTGGCGTCTGGCATTGGCTTGGATGCGCTGCAGGCGCTGCATGGCTTTGCTGTCCACTGCTTCACCAGCACGCTCAGTCAATTGCCGCTCGACCTCCTCTAGGGTCTCTACCATGCGGTTCAGGTAGCCGCCCCCCACGATATTCACCAAAATCTGCCAGAATTCAGGGTTGCTGATCTCTGAGAGGCCAGTGCCACCCAACAGTCTCTGCATCGAAATGGTCTCGCGTACCAACTGCACTATCTGTTCCATCTGGTTGTCGCGGATATCGGCGAGCTCTGTCGTCGCTGTGCCCAAGGCATCGTCGATCAACTGCGTAAAGGGTGCTGGGTCGAAAATTTCCAACAATCCAGCCACGCTTTCATAGAGCTTCTGCACTTCACGCACAATCAGGTTTGGATCGAGTATCTGGACGATCTCGGTCACCTTGACATTCAGATCCTGCAGAGGTGTCAGCAGCAGAGACGGGCGGAAGCTCTCCAGCACCTGCATCAGGAGCTTATAGGGGCCTGAATCGACCAGAAGGTCCGTCAACAGCGAGCCAGGGTTGAATAGCTCAATTTCGCGTTCGATCTGACGTACCTTGTCGCCGATGAGTTTGATCATTTCTGCCAGCGGCGCGCGAATCTCTTCAAAAGCTTCCAGGATTTCCGGCTTGACAATCTCATCGACCCGGACTTCGCGCAGCACCGTGGCGCCGACTTTAAGCGCGGTCCGCTGCGGCACACTCATGCTGGCGACATCGATGGCTTTGATGTTGTTTTCCATCTCGCCGGTTTTGGTCAGTACCAGATCAAAGACCGGCTGAAACGACGCCTGGTCAATGATTTCTTTGAACTTTTCAATGCCCTCCCGCACCTGTTGCAGCAGTCGCTGTACATCTTCTCGATTGAGGAGAGCGAGAATCTGTGCCAGCAATTCACGAATTTTTGTTTCTAGTTCTAGAAAGGCCTGTGTCACCTGCTCATCAATCTGCTCACCGAGGGTGGCGACCGAGCCATCGAGCTGAAGCTTCAACGTCTCAATCTGGGTGAAGAACCTGTCGACCCCTTCGCCGATCCGGGCGCAGCCAGCCTTGGCACGGAGGAGGAACGGCGTAATATCCAGGTCGGCAATAAACGTCTCGATCTGTTTTTGAACCGCCTGAATCCTGGCTTCAATGGTCTGAATCCAGGTTTCAATCTGGCGCAATGCAAACTCGATCCGTTCTGACATGTACTGAGCGCCATCTCTGGCGAACCTGATGGTCTGGTTGAGGTACGCCTGAATCTGGTTCGACATCGACCGAATCTGTCCCACCGGTCCCGCGATTGCATCCAACACCTGGCTGATCCGTGCGCCGATCGACGTGACATAGGGCTGGACAAGTGCAGTATTGGTCGTGTTCAGGTCGACGACGCTCGTCAGCGCTGTGCGGAGCGCCGTTGAATTGTCAGTGGCCAGCATGTTCAGCGTAACCCCGGCCTGTTCCAGCGTGCGGAGCGCAGGAATCACAACCTGCTCAGCACGCTGGGTCAGCTTACGTGCACGGACAATGTCACCATCCGCCAGCACGTCGATCTGATCGAGGAGGAGCGCATACTGGGCAGAAAAGCTGTCTGGTTCCTCGGATACAGATGTCAACAGCAGCGTCCGCTCAAGGGCAACTAGTGGCAGAAGGGTATCGAGCTTCTCAAGCTGCTGTCCATAGATGTCCTGGAGGGACTGTTCAGTGAATTGTACCAGTTTGTCAGCATCACTGAGGGTTGAAATCAGTTTGTCCAGCATGCCAAAGAGCACGTTCAAGAAACGCAGCGGCATTGCAGCGCCTGTCTGTGCCAGCTGCGTCAGTTCGCTTTGCAACTGCGGCAGATCCAGAAGTTCTGCCATCGACGCGTCGACAACAGCGACTGGCAGTTCAACCTTCACTGCGGGCACAATCGCAGCAGTGATTTGGCCAGCCATCTCACTGAAGCGAAAGTTGGGCTGTGGCAGCAGAGGAGGGGAACTGCGCTCAATCTCAGCACGCAGCGTGGCAAAATTCATCCCCTTGATCTGTGCCAACGAATCCTGCCACTGCTGGAGGAACTCCTCCTTCGACAGCGAAGCTGGCAGCGATGGGAGGGAGCCAATCTGCAACGATTGAATCTCCTGGATAGGAAAAGAATCTGCCAGCGTGCGCACATCCAATTGTTGGAACACATTCAAGCCCAGCGCTTCTGGCGTCATCGCAGCATTAAAATTTGCCAGCAACTCATCTTTTTGCGCCTGACCAGGTAGCAACTCAAAAATACTTGCCATAGATGGATATCTCGCTTTACTTGATGCTCTCTAAATCGCAGCGCTCTAATCCAGCATCACTCGCTGCCCTTGCCGAGAAGCTCATTCAGTCCGGTCATCGTGTCTAGCAGAGTAAACGACACCGATTGCATCGGACTGAGAATTCCTTTCAATCGGCCAAAGGAGTTGGCGAGATCGGGCACGGATTTCACCGCCTTGGCGTTGGAGACGACACTCTTGGGATCTCCAATCACCTGCGTCAATCCTCCCAAGGAGCCTGCCAACCCATCTTTGGCGCCTTGCAGCGGCTCCAACGCACCTTTCAACGGAACGATCGGATTTGTCACCTCGGGCATCGAGCCAAGTGTCAGTGCATCTGGCATCGTCGAGAGTGCCAGCCGTTCTTTCGCGCTTACCTTCACCTTCTGATCGATCAGCCTGGTGTCAGAAGAACGCGTCAGCGTACCCTCGTCAAGCCCGGCCACAGGCGGGCCAGGGCGCACAAGCTTCGCGACAGTTGGATTGGCGATGTCACCTTTTCCAGGCCGCCTGGCAGTTGGCGACCTGACACCACGCTTGGCAGGTGGACGGCGACTGCCTGCAGGCTGAGCCGGTGCACGTTGCTTGACGACTGGTTTAGGTGGAGGCACATACTCCGAAATGATCAGCACGTAGCTGTATTGTTCCTGCGCACTGGCCGACTGAACGACGTCGAGTCGATCGATGGTGACTTTTCCGGCGTAAGCGCCGCTGGTAATGTCTGCGACA
Organism: Chloroflexota bacterium; assembly: GCA_018969295.1. Classification (GTDB taxonomy): domain Bacteria; phylum Chloroflexota; class Anaerolineae; order Caldilineales; family Caldilineaceae; genus Caldilinea. The sequence goes on along the minus strand of JAGWYN010000005.1, from coordinate 144,399 downwards.
AAATCGACTGGTTCACGCTTGAGATAGAGGTTGCGTAGGGTGCCCAGGTTGTCCAGTGCTTTGGGTCCGTAGAAAATGCCTTCAATCTGAAGACGCACCGAGCTACGCCCCATGTTTTGGACGCGATCACCCTCCTGCCCAGGAATATGATGGTAGACAAAGGCGGCCTGCTCCAACGTGACAATACGGTGCACACGTGGAAAACGAACCTTGCCCAGCTCAATCCCCATAATTGCTCATGCTCCGTAAAATCTGTGGTAGTCGCGTTCGATCGAGCGTGACAGCGCGTCCACAATCGTATCAAGTTGATCTGCGGTCAGCGCCTCCTGCGGCCTTGTACCAACCATCAACTGCGCCCTTGTGTTGGGGGGATGGCTGGGTGCCGACAGATCGGCTACTCTGCCTGCTGATCGATGCATTTCAGGGTGCAACGGCCATTCTTCAGCTGCCACAACCTGCGGCGACGCCTCTATCTCTGTCAGCAGCGTCTGTACACTCTGCTCAGCAGCGGCAGATTTCCAAGCCGGTGCGGGTTGGGTGTCGAACACCTCTGCCAGCTCGGTTCCTACCTGTCGAAATGCTGTATGCGCCGTGTCCAGCCAATCTGGGGCTGACTTTTGTCCAACAAGGGCCATCAGAGGGTGTGCTTCTGTCTGTGGCGTTAACGGAGCGAACGCTGAGAAGGATTCATCGACAGTCGTCACTTGTATCTGCTGTGCAAATGCCTGCAGTCCCCCTGTAATGGATCGGTAGACAGGCGATGGCTCGACGACCTGAAATGGTGGAAGCTTTTCTGGTGGTTGCGCCAGGGCGACCGCCAGCTGCAGAGGGTCTGCTGCTGAAAGGCGCGATTTTACAGGGTACCCTGGCTGGGGTAGGAGTGACTGCGCTGTGCCCGGCGCAGTCACCCAGCTGCCCATCATTTCATCGTTGTCCTGGGCAACTCCGCCTGGTGGCGGCGCCATCTGCTGTGAAGTACGGCGGAGCAACGCTGGCGCGTCGACTTTGTCTGTTGTCTGCCCAGTTTCCGCGTGGGCGGGTGCATTGGGGAGGGGGCGGTTTGGCAACTGTGTTGTCCCATTGGGATCACCGGGCAACGACCTGCTGCTTCGACGTCTCGGCTGAATCGTTGTGTCCAGCAGCGTAGGCGTGGGGTCGGCTTGTCCGCTTGACTGGGGGCGGCCCGCACTGGGACGAGAATGGGACGACGATGCCCTGGACACACTGTCGGTTGCCACTGGCTGCCCGGAAGATATGCTTGGCCAGAGGTCGCTGGCCGCAGCCTGAGGCCGAACTGGCATGCCCGACAGCACATCGTTGTATGCTGCCGGGTGTCTGCCGGCCGCCCCGGGCAACACGTCATTCCCTTTGGCCTCTTGCCGAGGAGGTACAGTCGGAGAAGCGGTGCTGCTTTGGAATGGCAGCCTGGCCGGTGTGTTCGCCAGCAGCACGCCAGCGGCTTGTATATGTCCTCTCCCCCCAACGTCTGGCATATCACTCACTTGACCAGGTGACGCAGTGGCCGGTACATCTGAAGAGGGCAGGTCACCTGATCGCACTGCCGACCTGCCGGGCACTGTGAGATCGGTTGATGTTGGCAGATGGCTGGAAACTTCGTTGGCAGACAACTCCTCGGAATTGCCAAAGAACAACAAGGGCGATGGGCGTCGCTCAACAGTTCTGGCTGTCTGCGGTACTGTTTCTGCCTGCGCCAGGTTCGTTGGAAAAAAGCCTGATGTCAGGTAAGCATCCAGATTCAAAAGCTGGAGTAGAGGAGCCCAGAAGTGTTGAGACTCCTTTTCTAACGCATACAGCGCTTGTAAGCCGCCCTCTGGGGATACCTCCATTGTTCCCAGAGGCGGCACCAGCCATTGCTGGCTCAAATCTGCAATCATCGCTTGTACCTCGGCCTGCAGCAGATGACCAAGAGTTACTATGTCGAAAACTGGTTGCATATCAGCGCCCATCGTACCTGCTCAACGATTGGATTCCTGGTCTAGCAATTCTAGATAGAGTGCGACTTGTGCCATCGTCAAGGACTGGATTTCCTGTGGTGTCCAGCCAAATGCTCTGGCAAGCCGAAAATTCGCTATCAGCAATGGAGGCGGTGACTCAGCGGTCAGTCGCTTTTTTTTTCAGTCAATCCACTGATCTCACGGATGTGAGCAATCAAAAAATTGACCAATCCCAGCGGCAGTTGCTTGACCTGCCCAAGCGAAAGTGCAGGCTGCACCAATGCCTCTTTGATCAGCAGGAGCGGGATCAGACCCGCATCCTGCTGTGCCGCTTTCATGATCAACTGAAAGGCACCGATGGTCACGGGACGCAGCTGCACAACAAGATCGGCGGCTGGGGGTCTATCGCTGGCATCGCGGTGCATCAACGCTGCTGGGATTATGACATCGTAGGTCACACTGGCGCCTGCCAGCAGATCTTCAGGCGTTGCTTGAAACTCAGCCATGAGTGCAACTACTCACTCGAGGGCTCTTCACTGCTGATACGCAGCGCTTTGAAGGTGACCGATTCCATCACAAAGTCATCTTCCGGCAGGGCGAAATTCCAACTGTCGAACTTGACACCGAACAGAACAAGTTTGCTGCCTTCACCTGACGAAGCCGGGTTTTTCAAGTCGATCACCATGTTGAAGGTTGGCTGGGCGATCGTCTCTGTGGGTGGCGGACTGCCTGCGCCTTCACCGAGAAGAAGGCGCAACATGGCACCGTTGATATGTGCGCGCTGTGCAATACCGGAGATATTGATGTTGCCTGGGCGCAGTTCGGTAGCAAACCGCTTGCCAATTTCATGGTATGGATGGACATCATTCTCTACCTTGATCTGCACCTGCTGCAGGCGTGCCACCACGCTGGCAAAGTCATATTCGTTGATCAGATCATTGGCGAGAGAGCCTTCTTGGGTCTCTTCATCATCCACTGCAAGCACGAGCGTGGCATCGGAGCCGCGGAACACATTCACATTAGGCATAGATCGATCTCACTTCCTGTTTCAAAATCTGGAGATGGAAAAGTCAGCACATCAGCCGAGCGACATGGTCACCATGACATAATCGATGCTGAAGGTCGGGCGGATTGTCATGGTGACGATTGCCTGCCCGGCGATCTCCTGGGCGCGCGTGGCTGAGACGCTCAGTTCGTAGCTGATCAAAGCTTCGCTTTCCACCATGCGCGTCAGGAAGCTATCGATCGTCGCCTTCATGGCACCGCGCACGCGGTCGTTGTTCAGCTTGCCGATGTAGGGGTTGCAGGCGGCACGCACGCCGAAGATGGCGTAGTCGACAATGCGGCGTGTGGTGATCTGTGACCACGCCTTGTTGGTGGAGGTGGTGATGCCCTTGACCACGCGCAGCCCTTCGCGCTGCTCGACGGCCAGGACATTGGCCTCGACGAGTTTCTCCAGCTGGCCGTGGTTGAACTTGACCGTCAGGTTGGTCAGGTTCAGCGTCTTGTTGGTTGGGCTGGCCTGAACAGGCAGCGCTGAGATGAGCCCGGCGACGGCTGCAGCGGTGTATGCACCGGAAAGCTGTTCGGGTGTTGTGAGGCCGGTGGCCGGATCACGGCGGGAGAGGGTGATGCCAGGGGCGACATAGACCACACGGCCGCTGTCGTGGACGAGGTTGCCCTTGGCGTTGAGAATGTCATTGACGGCGACGGAGCCATTGCAGCCCATCACGCCGATGCGTTCGCGGTTGATGCTCTCGGTTGCGGCCAGGTGCCCTTTCAGAACATCGACCATGTCGGCATTGGTGGCATCCTGGCCCGCCAGCAGGACGATATTGACCGTCTCATTGGCCAGGAGTTCGAGTCCGGCGCGATAGCTCTCCGGGCTTTCGTCGGCTGACACGACAACATAGACGGTGCCAGCACCATTGGCAAAGAGGATCTCCAGTGTCTTGAACAGATTGCCGACGCTGGCCTGGCCCGATGTGCCGCCGAGAAGGTCTCTGGCATCGGTGAGGCTGGTGACGAGGTGAACTGTGTCGGTGGTGCCGCCTGCTGCCGTGCCGACCACCCCGACATTGCCGGTGCTGACGCCCCCGACGCTGATCAGCCCTTCGTCGCGTACAGTCACGTATGTTGCCGGTAGAATAATGTTTGCCATCGTGATCTCCTGGATATTAGAAGGTAAGCTTTGTGCAATTTTGTGCACACCGATTTGAACAACGCTGATTCAACCTTCATGCTTTCGTGTAAGATGCGGTGGAGAGCCTGTCGGACAGAACCGCTCGTACTCGAGACTGCTTCACCGCCGCTCTCCATCCACCCAGTCGTGGCACCGACGACGCTGATTTATGAAAATTGACAAAAGTATCATACAGAAAAAAGGGGCGTGCGGATCGCCGAACAGTCGGGGATCGGAGTCGGGGTTTTTTGTCGGAAAAGTCAGGGTTTTTTGTCGGAAAAGTCAGGGTTTTCTGTCGGGTTGGGTGCGCGCGCAGTCAATCTATCTGCGGAACAGGCTGTTTTTTGTCAGGGCAGATGCTGCGGAACCGAGTCTGGGGATGTCAGAGTCTTAAGATGACCGAAATCGGCGGTGAGCGTGGGTACGATGTCGGCAAGAAAGTCAAGGGTCTTACGGTCGGGGTTCTGTGTGCCCCTCCCTCACAGTCGGGGTCGGATAGAGCGCGCTCCCTGCCGCTCCCAATATAATTGCCAAACGGACTCTTAGAGATTCAGCCCATCTACACCCGCAGCGTCATGTCCAACAACTCAAAAGAGCGATGAAGAGAAGGGCATAAATAATACATCTGTGGACTCTGGGAAGAGGGGTGCACGCAGGCGCAAACCAAAAAACTTGTGAGGAGAGGAGCGGGTGAAGAGATTCGAACTCTCAACATTTTGCTTGGGAAGCAAACGCTCTGCCGTTGAGCTACACCCGCAAACTAGATTGTAGTATAGAACCAGTCGTTTGGGGTTGTCAAATTACGTACTACCTTTCAGCTTCTACTGCAGATCAGCCAAAACATGAAAATCGAACGAGATGGCTGACGCACCCCTCCCCCCCATTTTTTTTGCACCATTGACAGGCTTGTGGGTCTGTGTTATTCTAAGGTGCGCCGAAATTTGTATCTGTTTCCTGTTGATTTTTGCAAAACGCCCCCTGTTTTCTTCTGTGCGGCCTGGCAGATGGCCGGAGAAGAGGAAATCTGGTTGCGTTGTCATCTTTTTGCTGTCCAGTTTCAATCAGAAAAGGAGTGAGGCCCATGTTTGATTTGCTGCAAAGAGGCCGGCTGACTTTGCTGGCGACCCTGGCAATGTTGGTGGCGTTGGTGTTGGCAGGCTGTACGGTGACTGTGCCGGTGACGCCGACTGCTGGCGGAGAGGCGGCCAGTTCTGGGGGGAACTGGTGTTCGGATGTCAAAATTGTCTTTTTCCCGGGCGGGCCGGCCGGCGGCGTGTTCGCCAACAATGTCTACAACGGGGCAAAACAGGCCGAAGCAGACCTGGGACCCAGTGTACAATATGTCTTCTCTGACTGGGACCCGCAGAAGATGATCGCCCAGTTCAAAGAAGCGGCTGCGACCGGCCCGGATGGGATCGCTGTCATGGGGCATCCGGGCGACGACGCCTTTTCGCCCCTGATCGACGAAGCGCGCGCGGCGGGCATCATTGTCACCAGCCAGAATACCGAGCTTTCAGCCTCTATGAGCAAGCACCAGGGGGCTGGCTTCGGCTATGTAGGGGCTGTCAACTACACTGCCGGCTACAAGCTGGGGAAAGAAATCATCAACCGCTATGCCTTTGGGGAAGGAGATCGGGCGATGGTCTGGGGGCTGCTCTCGCAGCCGAGCCGCGGCGAACGCACCAAAGGGGTGATCGACGCTTTGGAGGAAGCTGGGATGACAGTCGATTACTTTGAGATCGATGCCGCCACCAATGCGGATCCGGCTGCGGGCACGCCGACCTTTACTGGCTATGTCTCCTCCAACCCGGATGTCAAGCTGGTCGTGACCGACCATGGTGGGCTGACGGCGACCTTGGAGACCTATCTCAAGGCCGCAGGTTTGGGGCCCGAGGCGATTATTGGGGCGGGCTTTGACCTTTCGCCTGCTACCATTGCCGCGATCCGCGGGGGCTGGACGGACCTGGTGATCGACCAGCAGCCTTGGCTGCAGGGGTACCTGCCCATTTTGCAAATCTGTCTGACCAAGGTGTTTGGCTTTTCGGGTTTGATGGTGGACACCGGCGGTGGGTTTGCAGACGCCAACAATATCGAATTTTTGGCGCCGTTGGCTGAGCAGGAGATCCGGTAGCGCCGCGGATCCTCCGCTGCTTTTGAATGGCCAGGTTGCACTCTCCCGTGCAACCTGGCTGATGAATCTGTTGCACAACCGGTGTAGAAGAGCTCTTCTTGGATGCTGTCAGGGTCCTGGATACGATCTGTCTGTTGTTGGGGAGGAGTGTCGTGCATGGCTGAGCCGACGGTCCGGCTGATTCACGTGTCTAAATCGTTTGGTGAAGTCAAATCGTTGCAGGAGATCAACCTGGAGGTGTATCCAGGGGAAGTGGTGGGTCTCCTTGGCGACAACGGGGCTGGAAAATCGACCCTGATCAAAATTATCACCGGCTATTACCAGCCCGACCCAGGCGGGGAGATCTATTTTCATGGGCAGCGCTTCGACCATCTGACCGTCGCCAAGGCTCGCCAGCTGGGGGTGGAGACAGTCTATCAGGAAAAGGCGTTGGCAGATGACCAGAGTGTCTGGCGCAACATTTTTATGGGGCGAGAACTTGCCAACCGGTGGGGAATGCTCGACATTGGCAAGATGCGCAGCATCACGCAGAAAATGATGACCCAGCATATGGGGTTCACTTCCAAGGCGGTCAGCCCAGAGACCCCAGTGCGGACGATGTCAGGCGGCGAGCGGCAGGGGATTGCCATCACGCGGGCGCTGCATTTTGAGGCGGAGTTGATCATTCTGGACGAGCCGACCATGGCGCTTTCGCTCTCAGAGACCCGCAAGGTGCTGGACTTCATTGCAGGGATCGCCCAGGCGGGCAAGGCAGGCATCTTTATTGACCACAACATCTTTCATGTCTATCCGGTTGTCGACCGGATCGTGGTGTTGGACCGCGGCCGCATTGCCGGTGAATTTAAGAAGGCGGATGTGACGCTCGATGAACTGATCGAGCGTCTCTATCGGGTCGCTCGCACAGGCAGGTTGGAACAGGAGAAAAAGGGATGAATCCTGGAGGTCTGGCAGCTGGACGTTCGCCGTTGCTGCTCTGGCTGCGAAGCAACGCGTTGCAGGTAGGGATTACAGCGGTGGCAATTGTCATTTGGGCGATTTTTGCAATTGGTTCGCCCGAAACGTTTTTTCGTCCGAACATCTACCAGGCGTTCATGTCGACAACACCTTTTTTTGGGATCATGGCCTTGCCGTTGACGATGGTGGTCATTACGGGGGAGATCGACCTCTCCTTTCCTGCGATCATGACGGTCAGCATGTGGGTTTTTGCTGCGGTCATGATGGCGACCGGCAATCTTGCGCTGGCGCTGCCGTTGATGCTCCTGATGGGGCTGGGGGCCGGCATGCTCAACGGCATCATCGTCGCCAAAATTGGGGTGCCATCCTTGGTTGTGACGATCGGAACGAGTTTTTTTTGGCGAGGTGTGGTCAAGGTGCTGACGGGTGGCACCGGAACTTCGCTGCTGCCGACCCGCGAGACCTTCTTTTATGATATCTTTGTGGGCCGCCTGTTCGGCTTCCTCCCGATGCAGATGGTCTGGATGGTGCTTTTTGCCCTGTTTTGCTGGCTGCTGCTCAACCGCCACCGTTTTGGAGCCCATGTCTATCTGACCGGCGACAATGCCGACAGCGCCCGGCTGATGGGGGTAGATGTCGACCGCACCAAGATTGGGGTCTTTGGCCTGGCTGGCTTTGCCGCCGCCTTTGCAGGGCTGGTGGCCAGTTTGGAGGTGACCTACTACTGGCCGACGTTGGGCGAGGGCTATCTGCTCAATACGCTTTCCTCGGTTTTTTTGGGAGGAACCTCCGTTTTTGGGGGGGTCGGCACGCTCTACGGGACGTTCGTCGCTTCGTTCATTGTGGGGGCCATCAACGCCGGGATTGTAGCGATCGGGATGTCCGGGTTTTGGACAGAACTGATCTATGGCCTGATTCTGGTCCTCTCGGTGGTCACCCAGACCCTGGTTGGGCGCAGGATTCGTTGAGTTGTAGATCAGACGTTGAAACGAAAATGCATCACGTCGCCGTCGTGTACGACATAGTCGCGGCCTTCGACGCGCATCTCGCCTGCGGCTTTGGCGGCAACTTCGCTGCCCAGACGTAGATAGGTGGCATAGGGGATCACTTCGGCGCGAATGAAGCCACGTTCGAAGTCGGAGTGGATGGTGCCGGCCGCTTCGGGGGCCTTGGCCCCCTGACGTACGGTCCAGGCGCGCACCTCTTTGGGGCCTGCCGTGAAGAAGGCGATCAGGTCCAGGGCATGGTAGCCTTTGTGGATCACCTGTTCGAGCCCCGTTTCCTCGACCCCAATCGTTGCCAGAAATTCATGGCGTTCGGCGTCGGTGAGCCCGGCCATGTCCTGTTCGAGCTTGGCGCAGAGTTTGACGAACTCGGCGTTGTGGCTTTGTGCGATCTGGCGGACTGTGCGCACGTACTCGTTGTCTGTGGTCAGGTGATCTTCGTCGACATTGGCGACATAGATGACTTTTTTCCCGGTCAAAAAGCGCATCTCTTTGTTCAGGTTTTTGAAGGCTTCGCTCTCTCGATCGGGGTAGGCTGTGACTGGGATCCCCTGTCCGAGCTGCTCTTGCAAAGCGAAGGCAACTTCTTGGACAGGGAGGAGCCGTTTGTCGCCTTTGACTTCGCGGGCGAGCTTGTCGAGTTTGCGTTCGAGCTGTTGGAGGTCGGCGATCATCAGCTCGGTGTTGATGATCTCGATGTCGCTGCGGGGGTCGGGGCGGGCGGAGACATGGATGACATTTTCGTCGTCGAAGCAGCGCACCACATGGACGATGGCAGCGGTCTCGCGGATATTGGCGAGGAACTGGTTGCCGAGCCCTTCTCCCTGACTGGCGCCTTTGACCAGCCCGGCGATATCGATGAACTCGACTGTGGTGTAGATGATTTTTTCGGGTTTGACCAGCTCGGCCAGCCGGTCCACGCGCGGGTCGGGCACGGCGACGATCGCCTTGTTGGGTTCGATCGTGCAGAAGGGGTAGTTGGCTGCTTCTGCGTTTTGTGCTTTGGTCAGCGCGTTGAACGTTGTGCTTTTGCCGACGTTGGGGAGCCCAACGATGCCGATTCCTAGAGCCATGATGCCTGCCTTGCCTGCGACCTGAAAGTGAATCTCTTGGCGAGAAGTGTACAACGAAATGCTGGCCAGGCTGAAACTGGGGGGGTGTTGTGAAATCGAGTAGAATACAAGGAACTGGGTTTGAAAACAGATCAAGAAAGGCAGCCAAAGACCATGTCCGACCCCAACCGCAAAATTCGCATAGCCATCATAGGGACCGCCAAGCGATCCGCCTATTTGTATGGGCCCATTCTGCGTGCCCTGTCGGAGGAGGTCGAGTTGGTCGCTGTCTGGGGGAGAAGTGCTGAGCCAGCGCGGGCGCTGGGGGAGTTGCTTGGCGTGCCATGGTATACCGAGCTCGACCGGCTGCGGCGGGAGACGGCGCCCGAGATCGGTATTGTGTCGGTCGCCTATGGGGCCAACGGTGCTGTCGGCCTGGCTGCGGCCGAAGCGGGTCTGCATCTGTTGCTGGAGACCCCGATCGCCCACAAGCTGAGTGAGGCAGATGCGATTATCGCTGCGGCCGAGCGGCGCGGGCTCAAGATTGAGGTGGCAGAGCAGTTTCACCGGCGGCCGTTGGAACAGATCAAGCTGGCGTTGATTCGTGCCGGGCTCTTTGGGCAAGTGCACACCTCTTTCAACGACTTTGCTGGCCACGGCTACCATGGGGTCAGTGTGCTGCGCAGCTACCTGGGGTTCGACGCCCGGCCGGTGCAGGTGCTGGGGCTGGTTCGCGACTACCCATTGGCGGCCCACTGGTCACGGCTGGCAGGCACCCGCGGGGAACGCCGTGAAACCCAGGAGCATGGGCTGATCGAATTTGAGGGTGGGCGGCTTGGCCACTACCACTGGACAAGCGTCGGATACGATTCGGCGGCGCGCTGGTGGCGCAGCAGCCGTTTTCTGGCAGAACGGGGGATGGGAATCACGGTCGGGGTCAACCTGGAGGTGCAGGAGTGGCTGAGTCTGATCGCACCTGGGGGGGAGGCCCCGCACTTCATCACAATCGAGCGGCGTTGGGAGCGCAACGACGGTGGGGCGTTGGTGGCCATGGTGGCACATACCGGCCTGCCCGAACAGCCTGTCGTGCTTTGGGAGAACCCCTTCCGGCCAGCGGTCAAGGGGCAGGGGGTGCAGTGGCACGACGACGAAATCGGAGTTGCGGGCTGCCTTCTCAGCCTGGTGGAGGCGGTGCGCACTGGCAGTGAACCCAGCTATGGGCCGCAGCAGGCCAGGCTTGACCAGGAGCTGACGCTGGCAATCCGCCTTTCCAGCCGTGCGGGTGGGATGCCGCTGTCGCTGCCGCTGGACCCCAACCTTTCGGACGCCATCTGAGACAGGGGGGGGACAAGGCCAGCTGTCGATGGTAAGGTTTGATGGGTGTCCCAGTTTCATGAACTTGTGCGAGGAGATTCGATGAGGAATACACTGCCGTTGCCGCCCCACTACGATGCGGCCAGAGTAGGGGAGATCTGGCGGGTCAATTATGCCGAGCGTGAGCTGGAAGCGGAGTCCTGGTCTGCCCGCCATGTGCTGCATCCGGCGCGCGCAGACCGTCTGCGGGTGGCCTTGTTGGCGGTAGATGTGCAGAATACCTTCTGCATTCCTGGATTTGAACTCTTTGTTGCGGGGCGCTCGGGGCTGGGCGCTGTGGAGGACAACCGACGGCTGTGCGAGTTCATCTATCGCAATCTGGATCGGGTGACCCAGATCTTTCCCACCTTGGACACTCATCAGGCCGCCCAGATTTTTCATCCGGTTTTTTTTGTGGATGTGGCGGGCAACCATCCTGCACCCCATACCCAGATTACCTTGCAGGATCTGGAGCAAGGAGTGTGGCGGTTCAACGAATCGCTGAGCACGACGTTGGGGCTAGAGGCAGGCTATGTGCAGGAATATCTGCTGCACTACGCCCGGCGGCTCGGGCACTCTGGACATTATGCGTTGACTGTCTGGCCCTACCATGCGATGTTGGGCAGCATTGGCCATGCGTTGGTACCCGCATTCGAGGAGGCGCTCTTTTTTCATGGGATTGCCCGCCACAGCCAGCCGGAGTTCCAAGTCAAGGGCAACGCAGTCTTGACCGAGAATTATTCGGCGATCGGCCCTGAGGTGGAGAGCGATATGGGGGGGAAGCCGGTTGGCTGGGTCAATCGGGCCCTGCTGGACAAGCTGCGCAGCTTTGATGCGCTGTTGATCGCCGGTCAGGCCAAGAGCCATTGTGTGGCCTGGACCGTGCAGGATCTGCTCGACGCCTATCTGGAGCACGACCCAGCCTTGCTGGCGCGTTGTTTTTTGTTGGAAGACTGCACCTCGCCGGTGGTGGTGCAGGGGGTGGTCGACTACACGGATGCAGCGGACGCAGCCTTTGCACGGTTTGCAGAAGCTGGGATGCGGCGTGTGCGGTCGACCGACCCAATCGAAGATTGGCTGCCTGGGGTAGTATGACTTTCCTCAGCGGGGGGCAACGTATCGCCCCCCGCTGAGGAAAGTCAGCGGGGACGTGGGCTCTTTCAGCCGGCAGCAGGGATCAAAAGTCCATAGTTTCCATCCCGCCGTCGGTAGATGACGTTGACGCCGTTGGTCTGCGGGTTGAAAAAGACGTAGAAATCGTGGCCGAGCAGTTCCATCTGTTCGAGTGCTTCTTCCTCTCCCATCGGTTCGACCAGGAACTGTTTGCGGCGGATGATGTAGCCAGGTTCTTCTGCTTCGCCGGGCTCAATGCTGGGGGACTCGAAGGTGGGTTCCAGTTCGCGTGCCCCGGCATGTGCTGCGCGGCGTTTGCTTTCGAAACGTCGTCCTTTGAAGCGCCGGATCTGGCTGGAGATCTTGTCGATCGTGGCATCGACCGAAGCAAAGATATCGCTGGTGGCTTCTTCGGCGCGCAGGATCTGGCCATTTGCCCAGATGGTGATCTGGGCGGTGAAGCGATCGTCTGCGGAGCGGGTCATGTTCTGGTTGAGGTCGGCACGTACCTCGCCAATCTGGGGCAGATAGCGTTCGAGGCGGTCCACTTTTTTGGAGACATACTCGCGCATGTACTCCGTTATCTCGAGATTACGGCCGTTGACCATTACTTTCATGGTCATGCTCCTTTCTGCGTGTGTCTCTCAGAGGATGGATTGGGGGGGACGGGCAATCTGTGCTGGATGGAATCATTCGACAGCTGACCTGTGGATAGAGATCGAAAGTTTTTCTGAATGGCTCCTCCATGCTTCTATTCTACCGAGGGAGGAGAGGCTTGTCAATCCGTCTTCTGGCCAGTTTATTGGCTGGCCAGAAGGTTTTGGACTGTGGCCACGGTCCAATCGACCTGTTCGGCGCTGATCTGGTAGTGGGTGACGGCGCGCAGCTGGTTGGGCCCGGTGGGGTTGATCCGAATTTCTGTCGCTGCCAGCGCCTGGGAGAGGCGGGCTGCATCCCAGCCGGGCTGATTGACTTTGAAATAGACAATATTGGTCTGAATCCGGGTTGGGTCCAACTCAATGCCGTCGAGGGCAGCCAGGCCGTCGGCCAGCTGGCGGGCATGGCGGTGGTCTTCGGTCAGCCGGTCGACCATCTCTTCGAGGGCAACGAGCGCGGCGGCGGCCAGCACTCCTGCCTGGCGTGTCCCTCCACCTAGTTGTTTGCGCATGCGGCGAGCCCGGCGGATGAAGGTCTGTGAACCGGCGACTGCCGAGCCAACCGGCGCGGCCAGCCCTTTGCTGAAGCAGACGCTGACGCTGTCGGCAGCGGCGACGAGCCGGGCGGGGGGCAGCCCCAGCGCTTGCGCCGCATTCCAGAGGCGGGCGCCGTCGATGTGCAGCGCAAGGTTGTGGGCGCGCGCCAACTCGCCGACAGCATCGACGTAGTCAGGGGACAACACGCTGCCTCCACAGCGATTGTGGGTGTTTTCCAGCGCAATCAGACGTGTGGCCGGGTAGTGTTCGTTGTCGCTGCGGATGGCTTTGGCGATCCGGTCGAGGTCGATGGTTCCGTCGGGTTGGTTGGGCACAATATGGGGGTGGACGCCGCCGACTGCGGAGCTTCCCCCTTGTTCGTAGTGAAAGATATGTGCCTGGTCCCCCAGGATCAGCTCGTCCCCGCGCCCGCAGTGGCTGAGCACGGAGACCAGGTTGCCCATGGTGCCGCTGGAGACAAAGAGGGCTGCCTCTTTACCGAGCCGTTGGGCGACGAGTGCTTCCAGCCGATTGACGGTCGGGTCTTCGCCGTAGACATCGTCCCCGACGACAGCGTCTGCCATAGCCTGGCGCATGGCCGGGGTAGGGGTGGTCACGGTATCGCTGCGCAGATCGATGGGTCTGTTCATTGCTTGTGTCCTGTCAGAAAATGTTCGATGGCGGCAAACAGCCGCTCCAGGTCGCTCTCCTGCACTTCGCCCATGTGTGCAATGCGGAAGGCTTTGTCCTTGTAGTCGCCGTACCCGTTGGAGATTTCCATCTCCTGGCGGGCGAGAGCGGCATTGAGCGCGTTGACGCTGAGGGAACGCGTGTTGGTGACCGTGGTGACGGTGTGCGATCGATAGCCGGCCTCGGCCATCAGCTCGAAGCCATTGGCCAGCGCCCAGCGCTGGGTGCGGTCGGCCAGCCTGGCATGGCGCGCAAAGCGCTGTTCGATGCCTTCGTCCAGGATGCGGTCGAGCTGTACGGCCAGGCTGCGCATCAGCGAAATCGCTGGGGTGGCCGGGGTCGTCTGCTGCTGGCGTGACTTTTCCAGCCGGAGGAAGTCAAAATACCAGCCCCGTCCGGAGACTGCGTGGGCGCGCTGGAGTGCACGGTCGCTGACTGCGCAGAACGCCAGCCCAGGCGGCAGCGCCAGTGCTTTTTGGGAGGAGGTCAGCACGACATCGAGCCCCCAGTCGTCGGTGGCCAACCGCGCGCCGCCGAAAGAAGAGACTGCGTCGACCAGCACAAGCGTTTCTGGGCTGATCGCACGCACTGCGTCGGCAATTTCCCGGACAGGGCTCATCACCCCTGTGCTGGTCTCATTGTGCACTACGGCGATCGCTTCGACAGGGCCTGTGGCAAGCGCGTCCTGTAAGGCGTTGGCAACCTGCTCTGGTTTGACTGCGCTGTTCCAGGGGATGTCGGCGCGCACGACCTGTTTGCCGCAGCTGGCTGCAACATCATGCCAGCGCTGGCTGAAGGCGCCGTTGACAAAGCTGAGCATTCGGTGTTCGACAAGATTGCGGACAGACGCCTCCTGCAGGCCGGTGCCGGAGGCGACAACCGTGAAGACTCGTGTCTTTGTGAAGAAAAGCTGGCGCAGCTGCGCCTCGCATCTGGCAAAAAGTGCCTCGAATTCGTCGCTGCGATGGCCGATCATCGGAGCGGTCTGGGCAGCCAGCACTTCGGCCGCCACGTCGGTCGGGCCAGGGATGAAGAGGCGCTGCCGGTGGGCTGGAATTGCTGCAGCTTGGACAGCAGCTTCGCAAAGCAGTTCAGACATGGCATTGCAACCTTTCTGGTTGGCAGATTGAAACGCTTTCATGGACGAGGCCGCTGCAGCAGGCGGCCCTCTCTGTGAGAGCCATTGTGCCACTGCCCAGGGGCGAGATGCAAAAATCTGTGCCCCAAAGGAGCGGTTCGCTCTGCGGGGTGAAGAGAGGGGGTTTGGCGGCTCTGGCAGCCTGTGCTATACTGACAGTGCAAAGTGGTTGGGCAGAACTGTGGCTTGAAAGCGCGAGGCATTGACCCTCCCCCAGAGGCGCTGGCTGGCACATGATCAGAAAGATCAAAGCAAGGTTGATGGGTGCAGATGCATTTTTCCGCTGCAGATGGATCATAGGGCTCCTGTGGGTCGCTCTGGGAGCGGCTGGCTGTGTTGCGGCGATCTCCCCGGCGACCCCTACGCTGTTGCCTGACAACGTGCGGCCCGGGGAGACCCCGAGCCCACCGTCTGCTCCTCCGATCGTCGAGGTTGAGGTGACGCGGGTTGTCTACCGTGAGACGATTGTGACGCCGACTCCTGCTCCGCCCCAGCCGTGTGGTGCGCAGGATCTGGCTGATGTAGAAGAAGTGGTGGTCGGGGTTTTGTTGCCCCTGTCGGTTCCTGCTTTCTGGATGCGGTCGACCAGCATGCAGGCGGGTCTCAATTTGGCTGTGGAGCGGCTCAGCCCTGGAGGAATTGGGGGAAAGCCGCTGCGGTTGGCTGTCTATGATGGTGCCGACGACCCGATGCGGTCGGTGCAGTTGGCAGAAGAGCTGATTGTCGAGGCGTGTGCTGGGGCGCTGATCGTGGGGTTGGGGGACAGCGCGACGTCGGCGGTGGCGGGGGTGGCAGAGCGTTACAGGGTGCCGATGGTGGTGCTGGAGGCAGCGGCGCCTTCCCTGACAGCCAGCCAGCCAGCCAGCCTTTTTCGTATCGCGCCGGACACAACGATGGTGGCAGCCATGCCCTCTCAGTGGCTGGCAGAGGTAGGAGACTACAACCAGGATGGCCGTCTGCTGGCTGTTGTGATCGCTGAAAATTCGGCAGCAGGTGACCTGTTTGTGGAGCAAAGCCGCCAAGGGTTTGCAGAGCATGCGATCGAGACGGTTGTGCATCGGGTCGATCTGCCGATGATAGATTTTTCTCCTGAAATTGCCCGTCTGCTGGCGATGCCTGCTGTGCCCGACGCTGTTTTTATCGTGCTTTGGGGCGACGGCGCGCTGACGCTGCATACACAGCTGTTTGACGCCGGCATTCGCCCGGAGACAGGAACTCTGCTGGTCAACCACAGCCGGCGGGCGCTGGACCCGGGGCAATTTGGCCTGCGCAGCGTGCTGCCTGCGGGCAGTATTGTGGTGCGGCGGGGGCCCTGGCCGTCGAACGCCACTGCGATGGGACAAGAGCTCTTCGAGCGGTATCGTCAAAGTGGGCTGGCCTGGCCTGAGCTGACGGTTTTTCTGGCCCACGATGCGCTGCTGCTGGTTGCGGATGCCATCCAGCGTTCGGGGGCTGTGCGTGGCCCCGAACTGGCCGTGGCGTTGGAGTCGAGCGACCTCGAACTGGCTGCCGGCCACTATACCTTTCCCTACGGTTCCAAACGTCCACCAGAGGATCTTCAGCTGCCAGCGGCTGCCTGGCATCAATGGCTGGAGGTGCCTCTCCTTTACCTGATGTATACGGTCGACGGCCAGGAACCTGCTCTGCTGCCGGTCGTATGGCCTCCTGCGTACCGCACCTCAGCGGCGCCAGTAGGCGGGTGACAGCAGGATCAGCAAGCTGAAAAACTCCAGCCTTCCCAGCAACATACAGCCCATCAACACCCATTTGGCGGCCGGCTCCAGCCAGCCGTAGTTGTCGAAGGGGCCGAGCGAATTCATCCCCGGGCCGACCCCACTGAGCGTTGAGACCACTGCACTCAGGCTGCTGACCCAGTCGACCCCCGTGGCTGTCAGCAACAGGGTTCCTGCAAACAGCCCGACCCCATAGATGCCGACGAAGCCCAGCACTTCAGTGACCACATTGGCAGGGACTGCTTGTTTGCGAAGGCGGATCGGTGCCAATGCCTGGGGGTGGAGCAGGCGGGTAAATTCGCTGGCCAGATGTTTGAAGAGCAGATAGACGCGAATCACCTTGAGCCCGCCGGCAGTTGAGCCGGCGCTGCCGCCGATCATCATGGCCAACAGCAGGACAAACTGGGCATTGGCTGTCCAGCCCTCATAGTCGGCGAGGCCAAAGCCAGTGGTCGTATGCAGCGAGGCCACCATAAAGAGCGACTCGCGCACCGCCTGTCCCTTGTCGTCGTAAAGGTGCCAGGCTCCAAAGAGCACGCAGAGGGTGGCGGCCAGAATGCTGCCCAGAAAGAGGTGGAACTCGCGGTCTTGCCAGTAGGAACGCAGGTGGCCGGTGGCGAAGCGGAAGTGGAGGGCAAAGTTGGTGCCGGCCGCCAGCATGAACAAAATGACCACCCATTCGATGTAGCTGCTTTGGTAGTGGGCAATGCTGGCGTTGCGCGGGGAGAAACCGCCGCTTGCCACGGTGCCGAAGGAGGTGCAGAGCGCGTCGAAAAGATGCATTCCTCCGAGGAGCAACAGGAGGGTCTGAAAGAGGGTGAGGGCAATGTAGACCCCGCACAGAATTTTGGCGGTTTCGGCGATGCGGGGGGTCAATTTGTCGGCGGTAGGGCCAGCGGCTTCGACTTTGTAAAGCTGCATGCCGCCGACGCCGAGCATGGGAAGGATGGTCAACGACATGACCACGATCCCGATCCCGCCGATCCAATGGGTCATGCTGCGCCAAAAAAGCACGCCATGGGGCAACGCTTCGATGTCGGCCAGGATGGAGGCACCGGTTGTGGTGAAGCCAGAGACCGTCTCGAAGAGCGCGTCGGTCAGGTTGGGAATCGAACCGGTCAGCCAGTAGGGGAGTGCTCCGAAGCTGGAAAAAAGCAGCCAGGCAAACGAGACAACTGCAAAGCCTTCGCGCAGACGCAACTGCTCGTTCAGGTCTGTGAAACGCAGAAGGGAAAACCCAGCGGCGGCGGTGATGCCTGCACTGAGCAGGAGCTGTGGCCAGCTTTTTTCGCTGTAGTAGAAAGCCCAGGGCACAGAGGGCAGCATAAAAAAGGCACAAAAAAGCAGCAGATATCCTTGGAGATGGAGCACACTTCGCACGCGCATCGCTTTTGTCCTCTAGCCACTCTGCGGGCAATCAACTGAACAGCCGGTCGATCTCGGGCAGGGCAGAGGGCAGGGCAAACATCACCGTGCGGTCGCCGGGCTGGATGATGGTCTGTCCGTTTGGTATCAGCAACGTCCCGTTGCGCAGGATGGCGCCGACCACAGCGGAGTGGGGGAATCGGGTCTCGCGCAGCGTCTTGCGGGTGATGCGTGCGCCTTCTCGGGCGATGTACTCGATCATCTGGCCTTCGATGCCGGGCAGGTTGGCGATCGCTGCGACCTGGCGATGTTGGATGAACTGTTGGACCGCGTTGACCGTGAGCATTTGTTTGCTGATCACGGTGTTGAGCCCGATGGTGGGGAGGATCGGCAGATAGGCGACCCGGTTGACGAGGGCGATCGGCCTGGGCACCTCGTGCTGGATGGCCAGCAGGGTGGCGATGATATTGTTTTCGTCGTCTCCGGTGACTGCGACAAAGGCATCCATCTCGTCGATGTCTTCGGCCTGCAGGAGATCGAGGTCGGTGCCATCCCCGTGGATGACCAGGGCACCGGGCAGGTTTTCAGCGAGTCGTTGGGCACGCAGGTAGTCGTGTTCGATGATTTTGACGTGGGTGGTGCCCGCCATCGCCTCTGCGATGAAGCGGGCGACCATGCCGCCGCCCATGAGCATGACCTTGCCGATGCGTTGTTTTTTGCGTTTACCGGCCAGTCCAAAAAATTCTTTTGCATATTCTGGGGCGCAGACAGCAAAAAGCAGGTCGCCGGCATAAAGGTGGTCGCTGCCTTTGGGGACGATCGTCTCGTGGTTGCGTTCGACGGCCACGACCTGGACCGGCGGATGGCCATGACGAGCGCCGAGTTCGGCCAGCGATGGGCCGATCAGCGGAGAATTGGCCTCCAAGATCAGACCGATGACTTCGATTTTTCCTTTTTCAAGATCAAGCACATGGGTGGCCGACGATTCTTGCAGCAGACGCAAAATGGCATTGGCCGCCTCGCGTTCTGGGTGAATGATATGGTCGGCGCCGAGCTGCTCTGGGGTCAGGGGAAAGTTGGGTTCAGTGAACTCGCTGTTGCGCACGCGTGCGATCGTGACATCGACACCGCTGGCCTTGGCCAGCCGGCAGGCCATCAGGTTGGCATCGTCGTTGTCGGTGACAGCGGCCAGCACGTCGGTCTCGCGGATCCCTGCCTGGAGCAGCACGCGGTAGCTGTCTCCCTGCCCCTCAACCGCCAGCCCGTCGAGCTGATCCGCTGCACGGCGCACTTTGTCGGGATTGGCATCGATGATGGTAATGTCGTGGTGGTCGCGTGAAAGGCGTCTCCCCAGTTGAAAACCGACATCACCTGCTCCAACAATGATGATTCGCATGGGGCGTTACCCTTTCTGTGCCCGGCGGATGCGTTGGCGTTGTTCGTGGTTGAGTATTTTTTTGCGGATACGCAGCGACGCCGGGGTGACCTCCAGCAGATCGTCGTTGTCGAGAAATTGAATGGCATCGTCGAGGGAAAGCTCGCGGGTGACGTTGAGCATCTCGTTCAGCCCAGAGGGTTTTTCGCGGAAGTTGGTCAGCTGTTTGGCTTTGCAGACGTTGACGACCAGCTCCTCTTCGCGAATATGCTGACCGACTACCTGGCCGGCATAGACTGCATCCCCAGGTTTCACAATAAACGCGCCCCGCTGCTGAAGGTTGGTCAGCGCGTAACTGCTGACTGTACCGGGTTCGAGGGCGATCAGTTTGCCGCTGTTGGGGAGGTCGATGTCGCCTGTGTAGGATTCATAGCCATGAAAGAGCGTATGGAAGATGCCGGTGCCGCGAGTGGCGGTCAGAAAAGGCTGACGGAAACCGAGCAGCCCGCGTGTGGGGGCCAGGTAGGTGCCATAGACAGTCCCATCTTCGCCGTAGTGGATCGTCTGCATCCGTGCCCGGCGGCGGCCCAGCATCTCCTGGACAGCCCCCAGGTACTCCTGGGCGACCTCGACAAAGACCTGTTCGATCGGTTCTTCGACCCCGTCGGCGGCCTGTTTGAAGATGACTTCTGGCCGGCTGACGGCAAATTCGTAGCCCTCACGGCGCATGGTTTCGATCAGGATGGCGAGGTGCAGCTCTCCGCGCCCGGAGACAATAAACTCGTTGGCTCGTTCGGTCTCCTGCACGCGCAGCGCCACATTGCGTTCCAGTTCGTTGTGCAGACGGGCGCGCACCTGGCGGCTGGTCAGGTACTGGCCCTCACGGCCAGCGAAGGGGCTGTCGTTGACGGCGAAGGTCATGCGGACGGTCGGTTCTTCAACGGTGATCGGGGGGAGCGGCTGGGGGTCATTGGGGTCGGCCAGCGTGTCGCCGATCCCGACCGTTTCGATCCCGGCGACGGCCACGATGCTGCCAGCGCTGGCCTCTTCGACCGCTACCCGCTGCAAGTTGCGGAAGACATACAGCTGAGAAATTTTGGCAGCTTCGTGTTCTCCCTGTGGGTTGATACGTACAACTGACTGGCCGGAGCGCAGAGAGCCGCTGTGGAGCCGGCCGACTGCAATTTTGCCCACATAGCTGCTGTACTCGATCGTCGCCACCAACAGCTGGGTAGGGCCGGTGGGGTCGATCTGAGGGGGGGGCAGGTAGCCGACGATCGTGTCGAAGAGAGGGTCGAGGTTGGGAGCCAACTCGTCGGGCTGGTAGCCGGCACGTTGTTCGAGTGCCCGTGTGTAGACAACCGGAAATTCAGATTGCTCGTCGGTGGCGCCCAGGTCGATAAACAAGTCGAAGGTGGCGTTGACAACATAGTCGGGGCGGGCGGCCGGGCGGTCTATTTTGTTGACGACAACGATGGCCGGCAAGCCGCGCTCGAGGGCTTGCCGCAACACAAAGCGGGTCTGGGGCATCGGTCCTTCGACGGCATCGACCAGCAGAAGCACGCCGTCGACCATATGCATGATGCGCTCGACCTCCCCGCCAAAATCGGCGTGGCCGGGTGTATCGACAATGTTGATGGTTGTGCCGTGGTATTCGACACTGGTGTTTTTGGCCAGAATGGTGATCCCTCGCTCTCGTTCGAGGTCGTTGGAATCCATCACGCGTTCGACGATTGTCTGGTTGTCACGGAAGACTTTGGTCTGTCGTAGCATTCCGTCGACAAGGGTGGTCTTGCCGTGGTCGACGTGGGCAATGATGGCGATGTTGCGAAGATCGCTGCGCGAGACGGTGGTGCGGCCGGCATGGACCGGCTGGGGTAGAGTCTGAGTGGAATGCATAGGTTCCTGTTTGCGGGAGCTGTTAGCGGCGCCCGCCGTAATTTTGCGGCACAAAAAAGCTCGGCTGGCCCTGCCGAGCGGTTGAAGGCCTCTTTGCCTCTTTGTGTATTGTACGTGTCTGCTGGCCGTATGGCAATTTTGCAGCGTGCAGGTTTGATTGCATCGGAAAAAATCAACGACGCCAGTAGGCCGGCGCAAAGAGGATCAGCACAGTGTAAAGCTCCAGGCGGCCAAGCAGCATCAAAAACGAGAGCAGCCATTTGCCCGCAGCCGGGAATGCTGCAAAGTTGTCGATGGCACCGACGTCGCCCAGCCCAGGCCCGACGTTGCCGAGGGTGGCTGCGACGGCACCGAAGGAGGTCGGCATGTCGAAGCCGAGCAAGGCAACCAGCAGAGTCCCTGTCGCAAAGACCAGAAGATAGAGCACTGCAAAGCCGATCACATGGGTCATCACCTCGCGTGGGATCGTCTGCTGGCGCATGCGTACAGGAACAATCGCCTGGGGGTGGATCAGCCGCTGCAGTTCAGCGGCCACGAATTTGCCGAGCAGGTAGAGCCGCAGAACCTTCATGCCTCCGCTGGTGGACCCTGCGCAGCCACCCACAAACATCAACAACAGCAGGATCAACTGGGCTGCGAAGGGCCACTGTTCGTAATCGACACTGACAAAGCCGGTTGTGGTCTGGATAGAGACGACCTGAAAGAGTGCGTCGCGCACCGCTTTTTCGCTGTGTTTTCCCTCAAAGCCTGCGGTCAACATGTAGACCAGCAGGGTAGATCCGCCAATCAGCGACAGATAGAC
This sequence comes from Chloroflexota bacterium, assembly GCA_018969295.1. Taxonomy (GTDB): domain Bacteria; phylum Chloroflexota; class Anaerolineae; order Caldilineales; family Caldilineaceae; genus Caldilinea. Next base: position 122,460 of record JAGWYN010000005.1, on the reverse strand, counting down.
CAGGAATTCCCGATTTTGGCGGTAGACAAGCCAGCCGTGCAGAAGTACACGGTAGTGCAGTGCAAAATTGGCGCCGGCCAGAAACATAAAGACGAGGAGGACCCACTGAAGATAGGGGCTGGGGTAGGCGGCAATGCTGGCATTGTGGGTCGAAAAGCCACCGGTCGCCATCGTGGCAAAGGCATGACAGAGGGCGTCGTAAAGATCCATCCCGCCCAGCATCAACAATAGAGTCTGGGCAGCGGAGAGCAACGCGTAGACCGTCCACAAAATTTTGGCTGTCTCTGCGATCCGGGGTGTGAGCTTGTCCGCCACCGGGCCTGGCACTTCGGCCTTGAAGAGCTGCATGCCGCCAACGCCGAGGGAAGGCAAGATGGCCAGCGAAAGCAGAATGATGCCCATGCCGCCTATCCAGTGTGTGAAGCTGCGCCAGAAGAGGAGGCCGTGCGGCAAGGCTTCGACGTCGGTGAGAATGGAGGCGCCTGTTGTGGTGAAGCCAGACATTGTCTCAAAAAAGGCATCGGTGTAAGACGGGAGTGCACCAGAGAGGGCAAAGGGCAAAGCGCCGAAGGCTGCGGCAAGCAACCAACCGAAAGTGACGATGGCAAACCCCTCGCGCACCCGTACATCCTGTTCGAGATGGGTGAGCTTGACGATCAGCAGGCCGGTTGCAGCAGTGATGGAGGCGGAAACGACAAAGGCGAGCAGATCTGTCGACGAATAGTACAGGGCGAAGGGGATCGGCACCAGCATGGTGCCCCCTAAAAAGATCAAAAGCCAGCCTTCCAGATGCAAAACGCTGCGCAAATTCATGGGGGGTGCCGACAGGTCTGTGACAAAAACACGATCTCTACCTTTCAGCCGTTGCGGCGGTGTGGACCCAGCAGATAAAACACCAGCCCCAGCAGGGTCAGCCCGATCCCGGCCAGGGCTGTCGGGCCGGGCGGCGTTGTTCCGAGCAGGACAATTTCGCCCAGCAGGGCAAAAATAGCCTCGGCAGCCTGCGTTGCGTCCACGGCGGCCAACTCATAGCTGTTGTGCGCCCGATGGCGCGCATAGACGAAGAGACTGGTTGCAACAACGCCGGACAACAGAGCGACCCACGCCGTGCTGGCCCATTGGCCTGCGGAGGGGGGAGGGGGGTGGGTGAATACGATTGTCGAGAGCCAGAAAGGCAGCGAGCCCAATGTCAACAGCAGCACACGGGCAAAACTGTCGTTCAACACAGGGTCGACGAGATGTGGGATTACGGAGTGACCGCCGCTCCGTGCCTCCCAGAGCAGCTGCAGCCCAGCAGGGTAGGCAAAGGCTGCCACTGCCACCGGGAGAGCCCCCCACAGGACTGTCTGCCAATCTGCCTGTCTGGCCTCAGCCAGGTTGACCCACAGAATGCCGGCAAAGATCAGTGTGGTCAAAAACAGACCGCGCGGCGGTACCCGCCGCCCCATCGCCAGCAGCACGATCGGAGAAGCCAGGACGGTGATCTGCCAGGTTGTTGCCACAACCCAGGCAGGCGCGTACGAGGCGGCAAAGGCGATGCCTGCATAAAAAACGCCAAACCCGAGCGTCCCAACGACCAGCCAGAAGCGCCAGTGGCGCAGAAACAGATGAAAGGTAGCCAGCAGCAGAGGTCCGCGCCCGATTGTCAGCGGGCCAAGCACCAAAAAAAGGGTCATCCACAGATAGCGCAGGCTGGCTGTCCAGACCCAGTGGCCCCCCTCCAGGCTCATGGTGCGATTGAGTAGAAAGGTGCTGCTGAAGAAGAGCGCTGCCAGCAAGCCGGCACCGAGTGAGCGTACCATGGGCTGTTCAGTCAAGGGGAGGGGGGCTGCGGTGGGCAAGTACTGCCAGGCCGGCAAAGATCAGGCCCATCCCACACCAGGCGGAAAAGGTCAGCTCTTCGCCCAGCAGTACGACACCCAGGGTGGCTGCGGTGAGCGGCTCTGCCAGCGCCACGGTGACAGCTGCTGCCGGCGGCAGGGTCAGCAACCCACGAATGTACAGCATATAGGCCAATGCAGTGGCGATCAGGCCCAGGTGCAGCGCCACCAAGAGTCCTTGTGGCTGCTGCAGCCAGCGCAGATCGACAAAAAACAGAAACGGAGACAAAACCAGCGCGCCGCCGCAGAAGGCCACAGCAGTGACTGCGTCGGGGGGCTGGTGGCGCAGCAGCTCCTTGCTGGCCAGCGTGTACAGCGCATAGGAGCCGCCAGCGCCGAGGGCAAACAAGATTCCTGGCAGATCGACGACCACGGCACTGCCCGCCCCGACCAACAAAAGAGAGCCAGCGACGGCAAGGAGCGTTGACCAGAGCCAGGAGCGGGGCAGGCGGACTCCCAGGAGGGCATCCAACAGGCCAGCCAGAATGGGAGCGCTGCTGATCGCCACCACTGTGCCTGTCGTGACCCCTGTGCGGGCGACGGCGGCAAAAAAGAAGAGCTGGTACCCTGCCAGGGTCCCAATCGCAGTCGCAGTCGCTGCCAGCGGCCATCCCCGCCTGTGCAACTGATGGCGGCTCAGCGCCAGCACCAACAGAGCTGCCCCACCGACCAGCAGACGTACGGCACCGACGGCGGGGGGAGTGGCTCCTGTCGGCGCAAACGCCTGTGCTGTCCCTGTTGTGCCCCAACCAATCGCTGCAGCCAGCACATACCAAAACCCTTGCAAGCGCTTTTTATTCCTGTTCGTCGTTGGTGCCTGCAGGGCAGGCTGTTTTTACAGATTGCCTGCAGCATGGCCAAGAGCTGCCGCAGATGGGCCAGAGAGAACATTGTACTGTGTCGGTGCTTTCTTTCAAAGCCTGTGGCCCCATGAAGACGGATGCAACAGACATCCCATACCCAGGGGGCCCTGTCCATTAGGGAAGTGTCTCTAATTGACAGAACTGTCGGATTTCCGTATAGTGGTCACAGGAATAAATCGATGAACGATGCATCAGAAGATGCATCAGAAGATGCATCAGAAAAGGAGAGAGAGATGAGTGAGCGCGAAACTGGCATCGTAAAATGGTTCAACGACGCCAAAGGCTTTGGCTTCATTGCCCGGGATCGGGGAGGGGCTGATGTATTTGTGCACTATTCGGCAGTCACCAGTTCAGGTTTCAAGAGCTTGGCAGAAGGCGATAAAGTTGAATTTACCATTGAGCAGGGTGCAAAAGGACCTGCAGCAGCCAATGTCGTGAAGTTGGGCGGCGCAAGTAGATGAACGACAAAAACTTGACGGTTGCGGATGGAAGAGTCGTACGGATCGAATATACTCTTACCGTGGCTGGGGGGGAAGTAGTCGATAGCTCTGCGGAAGAAGGCCCGTTGGAATTCTTGCAGGGGGCTGGGGAAATTATCCCTGGCTTGGAAGCGGCTCTGTATGGGCTGGCTCTTGGCGAGCGCAAGCAAGTGGTTGTGACCCCAGATTTGGCGTATGGCGAGTATGACCCGGACAACGTTCAGATTGTTGACCTGGACTCTTTCGAGGAAGATGTCGAATTGGAGCCGGGAATGATGCTCGAGTTTTTTGACGAAGAAAACAATGAGACGATCGAAGGCTACGTCAGCGAAATCCAGCCCGACGGGGTGGTCATCGATTTTAATCATTGGCTGGCTGGCGAGACCCTGCACTTTGACGTCAAGGTAGTCGCTGTTCGCCCAGCTACGCCCGATGAGATCGAGCATGGGCACTCACACGGTGGAGAAGACGAGCAGTAGAGAGGCTGTCAGAAAAAATCTCAAGTCAAAAATTGAATATCCGCCGGCTGCAGCCGGCGGATGTTCAATTGCAGAGAGCGGCTGCAGAGAGCAGCATTGGGCAGGCATGTAGATGTTTCTGTGGGGAAGGGGGGGATGCGGGGTCAACAATTACGCTTTTTTGAGAACTGGAAGCCCATTCCTGCTTTCTGACACGGTGTAGCCGACGGGTACCTCGCCCAGAACACCTTCTTTGACCTCTTTCGCAAAAAAATAAATCGTCTGTTCTTTGCCATTTTTAAGAACAGTCACGCGCTGGTGCAGGTAATATGTGTTGCCCTTTGAGTTGGTATAGGAGTATGCATTCATTTAAAAGCTCCTTTATGAACAAACTTTGTTGAAATTATTGGAACAGCCAGCATCCGAAATCCTGGTCAGGGAGCCAATAGGCCAGCCATCGTTATTCTAGCATGACTTCTTCAGGGCGAAAATTGGCGAGCCAGGTGGATTCTTGGCGTGCTCTTGTCGTTTTTCAGCATGGCTCTGGAATTTGCAATCCGGCTTGGGTTGCCTGTAATGCAGAATACAAATTGGGCAGAATCTGTGGCCAACTGTAATGTGCCTCGACGAACCGGCGCCCTGCTGTGCCGAGTTGTCGGCGCAGTGTTCCTGGGGCGTCGTCCAGGATACGCAAGGTTGCGTCGGCAAACGCATCGGGTGTGTCAGCAACGAGCATTTCCTGGCCGTGGCGGACACCGAGTCCTTCGACCCCCAGTGTGGTGCTTACGGTGGGGGCGGCGCAAGCCAAGGCTTCGAGCGCTTTGAAGCGGGTTCCTCCCCCGATGCGCATTGGGATCACGTAGACCGCGGCTTGCTGGATAAAGGGGCGGGTATCGGGTACGGCCCCTGTCAGCTCAACGGCGGGGTGTGCGCGCAGGCTGTCCAGGCGTGGGTGGGGGTTGAGTCCGACCACCTGGAAACGGGCGGCGGGGCAATATTGGAGAATGCGGGGCAGCACGGCTTTGGCAAACCAGAGCACTGCGTCGACGTTGGGGCGGTAATCCATCTTGCCTGTGAAGACCAGCGTGGCCGGGGCATCTGCGCGGCGCAGTGCTGGGGTGTAGGCGGCCAGATCGATGCCGTTGGGGACAACGGCGACCGCTGTTTTTGTTCCCAGCGCACGCAAGGCAACCTGGTCCGCCCGGCTCACAGCAACGGTCAGGTCAGCGCTCTGCAGCGCTGCTGTTTCATAATGACGCAGCTTCCACCATTGTACCAGGCTATAGAGGGCTGCTGGCCAGCGTTGCGGAAGGCGCAGATCGGTGAGCGCGTTGCGCTGTTGGAGCAAATACTCGCAGTTGTGGTCGTCGAAGACCAAAATGGGCAGCTGTGGGTTCTGCTTGCGGCCAGCAACTGCCCTGGCGTACTGGACTACTTCCAGCCCTTCTGCCAGTACCAGATCGTAGCGGGTCTGTTGGCACCACTCCTGGAGCAAGCTGTGCATGGCTGAGCTGTCCAGGCGGAGCCCCATGTCGGGCGTCAGCGTGCTCACGGTGGTGTGGAGACGCTGGCTGGCGGTGCGCCTTGGCTGGGGCACGACGGCGATCCGTCTGCAGATCGTGTGGAGTGGGCTGTCGTCGGCCAGGTGGTCGCCAGGAGCCAGAAAGGAGAGCAGGTCGACTGTGTAGGTGTTGGCTAGCCCCTGAAGCAGGTAATAATTGCGCAGCGTGGTGCCTTGTCTTGGGGGGAAGGGCAGCTGGGGTGTCAGAATAAGAAGCTTCACAGGTGACTTTCAGGAGGGAGGGGGAGATGGCTCGCGAGCAGCCGAGCGCTGAGACTCTGCTGTTTTGCGATAGACATCCAGTGTGCGCAGCGCAGCGCGTTCCCAACTGAAGATACGGGCGCGCTGTAAACTTTTCTGGCTGAGTTCGGCATGCAGGTCCGGGTCTGTGAGCAGGCGCTGCATGGCAACTGCAATCTCTTCGATGTCGAGTGGATTGACCAGCAGCGCTGCGTCGCCGACTACTTCGGGCAGGCTGCTGACATTGCTGACGATTGTGGGAGTTCCACACGCCATTGCTTCCAGCGGTGGCAGCCCAAACCCTTCGTAGTGGGCTGGATGGACAAGGCAGCGGGCGGCCACGTAGAGCAGATGCAGGTCTGCATCTGGGACTCTGCCCAGGAAGCGCACAGACGTCTCGAGATCCAGGGTTTTGACCAGATCCAAAATTTCGTCGTAGAGCCAGCCTTGGCCGCCGGCAATGGCCAGGACGACGTCGCTGACAGCATATTTGCTGCGCAGATGGGCAAAGGCCTGCAGGAGCCCACTGATATTTTTGCGCGGCTCGATGGTGCCTACGCTCAAGAAAAATTTTTCAGGCAGGTGGTAGCGGCCGCGGATGAATTGGGTTGTGGCGGTGGCGGTATGGACGGGCAGCGGTGCAAAGATCGGATTGGCAGCTTCGTGGATGACAGTCACTTTGTTAGCCGGCGTGCCGAGCTGGGCAATCAGATCCTGGCGGGTGTACTCGCTGGGCACAATGATATGGGCTGCATGAATGACAGCCCTGTCGATCTGTCCATAATAGGCAGCGCTTTCGGTCGTCAGGAAATGGGGATAATGCAGAAAGGCCAGGTCATGGACCGTGATCACAGACGGGATTGGCGAATAGAGAGGGGGGATGAAATCGGTGCTGTGGAGCAGATTGAGCCGAAAGCGCAGCAGTTCCACTGCCAGCATCATTTGTTCCAGCTGATGATGGACCGGTGAAAAGAGGGCTGCGCGGCGAAAATTGGCCTGCTGGATCAGTGGAATTCGCTGCTTCCGGTGTTGGAAGACCACAAATTCATTTTCGGTGTCCAGACCAGCCAGCGCTTGCAGCAAGTGCCCAGTATATCTGCTGATTCCAGCAGGCTGATAGTACATCAGCCGAGTGTCAACGCCAATACGCATACAGACCCAGTGGCGAGATAGGGGCAACAAGGACGCCCAGGCTACCAATCTGCCTGTGTGTTGGCATTGTAGCAGTGGATTCAACCATCGGTCAAACCTGTCTTCGTTTGATGCGGCTGTCCATCGTGCGTGGCCGGGCTGGATCTGGAACAGCCCTTTCTTCAGACTGGTTGGCGTTCTGTCTGGAGAGTGCTATACTCTCTCTCAGAAAGACTGGCTTGTACTCGGCGGCCCATGGACCGCATGCGATTGAGATAGAGGACTATGGAACTCACACAACTTGCCCAGATGGTGACTTGGCTGGACGAAGAGCATCGGCGGGATCGGGCTGAAATTGCCCGGTTGCAGCAACGGTTGGAGGCACAGTCGGGCGATGTGATCGAGCAGGCGCGCCGCATTCAGGAGCTGGAAGGCAGACTGGCGACGACACAGGCACAGTTGATGCGTTTCAACCAAATTGACCAGTCCATTCAAAACACCCGCAACGAACTGGTTGCGTTGGTGGAGCGAGCCTACGAAGAGCGTGTGGCTGGCCAGCGCGAGCTGGAGCGGTCGCGACTGGGCGACCGTGAGCTGCTGAGCCGTGAGATTGGTGAGGTGCGCCGAGAGCTGCCGCGCCTTGGCCGGTTGGAAGAAGCCATCCAGCTCCGTACAGCAGAAGACGATCGGTTGGGTGAGCTGATCATGAGTATGCGCAACCAGATCGGGAGTCTGGGCAAAGAAATCGAAGAACGGACGCGCCAGATCCCTTTTTTGGTCGAGCAACGCACCAGCGACACCAAACGCATCGCACAGCTGCAGCAAGAGACTGTTGAACTGTTCAAACGGATCGAAGCCAACGCTGGGCGTATCCCGCTGTTGGAAGAAAGCCTCCGCAAGGCCATGAACGAAGTCGAAAAAATGCCTTCGGTCATCGACCAGCTGCGCGAGGAGCAGATAAAATTCATGGAGCGAACCCGGGTCATGGTCGTAGATCGCGAGCAGGTTCTGAACCGCTGGCAGGAGACCATCGACGAACAAAAATCGGTGGTGGCCCAGGCCTATGAGCGGGTGCAGAGCTACGCCCCACAGATCGACATCAGCCGCCGGGCTGTCGCCGAAATGCAAGATTTCCAAGAGATGATTCTGCGCGAACAGGGGCAGGTAGCAGAGCTGCAGCGGCTGGCTGAGGAGCGTATTCGGCGTGAGATGGACGAGTTTCGCGAGGAGTATGAGCGGCGCCGGCGCAAAGGGGAACTGCGCCAGGAACATCTCTGGAGCGAACAGGAAAAGTCCAACAAGGAGTTCGGCGAGCGTTTTCTCCCGCTGCAGCACGATCTCAAGATGCTGGAGGCGCTGCTTGAGCAGCTGTGGAAGCTGCAGGAGACCTACGGGCCGTTGATGGCCTCCATGGCGGATGGTTGGTTGAACGGTATCCAGAAATCGATCAAAGAACGCGATGAGCGGATGCGCTCCTTGGAGGAGGCCTGGCAGCGGCAGCGGCGCAACGCCGAGCTCTTTGCTGCACAGGGCCAACAACGACGTACGCCTGGAATTATGACCGGCGAAGCCGTGGCTGGTCGGTCACAGAGCTAGATGCGTGTTCTCGGCACTGCCGGCCATGTGGACCACGGCAAGTCTACGTTGGTGCGGGCGCTGACAGGGATGGACCCGGATCGGCTCAAAGAAGAAAAAGCGCGCGGCATGACGATCGACCTCGGCTTTGCCTGGGGTCAGCTGCCCCCTCTGGCTCCGGCTGCCCTCCCAGAGACAATCGGAATCGTCGATGTGCCCGGACATATCGATTTTATCAAAAACATGCTGGCCGGCATCGGTGGGATCGACGCTGCAATGTTGGTCATTGCTGCGGATGAGGGGGTGATGCCGCAGACTCGCGAGCATCTGGCCATCTTGGATCTCTTGGGCGTTGCCGGGGCTGTTGTGGTGCTGACCAAAGTCGATCGGGTCGACGATCCGGAGTGGCTTGAACTGGTGCAGATGGAGGTCTCTGATCTGTTGGCGCCGACCCACCTGCATGGGGCACCGATCGTATCTGTCAGTGCGGTCACAGGTTTGGGGCTGGCTGTGCTGAAAGAGCGGCTGGCTCATCTGGTAGCTGGCCTGCCACCCCGTCGCAACCGTGGTGTGCCACGGCTGGCGGTCGATCGTGTCTTCAGTCTCAGCGGTTTTGGCACAGTGGGGACTGGCACACTTTTGGACGGCGAACTGCGGGTTGGAGACACAGTAGAGATTTTGCCAGCGCAGCTCAACGCCAGAATTCGCTCGCTGCAAACCCATCGCCAGCCTGTCGAAGTGGGCAGGGCGGGCAGCCGCCTTGCCGTCAACCTCACCGGCCCCCGCGTCGACCAGCTGCAACGCGGAGATGTGGTGGCGCACCCTGCGACCTTGCAGCCCACGCGGCTGTTGGACGCCCAGTTTTGCCTGTTGGCTGCTGCCCCCCGTCCGCTCAAGCACAACCAGACCGTCGATCTGTTTGTGGGAGCGGCTGAATTGCGTGCTGTGGTGCGCGTCTTGGGGAGTGAGACGATCGAGCCTGGCCAGCACGGGTGGGTACAGCTGCGGCTGGAGCGGCCGGCTGTGGCCGTGCCAGGTGACCGTTTTATCCTGCGCCAGCCGAGCCCCAGTGCAACCCTCGGCGGAGGCCGTGTGTTGAGTGCTCAGCCCAGACGACGGTGGCGGCGTTTCGACCCCCAGGTTCTGCAGCGGCTCGCCACCCTGGCGCGCGGCCAGCCAGATGAGGTGCTGCTGCAGTCGCTGGACTCGCTGCAGATGGCGTTTCTTGCGACGCTGCGGGCAGCGGTAGATTTGGAGCCTGAGGTGGCGGAGGAGGCCCTGCAGGGCCTCCTCCGCCAGCAGCGTCTGCGGATGCTTGCTGCGGGGGGCGAAATGCTGCTGGTCAGCCATTCAGCCTGGCAGCGATTCGACGCCAGCCTGGTCGCTGCGGCCACCGAGTATCATCGGCAGTTTCCCCTGCGCCGCGGGATGCCACGCAGCGAGGCACGTGGGCGGCTGCAGCGACTGCTGCCGTCCGCCACGCTTCCTGTGCGTGCCTTCAACTTGTTGTTGGATGGGTTGATCCAGTCGGGGGCGGTGGAGGGCGACGATGTGAGCCTGCGTCTTCCCGCTTTTCGGCCTCTCCTGACCCCTGCGCAGCAGCAGCGGGTCGAGCGCCTGTTGGCTGCCTTCGCAGCAGCACCGTCGTCGCCCCCGATCGTGCAGGAGGTTCTTCAGCTTCTGGGACAGGAGCGTGAGCTTCTGGAGTACCTGGTCGATACAGGGCAACTTGTCTGGCTGGGCAGCGAGGTGCTGTTGCACAGCGAGGAGTGTGCGGCGCAGATCCGCCATGTTGTGGCCCATCTGCAGGCCAAAGGCAGCGTCACGCTGGCTGAAGTGCGCGATCTGCTGCAAACGAGCCGGAAATATGCCCAGGCGCTTTTGGAGGAGATGGATGCCCGGCGGATCACGCAGCGTGTGGGGGAGGGGCGTGTGTTGGTGGCAGACGATTAGCTGCGGTACACAGCTTCGAGGAATGCGCGCAGTCGTTGGGGGTTTTTGACCCCTGGCCGTTCTTCTACACCGCTGGCAACGTCGACCCCCCATGGGCGGACAGTTCGGATGGCTGCTGCGACATTGTCGGGTGTGAGGCCTCCGGCCAGCAGAAGGTGGTCGACGTTGCGGGCCACCGCAGCAGCGCTCTGCCAGTCTGCTTGTTGGCCGGTGCCGCCGTAAGCATGGGGGGTGTAGGCATCGAGCAGGAGATGGGGGCCAGGGGCGGAGTGGGGCAGGACCAGCCGGGCGGAGTGGTCCAGGGCTTGCGTCGGATTTGAGGGGCGGATCGCCTTGAAGGCCTGTCCGCCCAGAGCGCTCAGCCAGCTTTCGTCTTCGTCTCCATGCAATTGCGCGTAGTCAAAAAAAGAATTTGCCAAAAAATTCTCTATTTCTGCCGCACAAATATTCACAAAAACTCCAACACAGCGCGGTGGGTGGGTGACACACCGGTGCAGAGCCTCCACAATTCTTGCTGCCTGCTCCGGTGCCACATAGCGCGGAGAATTGGGATAAAGAATAAAACCAAGCAGGTCGGCCCCTGCTTCAGCAGCGAGCAGGGCATCTTCCAGCGAGGTGGTACCACAGATTTTGACAACGGTCATGGTGCTGCCTCCTGTGCGACTTTTTTTGCAGCTCCGGGCGCTTTTGTGCAAACGGTCAGCGACCCGCCTGCACAAAAGCCTTGACGCTCTGGCCGCGTTCTGCCTGGGGAAGCTTGCAGAAAGTCTCGCCAACCAGAATGGCATTGCACCCCATCGCAGCCATCTGTCGCACATCTTCGGGGGTGCGGATGCCACTTTCGCCCACCAGGATACAGCCAGGGGGGATCAGGGGGCGCAGGCGGCCGGTGGTGGTGATGTCGACCTGAAAGGTGCGCAGGTCGCGGTTGTTGACCCCAATCAGGCGGGCTCCGCTGGCCAGTGCCCGTTCGGTTTCAGCTTCATCGTGGACCTCCACCAATGCTGCCATGCCCAGATCTTCGGCCAGCTGGCGCAGCGAATGCAGGTCGCCATCTGGCAGCACCCCTGCGATCAGGAGGATGGCGTCTGCCCCTGCCATGCGTGCTTCGTAGAGCTGGTACTCATGATAAAGAAAATCTTTGCGGAGCACGGGCACAGAGAGTCCAATTTCGCGTAGCCTTTCTTTGATGGCGGTCAAATACTCCAGCTGGCCTTGAAAAAAACGGCTGTCGGTCAGGCAGGAGATGGCTGCTGCGCCGTTGCGGGCGTATGTCTCGGCGATCAATTCTGGGTTCCATTCCTGCGCGATCAGCCCTTTGGAGGGGCTTGCCCGTTTGATCTCGGCGATCAGGCTGACACCGGGCCGAGCTGTCAGAGCAGCCACAAAATCCAGGGCAGGAGGAGCCAGTCTGGCAAAGGCTTTGACCTGAGCCAGCGGCGCGATCTCCATTTGCCTGGGAACTTCCTGCCGTTTCCAGGCCATAATCTGGTCGAGCACTTCCCCTTTTTGTTTGGCAAGGTCCAATTTGGATGATTTCATGGTCGTGCTTCTCTTCTCAGGGCAAAAAACGGCGGGTTTTGTGCACATAGGCGTCCAGCACACGGAGCGCGCTGCCGCTTTCAATGCTGTGGCGGGCGGCGGCGAGACCGGCTGCCAGGTCATTGGACTCTGTGCTGAGGGCGAAAGCTGCGTTGAGCAGCACGGCATTGCGCCTGGCCCCGTGCTGCGAGCCGTCCAGAATGCTGCGGGTGATGGCAGCATTCTCTTCTGCGGTGCCGCCTGACAGCTCGCTGAGCGCTGCGCGCGGCAGATCCAAAGCCAGAGCGTCAAACTCGTAGGTGGTGACTTTCCCGTTGAGCAGATGGCTGACTTTGTTGGGGCCGGTCAGGCTCAACTCGTCTGTGCCGCCATGTACGACAAAAGCTGCACGTGCCCCCATCTGCCCTAGTACCTGGGCAAGGGGTTCGGTGAGTGCGGGCGAAAAAACACCGACCAACAGGTGGGTGGCGTCAGCGGGGTTGGTCAAAGGGCCCAGGATGTTGAAAAGGGTGCGTGCGGCCAGCTCGCGGCGCGGTCCGATGGCGTGGCGCATGGCAGGGTGAAAGGCGGGTGCAAACAGAAAGACCAGCCCGATCTCTTCGATGCATTCTGCTGCCTGTTCTGCACTCAGCTGTAAGTTGGCACCCAGTGCAGCCAGCACATCGGCGCTTCCGCTGCGGCTGCTGACAGCCCGGTTGCCATGTTTGGCTACTTTGACCCCGTGCCCGGCCACCACAAAAGCTGCTGTTGTACTGATGTTAAAGGTGCCAAGGCTGTCCCCTCCTGTACCGACGACATCTACCAATGCTGCGTCGCCGATTGACGGCCGCACCGGCAGCGCGCTGCGCTTCATGGCACGAGCGCAGCCTGTGATCTCGTCGACCGTTTCGCCCTTCATACGCAACGCTGCCAAAAACGCGCCGATCTGTGCTGGGGTAGCTTCTCCCTCCATGATCTGCGTCATGGCGGCATCTGCTGCAGCGGCGCTCAAATTTTGGCCCGAAAAGAGCTGATGAATCGCCTGTTGGATGGCTGTCATACGTATGGGTATCTCCTTACAACCTCAAAAAATTGGCCAGCAATTCTTTGCCGTGCTCGGTCAGGATGCTCTCTGGATGAAACTGGACACCATGGATCGGCAGTGTTCTGTGTTGCAGTCCCATCACCTCCCCTTCTTCTGTGTAGGCGGTTAACTCCAGCACCTCCGGCAGCGGTTCGGCGACGATCAGGCTGTGGTAGCGTGTGGCGATGAACGGGGTAGGCAGGCCAGCAAAGACGCCCCTGCCGGTATGGTGGACAGGGCTGACTTTGCCGTGCATCAACTGGGGGGCGCGCACGACCTGGCCGCCAAAGACATGTCCGATGCATTGCTGGCCGAGGCAGACGCCCAGCACAGGCGTTGTCTGGCCGAGCACACGCAGCACAGCGTTGCTTACACCGCTGTCTTTTTCGGGAGAGCCGGGCCCAGGGCTGATCACGATGTGGGTCGGGGCCAGCTCGGCCAGTTCCTCTATGTCGATCTCGTCGTTGCGCCAGACGCAGATGGCCGCGTTGGGGAGTCCGTGTACGGGCATCTGCTGCACCAGTTCGCCGAGAAACTGAACCAGGTTGTAAGTAAAGCTGTCATAGTTGTCGATGACGGCGATCATGCGGACTCCTGTTTTTTGAGCCGTTTTTCAGCGGCTCGGCTGATGCGGTTCCAGGCACCTGACAACCCCATGGCCTTCTTGACTGCCGAAAGGGTCTGTCGAGCCTCCTCTCTGGCTCGTTGTGTCCCATTGTAGATCAGCTCGTCGACAAACCCGGTCTGGGCTTCGTAGTGCGCCCGTCGATCGCGCATCGGTTCCAGAAAATGGTTGAGCGCTGCGGCAAGCTTCTCTTTGACCTCGACGTCTCCGACATGGCCAGCGCGGTAGCGCTGCTTGAGATCGTCGACTTCTATCTTGTTGGGATTGAAGGTGTCGTGGTAGATGAAGACTGGATTGCCCTCCACGGTGCCTGGGATGTCGGCGCGGACCCGATTGGGGTCGGTGTACATGCCCATCACACGCCGTTCGACAGTCCTGGCATCGTCGCTGAGAAAAATGGCATTGTCGAGGCTTTTGCTCATTTTGGCCTGACCGTCGGTGCCGATCAGGGTACCGCCTTCGACGTAGGGATCGGGCAGTGGAAAGACGTCGGCGTAGGCGTTGTTGAAGCGGCGGGCGATCTGGCGAGCCAGCTCAACGTGGCTCTCGTTGTCTTTGCCGACAGGGACCAGATTGGCACGCGGCATCAGAATGTCGGCTGTCTGCAAAACGGGGTAGCCGAGCAGATTGTACGGGATCTGATCCAGGCCGGCTGCCGCTGCCATGTCCTTGATTGTGGGGAGCTGCTGGAGTCGTTCCACCGTGACTAGGCTGGACAACAAAAGCTGCAGTTCGTAGACCTCGTGGACGGCGGATTGCAGATAGAAGGTGACCTTGGCTGGATCGATGCCGATGGCGAGATGGTCCAGCACGATCAGGCGGGCGATTTCGGCGATGTGTTCGATGCTCTCCTTGTCTGGTTTGGTGGTCAGCATGTGCAGGTCTGCGATCAGAAAAAAACATTCGTACTGTTCTTGAAAACGCAGGCGGTTGCGATGGCTGCCGATAAAATGCCCCAGATGGAGTTTTCCTGTGGGGCGGTCGCCGGTCAGAATTCGTTTGCGTGCTGTGTCGCTCATGGGCTCTCCTTGTTCTACAGGCCTTTTTCGGCTTGTTCTACGGCCACTGCCAGCGCTTTGAGTTTGTTCATCGACTCGTTGTATTCATAGGTCGGGTCGCTGTCGGCAACGATGCCAGCCCCTGCCTGCAGATGGCAGGTTTGCCCTTGCATGACGATCGTGCGGATGGCGATACAGGTATCCATGGCACCATCGTTGTCGATATAGCCGACGGCACCAGCATAAATTCCCCGTCGTGTTGCTTCCAGCTCCTCGATGATTTCCATTGCTCGAATTTTGGGGGCTCCGCTGAGCGTGCCTGCGGGGAAGGTGGCGCGCAGCAGGCTGAAGGCATTCTGGTCCGGGCGTACCTTGCCGCGCACATCGCTGACGATATGCATGACGTGGCTGTACTTTTCCACTGCCATCATGACCGGGACAGTGATGCTGCCATACTCGCTGACACGGCCGAGGTCGTTGCGTCCAAGGTCGACCAGCATGATATGTTCAGCACGTTCTTTGGGGTCGGAAAGCAGTTCGGCGGCCAAAGCGGCATCCTCTTCGGCACTTTTGCCGCGCCAACGGGTTCCGGCGATCGGGTGGAGGTGGGCGTAGCCGTCTTCCAGACGGACATGCATTTCGGGGCTGGAGCCAATCAGGCAGAGGGGCGCATCTCCTGTCCCGGCGACACCCTGCAAATTGAGAAAAAACATATAGGGAGAAGGGTTGAGCATGCGCAGTGCGCGGTAGATGGTGAATGGATCTGCGTCGGTATGCCGGGAGAGCCGTTGGCTGAGAACGACCTGGAAGATGTCGCCGCAGCGGATGTAGTCTTTGGCGGTGTGTACCTTTGCCTCATACTCCAGCTGGGTAAAATTGCTGCGCCACCGTTCGGCGGCCCTTCGTTCCTGGGGCAGCGGCGGGACGAACGGTCTGTGCAGGTCGGCGATGATATGTTCGATGCGGGCTACGGCGTCGGCGTAGGCGGAGCGGAGGTCGTTTTCGACCCGCAGATTGGCAATCACCAACAGGCGGTGGCGAACATGGTCGAAGACGACCAGGTTGTCGGCCACCATCACAGCCAGATCGGGCACATCCAGCTCAGGGCGCGCAGTTGCCGGGAGCCGTTCCATAAATCGGACAAGGTCGTAGCCAAAATAGCCGACGATGCCGCCGTTGAAGCGGGGAAGACCGGGGACAGGCGCCGATTTGCGGGGAGCCATAAACTCCTCCAGGATCTGGAGTGGATCTCCCTGGCGTTCTTCGAGAAGGGTGTTGCCCGCTGCCCCGTGGAGCACGCGGTCGCCGCGAGCGGTGATCGTCATCGGCGCGTGCACCCCAATAAAGCTGTACCGGCCCAGCTGTTCTCCCTTTTCAACCGATTCCAGCAGAAAACTGGGGCCGCCACCCTGGCTGCACAGTTTGAGGTAGACAGAGACTGGCGTCTCCAGATCGGCAGGAAGTTCCCGATAGACGGGGATGAGCGTACTTTGTTGGGCCAGTTCTCGTGCTTCATCCAAAGAAGGCCGGTAGATCACAGCCATGCATTCCTCCTCATGCCAATAAAAAACCTCGTCCCTGGATTGGGGACGAGGTTGTCAAAGACCTCGTGGTGCCACCCTGTTTAAGCGGGCCTTTCTGTGGCCCGCCTCACTCAGTGAGAAGCGAGCAATTTCTCGTTCTCAGCGCCAGGATAACGGCGGCGTTCCCGAAGCAGACTACTGAGCTGCTTCTTTGTTGTAGAAATGAGCAGCTGTTGGTTGCTTGACTCCCCGGCCCATTCGCTGCCTGCGCTGCTCTCCTCTTTTCAGCTGCCGAGGATTCTCTGAAGCTCGCTTTGTCAGGTACTTTTCCGGTTCCCAGTCATTTGCGATTCAATTGATGCGAGTATACCCGGCTGTCAGGCTGCTGTCAAGCCGCGCAGGGAGGTTTTATGGGTGTGCCTCCAGCCCGGCGAGAAAGCGGGCATACTCTTCGTCCTGAATTTCGATCAGCTGTCGGGTGGCTGGGTAGACGCCGCTGGCGACCTCCTCTTTGAATTCGCGGAAGGCTGCGATGGATTCCTGGTGCAGGCGTTGGTACTCGCTTTTGAAATCTCGGTAGACTTTGGCATGGCGGGGGATGTGCCCCTCGTTGTCGCCCAGAATATCTGTGGAGAAGAGGTATTGGGCGTCACAGCCAGTGCCGCTCCCCATTCCGATCAGCAGGATTTTGACGCGTCGGGAGATTTCAGCTGCGATCTTGTGGGGGACAATTTCGATTTCGACGCCGATGGCGCCGGCGTTTTGATAGTCCAGGGTCCGTTGATAGACTTGCAGCGCCTCATCTGCTTTTTTGCCGACTGCTTTGAACCCACCAAACCAGGTGCTTTTGTAAGGGATGAAACCGACATGGCCGACCACTGGGATGCCTTCGTTGGCCAGTGCTTCGACGAACTGCAGGCTGGAACCGCAGTAAACGGCGTCGGCGCCGAGGCGCAGGGCGCGGAAACCGCCTTTGATGGCTTCGGACGGGCTGGTGTAGTCGCCGTAGATCAGACCGATCGTCAGAAATGTGTTGGGGGCTGCCTTGCGGATTTCGCTGCAGTCGCTGCGTTCGGCGGTGATGATCAGGTCGATTCCGGCAGCTTCACAGGCCGCCGCCTCTTTGGGGGTGCGGACATAGATTTCGGTCAGCTGGCGTTGACCTTTGAGAGCGAACAGATCTTTTACAGTGAGTTTTGGCATGGATGAAGGCCTTTGGGATTGGATGGATGAACTGTCAACGGGTTTTGGGCAGGGTCGCTGGCGGGCACCCTGTCCACCAACAGGGGTTGTTGTCGATGAAACTGCGTAACGCCTGGTATTTGGGGGCCTGTTCGTCGGGTTGGAGCACACTTTCTTTGGCGCCCCAGGATCCGTACTGTCCGCTGGGCAGCGAGACTGCTGTGTAATGGACAAAAAGTGTGCCGCCAGAGTGCCGCCACAAATTGAGATAGTCCGTGTAGAGGGCACCCATGCGGGGGTCGCGGTTGGCAGCGATAAAGAGTTCTTGGATCGCGCGGTAGGGGGCGCAGCCTGGGGCGTCGTTCCATGCGCTGCAGGAGGTGCCAGGGCCAGAGAGGGGGGTGAGGTGCTGGCCGCCTTCATAGCTGACGAGGGCCAGATCGAATTCGTCGGCGACAGTTTTGTTGGCGCGCATGACCTCGGCAGCGGCAGCCAGGGCTCCCTGATCGGCAAAATCGGGGCCGTTGAGCAGTGCGCCGGTGCGCAGCTCTTGGAAGAGGGCGTCCAGTCCAGCGGGTCCGCTGCTCGCCCAGGCTGCCAGCTGATCGAAGAAGCCGCCGGCGGCGTTGTCGTTGTCATCGAGGTAGCCGCCGAAGTAGGGGGCGGCAGCGACCGCCCACATCTGTTCTGCGCAGTTTGGTTTGCCGGTTTCGGCTGCATAGAAAGGGCAGGAGAGCGCCTCGTGGGCAGGAAATTCCCAGGGCCCGCCGGGCATGATACAGCGGAGGCGTTCTGCTGCTGCGCCCCAGACTTCGTGCCAGATGGCGCAGATCTGTGCAGAGCGCATACCGACGAAGTTCATTCTTTTCGTATAGCCAGACGCAGGTGAGCCATCTGGATGACTCACCTCTGGCCAACGCTGCTGAGCCCACTCTTCGATCTGGCTTCCATACAGGCTGTAAGGATAGGCGTTGTTCCAAACTTCGTTTGCATATTCCAAGTACAGGGTGCGTGCTGGGTCCAGCTGGCTGAAAGCCAGTTCAGCAAAATGACGGATGTAGCTGTCGTCGGCCCAAAATGGAATATGTACCCAGGGGTCAGCGTGCAGCAGATTGGAAAGTTCAAAGATCAATTCAAGAGGAGGGCTCACTCCCCAGCCGGTACCCCAGAGTGCGTCGCTGGGAAGGCTGCGTTCTTCCCACGGTTTTGCATCCAGGTCGTCGACGATCCCCTGCCATTGCATGAACCGCAGCACTTGGTAATGCTGCAGCGCCTGCAGCATTAGGGGATGAAAACGAACATTCGCATAGACATCAACAAAAGATTGAAAAATACCTGTTCCACAGTGTGCTGCATTTTCAGCGTACACAAACAGATTGTTGTCACAAATACCGCCAGGCGGAATCAAACGCAAATTGCGCAGATGGTTGTCGGGATTGATATCAGAAATACGAATCCGCAGCAAGGTGTCCTCTTCGCTCGGAGAAATCCGCAACACATCCTGACCTGGAGAGCGACGTATCTCTGTGACAAAGGGAGAAAAGCCGTAATCAACTGTCGCCTCCCCTTCATAAAGGACAGTCCACTCCCCAGCCGGAACTACGCTCGCGCCGCCGTTGAAATAGGCCAGCGCTACATGTGTAAACCGTCTGGCTGGATTGTTGCCAAAAGAAATGACCCAGCCATCTGAATCCAGCACCAGCTGCTCCTGCTCGCCGGTGTTCCAGGTATACCCACAGCTTTCGTCGCACTGAGTCAGCCACTCACCCGCCAGCGGTGCCTGGTCCAAGGTCCACAGCATTTCCCAGCTGGTCAGTTTGGGCAGATTGGTGCCAAGGGGAGAACGGCCATTGGCAGCAGGTGTCGCTGTGACCTCTGGCAGAGCAGTGGGCAGAGCAGTGGGCAGAGCAGTGGGGAGGGGCGTATTTTGCACTTGTGCGACAACAGGCAAAAAATAGCGGGTAGCGGCTGCAGAAGAGGGTGTAGAAACGTTAGAATACGGAGTCGTCGTTGCTGCCAGCCTGAAGTCCTTCTCGCTGGAGTGAGCCAGGCTGGCCCCACTGCCAACCCACAGGGCTGTTCCAAGCCCGATCCCGATCACAACTGTACCAAAAAATTTGTGCACTGTTTGCCTCCAATGGTTGCGTCCATTGTGCCAGCATTTGGGAGATTGTCAAATGGCCGCCAGAGGCAACAATCTGTAAAAATGCATTTTTGTGGTTCCAGATTTGTGCTGTCTGTGCTATGATGGAAACGTTTTCAGGCAGAGGCGATGGGTGGGCGATCTGCCTTTCGATGTGATCTACCCAGTTGCGATGACCGATACAAAAAAGAGGGATCTGCAATGCAAGTAGCTGTACTTCCAACCTCATCGATTGCCAAGAAAG
Source organism: Chloroflexota bacterium (assembly GCA_018969295.1). Classification (GTDB taxonomy): domain Bacteria; phylum Chloroflexota; class Anaerolineae; order Caldilineales; family Caldilineaceae; genus Caldilinea. Next base: position 103,000 of record JAGWYN010000005.1, on the reverse strand, counting down.
CACTGATGGCTGTAACGGGTGCAATCTGGATAGGCTATTTAATCCTGCATATGTGGGGCAATCTACACATTTTTCAAGGAGCGAGTGAATTCAACCATTACGCCGAATTTTTGCGTGAGGTGGGAGAACCTGTCTTTTCCTATGCACAAGTTCTTTGGTTGATTCGGATCGTGATTGTGGCTGCGCTGGCCGGGCACCTCTGGGCAGCGGTTTCCTTGTATAACCAGGCACGTCAGGCGCGCACGACCCACTATGCGGTCAAGCGGGTGGTGCAGGCCAACTACGCAGCTCGTTTCATGCGGATCGGCGGTGTAGTCATTTTTCTATTTGTGATTTTTCATCTGGCCCATTATACCTGGGGTTGGGTGACTCCTTTTGACCGGGCAGACCCCTACCGCAACGTGGTAGTCGGCTTTTCCAACCCACCTATCGTCCTGTTTTATCTGCTGGCATTGGTATCGCTCGGTCTGCACCTGTTTCACGGTGTCTGGAGCATGTTTCAGACGTTGGGGGTGAACAGTCAACGCTACGACGGTTTTTTCCGTGGGATGGCTGTCGTTGTGGCGCTGGGAGTCCCAGCTGGATTTGCGACCGTGCCATTGGCTGTGCTGCTAGGCATTCTGAGTTAGAGGAGAGCATACGACTATGAGTGCAACAGAAACTGCGATCAAAACCCAGATACCTACTTTTGTGGAAGCGACGCTGGACGGGCGGGTGCCGTCCGGGCCTGTGCAAACTTTGTGGGAACGTACAAAGTTTGAGATGAAGCTGGTCAACCCGACCAACCGTCGCCGTTTCAAGATAATTGTTGTGGGCTCCGGGCTAGCAGGCGGGGCAGCTGCAGCGACCCTAGGAGAACAGGGGTATGCTGTTGAATGCTATGCCTACCAGGACAGTCCTCGCCGCGCGCACAGTGTTGCTGCTCAGGGTGGGATCAACGCCGCCAAAAATTATCGCAACGATGGCGACAGCACCTACCGACTTTTCTACGATACAGTCAAAGGTGGAGACTTCCGGGCTCGCGAGGCAAATGTCTACCGGCTGGCCGAGGTGAGCAATTCTATCATCGACCAATGTGTGGCCCAAGGTGTGCCGTTTGCGCGCGAGTATGGCGGGATGCTGGACAACCGTTCTTTTGGGGGGGCCCAAGTGGCGCGCACCTTCTATGCACGTGGGCAGACAGGGCAACAGCTGTTGCTGGGGGCCTACCAGGCATTGAGCCGCCAGATCGCCGCCGGCACTGTCCAGATGTTCACTCGCACCGAAATGTTGGATCTGATCGTGGTTGACGGCCGTGCACGTGGGATCGTGGTGCGTGATATGCGCACAGGCGAGATCACCCCGCGGATGGCAGATGTGGTCGTGCTGGCAACGGGTGGCTACAGCAACGCCTTCTACCTGTCGACCAATGCCAAAGGGTGCAACAGCACGGCGATCTGGCGTGCGCACAAACGAGGAGCCTATTTTGCTAATCCTTGTTACACGCAAATTCACCCAACTTGTATCCCCCCTGTCGGCGAACACCAATCCAAACTGACGTTGATGAGCGAGTCCTTGCGCAACGACGGGCGTATCTGGGTGCCACAACAGCCAGGAGACCACCGTCCCGCAGACCAGATCCCGGAAAGCGAACGCTATTATTATCTGGAGGAGATGTACCCTAGCTTTGGCAACCTTTCCCCGCGCGACATCTCTTCGCGCGCCGCCAAACGCATGGTCGACAGTGGACGTGGGATTGGCCCTCTGCGCAACGGGGTCTACCTGGACTTTGCCGATTCGATCCACCGTCTGGGGGAGCGAGTCATCCGTGAACGGTACGGCAATCTGTTCAACATGTATGAAAATATCACAGGGGAAAACGCCTACAAGACTCCAATGCGTATCTATCCCGCCCCTCACTACACGATGGGCGGGCTCTGGGTCGACTACTACCTGATGAGCAACATTCCTGGCTTGTTTGTGATTGGGGAAGCCAACTTCTCAGACCATGGTGCCAACCGGCTCGGTGCGAGCGCGCTGATGCAGGGGCTGGCTGACGGCTACTTTGTGCTTCCTGCAACGTTGCCCAGCTATCTCGCTTCGACTCGGCTGGCAAAGGTAGATGAAACGGCCGACAGCGTCAAAGAGGCGGTTGCCAACGTCCAGGGGATCACACAGCGGCTCCTCCACACCCGCGGCACCCAGAGCGTCGACCACTACCACCGAGAGCTGGGCAAGCTTGTCTGGGAGTATTGTGGAATGTCACGGACAGAAGCAGGGCTCGAAAAGGCGATCCGGCTGATTCCAGAACTGGAAGCTGAATTTTGGGAGAATGTCCGTGTCACTGGAACCGCCAACGAGTTGAACCAAGAATTGGAAAAAGCAGGTCGGCTGGTCGACTATTTTGAGCTGGGACGGCTGATGTGCATCGACGCGCTGAATCGCAACGAGTCTTGTGGTGGCCACTTCCGTGAAGAGTACCAAACCTCCGACGGAGAAGCTTTGCGCGACGATGGCGGCTATGCCTATGTAGGCGCCTGGCAGTATACAGGAGAAGGTGCGTTGCCTCTGCTGCACAAAGAACCGTTACATTTTGAAACTGTCAAATTGGCGACGCGCAGCTATAAATAGGAGAATACAGGATCATGCGACTGAAATTGAAAGTTTGGCGCCAAAAAAATGCCAGTTCAGAAGGCCGTCTTGTCGATTACAACCTGGAAGGCGTCAGCGAAGACAGTTCATTCCTGGAGATGTTGGATCTGCTCAACCAGCAACTGATCGACCGCAACGAAGAACCAGTCCACTTCGATTACGACTGTCGTGAGGGAATCTGCGGCATGTGTGGCGTGATGATCAACGGCGTCGCACATGGTCCCAAGGCGTCTGTCACGACCTGCCAGCTCCATATGCGAGAATTCAAGGACGGCGACAGTATTACGGTGGAGCCATGGCGTGCCCAGGCTTTTCCTGTGCTCAAAGATCTGATGGTCGATCGCAGCGCTTTCGACCGCATTGTGCAGTCAGGTGGGTACATCTCTGTCAACACTGGACAGGCTCCAGACGCCAACGTGATTCCTGTGCCGAAAGCACAAGCGGATCAGGCCATGGACGCTGCGGCATGCATCGGCTGTGGGGCCTGTGTGGCTGCCTGTCCCAACAGTTCTGCCATGCTTTTCACCTCGGCCAAACTGGCGCACCTCAATTCACTGCCTCAGGGACAGGCTGAACGCTTCGACCGTGCGGTGCTGATGGTCCACCAGATGGATGCGGAAGGGTTTGGCGGCTGCACCAATCTGGGAGAATGCGAGGCGGTCTGCCCCAAAGAGATTAGTCTGGACTTTATCGCAATGATGAACCGCGATCTGCTGCGTGCAAATTTTGCGGGCAAAGGCAAACGTTGATTTTCGTGCAGCCGGTGGCTGCGACAAAACCCACTTTCTGGAAAGAGTGAGTCATCACATGACAACCCATCGTCTCCGCCACAGCCTCTCCCGTCGTGGGTTTCTCCAGTTGGCTGCCTGCCTCTCGCTCTCTGCCCCTGCTCTGGGCTGTGCACCCAGCGACGGCACTGAGCCCGGCCAGTCGCCGTTTCAAGTCTGGTTAAGCCTGGTCAGCCAGCCAAATGATAGCACCGCCCCGACAGCCATTGTGATCGGGGCAGGGATTGCGGGGTTGGCTGCTGCACGTCAATTGCAACAGGATGGGCTGTCTGTGCGCATTTTGGAAGCACGCAATCGCATCGGGGGGCGAATTTTTACCGATCGGTCGCTGGGCATTCCGGTCGACATGGGGGCCTCCTGGATTCATGGTCCTGAAGGCAATCCAATCACTGCACTGGCTCAGTCAGCGGGAGCAAGCACCTACAGAACAGACGACGACAGCCTGGTGGTCTACGATAGCAATGGCAATGAGATCAGCGATGCAGTGATGGACGCCGCCTACGACCAATATCTGGAGTTGTTGGAACAGATAGGCGAAACCGCGACGCCAGGCCAAAGTTTGGCTCAGGCAATTGCTGCGATCAACCCGGCATGGCTGACAGACCCAGTCATGGTCTATCAGCTGAGCGCATATGCCGAGTTTGATGCTGGAGGTGCCATTGAAGCCCTCAACGCACTCGAATGGGACGAAGATGAAGTGTATCCTGGAGAAGATGTTTTGTTCCCCAGCGGCTACGACGCTGTTGTCAATCATCTGGCACAGGGGCTGCAGATCCATCTCGAACAGGTTGTAGAGCGGATTCGTGTCGACGCGACAGGTGTGGAAGTACAGACTCGCCAGGGTACGTTTGTTGCAGACTACTGTCTTTGTACGTTGCCGATCGGTGTGCTCAAAGCGGACACTGTCACCTTTGAGCCCCCTTTGCCTTCGGCGTTTCAAGAGGCAATTTCCAGCCTGGGGATCGGTCATGTCAACAAAGTTGCCATGCACTTCTCCGAACCATTTTGGGATGAGACTGTGCAGTATGTGGGGTACACAGCAGCCCCTCTCAAGGGACAGTACCCCTACACTATGAATGTCAACCGGTTTGTGCCAGGGGCCAACATGCTGATGACTTTTGCGCTGGGGGCCTATGGTCTGGCCATGGAAACACAGAGCGACGAGCAGATTCAAGAGGATGTGCTGGCCATGTTGGGCACACTCTATTCGGGGGCTTCAGCGCCTGAATCGCTGCTGGTCTCGCGCTGGACGCAAGATCCCTACAGCCGTGGCAGTTACAGCTTGGCGGGCGTCGACACGCGGGCTGCTCACTTCGAACAATTTGAAGAAAACGTGGCAGGTCGTCTTTTTTTTGCGGGAGAACATACCGATGTTCGGTTTCGCGGGACGGTACATGGCGCCTACAACAGTGGTCTGCGTGCAGCGGCCGCCATCCGGGAGGCAAGCAGCCGCCGCTAGAAAAGTGTGTAGATAAACGGCCCAACCACAGAAGCCTGGGCCACTACCAACAGCCCACCAAAGAGCAACAAAATGATGACCAGCGGCAGCAGAACAAAATTTTGTCGCCGCACAAAAAAGAGCAGCAATTCACCGGTTGTCCCGAGCATCAGCCCTGTATTGCGCCACCAGTTGAGCGGGCCGTTGCGGTAGACGCTCCAGACCAACGAGATCCCCAGCAACGCCAGGACAATCCAGCCAACGCCGCGCCAGACAAGATGGCCCCATGCAACAGGGAGGACATTCGGCACAGCTGACGCTGAAAAGAGTGCTGCTGTTGGGTCCTGGACAAGCCAGCGTGCCAAGTGATAGGCTGCCACAGTGTGACCCACGGGGGTGAAATGACGATCTTCGTATAGAAAAAGGGCATTCCCATCAGCCAACTGCTGACGAAACATTGGTGCCAGATCTAGCAGTGGAATTCCAGCATCGGCAAACAACGCTTTAGTCTGCTCTGCGGGCTGGGCGATCGACCAGGTTTGCATCCGCATTGCCGGGTAGGTGTTCAGGAGCTGCGCCCACATGCCGGGGAGCAGCTCCTCTGCTGCTGGGATGAGCAAGCCACGCAGCGGGATGTCCAGCTGGCTGGTCTCTTGTTTGAATTCGTCCAGCAGAGCGCGTGTTGTCACCAGTGCCTCGGGCCAGGGAGAGGGGAGCGGGTCGGCATAGATCCCATAGGCTACTGGGATATACTCGCTCCCCTGTGCCCGATCGGCCGTCTCACGGCCAGCTTCGATCAGCCCAGTGGTGGCCAACCAGCTGGCAAAGTTAGGGGATGCAGCCCGCAGACGTGGGTCCAGATAGCGGTGGAGGGCCGAGGACTGATGCAGCCATTCTCCAAGCCCTTGCAGAGCTCCTGGATTCACGGTTGTTTCAGCAGTCGAGACGGCGAACCCAGGAGCCGCCAATTCACGCATTCGCTGGCGGCCAGGCTCTGTTTTTTCGGGATCAAAAGGAAAATCATGGAGCAAGAGCTGGCCCTCTGCCCACTCGAACCATGGCTTGCGGATCGCCTGCTGGTTGGCAAATTCCAAGGGCATATAATTGTTCATATAGTCGTTTGCAGGGAAAAAAGCCAGGATGACCAGATCGGGCGAGTATTTATGGCCCTCGTGGCGGAGCCAAAGCAGCTGCTGGTCGTTTCCCCAGCCGCCGGTGCCCACGTTGATCACCTCGATCCGTCGTACATCTTCCTGTATGCTGGCTCCAGCATCGTTGAGCAGTTCAGCCAGTTGTTGACCGAAAGTCTGTTCGAAGGAAACCTGCACAGCCTCTACAAACGAGTCACCCAGCACCAGAATTCGATAGACATCTGGAGACTTCGCGTAGCCGACAGAGTCGGGGGCACGTAGACCCAACTCGTTCACATGCACTTCCACGTCAAACTCGTACATTGCGTTGTACCAACGCCCGGAGGTGTTGGGCTGCAGGCTCCAACCGGTCAACGGGTCTGGGGTTCGCCAGAAAAAGCCAGGGGCTGCTGTAGGCGGCACTTTGGCAAACAGGCGCAGGCCCAGCTCAAGTGCGAAAACGCTCAACAGCACATACAGGCTCAGCAAAAGAAACAACGTCACCAATTTGCGGATCATTCACCTACAGCTCCCTTGAAGGTCGGTTCCCACCGGCTTCCCAGATCTGTTTTACGCACCATAAAATTTTCCAGCAGCAGCACATCGATATCGCTGCCGACAAAGGTGTTGAACGCATTCTGTGGTGTGGCCACGATCGGTTCCCCACGCAGATTGAAGGAGGTGTTCAAAAGGACAGGGACCCCAGTTGCCTGGCCGAACATCTGAATCAGAGCATGATACCGTGAATTCCAGCCTGCACGCACCGTCTGCAGACGGCCAGTCCCTCCCACGTGGGTCGTTGCCGGAATGACCGTCTGTTTTGATGGGGAAACCTGGCTGACCAGAAGCATATAGCGGGCCAGATAATTCTGGGCGAGGTTGGGTGTAGTAAAAAATTCGTCGACGTATTCTTCCAGCACGGCCGGCGCAAAAGGGCGGAAGGGTTCACGAAACTTGATCTTGCTGTTGACGACTTCCTTCATGGCTTCGCTGCGTGGGTCGGCCAGAATGCTGCGGTTGCCCAACGCCCGCGGCCCCCATTCAAAACGTCCTTGAAACCAGCCGATCACGCGACGCTGGGTCAGGTCGTCGACCACCCTTTCAAAAAGTTTATCGTCGGGCAGCTCCAGATAGGGCACCCCCATTTTTTGTAAAAAAGCAAAGACAGCCTCTGAACGATACGCCTGGCCCCAATAGGCGTGCTCCATTGTCGCAACACGCGGTCTGCCAAGTAAAATATGATAGGCGTACAGGGCGGCGCCCAGCGCCCCCCCGCTGTCGCCAGCAGCTGGCTGCACCCAGACATTTTCAAAAGGCCCCTCCCGCACCATCCGTCCATTGGCAACACTGTTGAGAGCGACACCTCCTGCCATGCAGAGATTACGGGCTCCGGTGCGACGCTGCAGATCGCGCCCGATTGCCAGGATGGTCTCTTCAGTCACAACCTGGATTGAGGCGGCCACATCGGCGTAGTATTGATTTTTTACTTTGAGGCTGGAAGCGACTTCGCTTGCGCCAGGATGGGTCAGATCCGTGATAAATTCACTTTTGGGAGAGCGGGGGGGGCCGAACAGTTCGACGAAATGGCGATTGTAGGTGTGCTGCGTCGAGTGATGGAAGCTGAAATAGCGCATGTTGAGGTGGAACGATCCGTCTGAAGCCACTTCGATCAGCTGGCGAACCTTGTCAACGTATCGAGGCGTTCCGTAGGGGGCCATCCCCATCACTTTGTATTCGCCGTTGTTGACCACAAAGCCCAACCAGGCGGTGAACGCCGAATAAAGCAGGCCCAGCGAATGGGGAAAGCGAACTTCCTGGTCGAGCACGATCTGGTTATGTGCCCCTGGCTGGCCCCAGTCAGCAGTAGCATACCCAGTGGCTGTGGTGGTCCATTCGCCGACTCCATCCAGGGTGAGGATGGCTGCCTCTGTGTATGGGGAACAAAAAAAAGCGCTGGCCGCATGAGACAGGTGGTGATCGGCAAACAAAACACGCTGGGGAGGTAGACCGAGCTCTCTGACCAGCAGCGTCTTCATCCAGAGCTTTTCGCTGAACCAGGTCACCATGGCTTCCCGAAAAAGACCGGCACTGCGCGGCACGGTAGCCAACGCTGAATACAAAATTCGCTCAAATTTGAGCAGCGGTTTTTCGTAAAAAACAACGTAGTCAAGGTCCTGAGCCGTAATCCCTGCGCTTTCCAGACAAAAATGAATCGCTTGGCGGGGAAACGCTGAGTCACCCTTGATGCGGGTGAAACGTTCTTCTTCGGCTGCGGCCACAATCTGGCCATCATTCAGCAATGCTGCTGCGGCATCATGGTAAAAGCAGGAGATTCCCAGAATATACATACTGCTACCCCTGTCGTCTGGCCGAGCGCATAGTCAGATCAGTGGTAGGACGTTCCTGCCAAAAGGAACGTCGTGGGGGCCGACGCAAGAAGAGGGTGTCGTCGCTCAAACGGACGACCAGCCCTGTTGGCAACGCTATCAGCACATACAGGATCGTCAAGAGCAATTTTGCCTGAAAATCACCGACAACCTTTGCGGTCCGGCTGATCTGTTGGCTTAGATGACCCCAGTTGATCTGCATGACGTGAGCTCCAGTGGGATATACTATGCCATATGCCCAGCAGATTTTCCAAAAAAAAGATTGTGTCGGGTGCCTTGTGCCCAGAACGCCAGCAGGGTCAGCAGCGTGGCTGTCGAAAGCACAAGGCCGGCCGTCCGTGGGGGCGTACTTCCCATGTGGACATCAATGCGGTGTGCACCTGCAGTCACGTCGATTTCCATCAGCCCATGCGGTTGTGACACCTGGTAGGTCACGGGCCTGTCGTTGAGCTGAATCTGCCAACCCGGGAAAGCGTAGAGTCGGATCTGGATTGTGCCTGGGGTGGACATGACAACACGGCCGCCGAAGTGGTGGCCGCGGCTGTAGTGGTCGATCACCGTTCCTGTGCCGCCGACGATCTCAAGACGCTCCAGGCGGTCGGTGTCGAGGGGAACATCTTGCAACAAGGCACTGGCATACTGGGGGGTCAAGGCTGTTTCGGTGAACCGTTCCTGGACAAGCGTGGTATATCCAAGCATATCAGGATGAGCGCGTTCAAATTCGAAGACTGCGCGTCCGTCCTCGCGCCAGGGCTCGACCGGATCGTACGCTGCAGGCCGCAGATACGGGGAACTGGCCAGCACGATGGCCAGCCCGAAGAGCAGTGCGCTGGGGACTGAGGCCTGTGTGGTGGTTGCCAGCAACCTGCACAGCATGAGCCCAGCCAACGCGCTGAAAGTAAAAGTGGCCAGGGTCAGCAGCCGCCACGGGAATTGCAGGATCGCCATGGGGGGGAGTGCCTCCCAGATCCAGCCCGCTGCTGTTGTCATCCAATAAAGAGAAACCGACGAGGCCCCTGCCCAGAACAGCACCATTCGCTGGTACAGGCCACGAAGGGGAGGCAGGGCTGTTGTGGCGACGATCCCCAGGCTGATCAACAGCAGCCCAATCTGAAAGCCCATGCCATCGTTGGCGCCGACAGGGTCGTCCGAGTAGCCATAACCCCAAAATGGGCTGAAAAATTGCCCAAAATGAACGTAATGGCGAGTATAGTTGTAGGTATCGCTGACCCAGATTTCCCGGGAGAGCAGTGGACCTTCCAAAAGCAGTGGAACCAGAAATACGGCGGCCCCCAAGATTCCTGCCATCCCAGCGAGCGCGACGGTGACTGTCTGAGAGGCCAGCGCTGTCCAGGAGAGGTGAAGGTGTCGTTTTTGCAGCCAGAGGCGGAAAAGCAGATAGGCAGCCAGCAGAGGGGTGACAGCCAGCAAGGCAAATGCATGGGTCAAAATCAGCCCAGTGTAGGCCAACGCTGCAAGGGCCATTCTTCCCTGCCAGCCTGGGGATCTGCCGCCAACGATCAAAGCGTCGAACGCCCAAAATACCCAGGGCAGCCAGCCGATCAGCATCGTTTCTGCCAGTGCAGCACGGACATAGATATCGAGCAAGTGATAAGGTGCATAAACGTAGAGCAACCCTGCCAACAGCCCAGCGAGTGCGCCGGACTGGGTGGTAGACCCTGGTACGATGCAGGTTGCCCAGTGACGAACCCACCCATACATGCCCCAGCCGCTGAGCAAAAACGTGACAGCCCAGGTGCATTTGACAGCGGCGGTGATCCCCATCCCCCCAAGCACAAAAAATTCAGCCACATAAAAGGCAAGAGGTGCCTGAATCAGAAAGGTTGGATAGCCGTATCCCTGGTTGTGGTGCATGGCCCAGATTGGCCAGAGGGCACCATCACGAATTGCTTCGTCGAACATTGTCACAAAAAAGACGCTGTGGCGTCCGTCGTGAGCTGTATAAAAATAGCCGGGTGCAGTCAGTGGCAGCAGAGCCAGGGCAGTGAGCGCAGTCAGCAGCAGCCAACAGCGATCTGGTTTCCAAAGGCGACGCAGCAAGAGGGGGAGAGGTCCACGGGTCATCGAATCCTCCGGCAAGAGACCCCACCTTCAGGTGGAGATTGTTACGGTATCGTGCTTTCTGGCGCAGATTCGGGCGTCGTCACCTGTTCCAACCAGGTCAAGTAAACCATTGCCTCGGCAAAGTTGGCGCCACACATTTCTGCGGTGGGGCGGAGCGCGTTGCATGCTGCAGGGCGCTGCGGGCTGCCAAAAATCAGACAGCGGTTGTCTTCGCTCAGTTGAACACAGCGGATCCCGGCTGGCTTGCCGTTGGGCATGCCAGGAATCGGTGTGCTGATCGAGAGAGCGATGCAGCAGGCCCCACAGCCAACACGACATTCCATCATATCGACCATTATAGTTCATCTGATGCAACTTTTGTCACATTCTTGGGATTCTTTTGTGGTTTACAATCGGACGGACAACGATTGTGAGTTTGCTTACGGCCGGGCATTGTCGGCTGGGTCAGCAAAACAGAAAGCGAGCACAGCGATGGCTGACAACCGTGCAGCTCCCCACAACGCCCGTTATTGGCTGGCAGGCACAGCGTTGATGTTGGGTGTTTTGGAATCATTCATCTCACAAGGCGGTTGCAACCTGCAATGACTGCCATACGCCCCACACCTTCCCCGAGAAATGGATCGTCAAAGGGATCAACGGGTTCAACCACAGCCTGGCATTCACCTTGGACAACTACCCAGAGGCGCTGCACATTCGTGATTTCAACGCCAAAGTGGCGGAACAAAACTGTATTGACTGCCACGAAACCACTGTCAGCCAGATCCAGCATATTGTATCGGAGGAGCCGTTGCGGTGCGTGCACTGTCACGGCAGTGTCGGGCATAGCAGGGCATCAATGTAGCTGCAACTGTCCTGGCGGCCCGCAGCAGACCAATTTGTCAATTTTGTCGGCAGAACGCATAATCCGTCAAAGGCAGCTAGCGCATGCTAGTTGCCTTCATAGAGGATTTCATAGCACTGCTGGCAGGGAGGACAAAAAATGCAACGACTGGTACAAACTATGGGGCTGCTGGTTGCCATTTGGGTTGTGGGGCTGCTGCTGCCTGGAGGGGCGACCGCTGCTGTCTTGGCCGTTCCAGCACAGCAGCCATCTCCTCCAGACCCGGCGCAGGACTGGAGCAGGATACAGGCTGCCGGGAAAATTCTGTTTGGGACTTCTGCTGACTATCCTCCCTTTGAATTTTACAACAGCAACTTTGAGCTGGATGGCTTTGATGTTGCGTTGGCGAAGGCGATCGGCAAGCAGTTGGGCGTTGAGGTGGTCTTCAATGACTTTGCCTTTGACGGTTTGTTGGGGGCATTGCAGCTGGGGCAGGTCGACGCTGCCATCAGTGCGCTTTCGGTGACCCCAGCTCGCCAGCAGATCGTGGACTTTTCAAATCTCTATTATGTCGGCAACGGGGTTGCAATTGCGCACAGCAGTTTCACAGGCGAGATCAATTCTCCAACGGATCTGAGTGGGCTGCGCGTGGGGGTTCAGCGTGGCAGCACCTACCAGTCTTGGGCACAGGAAAATCTTGTAGAAAAGGGTGTGATCGCCCAGCAGGATCTTGTCCCCTACTCCACTGCCAGTGAAGTGGTGCGCGATGTGGGCAACCGCATCATCGATGTTGCTCTGATGGGAGAAGCGACTGCGGAATTGGCTGTCAAGCGCAACAGTGAGCTGCAGGTGGCGGGGACCTCCTTCAACCAACAGCAATATGCGATCGCCGTGCCCAAAGGGAGCAGCCTTGCGGCGCCGTTGAATCAGGCCTTGATCGCTTTGCAGAGCGACGGTACGTTTGCGGACTTGGTGCGCCAGTATCTCCAGACCAATGCCAATCATGTCATGCCCGACCCGGAGCCGGCGGCGGCAACGCCCGTTCCAGCGGCGGCAACGCCTGTTCCAGCTCCCTGTGTGACCAGCATGGCTTTCGTGGCAGATCTCAATCTCGACGATCGGAATATGACGGCGCCGCCCATCATGGTGCCCGGGCAAGATTTTAGCAAGGGCTGGCGCATCCTCAACAATGGCACCTGCGATTGGGGGGCTGACGTTGCGTTGGTCTATGTGCGCGGCAACCGGGTCGAAGCTGGCATGGGGGGGACTGCGGTGCCTGTGGGGCGTCCTCTCAAGGCTGGGGAAACGGTCGACCTGACGGTCAACCTGCGTGCTCCGCAGGTATACGGCGTTTTCCAGGGCTTCTGGCAGATGCGGGATACGTTGGGGCAGTATTTCGGTGAAGTGGTCTGGGTGGGCATCCAGGTCCCTGATCCTGCTCCCCCCCCCCCACCGCCTCCTCCAGCCACAAGCGCCAATCCGAATTTGCGTGTCGATTCCAACTACATCAATGCAGGGCAGTGTACGACTGTCCGCTGGGATGTCGACAATGTACGCGCAGTCTACTTTGTTGAAGGTGGCAACGTCCAGGGGGTCGGCGGCCACGACGCACGCAACGTCTGCCCGGGAGGGACGACTACGTACACCCTACGTGTGGTAGACATTGCGGGCGGCGAACGTGACTACCCGATCACGGTCAATGTCAGCGGTGCAGCTGGCTACACCATGAATTTCTCAGCGGACAACACCAATCTTTCTGGAGGGCAGTGCACGACCCTGCGTTGGGATGTGCGCAACGTGCAGGCGGTCTATCTGGACGGCGAAGGCGTGAACGGGGTCAGCGCGCGCGAAGTTTGTCCGGGGAAAACCCGTACTTACAAACTGACTGCGATCAAGATGGATGGTGGCCAGGATGAGCGTCAGGTGACCCTCAACGTCAATTCGCCGCCTCCACCGCCACAGCCACAGAATCCGTCCATTCGAAGGTTCACCGTGGACAGCAATCAGGTCTTCCAAGGCAACTGCATCAATTTTGAATGGCGGACCGACAATGTCCAAGGTGTCAACCTGCTCCGCAACGGCGGTGCTGTGGTGGCAGGAGGGCCTGGAAATGGGCAGGCTCAGGACTGTCCTGATGCGGCAGGTCTGTACGAGTACAAACTGGTCGCTTACGGGGTTGGACAGACCGAACAAGCCCTGACGGTCAGCGTGATGGGGCCGACGCCACGCTGAGTGAAACGCAGAATAAAAAGAGGGCAGGGTGCACACCCTGCCCTCTTTTTATTCTGCTGGGAAAGGTATCTACAGCTGTGCAGCCAGGAAGCGCAGCTGCTCCAACTTCTGGTAGCTCTGTCCTCCCTCGTGCTGGTTGTAGCTGTAGACTCGAATCTGTTTTTCTCCCAGATAGTGGTTGTAGGCAGCGTAGACAGTGGAGGGCGGGCAGATGTCATCCATCAAGGCGACCGAAAAAAGCGATCGGGCAGTGGCACGCGCTGCGAAATTGACCCCATCAAAGTAGGCCAACGTCGCAAAGACCGTTTCTATCTGGTCGCGTTGGACTTTGCAAAAGCGGACGATTTCTTGGTAGGGGTGGGTATCGACAAGTTCGGTGGCCCGGCGATAATGGCAAAGAAAGGGGACATCGGGCATCGAGACTTTGACTGCATTTGTGAGCAGAGCGGGGGAGAGACCTGCGACAGCCAGGGCAATGCCCCCACCCTGTGACCCCCCTGTGACTGCCACCCGGCTGCGGTCGACAGCGGGGTGTGCCATCATGCATTCTACAGCACGCACGGCGTCGGCAAAGACCCGACGATAGTAATAGGTCGCTGGGGCAAGAATGCCGCGCGTCATGAAGCCTGGGAACTGTGGGTTGCCTCCCTCCAGTTCAGAATCGGGCGTATCTCCGCGCAGCCAGGCGCTTCCCTGCCCGCGTGTATCCATGACCAGGTGGGCGTAGCCAGCACTGCTCCAGGTCAGCCAGTCGAGCGGAAAGCCCCGTCCGCCGCCGTATCCGATGTATTCGACCACAGCTGGCAGCAGCCCTTCTCGTTGGCGCGGCAGCAAAAGCCACCCTTTGATGCGCTGTCCGCCGTAGCCGCTGAAGGTGACATCGTAGGCCTCCACTGTGTGGAGACCGAAATCGACTGGTACAAAAATCGGATCCAGCGCGTGCTGCCGGCTGTTGGCAAGCGTCTCTGCCCAGAAACGGTCAAAATCGCCTGGCTCCGCACGATCGGGCAGGTAGTTCTGAAGTTCTTCCAAGGGTTTGTCAAAACGAGCCATTCTTGCCTCCTTATAGAGATGGTGCCAACGATTGGCTGCGTGTCGATGCGCGCCGAGGTCCATAGCCCAGCAGCTGCGGCTCTGCCCACACAGCCCAGTTCCAACGATTGTCCCCAAGTCCATCGGTGATGAACTGGATCACAGCCTCCTGACCTGCCAGAGAGGGCAGATCCACCACACAACGCTCCCACTGGCAGCTCTGTTTGGTGGTGCTCCACAGCCGGATTCCGTTGACATACAGATGAAACGCACAGAGGTTGTCTCCTTCCATCCGTGCACCATCGCGGATGCCGACAGCAAAACAGAGCTTCAGCAGATCGAGGTCGGGGGGGATTGACACGGTGTATTCGCAGACAGCTGCCCCCGTGATTGGTGGATGTTCCCAAATGGCCATCTGTTGAACAAGCCCACAGGAGGCCATCCCGGTTTTGATCTCCATCATTTTTGCAGTGCGCGTGGCCACCCGGCGGGCTGCTGGGAACGCCTCGATAAAATCGTACTGCCAGAGCAAAACCTGGTCGGAATCCGTGAAAGAATCTTCGTCGACCAGGCTGTGCCAGAGCTCTTCCTGCCATTTCAGGTAGCTGATGTACTGCGAGAGCTGGGTGAGCGACTGTTCGTTCAGATCAGAGATGCGTCTGAGGATGGCGTCGATGCTTTCCTGGCGAGAGTCGTAGGTGGCCATAGGGAGTGCTCACTCTGGGATGGCTCAATGGAGAGCCGGGACAGGGGCTCCGGTGGGTGTTGTGGCATACAGACGTTCACGGTGGGCTCGGCTGGTGAGATCGGCTGCTCGGTCGACTCCATGTGCGTTGAGCCATTCATGCATCTCAGAAAGAATGGAGGCGACTGCTTCTGTGCCGCGGTAGTAGAACGCGCTGCCGATGCCGACGGCCGTAGCCCCTGCCATCAACATTTCGACGGCGTCGAGCCCGGCAGTCACGCCGCCGGTACCGATGATCGGTACAGAAGGGCAAGCTTTCCGCACATCGTAGACGCATTTGAGGGCGATCGGCTTGATGGCTGGTCCGCTGAGTCCACCGCTGCGGTTGGCCAGGATGGGCTGCCCGGATTCTGCGTCGATCACCATGCCAGGCATGGTGTTGATCACACAGAGGGCTGCTGCACCCGCCTCGACAACAGCCTGGGCAATTCGCCCGATGCTGGGCACGTTGGGTGCCAGCTTGACTACCACGGGGATACCACGCGCTGCCTGCACCACATGATCGGTCACTTCGGCCGCTGCCTTGGCGTCGGCCGCGTAGGGTTCGCCAAATTCACTGTGCACATTCGGGCAGGAGATATTGACCTCGATCAATGCAGGCTGTGCCTGCGCCACGACAGCTGCCACCTGACCAAATTCTTCGGGAGGGCCAGCAAAAATGCTGGCGATGAGAGAAACGCCGAGGGGATTCAGCTGTTTTTGCGCGTTTTGGAGCAGACCGACCTCTGTTTCGGCGCCTGGGTTGGCCAGCCCGATGGCATTGACCAAACCGTGGCCCCAGTCCAGACAGGAGGGATTGACGTGACCGGCTCTTGGCGTAGGCCCGCAGCTTTTGGCAGTGACAGCACCACAGCCTGCTTCTGCCGCACGCACCAACAGGCTGGGGGTCGTGCCCCAGATCCCGCTCGCCAGCACCAGCGGGCTTGGAAAAGTCAGATCCAAAAATTGGACAGACAGATCGGTCATGGGGCAGACCTACGGCTGGCCCTGCTGGCCCAGAAAGGTCAGCACCTGTTGGAATTGGCTGGCTGTAATTTTCCCAGCGGAGGCCAGAATCTCCAAAATTTGTGTCAACGTCATCACTGCATGGACCTGAATGCCAGCAGCAGCCAGATTGGCGACCCCACCTTGCTGGCGATCGATCAGGACAATGGCATGCTCGACGACCAGGCCGGCTGCGCGCAGGATCTCCGCCGTTTTGATCGTGCTGCCGCCGCTGGTGATCAGATCTTCGATGAGGAGGACGCGCTCTCCACTGTGCCAGACCCCTTCAATCTGTTTCCCCAGCCCATGTTCCTTGGCTTCCTTGCGCGGGTAAATCAAGGGTTTGTCTGAAGCGATCGCCACAGCGGTTCCGATCGGCAATGCAGCATAGGGCACACCTGCAATCCGTTCGCAGGCCAGGTCAGCCAGCAGAGTGGCATAGGCGGTTGCGGCACGCGCCAACAGGGCGGGTCGACTGACCAGCAGACGCAGATCAAGGTAGATTGGAGAGTGGAGACCGCTGGCCAGTGTAAAGTTGCCAAACCGTACTGCACCCAGGTCGGCCAGTTCGAGCACCAGAGAGCGCAAGGCAGGGAAGGTCTCACGGGGCGCAGGGGTCACAGCAGCCTGTGGCTTCTGGCGAACCGCGTGGATGGCGTCGCGTGTCGCCAGTGCGGCCTGGCGAGGGTCTGCTGCACCGGCGATGGCACGGCTGCTGTTGACGATCACCCCGCTGCGGTCGGCACGCAACCCAGCAGTGAGGGTTGCTTCCAGATCTCCTCCCTGCGCGCCAATTCCAGGCACTAGAAACCACGTCTGCGGAGCCACTGCACGTACACGGGCCAGGGCCTCCGGGAAGGTGGCCCCGACGACCAGCGCAGTCTGTGGCGACCATTGTTGAGCCAGCCGCGCGACGTGCACATAGAGCGGCTGGTTGGGTTCACGATCGAGGCTGCGCCAGTCAGCAATTTCGAGCTCCTGCAAGTCACCGGCGCTCGGATTGGAGGTATGGCAGAGAACAAACAATCCTTTATCTGGGTAACGCGCAAAGGCATGGATGTTGTCGCCCCCCAGGTACGGGCTCAAGGTGACCGCGTCCACCCGAAGTTCCTCAAAACAGGCCCGGGCGTAGGCATCTGCAGTATTGCCGATGTCGCCCCGTTTGGCGTCGAGGATGATTGGAATCTCTGCAGGGATGGCAGCCAGTGTCGCAGCCAACAGTTCTATGCCACACGCCCCCAGCGCCTCGTAGAAAGCAATGTTCGGCTTGTAGGCACAGACCAGGTCAGCTGTCTGTTCGATGAGCGCAAGATTCCAGGCCAAAATGGCAGAGACGGCATCCTGACCAGCCGCACGGTAGCGTTGAGGCACCTGATCGGGCAGGGGATCGAGGCCAATACAGAGCAACGAGCGATTGCGCTGCACTGCCGCCTCCAGTTTTGCAAAAAAGTCAGCCATGCCCCGTCCTTTGTGCAATATGGAACAAAAATTCGTGTGTTTTCATAGCTCCGCCAGGTCACCAGGCTGCCCCGTGTCACCCAGGACGGTCTGTTTACCGTTGCTGCCTTCCGACCCTGGCGGGGTTCACAGTGTTCTGCCGCACAGGACCCAGCGCCTGACGAAGCTATGAAAACACACGAAAATTCGTGCAAAAACTGCTGCACACTGGCAACAATTTTTGCTCTGGCGGAGAGGGAGGGATTTGAACCCTCGAGGGCTATTCACCCTACGAGCTTTCCAGGCCCGCGCACTAGGCCAGACTATGCGACCTCTCCACTCACAGAGTATAGCAGGGGAGCACACTTCCAGCAAGTTTTCAGGCAGCCAGAGGAGAGATGCAGGGTGGATGCGTTTTTTCAGCGAGGCCGGTGTCAGTCGCCATATTCGACGAAATAGTCGTGCATGGCTGCCTGCACCACGAGCAGGGCATGTTCGCGGCCGTAGACCCGATCCACCGTCAACGAAAGCTCCTGGCCTGGAATCATCTTGTAGGTAGAAAAATAATGGCGCAACCGTTCGATCAACACCTCAGGCAGGTCCGTGATGTCGCGCGCCTTGCCCCAGACGTTGTCGTTCTCAAGAATAGCGATGATCTTGTCATCTGCCTCGCCGTTGTCGTTGACATCTAGCCCCCCAACCACACGGGCGTTGAGGATCACCTCCCCACGGTTGATCGGGCGCTCGCTGAGCACACAGATGTCCAGTGGATCGCCGTCTCCTCGCGTGGCATTGAGTGAGAGCTCTGCCACATGTTCGTCGCAGTACGTCCGTGGAATAAACCCATAAAGCGCCGGCGGCTGCGAGGAGCTGCGCTGCGGGCGGTCGACGCGGATATAGCCGGTCCGCTTGTCGATCTCATATTTGATCAAGTCGAAGGGGGTAATCTCAATAAACGCATGGACAACCTCAGGGGGATTGGGGCCGATCTCCAGCCCATGCCAGGGATGGGGACGCCAGCGATAGAACGGCGGTGGGAACTTGCTGCTTGGCATACATCTCCTTCGCGGTTTCTGCATCCAAGAGCATAGCCTGGATCGCAGCAAAAGTTAGATTGCCTTCCAAGTATGCCAGATCTCTGCACGTCCACCAAAGATGGAACGCTGCAAGACAGAGCGGCGCTTTTGTTGGAAGGGCCCGTTTGCAGTATCGTAGGGTATGGGTTCGGTGTACACGTTAAAACAATGAAAGCAGGCATTTCGACAGCTATGGGTCATTTATTGGGGTTTTTGGACCGTGGAGTGGCGGGGGCCAATACTTCTGCTTCGCGTTTGTGGGCGGCGAAGCTTTACTATTTCATGTTCTTTGCTGCGATCGGGGGCATCGCACCTTTTTTCAACATCTATTTGGACAACCAGGGGTTGAGTGGGGCTCAGATCGGACTTTTGGGAAGTCTGCCGCCGATTGCTGCGTTGCTTGCCAACCCATTTTGGGGTGCCGTGGCGGATCGCTGGCAGATACAGCGAGGGGTGATGGCGCTGTGTACCTTGGGGGCTGGGCTGCTGACGCTCCCTTTTCTGTGGGTGACCGACTTTGTTCAGTTGTTGGTGTTGGTGGCCACAATGTTTTTTTTCCGAGCGCCGGCCCCTGCCCTGTTGGACAGCGCTGTAATGGGGATCCTGCGTCAGAACGGTGGCAGTTATGGGCGCCAGCGTCTCTTTGGCAGTATCGGTTTTGTGCTGTTCAGCTATGGTCTGGGGCAGATCCTGGGCTCAGGCGATCTGGATGCGATTTTTTGGATTCACAGTATTTTTTTGGGGATTGGCTGCACGCTGCTGGGGCTGTTGTTGCCACTGGATCGAGCGGCCCAGCCCACCAATCTGTTGGCTGGACTCCACCAGATGTGGCGCCAGCCGGGATATCCTGCGTTCATGTGGATGAACATCTTGATGGGGGCAGGGGCTGCCTGTTTTGTTGGATTCGTCGGTTTGCACATGTTGGCGTTGGGGGGCACCAAGGCCGATGTAGGCTTGCTTTATGCGCTCAACTCGGTGACGGAGATCCCTGTCCTCTTTATGGGCAGGCAGTTGTTGGCCAGATTTCGCCCTTCACATCTGATCACGGTCGGTCTGGTCGGTTTTGCGCTGGTCTACGGGGCGATGGCACAGGCGCCGTCGCCGCAGTTCATCTTGTGGATGGCCCCAGTGTTGGGGGTTGTCTACGCTGGTTTTTGGATAGCGGTTGTCGACTATGCAACGGAGTCGGCGCCCGCCAGCATGCGTGCGACGGCCCAGTCGCTGGTCGGTGCGGCACAAGGGGGGCTTGGCTGGTCGATCGGCGCATTGGCGGGTGGTTTGTTGTGGGGGTACGCTGGCGGAGCGGCGGTGTTGTGGAGTGCCAGCCTGTTGATGTTGCTGGCTGCACTGATCTACGCCGGGCCTACGCTCCTGAAAGCTCGAAAGCAGAGCGAAGGCGGACAACTCAGATACTCCAGTTAAAACAACGCAAACAAAGAGAGGGGCACACGGTGTGCGCCCCTCTCTTTGTACGAGGTGGAGATGGCGGGAGTTGAACCCGCGTCCGAAACATTCGTCCAAAGACTTCTACAGGCTTAGCCACATGTTTAGCGCTTCACCCGTTCAACCCCATGCGGCGGAGTTTGAAAACGGGCTAGCTGGCTTGTCTTAGACAGCAATACCAGCATCTGCTGTCGCAGCACTCCAATAGATGTCGGCTAACACTCTGACTTGGTTGCGCCGTCAAGGTGGGCCGTGACCTTCCTTGGAAGGTCAGTGTCTTGGCATTTGGTTAGGCGGCCATGGCCATCGAAGTGGCCGGGGTGCCGAACGCAAAAGCCTTGCCAGTGTTTTTGGCATTTGTATGGTTACGCCTGTTTTAACGTAGTCGACGCTCTACGGCCTGCACTCTCTGAACAGCCTGCCCCGTCGAGACCGTTCATCCCCATACACTTATAGTATGACATAGATCGGCTGAAATGTCAACCTGTTTTTGTTTTTTGCATTTTTTCCTTGACAGCGGTTGTCTTTTTTCAGTACAATAAAAAAAGCATTCTGGACGCACTGTTCTCTTCGGCGTCGTAGCACCTTTCGGTGAATCCATGCCACTTTGGGGAGGGCCTCTTTCATGGCCATAAAACGTGTCTGGCTCTTCGTCCTGCTTGCCTTGTGGGCAAGCCTGGGGCTGACCGGCTGCAGTTCACGAGCAGGGGGGGGACCAGGGGTCGATGCCCCCGAGAGCCCAGAAAGCGATGCCACTCTGGCCATCGATCTGCCCGCCTTGGTCGTCGATGTGGACGCAAACGGAACGCTCAGTCTGGAGGGCCTCCTGCTCGCCGAGATGGCTCTGGGGCCCGACCTGGCCGAACTGCAGCTGGACAGCCGTCTGGTCGCCCAGCTGACCGCAGCCCAAATCCAGCAGATCCAAATTTCGCTGCACCCTGGCGAGTTGCTCCTCCTGGTCAACCAAAAGCCGATCCCATCATTGCGCTGGGATGCAGAGCAGCTGACAGCCCTCCACGAGGGAATCACTTTGCTCGGGCCTGATGTGGTGCCCAACAGCCTCTTTGCGCTTTTTCCACTGCTTTCCAATGTGGGGGCTGGCGTCATTCTGCGCTTCCCGGTCGATCCAGGCTGGGAGCTGGCTGCACCCGCAGCGGAAGAACCCGTGGCAGCCCAGCCTGCCACTCCCACAGCCGTGCTGCGTATCCCAGTCCTCTACGACGCTGCCGGCAACTACACGGTGCAGGGAATCCGCGATGCAGAATGGCAGGTATTGACCGGCGCCCCCTTCGGTCAGCTCAAACTCAATGCAACGTTGATTCAGGACGCCGTCGCTGCCGGGGTGCGCAGCGTCACCCTGCGCACCGATGCCTCTGGGCTGCATCTGGCATTCAACGGCAGGGAACTGCCCAGCCTGAATTGGAACGACAACAAACTGAGCAACCTGGCAGATCTGGCTGTCAATGGCCTGCTCGCAGCAGGTGGAATGGATACGACATCTTTCAGTCAGCTGTTCGATCGCCTGCTGCCCATTCTCCAGTCGAGCCAGATCACCCTCCATGTCACTTTTCCCGCCCGCTGACTGCGCGGCCAGGATCCAATCCTTCCCATGAATGCACCGGCTGAACCATCTCAAGCTGTATCTGCCCAGGAACACCCCCGTGTGCAGCCCCAGGATCTGGCAATGTTGTTCACCTCAGACTACAAACGGTATGTCCTCCGCGTCCACCCTGCGGAGACCACACACACCCATCTGGGGGCTTTTGTACATTCGACGCTGATCGGCAGTGCGTGGGGGGCAACGGTACGCAGCCAGAAGGGACACGAAGCGCTCCTGCTGAGGCCCTCGCTGACCGACATCATCCAGTCGCTCAAGCGCGGCGCGCAGATGATCTACCCGAAAGATGCGGCCTATATCGTGCATCGGCTGAGTCTCTGTTCGGGCAGCCGGGTGGTGGAGGCTGGCACTGGCAGTGGTGGGTTGACCACGGCGTTGGCCTGGGCGGTGATGCCGGCAGGGCGGGTCTATACCCATGAAGTGCGGGCCGATTTTTACCAGGTCGCGCGCGACAACTTGGACCGTCTGGGGCTGCTGCCTTTTGTTTCCATGCATCTGGGCGACATCGAAGCTGGCTTTCAGGCACAGGAGGTCGATGCACTCTTTCTGGATGTGCGCGAGCCATGGCGCTATCTCCCACAAGTTCGTATAGCGTTGCGGCAGGGCGGTTTTTTTGCCTGCTTGCTCCCTACAGCCAACCAGGTGATTGCCCTGCTGCATGGCTTTGACCGGCACCATTTTGCCGATGTCAGCGTCGAGGAGTTGATTTTACGCCCTTACAAAGTGGCTCCCGATCGATTCCGCCCTGACGACACCCGGATCGGCCACACTGGCTATCTGATCTTCGCTCGGTGCATCGATCCTGGAGAAGATCTGGCGCGCTGGCAGCGCCCAGAGCGGCAGCGCTATGAGGCCCGGCTGCGGGCGCAGGCCGAGCTCAAGGAACAGCATTCAGAACAGAAGGAACGTTATCCGCAGCTGCCGTTGCCCGGCTGATGGGCTATGCTTTGCTGGCGGCCAACAGCTGGAGGTAAAAGCTGTGCAGACGGTTCCCCAGAATGGGCCAGCTGTACTGTGCAAGCAAGTGTCGGTGCCCCAATGAACTCAACGCAACTTGTCGGGCAGGATCTGCGAGGAGCTGGCAGAGAGCATCGGCAAATTCCTCCGGGCTGGCCTCCGCAGCGACCAGATGTGCGGCGCCGTCAGCGCCGTAGGTGGCCTGCTCGCCGACTGCGCTGGCCACGACAGGAACTCCGGCCAGGAGTGTTGTGGCCAGACGCACGCTGCATTTCGCCTGCTGCAGGACGGTAGGCTGGGCAGGGAAAATGGCACAGCCGATCTGCCTGTACAAGGCAGCCAGCTGGTTTTGATCTACATATCCCAGCCATACGACCGGGGCGGCGCGATGTTGGGCAGCGGCTTGTCGCAGCGCCGCGTGAAAAGGTTTCTCCAGTCCTGGCCGTACGGGTGTGCCGGCGACCAGCAGGCGGGCAGTGGGAAACTTTTCGTGTAGTACAATCGCCAGTTTTGTCAGCCAGTCGGGTGACACTTCTACAAATCGGCTAAAAAAAAGAACATCGCGGCCGCCCCCCTGCCAGCGGGGTGCATCCTGGGCAGGGGGGAGAACACCGTTGGGAAGATAAAGAACAGGGGTCCTGGGGGAACTGCGGGTGACCTCGGCTGCAAGCCAACGGCTGGCAGCTGTCACTGCATCGGCATGGCGAATTCCCCAATCTTCCTGCCAGTCAAGGAAACGGGCCAGCGGCCAGGGGTAGCGATTGATCGCCGCCCAGGCCTGTTCCCAGTCGTCGGTGTCGAGCAGCAGCAGGGGGCGCCGGGGGGATCTGCGCAAGGCATACCAGAGTGTCCAGTGTACCAGCCCAGCATAGGCGCGCGGTTTGACAGTCTGGACGATCGCAGGCTCCAGAGTAAAAATTTCGTGTAACAGTTGATAAAAAATTTGAAGAGCACCCAGCCTTGTCTCCACCTGGACGACATTGACGCCCGCTTCTTGCCAGCGGCGACCTGCATCCTGCGGGGTATCCCAGGGTGGAATCAGCAGAGTAGGTTCCCAGCCATGTTGGGCCAGCTGGCGTGCCAGAGGCAAAGTGCGGGCCCAGACAGTTGTCTTCTGACCGAGGCCAAAAGGGGCAACGAAGACCACACGGCGGTTCATCATTGTAAAGTCATGCTGTCGTGATGGAGCGGGGCCAGCCAGCCAGCTGTTGCAGCTGCAACACGGCGCTTGCTTCAGCCTGTACTGGGTAGGCCAACCCAAATTTTTCGACCAGCTGCGGGGCATACCACCGATAGATCACCACCAAGGCCACCGCCTGGCCGATCCAGCTGTTGGCGCTGATCGATGGGGCAAGCAATGTTTTTTCGAGTGCGGCACGCTGATCTGCGCTCAGGTAGCTGTTCAGATGGACAGATTCGTGCGGCCAGGCAATTCCGTTCAGAGCCAGCATCAACTCTGTCACGATCTGGCGCAGCTCAGCTGTCATTCGAGCGGCGAGCAACTGTTCCTGGCGTTGGAGCAGGTCCACAAGCTGTTCCAGTGTCCGCCAGAAACGTTCCAACAGAGCGGCAACATGGTCAGAGGCAGCAGGTTGTAATGGGTCAAGCCAGGGCAGATGTGTCATTCTCCCTATGATACACTGTTCGGGTAGATTTCTCACAGGGCAAACACGACTTTTGCAGTACAATTCCTGCAGAGAAATGGCTTTTGTACACACACCGAAGGGGAATTTCGCCATGAAAAGCTCCGACCCATTTGCTGATCTGATCCGTTCGATCGAAGAGAATCTCCAGCGAGGGGGGGATTGGGTCCCTCCCGGCAACGACAGCCCACCCCGCCGGGTTCCACAGCCTGACAGCCGGCCAAATCGTTTGTGGTGGTTGATGGTGTTGCCCTTGCTTTTTTTGCTGCTGTACAACACGATTGTCGGTTTTCTAACCGACTGGAGCTGGCATGCCAGCTTGGGCTTTGAATCGATTTTGTGGACGCGGTTGGCGGCTGCAGGAGGGCTCTTTGCTGCGGGCTTTTTGTTGACCGTACTCTTTTTGCTGGTCAACTTTGTCCTGGCCAGACGTCTGGAGCCGCGGGGGCTGGCCGGCACTGCACTGGAGCAGCTGGTCGAGGCTGCGGGGCTGCGCGTTTCTGTCGCTGTGATCGCAGCGATTGCGGTCTTCGCTTTTTTGATAGGGACCAGCATTGCCGGGGAATGGCCCCAGCTTCTGCTCTTTTTCAACCAGAGCAACTTCGGGTTGACCGACCCGCTCTTCAACCGTGACATCAGTTTTTATCTGTTCAGCCTGCCTGTCCTGGAGGTTGCACGCAGCTGGCTGCAGTCTGCGCTGTTGGCGGCCTTGCTGCTCGTCGTGGTCGTGAGCGGCATGGGATTTCGTGGCTGGCAGGCACGCACGGGACTGTTACTTCACTTGGCCATTTTGGGTGCCCTGCTCTTTGGGTTGCTGGCCATTGGCTACCAGATCGACGCGTCTAAACTACTCTATAGCGAACGAGGCCCTGTCTTTGGGGCCGGCTACACAGATGTCTACGCTCAACTGCCTGCCTACACCCTGCTCACCCTCGTCACCCTGGTAGCGGGTGGACTGCTCGTGGCAGCAGCGCTGCGACGCCAGGCCTGGCGTGCCGTTGTCGTTGTGCTGGTGGTCTGGATCGGCGTATCCATCCTGGCGGGTTCCATTTACCCTGCATTGGTGCAACGCTTCCAGGTCAGCCCCAACGAGCTGACCTTGGAACGGCCCTTTATTGAAGAGAACATTCGACTGACCCGTGCGGCGTTTGATCTGGATGAAATCGAAATGGTCGAGTACGATGCCTCCCAGCAGCTGACGCCAGCTGCACTGGTGACCGAACCCGACACGATCCGCAACGTGCGCCTTTGGGACTACCGCCCTCTGCTCGAAACTTACAACCAGGTGCAGGCATTGCGCCAGTACTATGCGTTCAACGACGTCGACGTTGACCGCTATAAAATTGACGGTGCCATGCGTCAAGTGATGCTCTCGGCGCGCGAACTGGTGGCAGACCGTCTCAACCAGGAAGCCCAGACCTGGGTCAACCGCAAGCTGGTCTATACCCACGGCTACGGTGTTGCCATGTCTCCGGTCGAGTTGGTCACTGCCGATGGGCTCCCTGAATTTCATCTCAAAGATCTTCCTCCGACCGGAAAGCTGTCGCTGACGCAGCCCCAGATCTACTTCGGAGAACTCACCAATGACTATGTGATCGGGCGCACCCAGATGGCAGAGTTTGACTTCCCCCAGGGGGGAGGCAATGCGACGACCAGTTTTTCTGCCGACACCGGCATCGAGATGACCTTCTGGAACCGGCTGCTCTTTGCGGTTCGTTTCGGGGATATCAACCTGATCCTCAACCAGGATATCACAGCGGAAAGCCAGCTGCTCTGGCGGCGCAACATTGTGGAACGGGTCAGCCAACTGGCCCCATTTTTGCAATTGGATCGGGATCCGTACATCGTAGTTGGGGAAGACGGGCGGCTCTACTGGTTTATGGATGCCTACGTTGTCAGCGACCGTTTCCCTTACAGCCAGCCGCATACAGGAGGGTTCAACTACATCCGCAATTCAATAAAAATTGTGGTGAACGCCTACGACGGTCTGCCTACCTTCTATCTGGTTGACCCCGACGAACCCATCACAGCTGCCTATGCCCGCATCTTTCCAGAGCTTTTCCAGCCGATGGAGACGATGCCTGCGTTTTTGCTGGAGCACATTCGCTACCCGATCGATCTCTTCTCTGTTCAGGCGGAGATGTATCGTATGTATCACATGACCAATGCCAACGACCTCTACAACCGGGAAGACGTCTGGGCCTGGCCTGAAGAGGTTTTCTACGACCAGGCCCAACGAATTGAGCCTTACTATGTGTTGCGCCAGGCACCAGGGAGCGGCAAGCTGGATTTCATGCAGATTTTGCCCTTTACACCTGCCAACCGCGAGAACATGATCGCCTGGTTGGTCGCCCAGAGCAACCCTGACAACTATGGAGAACGGCTCGTCTACAACTTTGGCAAAGAATCGCTCTTTTTTGGCCCCAAACAGATCGAAGCGCGTATTTCTCAGGATCCGGTCATCAGTGCACAGCTGGCGCTCTGGAACCAGCAAGGCAGCCAGGTCATTCGCGGCAATCTGCTGGTGATCCCGATCGCCGACAGCCTGATGTATGTCGAACCGATCTACCTTCAGGCTGCCACAGGGCGCATTCCCGAGATGAAGCGGGTCATTTTGGCGACGGCGGACCGGACCGTCATGGCTGAAAACCTTGGGATGGCCCTGGTTCAGCTGTTCGGCCGGGAGACTGTGGAGCGAGCGGGTCTGATGGACCTGGCCAGAGCCCGGCCTTCTGACCTGGCCGATGTTGCCGAAGAGGGCTCTGGGGAGATACAGCCTGCTGCACTTCCAGGAGAAAATGTCAGCCTGGAGCAGCTGATCGCGGCCGCCAATGCCCACTACGAACAGGCACAGGTCGCCTTGCGCGAGGGAAACTGGGCCGCCTATGGGGTAGAAATGGAAGCGCTGCAGGCGACGCTCGATCAACTTTTGCAGATCACCGGTGGGCTGCCGGCTCCTGGTCCTGCCGACGAGCCCTAAGCGAGAAGATGCCTTTTACAAATTTTTTACGCCCATCTCATCTGTGCCTTATTCAGATGCGTAGAATAAGAGTCAGTGGAGCAAAAATTGCTTCCCAACTGAACCGTCTCAGTGACAGAATGGAGAAGATGTCTATGTACGAGCCCAACCATGATCCTCTGACAAAACAAACATCGCATTCATTTTTGAAGAAGAAGCGCATCCAACGTCCTCTGGTGGGGGCTGCCGTGCTGGCCTTGGCCAGCGCCTTGTTGGTTGGGGTTCTGGCAGTTCCTCTGTTGTGGGGATCTGCCACGGCAGCCAGTGTGCAACAGTCGAACGATGCGCCTCTTCTGCAGAGCAACTCGAGCCTGGCAGGTGACCAGGATGCCTTGGCAGAGCTCTACGACGCTGTGGCACCGTCCGTTGTCAACATCCAGGTGGAACGGACAGCGTCGGCCGGCATGTTTCCACAAATTCCAGGGTTTGAACTGCCCGAGGGAGACCTACCCCTTCAACAGGGGCAGGGTTCAGGATTTATCTACGACGACGCTGGCCACATTGTGACCAACAACCATGTCGTAGAGGAGGCTCAGCGAGTCACCGTCGTTTTCAACAACGGCATGTGGGCGCGCGCAGAGGTGGTGGCGACCGACCCGCAGGCTGACCTGGCCGTCATCCGGGTAACTCCTCCAGAAGGTATCGTCTGGCAGCCACTGCGGCTGGCGGGCGACAATGAACTCAAAGTCGGACACACTGTGATTGCGATCGGCAATCCGTTTGGGCTGCAAGGCACGATGACGACTGGCATTGTCAGCGCTCTGGGCCGTGGTTTTCCGGTCGGTTCTTTCGGCGAAAACCGTTACACCCTGCCCGATGTGATCCAAACCGACGCGGCGATCAACCCTGGAAACTCAGGGGGTCCACTGCTCAACCTGGCTGGCGAGGTCGTCGGGGTGAACTTTGCCATTGAATCTGAAACTCGTCAAAATTCTGGGGTTGGGTTTGTCATACCGGTCTCCATTGTCCGACGCATTGTGCCTGACCTGATCGAAGCAGGTGTACACACGTATGCCTTCCTGGGGCTGGAGGGGAGCAGCATCTCTGCACAACTGGCAGAAGCGCTCGATCTGCCCGACAACACGCTGGGCGTCTATGTGGCGGGTGTTACCCCGAACGGCCCTTCGGCACAAGCCGGGTTGCGTGGCGGCAACCGTCCTGCCGCTAATGCCCCGGAGGGCAGCACCTTGCGTGCGGGCGGCGACATTGTCACCGCGATCGACGATGCGCCCGTCGTGCGGTTCGAAGATCTGGTCTCCTACCTGGTCACCAGAGCTGAACCAGGACAGACGGTGACGTTGACCGTTCTCCGCGACGGCGAGGAGATTCAGGTGGATGTAATCTTAGGTGAACGCCCCAATGGGCAGACTGCGACGGTGCCAGCACAACAGGAGGGCCAACTCAACGCTCGGGCTGCCATCGCAATTGCAGAAGAGGAAGTGCGCAGCCAGCTGGACAGTGCGATCACCGAAAAGGTGGCCACACCAGACGAAGTCGATGGACAGGATGTCTGGATTGTCGAACTCAATACCGAGACCCAGACTGCCACTGTTGTGGTCTCAGCGTTGGATGGAACCGTCCTGGATGTGACGATCGAGTAGATGAAAGAGCAAAGCGCCGGGCTTTGCCCGGCGCTTTGCTTCTCCGCCCCGCATTCACCAGCAACCGTACGCTGGAAGATAGATCAAAGGCAGATAATTTCTGGAAGAGTCGACAGCCCTGTAGGTTGGGAAGTCCGACACACTCTGCAGCGGCGACACCGCGAGCCAGTTGACGGGGTCATCGGCAAACTGGTCAAGCCGGATGCGCCCCAAAGCATGGCCATTTTCGGCGACATCTGGCCAGGGCGCGGTGTTGCGATAAGCCACTACGTCGACAGCTGCATAAAAAACGGTGCCATCCAGTTCTGGCTCAAGCGGTCTGGCCAATGTCACCCGCTCTCCTTCTTTGCTCATACCGCTGGTCAGCGGTCCCAACACACGCACGGAGGGAGGAATCGGGTAGATCTGGCGAAACTGAGCGGGCGTCTGTTCGCTCAAAATCAGCCGTTCACCCGGCGAAAGTGTGATGTTTTGTGGAAAGACAAACATCTCGTTTTCTTCCCCGCTGCCGTTTTGGCCGAGCAGTTTCCAGCTGTTGGCAGGTTGAGCCGGGTCAAAGAGCGGCACTGCTGCGGCGGTGCGGTTGGCAACCACAACATATTCGCCGCCGGGTGCTGCTGGGTCGACCATCAGCTCTTCCAGAATAACTTCTCCGATCAACGGCGCGCAATTGGGGGCTGCGAGGGTGGGCAATCCTTCTTGCAAGGTGTAATGGACGCGCTCAATTGAATCGACATACCGAATAAAAGATTTTGGTCGAGGAGATGCCCCAAAAATTGCCGCATCGACCAGCAGCGGTGTTCCTTCTTCCATGCGGTACAGATAGATGCTGTCACCGCCTTCGCTCAGACCAAAAGACCATTTGACCGGTTTTTGGTCGGATACCACATAGTAACCGTTGCCACCGATCCAGGTGCCATCTGGGATGCGCACCCACTCTACCAGCGGGCGATTCGGCTTGTCAGTGAGCAGCCAGCCAGAAAGATCCACTCCTGTCCCGCTGTCGTTGTACAGCTCTACGGAATCGACATAGGGGGGATCAGTGTGGGCCAGAATTTCGTTGATGACAATCGGCGGACTGTCGGCACGGGGAGCTTCTGGGAGAAAACTGGGGTCAGCCCCACTGGCCACAGCAGCCCACAGTGCAAAGAGGCTGGACAACAGCAAGGCAGGCAGGCGGTACAAGGACAGCACAAGGTTTTCTCCTCATCGAATTTTTCGGCGAGCATCTCCTCGTCTGGGAGGTCATTCTTTTTCGTCGAAATAGACGGTCAGGGTAGCAGTATCCCGCAAAAAGTCGATCTCTTCGACGATATAGCGGCGCACACGGCGCCCGGTGCGTTGGCTCAAATCAGCGAGCAACAGGCTCTCATTGCGGGTTTGAATCAGCTCGATCTTCTCGTAGTAGATGAGCTGTGAAGTACCAAAACGCCAAAGCAGCAGACGGTCCACCAGCACCACAAAGATGGCCAACCCGGCGTTGATGGACAGCACGTCAAAAAAACTGATCCGAGTTGCGACGAAGAGCGCGTTGGCGAAGGGGAGCATGATCGACAGATAGAGATAAGTCATCTCGCGCACTTGAATATCTGTCGAGCGGAAACGCATGATGGTGAAGACAGCCAGCAGGCCGAAACTGAAGCCCAGCGTGAGCTGCACATCGCGCAGCAGGCTGGTGATCAAAAAGGCCATGATGCTGAAGGTCAGGAAGGTGAAAAAGTATTCAGGGCGGCTGTGGCGTGCAGCCGAGTAACCGAGCCCAAAGATGATCAGACCAGTTGCCAGCGTGAGAGCAAGCCCGGGAAGGATTTCGACAAACAAATTCATGGCTCAAATTTCTCCACAAAACCGTTCACAGAGGGTGCTGAGCCGGCGCAACAGAGGCTTGAATCGATTGTGTTTCAACTCTGGGTAGAGGGTGGCGATCGAAACACAATATTTGCTGATATGGGCTGGAAGAACGTGCAGGCGATGCAGCTCTTGTGCGATCGGTGAGCTGAGCGAAAATTTGCGCTGTTTGATTTCTACAATCGCCAGCCCCGCCAATGCAAAGCGGCGTCCTCCTTGACCAAACTGGAGACCGACATCGATCGTGACACGCTCTTGGCGTTCGGAGTCAGCCAGCGTGATCCGCTGAAAACTGTTCCAGACGACGGGCTGCAGTTCGGCTGGGTCTATTGGGAAGCCAGGGGGCAGCCATTCCCTCCCCACATCCAACAGGGTCTCCGGCGGGGCAGGCAGCACGGTGCGCGTTTTGACAGTCCGCTCGCGGTTGGTCTTTTTTTTGACTTCGAGATAGACGAGTTTGCTGTCGATATACCAGCGCCAGCGCACCTTGTAGCGATCCCGCTGGCCGCTGTGGTGCGCAGCAAACATCCTGAAATCTTGCGTGTCGAAATAGGTGGTGCGGTAGCGGCCGGCGCGCACGCCGCTGACTTCGAGGACTCGATAGCAGTTCTGAACCTGTCGAAGGATCTGGGCAAGTTGTTCCTCAGGCAAGAAGAATTTGATGTCCAGCCGGTCTAGCAAGGCAAGGGTTTTGATTTCGTTCAGCCAGATCGGCGACATTGTCTCGATCTGAGCGATCACGGGATTGGCCGTCTCGATCATTATGGACCTGTGTCGTATTGGTAAAATTCAGGCGGCAGGCGAGCGCCGATCAGATCGGCGCCGGTCAGATCGGCGCCGGTCAGGTCGGCGCCGCGCAGGTCGGCATGGCGCAACACGGCCCCACGCAAATTAGCGCCCTGCAACATTGCACGGCGCAGGTTGGCATAGGAAAGATCGGTATTTATCAGCGCGGCATCGACCAAAATGGCTCGTTCCAACTGGGCGTAGCTCAGGTTGGCTGCACGCAGATCGGCTGCGGTCAGATCGGCGTCACGCAGGTCAGCCTCACGCAGGGCAGCGCTGCGCAGCGTCGCGTTGCCCAACCGGGCATAGCGCAGATCGGCTCGATCCAAGACGGCATTGGAGAGATCGGCTCTGCGCAGATCGGCGTCGCGTAGCTGAGCTTCGGGCAGCGAGGACATCAACAAATTGGCATCGCTCAGATTGGCACGGTTCAGATTGGCCATTGTCAGATTTACCCGGCTCAGATGGGTCCCAGCCAGATTGTGGCCCTGGAGGTCTGCTTGGGCACAGGCTGGCTGGCAGGCAATGGCGGCCAGCGGGGTTGCGGGGTAATAGCGCCATGCCAGCCCGATCAGCACGGGAACTCCCACAAAAACTGCTGCGACGGATGCTGAAAATGAAATTTTACCCATACTGACTTCGATTATACCAAACTCGCCCAGCAACCCTGGATTCAGCCGGAAAGTTTTTGCTGTTTTGGGCAGCCGACAGCTTTCATCCAGCGGAGTCGGCGGGTATAATAGATGGCAAATGATTATCTGACCTTAGGCTGTTGATTTTGGCAGCAAAGGTTGTTGTAGCTGCACATACGGGACAAAAATTATGGCGACCACTTCTGATCTTCGCAAAGGGATGTTGATTCGGTACAACGGCATGATTCATCGTGTCGTCGAATACCAGCACATTGCACCTGGCAACTGGCGTGCGATGGTGCGGATGAAGCTCAAAAATTTTGAGAGTGGCAAAACGATCGAAGACCGTGTGCGGGCCGGCGCAGAGATCGATGTGGTGACCACGCAGACACGCGACGCTCAGTATCTTTACGACGACGGCACCGCTTATCATTTCATGGACAACGAGACATTCGACCAGATCGCGCTCCCCAGGGAAGATTTTGAGGACACCTTGATCTGGATGAAAGAAAACCAGATGGTCACGCTGCTGCTGCAGGAAAATGGCCAGGTTCTCTCTGTGGAGATTCCCAACTTTGTCATCTTGGCAGTTGTGAAGGCAGCAGTTGCTTTGCGCGGGGACACTTCGGGCCGTGTCATGAAAAAGGTAACGGTGGAGACAGGAGCCGAACTTCAGGTGCCTGACTTCATCAAAGAAGGGGACAAGATCAAGATCGACACCCGCTCAGGCGAGTACGTCGAGCGGGCTTGAACGCGAGCGCTGGCTGCGCTGGGGCCCAAACGGTTCTGCCTCAGCGCGCTGGTTTTATTTGAGACCGGACAAGCCTGCGATTCCTTGCAAAAAGCGGCGTTGCAATGCCAAAAAGAGCAGCACCACCGGCGCTGCCGCCACCACAGAACCCGCCATCATCAACTCAAAACGGGTCTGGTACTGTTCGCGAAACTTTGCCAGCCCCACCGGCAGTGTCCGCAACGCATCCCCGGTCGTCACCACCAGCATCCACAAAAATTCATCCCAGTTCGCCACAAAAACGACGATCGCCAAGGTGATCAACGCAGGCTGGATCAGCGGGAGAACGATCTGGAAGTAGATCCGTCCCTCGCTGGCCCCGTCGATGCGCCCGGCATCGATATAATCGTCCGGTACACTCAGCATAAACTGACGCATCAGAAAGACGCCGAAGGCTGACATCGCAAACGGCATCACCAGCCCTGGGTAGGTGTTTATCCAACCCAGATTGCGCACGATCAAAAAGAGCGGAATCAGAATCGCGGTGAAGGGGACCATCACAGTTGCCAGGATAAAGAGCAGCAGCACATTTTTTCCTGGATAGTTGAACTTGGCCAGGCTGTAGCCCACCATCGGCGTGAAAATCAGGTTGAGCAGGACAACGGCGCCTGTCACCCAAAGGCTGTTGTTCAAATAGAGCCAAAAATTAAAGCGGGCAAAGACCTCCAGGTAGTTGGACCAGTTCAGTGCTTCCGGCAGCAGTTGCAGGCGTGTTGAAAAAATTTCGTTGCTGTTCATAAAAGAAGCCGAAAGCATGTAGAGGCTGGGAGCACTGATGAGCAAGGCTCCTGCCAGCAAACCCATCTGGCCCAGCAGGGAAGTCAGGGTACGGAAGATCCGATTTTTTGACATCAGGTTTTCCTTCCAAAGGACAGAATGCCAACAGGGCAGGGGGTGGTCAGTCCACCTGCTGGAAGCGCAGCAAACGAAATTGAAAGAGAGCCAGCAGCAGCAAAATCAGCAAAAAGATCACAGAAGCTGCGGAGGCATAGCCCATTTTGAGGTATTGAAACCCATTTTGAAAGATGAACATCGACAGGACGCGGGTGGCAGAACCGGGTCCTCCGCTGGTCAACAGATACATCGGGGTAAACACCTTGAACGCCTCAATCAGCGAAATCACCATCACGTAAAGAAAGACCGGCCGCAGCAGCGGCAGTGTAATGAGCAGCAGACTCTGCCAGGAGCGTGCCCCGTCGATCTCAGCTGCCTCGTAGTAGTCGCTCGGAATGGCGCGCAGCCCGGCAAGAAAAATCAGCATGTAGACAGGGGTGCCTTTCCAGATGCTCAGAAGGATCAGCGCCAACATGGCAGTTGACGGGTCATCCAGCATGCGAAGTCCACCGATGCCCAGCCCTCGCATGACCACCGAAAAAAGGCCAAAACTTGGGTTGTACAACAGTAGCCAGATCAGCGACCAGACCGTCAGCGAGATGACTGCCGGAATGTAATAGACGGTCAAATAGGCTTGGCGTCCACGAAATGAACGGTTAAAAATCAGAGCCAGTCCGAGTGCAATTCCCCAGATCGGGATCACGACGCCAAAAGCATACAAAAAGGAGACCCAGATGGCATTGAGGAACTCTTTATCGGCGAACAGCCGGATATAATTGACGGTTCCAAGGAAACTAGGTTCGTCGATCAGGCTCCAGGAAAAGAGGCTGACATAGAAGGTTTGGAAAAGTGGGTAAACATAAAACATACCAAAAAAAAGGAAGGCAGGCAGCGCAAAAAAAAGACCAAAACGGCGTTTGCGGGCCTCGAGAGTGTTTCCAAACAGACCCTGCCGACGCTGCGACCGTATGTCTGCTGCTGTAGGCTGTGCGACCATAGCGGAATCCTTTTCTGGCCAGAGGCTGGAGCGGTGCTGGCGGGGGGGGCTCTTTTGGCTGAAGCGTTACCCGCTTCAGCCAAAAGAACCGACAAACAGTTATTCGGCGACAGCTGCTTCGGCCTGCGCCTGTGCGTCCTGAAGAACTGTTGCGACATCCTCGCCAGCCAGGACACGATCCTGGGCACGGGTCCAGATGTCAGAGAGCTCAAAGTAATTGGTGGAGCGGAACTCTGCCTTGCCGTAGGGATAGTCGGCGAAGAGGGTGCCCAACCGTTCGTCGGCCTGCGCATAGTATTCAGGCAGTGACATGCCGTCGATCTCGGTCTGGCGTGCCTGGACGTAGCCGACCTGATCCCACCATTCTTGTTGTTTGCTGGTGAGCAGATTGACAAATTCCCAGGCGGCTTTCTGCTTTTCGGGAGAAGATTTGGCGCTGACAAACCAGGCCCAGGCATAGAGCGTCGTGACCCGTTCTTGGGCGTCGGCGAACTGCGGCAGCGGGGCAATATCCCAGTTGAGGTCGGGGTTGATCTCGTTGAGGGGTTTGGCTGCCCATGGGCCACCGAAGATCATTGCGCTGCGTCCGTTGGCAAAGTCCTGCAGCAGGTCGGTGTACGCCGCTGGGTCAACGGCGCCTGACTGGCGCAGCTGCTGGAGGTAGCTCATGACCGCGACCATTGGCTCCTGGGTAAAGTCAGCCATGCCATCGGCATTGATCAGCTCGCCGCCCTTCTGGCGCAGCATCGGTTCCTGAATCAGCACGGTCCAGATCGGCACACCGAAGGGCCAGGCCAGGCCGACCCGGGTTGTGCTGTCCCCTTCTTTGACAGCCAGGGCAGCGGCAATTTCGGCGAGCTCTTCCCAGGTGACCGGCTGATCTTTGGGCAGCGGGTCGAAGCCAGCCTCGGCCAGGGCGTCCACATTGTAGATCAGGCTGAAGGTGTTGTATTCTGAGACGCCACCCGTGTAGATTTGCCCTTCTGATTTGAAGGCATCCAGCGCTCCGGCATCGAAAAGTGCTTCAAACTCTTCCTGTGAATTGACACCGAAAGCGGTGGGGTCGACTGGGGCAATGATCCCAGCATCCAGGAACTGGGGAACCATCCAGTCACCGGCCCAGAAGACATCCGGGCCAACCCCCCCGGCGAAGGCAGTCAGCACCTTCTGCTCGAAGTTGTCGTGGGGGGAATTGTCGAAGGTGATCTTGACATTGGGATTGGCAGCTTCGAATTCAGCGATGATCGCTTCGTTGACCGGGATCGACTGTGCATGGTTGTGGGTCATGTAGACCAGCTCGATCGGCTGGTCGCTGGCGGCGCTGTCGCCAGCCGGGGCCGCCACCGGCATCGTGCAGGCCGACAGCAGCATGGCGCTGAGCATCCACAATGTCAGAATTGTGTACAAACGTGTTTTCATCGGTCTTCTCCTGAACTCTTCTTCGGAATCTGCAAAAAACAACTGGCACTGTAGGGGATCCAAACTGCGATCCGGGCTGTTCACGTCTTTTGTCCTGATCGTGCACCGTTCCTTTCGACCGTAATATTCGGTCAAAAACCCGGTGTGCGAGGGAGGAATGGGTTCCCTCACCCACCACCACTTGCCAAAATGCCTTCGAGGGCCATCGTCGCTGACCAGGGCAGTTCCGCTCTGTCGTCGGCGGCCAGCGTCAGTGGCTGTCCAGCCAGTCGGCGGAACTTGTGGGCAGGGAGATGCAAAATTGTAACGGCGCAGGGTGCCGTGGCAGAGGTACGATTTGGCAACCTGGCTGCACTGTTTCGTAGATCCGGCATGGCGTTTCAGATCGTCCTCTGCCAGCTTTTCAACGTCTCCAAGGTCCCCTGCCTCACGTTCACACCGTCCATTTGCAGCGCCAACACACAGGCGCCAAGGACCGGCGCCAATTCTGGTTGTACGAGAATTGCAGCGGGCAGCTGTTCGGCCAATGCGGCCTGAAACGGCGCGAGCACAGAGGCTCCTGCTCGCCAGAGTCCACCGGTCAGGGTTACCTCGCAGGGCGAATTTTCCCAGCCCAGATGTCTGGCCACCGCCTCGACCATCTGGGCAAGATCTGCCATGCCCCGGCGCAGCAGGTGCTGGGCCGGCAGGTCTCCAGCCTGGGCCGCCTCCACCACCAGCGGTGCAAACGCAGCCAGTTCGCTTTTGGTCAGCCCCTGGGTGTAAAGCCGATGGTGGATATCGGTCATCTCTTTGAGCCCCAGGCGCTGCTGCACCGACTCCAGCAGCGTGCTCTGCCAGCGCCCGTCATAGGTGCCGATCGCCAGCCGGATTGCGTTGCAGCCCAACCAGTAGCTGCTGCCCTCGTCGGCAATCAGATGTCCCCAGCCGCCTGACTGCCAGCGCTCTCCCCGTGCATTGATGCCAAAACAGGAGGAGCCCGTGCCAGAGATCAGCGCGATCCCAGGGCGACCGGCCAGCCCGCCGGCCAGGGCAATCCGAATATCGTGGTCCACATTGACTGTGCCGTGCAGCCCGAGATGGCCGGCGATCGAGTGGACGATGGCCCGGTCTTCTGAGGAGACCACCCCGGCCATGCCAAAGAACGCACTCGTCAGCGGCTGGTCGGCGGGCAGCCCGGCCTGCTGAAGCGCGGCAGACAAAGCTGCACGCAGACTGATTGTGGCAGTTTCTGCGCCGACACTGTCGATCCCGGCGGCCCCCCCTTGTCCCCAGCCAACGATATGGCCTTGTGCGTCGCAGATTGCTACCTCTGTTTTGGTGCCGCCACCGTCCACGCCCAGATACCACGCCTTCATCTTCAGGCCACCACCCCTTCTACCCACTGCGAGCGCGGTTTGATAAACGCCTTCACGACATGCAGTTCACTGCCCGTTTCGCTGACCAATCGGTAGGAGCCAGCGGCGGCAGGTACCACAAAGGTTTCAGCGTACTGGAAGCGCTGGCGTATCCCGTCAGCGCACTCCAGCAGCACTGTTTTGCCTTGGACCAGACTCAGGATATGACACGACCCACAGGTCTGTACTTCGACTGCGGTCGTAAATCGGTAGCGGTGCACATCATAAAAATGGTCTCGGTGGGTGGGCTGATGGATCAGTTCCCAGCCTGGGCCAGAGTCGATCGTGCGAGGCTGAGCGAGAAGCTCCGTCTGAACCATTGCCCCTTTGCGTTCAAAATAGAGATTGTCAAAGGCTCGATCGATGTTGAGTGGGCGGGGTCGGCCATCCAAGTCCAGGCGCATCCAATCGTACATCTTGAAGGTAAAAATATAGGGGGTGGCGCTGATCTCCAGCACAAGCGTTTCAGTGCCCGAACAATGGATGGTACCGTTGGGGATCAAAATCAGGTCGTGCTTGCGTACTGGGTGGGACTGAACAAAACGTTCGATCCCGATGGGGGTAGCGTTGTGGAAACTGTCGAGCAGCGCGGCGCGGAAGGTATCAGGGTCGATATCTTCCTGGAAACCGAGGAAACAGCGCGCTTCGGGGCCACATTCCAGAATATAGTACGTTTCATCCTGCGTATAGCATTCGCCAAAGTGACGGCGGACATAGTCGGGGCGCGGGTGGCATTGCACCGAAAGGTTGCCGCCAGAAAAAGTATCCAAAAAATCAAAGCGGATCGGAAATTCGTGGCCGAAAGCAACCGCACTTTCGCCGACAATCTCAAACGGGTTGCGGTACATCAAAAAGTCAAAGGAAACCTCCAGCAGCCAGCCATCGCTTTCAAAAAGCAATCCATTTTCTGGAACGATCAGTTCGAAAGACCAGGCGTAGTTGGGGACCTCCTGGGCCAGTTGGGGCATGTGCTGGCGAATCCACTGTCCCCCCCAGGGTCCTGGCTCAAACCAGGGGCGGACACGAAAACAGCTGGTGGCCAACCGATCCAGCCCGGCACGCAGTGCAGCGCCGTTGGCAAAGGTAATTTCTTCGGGGCGCTGGCCGTCGACCACCCAGTCCAGCGACGCATAAAGCTGTTGTTTGTGGCGGTTGGCCACCACCCAGTCGATAAAGTAGCTTCGTTTGTACGCTGGTTTGGGGTCGAGCGGCTGGGACGTGCCCAGACAAGTCACGCTGCCGGCACGTTGGCGGAACTGAATTTCATTTTTGGGGACGTCAACATAGACAAGGAGCGCCTGGGGCCAGTCGGCCAAAGCAGCGCCGCAGCCATACAGAACAGTCAGGTCGGCGTCAGGGTCTGCCCTCAACGCTCGCAAAGCTGCCTCGTCAAAAAAATCGGCCAGACTGCCAGAAAACCGCATCCCAAAGATCGGGTCGTCGCCCCCAAGGAAGGGGGCGAGCAATGCGTCGAGCGCTGCAGAAGACTTCCAGGCGCCTGCCACATCCAGCCAGGATGTCTGCACCCCCAGCACGTCCAGCTCCTGTGCAAGCCGTTGGCGAAAGTCTTCCCACAGCACCCCAGGATAGCCGTCCAGTCGCACCCGGCCGGCGCCGGCCAGACGACGTGCCAGCGCGGCGAAGCCAAACTCGATCTGGCCAGGCCCCAACTGGGTAGCGGGGTAGATCGAGTACTGGTCGGGCTGGGAGGACTGGTTGGCTTCTTCCTGTCGCGCCGGCATGAGCAGCTGCGTTGTCTTGCGCCACACCTTGGGGAGTGTCACAGAGTTTCTCCCTCTTCTGGTCGTTGGAAATCATCGTCGAACCGTGTGATGTCGGCCTGTTGCCAGTTGCCGAAGGCGACTTCCAGCACACGCACCGGGGCGCCCAGGCTGGCAAGGCGATGGCGGGTATTGGCTGGAATCCAGATTTCCTCTCCAGGTTGAGGGTGAAAAATTTCGTCCCCAACCTGGACCACCCCGCCGGGGTCAAGCACGATCCAGAGCTCGGCACGGGCTGTATGGGACTGCAAGCTGAGGCGCATGCCAGGTTCGACCGTCATCAGGCTGACAGTCGCCTCCTGGTTGAAGGCATATTGTTTGAAGGAGCCCCAGGGGCGCTGTACGAAACTGGCCGCCGGTTTTTCGTCTGGAATGGGTTTTGTGAGATAGTGGCTCATCGGGCATTGGCCTGCAGTTTTGTTAAAAAAGCAGCACGATCGAGCAGGGTCGGTGTCCCTTCGACGTCGACCATGACCTTGCTGAAATTGCGGGCACCCACGGTTCCATAGTCATGGCCCGCTTCGCTGGAGAGAATCCCCCAGTACACGAGGGGTTCATGGCCCACGTTGACAGTGCGGTGGGCCGTATGGCCCGGCACATAGACGACGCTGTTGGCTTCCAACGGCACAGCGTCGCAGCGTCCGGTTTGTTCGTCTTCGAGCAGCATCATGCCGCGTCCGCGCAGTCCGACATAGATTTCTGCGGCCGGCCGCCATGCATGCAGATGTCCTTTGGTCATGAAATATTCGTCCCCCACTTTTCCCGGCATCAGGATCCCGATCCCGTAGTGCAATTGGCCTGGACCGTTCTGCTCCTCCACCTGGGTGACCTGGTAGAGGAGCGGGTTTTGCCCGAGCAGACGAGCATAGGCAACCTGGTCGGCGAAGCTGCCCGGCAGATCGCTCAGATGACGGCTGGTCTGATCGCGGCCGTCGATCGAGCCCTGCTCGGGGTCAAAAAAGAGAACCTGGCCGAGAAAGAACTGGCCGGAAACAGGGCTGGAATTGGAAGCCATGTCAGAAACCTCTGTCTATCTTGGTCTGTTTTTCGGTCAACACACTGTGCAGGAGGATAGTAACAAACACAACAGCCGGTGTCAAATGTATCACTCTGTATCGCAAAAAATAACAGAATATAACTTTTTGCAGCTGCAAAGTCGATTCAGGTCGGCTTTTGGGTTGGCCGTTCTGGCGTCGATACGGTGTGACCCCCTTCCACTTGAGTTTCACGGCAGCCACGTTGAACGCATACTCTTCGTTGTGTGTGCCGATCACATGTTATCTTGTGATATACTGCTGACAGCAGAGGTTTTATCCCTGGCATTTGCAAGAACAGAAGGGTCAAGAACAGAAGGGGTGTGGAAAGGGAGCTGGCCATGCAAAAATTACCCGCCGAGCTGCGCAGGGAGCAGATTGCTGCCTTTGTGGAGGAGCAGGACAACACGACTGCGTTGGAGTTAGGCGATCGTTTTGGGGTTTCACTGATGACGGTCTGGCGAGACCTGTCTGTGCTGGCAGAGAAAGGGCGTGTACGGCGTGTGCGGGGTGGGGCGGCTCGGGTCGAACAGCACGCGGAGTTGGAACCGCTCTATGACAGCAAACGAGTCGTCAACCTGACCGCCAAGGAGCGAATTGCGCGCTATGCAGTGGAGCATTTTGTGCAGAGTGGGGACATCCTCTGCATGGAAGCGGGCACGACAGTGGCAGCGATGGCCAAGTACCTGATTGCCTACCAGGATTTGACGGTGATAGGCAACGGGCTAGGAACCATGAACGAACTGGCCAGGCTGGCTGGTGCAGTCAACGTATATTGTTGTGGGGGGTTGCTGCGTCCTGTCGCGTTCACGTTTGTGGGGCCGCAAGCGGAGGAATACTTTCACAGCATCAATGCGTCGATCTGTTTTTTGAGCGCTACCGGCTTGACCTTGCACGAGGGGATCACCGATGTCAACTTGTTGGAGATTCAGGTGAAACGGGCGATGGCTTCCAGTTCGGACCGAGTGATTTTTTTGCTTGACAGCAGCAAGTGGGGGGTGCGTTCGCTGGCGCGCATTGTGCCGCTGGCCGACGTAGACGTTTTGATCACAGACACAGCGGCGCCGGCGCCGCTGGTGGAGTCTTTGCAGGCGATGGGTGTCGAAGTGCATCAGGCATAGCGGCGGGCAGCGTGTGGTTCATCCGGCCAGGGCGAGGGCTTTGTCCAGCGTTGAGGGCAGGATGGCGGGCAGGGGTTCTGTGTTGCTTGGCCAGTCGAACTCCCAGGCGAAGTCGCTGTGGTGCCAGGCGGTTTCGGCTGGAGGATGGCTGGGTTTTGGGTGGGGGGGGCGTTGAGTTATTTTTCTGAACGTTTTCATAGGTTAATTAAATGGCCCTTTTATTGAGCAACTTCAGGAAACGACATAGATTGCGCATAGTCAAAGTATCGGGAAGACCCTCGCACAGCCACTCCCAGCAAATTCCCTCACACTTTACATCGCACACCCGCTCCGCCGCTGGATCCATCTCAGTCCAAATTCAGACCCGAATGGTCCGCTCCGGCCGATGATTTGTCCCAGAATAAAGATCTCCCCCCCTTCCCATACACTCTGTTCTCCCTGTTTATTTTTATGTCAAATTTGTATGTTTTTCTCTAAAAAAACGTCTTTTTCTCCTCTTGACTTTCACGAAAATAGATGTTTGACTGAGATCAACAAGCTTTTGCTCGCAACCTGTTCTGTCCAGGAGGACCTGTGGACACTGTCGATTCCCTGCCCGCACCCACCATCTCAGCCCCCCTGCCCTGCTTCGATGCAAATTTGCTCGCTGGACAGCTTGCGCCCTCCAGCATTGCCATGTACCAACGCGACTTTGCCGCCTACGTCGCCTTTGCTGGCAGCCTCCCTGCCCTGACCGACGCTGCAACCCTGGCCCGCTGGCGCACCCACCTGGCACAAGAAACCTTGCTGAGCCCCAATACCATCAACCGCATGCTCAGCGCAGTCAAACGGTTGATCCAGGAAGCCGCTGTACAGGGGTTTGTCGAGCCACATATCGCAGCCGAATTCGGGCAAATTGTCGGCGTCAAGGCGGCAGCCCTCAAAAATCGTATCAAAACACACGCTCGGGTCAGAATTGAACCTACTTCTATGCGAAAAGTCTGCGATTCCCCCGAGCCTGAAAGGCTGATCGGATTGCGCGACACTGCATTGTTGGCGACCCTGGCCAGCAGCGGCCTGCGCGTGAGCGAAGTCGCCACCTTGCAAAACCAGCAGATTCGCACCAAGGGCAATGGGTTCGTGGTGCTGGTGCGCGGCAAAAATGATGTCGAATACCGAGAAGCCCCCCTCAGCCGAGAGGCCCACATCCACCTGCAGCGCTGGCTTGCTGAACGACCGCTGCAGAGCGATTATCTGTTTACTGCCTTCGACGGCCGCGGGGAACGGGCAACAGCACGTCCCCTGTCTGTCGTCGCGATCTGGCGAATTGTGCGCAAATATACCGACAGTGCCGGACTGACAGACGTCAAACCACATGACTTTCGACGATTTGTCGGAACTCAACTGGCACGCAACAATCTGCGAATGGCCCAGAAAGCACTCGGGCACAAACGTATCGAAACAACTGCTCGTCACTACATTCTGGACGAGTTGGAAGCGGGGATCACCGACGCTTTGTACTGACCTTTTGCGTGGGACCGTGAGACGTAGCGATGGTGAACGGCGAATCTGTCGTGTATAATAGTCCACATGGATTACTCCCAAAACAATTTGGACAATACCAACGTGTGGAATGGGCCAGGTGGCACACAGCCAAGGCCAGCAGCGCCTGCCCTGGCTGTGCTCTCCGCCAAACTGAGGCCGCCGACGTTGCTGCCCGGCTGGATCGACCGCCGTGCGTTGTTGGACCGGCTGGCGGCCGGATGCGCGCGTCGTCTGACCCTCATCACGGCGCCAGCCGGGTATGGCAAAAGCACGTTGGCCGCCCAGTTCGTGCATGGGCAAGAGCCGCCAGGTACATTTCAGGTCGTCTGGTTGACGCTGGATGCTGAAGACGACGACCCTGCGCAGTTTCTGACATGTCTTACGGCTGCGCTGGCACCCTTGATGCCAG
Organism: Chloroflexota bacterium; assembly: GCA_018969295.1. GTDB lineage: Bacteria > Chloroflexota > Anaerolineae > Caldilineales > Caldilineaceae > Caldilinea. The sequence continues at coordinate 59,362 of JAGWYN010000005.1, read as the reverse complement.
CCTTGGCAACGCTGATTGCCTCTTCCATCAATCAAAATCGCCTGCAGGCTGCGCTCCAATCTCTGCTGTTTGGAATGGAGCAGTGGGCGTTGCCCTTGCTGGTGGTCTTGGATGACTTTCATCATATCCGGAGTCCGGCTGTCCAGCAGCTGGTTGCAGCCGCCATCGAACGCAGTCCGGCAGCGTGTCGCTGGATGGTGCTGACGCGCCATATACCGCCGGCCAGGTTGATCGGCAAACTGCGCGTGCAGGGAGAGCTGCTGGAGGTGAACACCGATGAACTTCGGCTTTCGTCTGCTGAGATTGAAGTGCTGGCGGCGCGTTTCAAAGAGATCCAGCTGGACGTTGACACCATCGACCTGCTAGAACAGCGCACGCACGGTTGGATCGCCGGTGTGCATCTGGCATTGCTCTCTCTGGATCGCACGGCAGGCAGCCCAGCGCGCACCGGGCCTGCTCTGCGCAGCCATCTGCTGGGGAGCAGCCCTCTGTTGGCTGAATACCTGACGGCTGAGGTGTTGATCCTTCTGCCCGATGCGCTCTGTCGCTTTTTGCTCCAATGCTCGATCCTGGATCGTTTGCACTGGGCTCTCTGCGATGCAATCACAGCACAGGATGGCGGCGCAGCTTTGCTCGAACAGGCAAGGGTAGAGCAGCTCTTTCTACGCGCGCTGGATGCAGAGGAAGAGTGGTACGAACTTCATCAGTTGTTTCGCGATCTGCTGCGGCGTCAGTTGCAGCTGCAATGCACGCCAGCACAGATTAAAGAACTTCACCGCAGGGCTGCCGACTGGTTTCTGGCCCGCGACGAGATTGCACAAGCGCTCCATTATCTGGTTGTGGGCGGCATTCCAGAATTGGCTGCTGTGCTGTTGGTCAACCATGCACGTCCAGCGTTGTTGTGCAATCGACAGGCTGAGTTGCGCCACTGGTTCAATCTGCTTCCCAAACGAGTACTGGATGCTCACCCACAGCTGCTGTTGGATCGTGCCTGGCTGGGGGTGATGTCTGCTGCAGACGAGTTTGTTGCTGCGCTGGAAGCTGCCGAGGCAGCTTTGGCGAAATTTTCTGGCCCACAGCCAGCGGTATGGGGGGATGAACTGGCGGTTCTGCGGCTCTGGCGCCGCATGTTCAGCGACGATCAGCGTGGGATCTATCCGGACGCACTGCAAACTGCCGCGCGTCTGGCGCCAGAAAGCGCGCTGGCGCGCGGCTGGTGTTGGATGGCCGCAGTGCTTGCGCGCAGCACCCATCCTGTTGGCGCGCCGATTGCCGAACATGCTGCTGCCGCTGCAGCAGCGTTTGCCGCCGCAGGCCATGACATTGGAACTTTGGTCGTTATCGGCTGGCAAGCGGAATACCACGCAATGCTCGGCGACGCACAGGCTGCGCTGGCAGCCTGTGAACAGGCACACCAGATCGTCTGCGCTCAGCAATATCTGGCGTTTGAGGAGCGAGAATTTTTTGATATGTTGGCAGGCCAGGTGCACTACTGGTCGGATCATCCCGAGGCAGCGGCTGTCTGCTTTCAGCGTGCCCTCGTCGATGCCCGCATGCGCGACAATGCACTGCTGCTCCTGCGGGCAAACGTCTGTCTGCAGTTGTGTGAGATGGCGTCAGGCAAACCGGTCACAATGACGGCTGCTCAGCGCGAGGAGGAGACAGCGCTCTGGCAACGCAACGTGCAGGCCTATACAAGTGGCTACAGGAGCCAGGTCGCGTTTTGGCAGATCTATCGCTGGATACGTCTTGGGCGTCCGCTGGATGGCTGGGATCTATATCAGCAAATGGGTGTAACGCTCTCGACCCTGCCGCCCGACGTACCTGAAGCACTCTGGATGATGACTCTGCTGGCGCATGTAGCGTTGGGGCGCGAACTGGAGGGGCTGACAGTCCATCTGGAACGGCAGCTCGCCCAAAGTGAACGGAGTCATCGATGCATCACAACAATTCAAATTCGGCTCATCTGGGCGCGGCAGCAGCAGAAGCTTGGGCACTACAGCCGAGCCCGCACCCTTCTGCGCCAGGCCCTTCATGATATCGAACGAACAGGGTATGTGCGCCTGCTGCTCGATTGTCCAGATCTTTTGCCTGCGGTGCGCACCATCGACACGCACTATGCGAGCACACTGGTTGCGCGTATGGCGGCGCCTGAACCCTCACTGCCCCAAGTCAACCTGACTGCGCAGGAGTTTGCCATCCTGGTGCAGTTGGCGAAAGGCGCCCGCATTGCCGAAATTGCCGACATCCTTGTGATCACGCCGGGCACCGTCAAATGGCACTTGACCAATCTGTACACCAAACTTGGCGTCAAGAATCAGCGGGAAGCGGTTGCCTTGGCGCTGCGCGACGGGCTGATTGCAGCCTCCCAATCAAATGACGCTTGACGGGACACTAAGAGGGCTTGGAGTGGCGTCTGTCGATCCATGCCAAAACAAGCACCGCCAGAAAACTCACCAACACAGTCAGTGCAATGGCTTTAACAGGAGGCGCAGCACCGGTCGACGGCAGCGAACTCGGCTGTATCGTCGGCTTTGACATAGCCTGTGCACCACTGTCTGGCACTGTCACTGAATCTTCCAGCCCTACAGCCGATACTTCTGCCAGAACCGGTTCCGAACGCAGGATAACAGCTCCTGCAACATCTAGGCTCTCTACCTGAAACGTGTAGATTCCACTCCCCACCAGTTCAACTGGCAGTTCCCAGCCACCTTGCGGGTCTACTGTAACCGTACCAACCGGTGCACCGTCAATCCAAATTTGTACCATGTGACCAGGTACGCCATTCCCCGCCAAGATGTTCAACCCGCTCCTCAATTCTGGCGGCAACAAAACAACGAGGGGGATCGGTGTGCGGGTGGCCGTCGGGGACGGCGTGTGGGTGGCCGTCGGGGACGGCGTGTGGGTGGCCGTCGGGGACGGCGTGCGGGTAGCTGTCGGGGATGGCGTGCGGGTGGCCGTCGGGGACGGCGTGCGGGTGGCCGTCGGGGACGGCGTGCGGGTGGCCGTCGGGGACGGTGTACCGGTGGCTGTCGGAGAAGGCGTGTAGGTGGCCGTCGGGGACGGCGTGTGAGTGGCTGTCGGAGAAGGCGTGTAGGTAGCCGTCGGGGACGGCGTGTGAGTGGCTGTCGGAGAAGGCGTGTAGGTAGCCGTCGGGGACGGCGTGTGAGTGGCTGTCGGGGACGGCGTGTGAGTGGCTGTCGGGGACGGCGTGTGGGTGGCTGTCGGGGACGGCGTGTGGGTGGCCGTCGGGGACGGCGTGTGGGTGGCCGTCGGGGACGGCGTGTGGGTGGCCGTCGGGGACGGTGTACTGGTGGCTGTCGGCGTGTGGGTGGCCGTCGGGGACGGCGTGTGAGTGGCTGTCGGCGTGTGGGTGGCCGTCGGGGACGGCGTGTGGGTGGCTGTCGGAGAAGGCGTGCGGGTGGCCGTCGGCGTGTGGGTGGCCGTCGGGGACGGTACATTGACCTGGACGGCTGGTGCTGTCGCTCGTACAACACCATTCAAAGTGACATTCTCGACCGTCAAGTTGTAGCTGGTACCACCCGGCAGATCTATCGTCATCTGCCAGCGACCGGCTGCATCCACAATTGTAGCGGAGAGCAATTCTCCGTTGGACATCACGCGCAAGATGTCCCCTGGGAGTCCACTCCCGGCAATGACTGTCCTGCCACGCACTGGGTCAAATTCAAATCGATCCGGTCCAGGCGGGACTGGCGTCAAGGTTGGCGTCAAGGTTGGCGTCGAGGTTGGCGTCAAGGTTGGCGTCAAGGTCGCGACAGTGATTTCTCCTGTTGCACCAGCTTCGCTGCTATCCGTCAGCACCGTGTTTTCACGGATAGCGGTACTGGTAGCCGGGGAGATCGGCACAGGAGTGGCTTTGGGAGCCTCCGCTGTAAACGGTGACACCAATGTGGCATCCGGTGTTGGAACAACCGCCACAGGATCTGGCTGACAGGATCGAACCGACAAAAAAAGAATGCCCCCAATCGCTGCGAGCAACAAAATCACATACTTGCTTTGATCTAGCTTCCGAAGCAACTGTAGAAAGCTCAAATTGGCCATTGGTGTTGTACCGTTCCTTCGAGAAGACATGGGTAAAACGCGCCGGATGGAATGTTTCTTTTTTACCACAAACCGATATTTTTGTACATGTCTGTATTTTTCACAACAAACATAGCAAGACCTGCTCCAGCGATCTGACAGGATGCCTAATTGTCAATCGGGCTGTTGGCAGGCATAATATGAGTATGTCGGAATGGATGCCTCTTTTTGAGTTTGCGATCACGCTTGCCACTGAATGTGGCGAGCATGCAGTTTCTCAGTTTCGTCAACACCCTGCCCGGCACAAAGACGACGGCTCGCTGGTGACTGCGACCGATCTGGCAATCGACCACCTGATTGTGCAGAGGCTGGCTGCTCATGTTCCCGCCCATCGTGTCCTCAGCGAAGAGCAAGTGACATCCTACGATGCGAAGAGCGACTTCACCTGGGTTGTCGACCCGATCGATGGCACCACCAACTTTGCACGCGGGTTACCGATCTGGGGGATCAGCATCGCTCTTCTGTATCAAGGATGCCCGGTCGTCGGTGTCATCCATTTCCCGTTACTTCGAGAGACCTTTTCGGCGGTGGTCGGCGGCGGCGCTCAACGCAACAGGAGGCCGATTCACACCTGCCGTGACACTGCCATCGGCCGTGAGCAGTTGATGATGAAGTGTACGCGCACCGATAAGCTTCTGCAGATACAGACCCGGCTGAAAAGCCGGATTTGCGGCAGTGCCGCCTACCACCTTTGTAAAGTTGCAGACGGAACGGCGATGATGGCAGTGGAGGCGACCCCCAAAATTTGGGATCTGGCCGCTGCCTGGCTGGTTGTGGTTGAAGCAGGAGGGGTATTGGAGAGCTGGCAACAGCAGCCCATTTTCCCACTGGCTGCTGTCGACGGTGAGTATGTCTCCAGGCCAATGCCAGTCTTCGCTGCCGCCAATCAGTCGATCTTGCAAGAATTCGTTGCAGGGCTCTCTTTTTCCAATCCGCGGTAAAAATGTCCACAAACACACTTATCTATCGAACGCTTGAAGGGGGAGAGGACTCTGCCATTGGGTTTGTCGATGCGTCTGGACAGATCTACCGTCTGCGCTGGGGGGAGGGGGTCCTTGTCGGGCATGTCAGCAGGGACGGCCATGTCTTCTGCAAGACGGCGTTTGACGAACGCGAGCTGGGCACATTCACTGTCGATGGCCGGGTGCGCAGCCACGGCCTGTTCGAGGGCGGTGAACTTGGCTGGGTCGACCCCGACGGCGTTGTCAATCGGGGTGGGCTGATCCTGGGCGAAGAAGAGGTCGGCCGGGTAGAAGGTCCTGCTGCTGCCGCCGCTGCTGCAGCCCTTCTGTTGTTCTTTTTGCCCGAAGAAGCTGAATTCGTCCGACGAACCCGCTGAACCATGTCGCCAAGCCACTCCTTTTTTACACAAACTGCCCGTCTGCGCTTTTTTTGCCGCAGCACAGGCAAAGACGATGGAATTCCGTTGCTGGTGCTGCACGGCAGTTACGGCACAAGCCGTTGGTGGCTCCCCTTTTTTAAGTCCCTGCCTGATTCGATCTATGCGATTGCCCCCGACCTGCGTGGATGTGGTCAGAGCGAAAAACCAGCAGATGGCTATGCGATCGAGGAGCTGGCTGCTGATCTGGCCGCTCTGGTCTCCGCCTGGAACTGGGATGAATTTCATCTGATAGCACATTCCAGCAGCGGCGCCGTTGCTGTCGAGTACGTGCTGCAAAACCCACATAGGGTTGCCACGCTGACTTTGGTCGACACGGTGCCGGTCGAAGGCGTGTTCACGCCGCTGGAAGGCTATCGAGTGCTCGAACAGATGCGGGAAAATCGCTTGTTGCGTCGCGACGCTTTACGTCTGTTGATGCCAACTGTGCCGTTCGACAACATCCAGGCAGCCGATTTTTTTGAGACGTTGGTCGAAGATGCAGGCCAGATGGCACCTGCTGCCTTTACTGAAATTGCCCGCAGCTTGTCTCAATGGAACCGCTTCGCCGAAGCCCAGCGAATCACCCTGCCGGCTTTGTTGGTCTGGGGAGAACTGGATACAATTGTTGACCGCAACGCCACGACCCGGACCTTGATTGCGATACCAGGTGCCAGCAATCTGGAAATTCTGCAGGGTGTCGGCCATAGCCCGATGATAGAGGCTCCGTCTTTGCTGGTTTCGCGTTGGCTCGATTTTATCCTGGCTGACCACATCCCCGAGCATTCTGTGCGCAACACTGCTTGTCAGGAGCAACAAAATGGCTGAATTGGCTGGCTCGATCATCGTTGTCACCGGCGGCACACAAGGGCTGGGTGAAGAGATCGCACGCAATGCTGCCCAACAAGGGGCAGCAGGCCTCGTGCTTTGCGGACGCAATCGCCCCAACGGCGATCGTGTTGCCGCCGAACTGAGTGCAGACGGCTGCCCCACACATTTTGTACCGGCTGACCTTGCCTCGCTCGATGACTGCCTTTCCGTCATTCGAACTGCCGACCAACAATTTGGACGAATCGATGGTCTGGTCAACTGCGCCGCTTCCACAGAACGGGGGTCGGTCTACGACACAACCATCGAACTGTGGGAGCGGATCATGGCGATCAATTTGAGGGCTCCTTTTTTTCTGATGCAGGAAACTGCCAAAATCATGCGCCGAGAAGGCCGTGGCGGTAGCATCGTCAACATCGGCAGTATCAACGGTCGCGGCGGTCAGACCAATCTCACCGTTTATAGCACTTCCAAAGGCGGGCTGGCTGTCCTCACCAAAAATGCGGCGGCTGCACTGGGCACAGAACGCATTCGCGTCAACTGCATTAACGTCGGTTGGATGGCCACCCCCAACGAAGATGCGGTTCAACGCAGCGAAGGCCGCCCTGCCAACTGGCTCGAACTGGCAGACGCCCAAGCTCCCTTTGGACGTATTTTGCGCCCCACCGATGTGTCCAGCCTGGTCCTGTGGCTGCTTTCTGACAAAGGTGCCTTGATGAGCGGCGCTGAGATCGACTTCGACCACCAAAAAATTATTGGTACCTATCGCTGAATCGGCTACAAACAAAAGGACGGCGTTCCGCACACGCCGTCCCTCTGTATCTCCCTCCAACTCAGCCAGCTGGAGCTCTGCTGTTCCATCGGTCCAGAATCCTGGCTTGTCTAAAAGCTGTTCTGTTCGCTTCCCTTCGCTCTGTTTCCTCGTCGTTCGGGTATCCCAGTTGGCTGAGTTGGAGGCGCAGCGCTGGCTGTGGAGCCGGAACCACAGCCAGCAAACTGCCCATCGAAGGAGTCTATCTAATCAACCCGTACCGTCACGGTATGATTAGCTGCTGCCCAACATAGATTTTGTTGGGATTTCTGAGACCGTTGGCCGCCATCATCTGGTCAAAGGTCACCCCATACCAGACTGCCAGCTCGCTCAACGTCTCTCCTGGCTGCACGATATGCGTCTCCGGGTGGTATGCCCCAATCTGGCCTGCTGAATGCCCACCCTTGCAGCCCGGCAAAACCAGCTGTTGTCCGACCAGGATCAGATCCTGGTTCCAAATGCCGTTTGCAGCGGAGAGTTCATACAGACTCACACCATGGTGGTAGGCAATCTTGGCCAGCATCTCTCCCGGCCGCACAGTATGGGTACAGCCCGATCCTGTCTCCACCGGCCACCATGGCTCCTCCCCACAGGCACCGCTGCATTCGTGCACGATGGGTTCCACCACAGGCGGGTATGTTGCCTGGCAGCCCTGCACAGGACATTCTGGGACCACTGACCCTCCACAGGCACCGCTGCATTCGTGCACGATGGGTTCCACCACAGGCGGGTATGTTGCCTGGCAGCCCTGCACAGGACATTCTGGGACCACTGACCCTCCATGCCCGCCACAGGCAACCACTGCGACGTTGTCGATGTTCAGATCCATCTCCACATAGGGGATACCCCATTTCTTCCATCCACGCAGAAAGAGTGTTATTTCGGACGACTGGGCGACAAACCTCATCGTATAGTTCACCGCAGCCCCTGGATTTGTACGCACTTCGACTGGCCCCAGATTCAACTCTGTCCAGTTGTTGACCGCCTGCCACTCCCCACTGTAGCCAGGCAGATACCCCCACTGCACCGCAAATCGGTAGGGATCTTTCTCATCTCCCTCTCCTCGCAGCAGCCCACTGACCCTGAATTCATAGGTCACACCAGGGTGCAGCCCGGCAAGGTACTGGTAGATCCCCGCATAGCGATCGTTGTCCGCAGGAAGCCCATGGTTCGTGTTGATCTCGATCAACTGGCTATGGCGCCCTTCCGCAAGGGCACGTGGCCACTGATCGTTATAAAATCCATAGGCAGCACCGCCCCCATTGGTAAAAAAGCCCCAGTTGTTGCCGACATTTCCGACTGCAACCGGGCTGAATCCCTGCTCAAAGCCTCCGTTGTAGACGAGGTTTGGCCCAACACAGATACCTGCTGGGTCTGGCCACCCAGGATACTGGAATGCAGGACTGCCGTGGCCGCCGGCAGCCGATTGTGCACGCGCAGGGGTCGACACCCAGAATGCCGCTGCGATGGCCAGCAGCGCAATCCAGGCGACACCCGACGCACGCCATCGTCTGCTGCCCCACAAGACCTGCCAGCAGTTTCCCCGCTGAACGCAACGGTCAGTCTGCATACTTTTGACCTGTACATGGTACCCCATACATTGTTCTCCTCTTTCGATGGTCTCTTTCTGCTGCTGGTTGACGGTATCGGTGAAGTGCAGTCAGAATTCCGGCTTTCCTGACATTCAGGATAGCATCGCATTTCAATTTGCACAAGAGTATTTTTTTTCAAAAAAGATTTCAAAATTTTGACTATCCGAAGCAACTTTGTGTTCTTCCGCCAATAAACCTTCGATATGCGAAATCAAAGAGTGCCCAGAAGAATCCCCCCGTCAACTGTCAATAGGGAGGGGACATCCCTTTGCCCGATCGACCGGAGTCACAGTAAAATAGAGAGACGTGCGTGCAAAGTATCTGCACCAAATCGATTCGTTTTTTGCAACAGCAAGGATTGATCCGGATATGCCGTCCCTGCCACCACCCATCGTCGCCTTCGACCTGGAAGGCGTGTTTTTACCTGAAATTTGGATCGTCTTTGCCGAACAGAGTGCACTGCCCGCTTTACGACGCACCACGCGCGATGAACCCGACTACAATAAGTTGATGCAGGAACGCATGGCGATTCTCCGCCAAAACAACCTGACCCTGCACGACATCCAGCAGGCGATCGACAAGATGGAGCTGCTCCCCGGAGCCGCTGATTTTCTGGGCTGGATGCGCCGCTCGGCTCAGCTGGTGATCATCACCGACAGCTTTTATGAATTTGTACGGCCGTTTTTGCCCAAACTTGGCTGGCCAACGGTGTTTGCCCACACGCTCGAAGTAGATCCTGAAGGCATGGTGGCGGGGTACCGGTTGCGTGTGCCAAATGGCAAACAGATGGCAGTAGAAGCGTTCAAAAAACTTGGTTTCCGCACTGCAGCCGTCGGAGACTCCTACAACGATACTGCGATGCTGGCCGCAGCCGACAGAGGCATTTTTTTCCGCCCACCCGACAAAGTCATTGAGGATTTTCCCCAATTTCCCATCACCCGCACCTACGACGAACTGCGCGCCCAGATCGAGCAGTTTCTGTGCGAGGGAAGGCACGGATGACGGACAAGCGAGCGACCCTGCCCTCACGCCGTAGCGAAGAAATCTGGGCCAATTTTGTCAGCCCAGCCGGCTATGTGCTGGCAGTCTCTTACCCAGTCCTGGCCCTCTCCACGGGCGTTCGCGCCATTTATCAACTCTTTTTCCGTTCTGATATCAGCCATTCCCTGCCAGTCTACCTCAGCGCGTTCGCTGCCTGCTGCTATTTGATAGCCACCCTTGGTTTTGCCTACCGCCGTCGTTGGACCTGGTGGCTCTCCGTCGCCGTGCTGGGGATCGAAACCGCCATGACCGTGATCGTCGGCCTCTGGAGTTTTCTCGACCCAGATTTTATCGGACGTACGGTCTGGAGACATTTTGGCGAAGATTACGGCTATTTTCCACTCTTTCAACCTCTGCTGGGCCTTGTCTGGCTTTTTTGGCCGTTGACGGTTGCAGCCTATGGAATTCGTCGAAAGGTTGCTCCGTGAGACGAACGGCCCCTCCCAATCTGATGGTTGCTTTTGGCGCTTCGGGCGATCTGGTCAGACGCAAGCTGCTGCCTGCTCTGTTTCATCTGTACCGACAAAAATTGTTACACAAAGGTTTTGTGCTTTTGGGCTACGCCCGCACACCGATGTCCGACATCGAGTTCCGCAACCAGGCACGTGACGCGGTCCGCACACACCTGACCGAGGAGTATGGGATAGAATTTGACACCCATACCTGGGATAATTTTGCCAGTGGGCTCTTTTATCAGACTGGAAGCTACGACGAACGTGCAAGTTTTGATGCCCTGGCTCTGCGCGTTGCCGAGTTGGACGCCGCACTGCCGACCCAGTCCAACCATCTTTTCTACCTGGCGACCCCTCCAAATGTCTTCGAACCGATCACGGCGCTGTTGGCCGATGCTGGCCTGTCTTTGCCCCACAAGACAGGCTGGACGCGCCTGATCGTCGAAAAACCCTTCGGCCACGATCTGCCCAGCGCCCAGCGCCTCAACGACCATCTGCTCCATATCTTCCAAGAAGAACAGATCTATCGGATCGACCACTACCTCGGCAAAGAGACGGTCCAAAATATTCTGGTCTTCCGTTTCGGCAACGGCATTTTTGAGCCAATCTGGAACCGCAACTATGTCGACCATGTCCAGATTACAGTCTCTGAAAGCCTGGGAGTCGGCACACGAGGCGGCTACTACGACAAATCAGGGGCGATCCGCGATATGGTACAGAACCATATGATGCAACTTGTCGCTCTGACTGCCATGGAGCCGCCGGTCAGCTACGATGCCGAGTCGGTGCGCAACCAGAAGGTCAATGTACTCCGCTCGATCCGGCCGATCGACCCGCTAGACGTCAACAAATGGGTTGTGCGTGCCCAGTACACAGAGGGCACCGCCGACGGCGAAGAGATCCCTGGCTACCTGGAATCTGAAGGAATCCCCCTGCTCTCGACGACGGAAACCTATGTGGCCTGGAAACTGGAAATCGACAACTGGCGCTGGAACGGAGTCCCCTTCTATATCCGCACCGGAAAGGCACTGCCCACCAAGGTGACCGAAGTCAACATCATGTTCCGGCGCCCCCCCCTCATGTTCTTCAACAGCCATGCAGCACGCAGCCCACGAGTGCGCAACAGCCTCACCTTGCGCATCCAACCCGACGAGAGCATCATTCTCGGCTTCGACGCTAAACGCCCAGGCCCCCAGCTCGATGTCGAGCCGGTCAGCATGGATTTTGTCTACAACCGCGCTTTTGGCGATTCAGCCATCTCAGATGCCTACGAAAGGTTGCTGTTGGACGCTATGTTGGGGGACAGCACCTTGTTTATTCGTCGCGACGAGACCGAACTGGCCTGGGATCGAGTGACCAACGTCCTGGATGGCTGGGCTCTCCAAGATGAGTTGATCCGTCGGCGGGGCAGAGCATTGGCCCTGCCCCAATATGCAGCCGGCACCTGGGGGCCGCTAGAATCGGATGAGTTGCTGGCGCGCGATGGCCACCACTGGCACGAACCCGTCTTCGGTGGAGTTCGCTAGATGGACAGAGCACAAACAGGGCAGATCCAGGTCGCCCCCACCCCCTCAGCGCTGGCAAAGATCGCCAGCCAGCTGATCCTGGCCGCAGCAGCGACGTCGATCGAAGGCCATCACTTCTTCCGGGTCGCCCTGTCTGGTGGCTCTACACCCCGTGCCATTTACCGGCTCCTGGCTGAATCTCATGTCGCCGACTTCCACCGCTGGCAAATTTTCTGGAGCGACGAACGCTGTGTGCCGCCCAATTCCCCCTCAAGCAACTATCAGATGGCCAAAGAGAGCCTTTTGGATGTTCTGCCTGAACCGCCCCCTCTGGTATTTCGCATGGTCGGCGAGGGAGATCCGTGCGCCTCTGCACAAGCCTATGAAAACACTCTGCGAGAGCTGATTCCCCCCGACCCAGCAGCCGGAACCGGTGAGATCCCCCGTTTCGACCTGATCCTGCTGGGCATGGGCGCCGACGGCCACACGGCAAGCCTCTTCCCTCACGCGCCAGCACTCACCCAAAGAGCGCAGTGGGTGGTTGCGACAACTGCACCGAACGGCCAAAGCCGCCTGACGTTGACATACCCGCTGATCAATGCTGCCCGTCGCGTGCTGATTCTGGTCAGCGGCACCGAAAAGGCTTCCATGCTCCAGCAGGTACTTGCTGGCCCACACCAGCCAGATCACTACCCAGTGCAGGGCGTTCAGCCGGTCCAGGGCAGTTTGACCTGGCTGGTCGACCATGCCGCCTGGCCAGAGAAGAGGGACATCTGAAATGGAAGGCAGTTTCATTCGCTATCTGACTGCAAAACGCACGGTCGACGACCGCGCCCTCAATCGCACCGTCTGGCAACAGTTGGTGCAATCTGTCCGCTCTTTGCAGCAAACCCAGCAGCAGCCGCTGCGTGTGCTCGAACTGGGGGCAGGTGCTGGAACAATGGTCGAACGGCTGCTGGCCTGGGAGCTGTTTGACGCCCAAGCCGTTCACTATACGCTGCTGGATGCAGACCCCGCTTTGCTCGACGCAGCGCGCACGCGGCTCTCTACACTTCCGCAGTGGCTGCAGCCCTTTTTTGTCGTGGCAAATGCTGTCGAGTATGCAGCACAAGAGAACATTCTTCCGCACGACCTGCTGATCGCCAACGCTGTGTTGGACTTGCTTGACCTGCCCACCGCCCTGCCTGCTCTACGCCGGTTGGTGCGCGGTGGGGGCCTCTTTTATTTCACAATCAACTTCGATGGCGCTACCCTGCTCGAACCCGCAATCGACCCTGTACTGGATGCAGCGATCGAAAACGCCTATCATCGCACGATGGACGAACGGGTCTTGGCAGGATACCCGTCGGGAGACAGCCGTACGGGCCGCCACCTCTTCACACAACTTCCTGCTGCCGGTTTCACGATCCAGGCTGCCGGCAGCTCCGATTGGGTCGTTTTCCCCCAGGATGGCACGTATGTAGCAGACGAAGCCTATTTTTTGCATTTCATCGTTCATACCATGCAAAGCGCTCTGCACCAGCACGCCGAACTGCCAGCACACGCTTTTGCCAGCTGGATTGCAGCCCGGCACGCCCAGATCGACCAAGGCGAACTGGTCTACATCGCGCACCAACTTGATTTTTATGGCATCGTCACAACCCAAAAACCATAAACTCTATGCGAAAAAACTCTTCGGTCAACCTTTTGCCCTCTGCCGCGCTGGTGGCGACAGCCTACGCCATCTTCATCGTGTTGGGCTTCCCAGATGGGATGTTGGGCGTGGCCTGGCCCTCGATGATGCAGCAATTCCAACTCCAGAACGCTCAGATGGGGACCATGCTGCTTGTCGCAACAACGGGCTTTTTGCTGACCAGTTTTAACAGCGGACGCCTGATCGGATGGTTCGGCATCGCCAGATTGCTGGTAGTCAGCTGCATTGTGCGCGGCGTTGGCTTGCTGGGCATTGCCCTGGCCCCTGACTGGTCTCTGCTGGTCGCCGCTGCCTTTCTCTTTGGTGTCGGCAGTGGCGCCATCGATGGCGGCATGAATACTTTTTTTGCCATGCGTGTCCGCAGCCCACGGTTGATGAATTGGTTGCACGCCAGCTTTGGGCTGGGTGCCACCGTCGGCCCCATCCTGCTGACTTCTTTGTTCAGCCTGGGCCTGACCTGGCGATGGGGGTACGTGCTTGTTGCCACGCTGCAGGTGCTCGTCGGCCTGGTTGTACTCCTCAGGGCTGGGGAGTGGCAGATGCGCGCAGAGGAAGCTCTGGCAGCGGGCGCCCCGCAACGCAGCACCCTGGCCACACTGGCCCGTCCAATTGTCTGGATCAACATTGCTATCTTCTTTTTCTATGCGGGCATCGAGGTCACTGCTGGAAACTGGAGCTACTCCCTCTTCACAGAAGTTCGCGGGGTCTCTCCAGAACTGGCTGGGCTGCTCTCCAGCCTCTATTGGGGAAGTTTTACAGTCGGTCGCATTTTTTTTGGCGTTGTGGCAGACCGCTTTTCAGCAATTTCGACGGTTCGTGCCATGGGCATCATGGCTTTTGTGGCTGCACTGTTGCTTTGGTGGAACCCGATCAACTGGGTGGGGTTTGCCGGTTTGCTGCTGCTGGGCTTTGCCCTGGCTCCTGTCTTTCCGTTGCTGATGACCGCCACCCCCTCGCGTCTCGGCAACGCCGATGCCAACAATGCCATTGGCTTTCAGGTTGCAGCGGCGAGTTTTGGCATCGGCGTGCTACCAGGTCTGGCAGGTGCACTGGCGGACTACAGCACCCTGGAAGCTGTTACCCTTTTTATGGTGGTTGGACTTCTCTTGGTGGCCATCCTCCATGAATTGGCAGTTCGCCATCCCGCCGAAGCCTGACCCTGTCTCTGCAAGATTTCAGTTCAGATTGGGGGAACGCAGTTCCCTCAGCGTCGGCTGCGGGGGCGCTGTTACGGAACGGTCAAAATTTCCAGTGGGTTGATCAGCCGCCCAAAATCGCGAATCTCGAAATGCAAATGAGGGCCCGTGCTGTTGCCCGTCGTGCCCACGGTTCCGAGCACTTGGCCCTTGCCCACCACCTCTCCTTCGGAGACCAGCACACGGTCGAGGTGCGCGTAGAGGGTGAGGTAATCGATCTGGTGGTCTAGGATGACAAAGTAGCCATATCCCTGGTTATTCCAGCCTGCCCGCAACACAACGCCTCGATCTGCCGCGGTCACCGGCGTTCCCTGGGGAGCTGCTACGTCGATGGCCCGGTGGTCGTATCGGTAGCTCTGGCTCAGCCACCCATAGACAGGCCAGGCAAACACGCCGCTGCCGTACGGCCAATTGGCAGGTACAGGCCCTTGCACCGCAGTTTTGGGCTGCCGCTGTGGAACTGGCTGGGCAAAAAGCAGGTACGGAGAGGTGTCAACCGGCATGTCCAGCATCTTCGTCAAAAAACTGGGGCCTGCGTCCGCCGTCATCCCCCTGCTCTCCCCTCGAGGTACCCGCAGATAGGTGTAAGGTTCCAAAGGTGCATTCGGGAGCAGTCTGTTCCAGGCCAGACCCCACATCTCTGCCGGCTCTACAAAATAGGCAGCTGCAATCGACTCCACAGTCTCACCCGGTTCGACCTGATGACAGGTCACCGCAGCTGGCGGCAGGCTGAGCAGGTCTCCGATGACCAGTGGCTGATCCGCGCGAAAATTCGGTGCAATGGCACAAGGCGCATCTGACAGATCAAGCCCCAATTCAAGCGCGATCGTCAGAAGTGTGTCTCCCGGACGCACCTTGTAGCTCTGCCCTGGCTCCGACGTCGGCCAGACCGACAGCGGCACAGGCACCGACAGCGGCACAGGCGTGGTGATGTCCCCTGGGCCCACCACAGGGGCCTGTGCCGCACTTGCCAGAGGCAACCCCAGCATCGCCAGGAGCCCCCACCACAAAAACACCAGCCGGCGCATCTCACCCCTGCCGCAGCGCGATCAGGCTGCCAGCAGCACTGTCGACTACCCAGATCACACCGCTGGCGTCGACAGCGATTCCTACCGGACGCACAGGATGCCCGACCAGCTCTGCCAGGTCCCAATAGCCAGCAACTTCTCCGTCCGGTTTACGCAGAAAAACACGCCCGTTCTCAGGATCGCTCACATAAAGCCTCCCACTCCGATCGGTTGCCAGGTGCGGGCTGTCGAGCGTGTTGGCTGCTGGCAGGGACCAGAATTGCTCGAGCTGCCCATCTTGCGCGTAGCGTATCAGCCGATGGCCCTGACCGTCGACCACAAAAAGTTTGCCGTTGATGCCACCCACCACATCGACAGGCTGTGCATCTTCACCCTGCCCGACAACCCTTTGGCCAGCCATCCCCCCGGCTGCATCCAGGCGCACAATGCGACCGGCGGGTGTGTTCGCAACCCAGATCTCGCCCGCAGCAGCGACGCCGATCCCCCGGGAACGCTCTGCAAAAGATGAATCCAAGCTGGGCAACGCAGGATCGGGCAGAGGATTGCCATCCAAGTCAAAACAACGGACAGCAGCTGCGGTCGCGTCGAGCACCAGGAGACGCCCTCCTGCCACCGCCAGATCCGCCGGCTCGACCAGGGGCTGGTTGCTTCCCGTGATCACCTCCAAAAGCCTGCCTTCTGTATCCCAGATCGACACATGCCCTGCGCCACTTTCTGCGATATAGAGTCTGCCATCGTCGGCTACAGCAATCCCGCGTGGGGTAGCCAGCCCAACAGCGACCACACGCGCTTCTCCAGGGAGACGTGCGGCGGGGACCCCCTCCCCGAAATTTTGTACGCCCACCTGATTTTCTGCTGGTTCAGGTGGAGAGAAGACAAATCGATCGTAGTTTCCTCGTGGGGGAAGGAGTGCCTCGGCGGGCAGAATCTGGCGCTCACGGCCCGGCGGCTGCCAGTAGACGTTGATCTGGGTGTGGTTGGTACGGTCCGCAAAACGAATCCGAATATCGTGCAGCCCGGCTGTCAAGAAAAGTTCAGACTCCTGGTATGTGTTGGGCAATGTCGTACGCACCACCTCCAAACCATCGATCCAGAGCATCGACTCATCGATCGATTCCAGCCCGAAACGGTAGACCCCTTCCTGTGGAGCCACAAGTTTTCCGCCCCATTCCACTGTGTAGGGCCGAGGCAACGGGGTGACGTGCACATAGCGGGCAAAACGGGCCTCGATACGGCTTGCTGCTGCTGGAGGCATCCACTGACCGTTGGGGTAATAGTGGCCCAGAAGCCCTTGTCCCAGCCAGGGTGCGTTGTACAGAAGAGAGGCTGGCACCCAGGTCAGGGGCAGTTCAGGCGTTTGCCAGGAGAGCTGTAGATGTCCTGGCTGCCCCTGCGCCCGCATTCGCACCGTGTGAATGCCCTCTGCAAGCTGCAGACTGCCTGTCAACACATTTGTACCCGCCAAAACACTGTATTCGTCGATCCACAACTCGGCAGCAGCAGGGGCTTCCAGAACAAATTGATGGATCCCTGCGGCCTGCACGTGCAGGAATCCTTCCCATTCTGCGGCAAAGGGCAGCGGCAGCGGGCTGGACACAGTCCAGTCCGCTGCCAGTTGCTGTTCGTGGCGCGTCAACACAGGGGGTCCATGCCAGTCCGCCCCGGCATAATAGCGGGCAGTCACCCCATGCAGCGAGTCGAGATCGCTGGGAGTCAGCCGAACAGTATAGAGCACTGGAGGGCCTGGAAAAGGGGGAGTCATTTCAGCAAACTGGCCATTTGGGTAAAGATGCTGAGCTTCCTCGTAGAGCGAACGAGCCTCGGCATTGAGGATCAGCAACACCCCACGCCCTGGGACAACTTCGAGTGGAAATTGGTCCAGCGTGTCCACTGTTTGAAAGGGAGGGGCGTCGCGCGCCAGAAACTGGAGCGTTGGGTGGCCTTGAAAAAATGAGATCACGTATGCATCGTTCTCTGGTTCCAGCTCCGCCAACAGCCGGGCAGCCAGCGTCTCCGGGGTTGAGTACGCGTTCCAGACAGCAAAATCCTGTGCCTGCCGCACAAAGTAGGTGTGTAGATTGAGAAAAGCCACCGTGCCCAGCATGGCAAGCGCTGGCAGACGCAGCAAATTGGGATAGTAGGGCTGTGCAGCCAGCCCCCACGCACGGGCCAGCACCCCCAGCGGGATCGTCGCCAACAAATAGGCGGCAGGCAGCGTACCATTGGCACGCAGAGACTGCGGCGCCTCAAAATCGAGCGACAGGACTCCCCCCATCAGCGTGGCCAAGAGCCAGGCCACCAGCAAAAAATAGCGTGGCTGCCAGATATTCCGCAGGGCGTAGGCACTCCCCAAAACCCACAACGCCGCAGTCACGTTGTCGAGCATCGGTGCCCCAGGCAGGTTGTGTCGCCCGTTCGGATCTCCAACAACATTGAACATGAGCAGGTGGCGACGCAAATTTTCCCAAAGCGCTGGCCACTGCTCCATCTCGTCTTTGCCTGCAAAGAGAAATGTATTCTCCACCCTTGCCCAGAAGATTTCAGGGTGTTTGTTCAGATAGACTGCCAGCGGTGCCACCACTGTCGCAGCTGTGAACAACAACAAAGCCCCCCCGACCCAGAACGACTTGGGGGGAAGCTGGCGCCGGGTTCTCCACTCGTAGACCCCACAGTAGACCCACCACAACAGAAATACAGGGACGAAAAGACGAAACGATGTATAAAAACAGAGCCCAGCCCCCAGCCAGAGCCCAGCCAGCGCATATTCGGTGAGTCGTTGTGTGCGCAGCCCACGCAAAAAAAATGCAACCGTCAACAGTGCAAAAAGAGGCGTAGACATGGTTGCAAACATACCAAACCGGCTGAGTGTCAGCGACCAGCTGGAAACCGCCAAAAATGTGGCGGTGAAAAGGGCAATACGCCGGCCAAACAGCTCAGCGCTGACCAGATAGCCGGCAGCGGTTGCCAGGGTCCCAAAGAGGACACTGCCCAGCCGAATCGACTGGGCACTCACACCAAACCACTCGAATGCAACCACAACCAGATAGAGATAATGGGCGGGCCCGTTGATGGCCCCCTCAAAGATCGGCCGAAACCGATCGTCCGCCAGGATGCGCAACGCCTGCAACCCATGCTCGGCTTCGTCGTACCAGACACCGTACGGCAATCTGTCCAGAGAGAGCAGGCGCAGCAGCAGGGCAACCAGAACAAGGCCGCCCACCCATCCGCTGCCGCGCAACCAGCCCTTCCACCGGTCCCACCCAGCCCCAAAATCGCTGGCGGAGTCGAGCATGCGCACCCCCACCAGCAATACAACGACCGCTCCCCCATGCCATATCCAAGCTTCTGGGGTGAACGGCTCAAGCGAGTAGAACTGGCGCAGCGCATCCACGCTCATCAGCAGAGAGATCGCCAACAGACCCACCCCAACCCGCTGGCGCCATCCATCAGGCTGCTGTTCCCTGCCCCCGAACAGTTGTGGGGCGGCCACCGGAGAGTAACGGGAAGGGCCCAAGACAAACACAAAGAGCAACACGCTGCTACCCCAAAAAAGCCAGCTGTACAGCCACAAACCCCGCTGTACAGCCTGCTGGCCAGCCAATGCCAGCGACAACGCCAGCACTCCAAACAAAAATGGGCGAATCCCAATTTTTTCTCTTCTCTGACCCCTGTTCACAGCTGCGGTGCCCTCACAGCTCACCAATCGACTTCTGGGAAGGCCAGAATCCGGCCGCTGCCGCCGTCGGCCACCAGCAAGAGACCACCTGCCGGGTCGAAGACAATGCCATTCGGCTGACTCAGGTTGCTTGGATCGGCCCCAGGCCCGCCAAAGGCGGCCTGTACGGCGCCGTCGCGGTCAAAGACCATCACCAGCGCAGTGGCTGGGTCGGTCGCATAAAGGGTCCCTTGAGCTGAGACAGCCAGATAGGGTTTCTGAAAAACATCCCGCCCGGCCCAGCCGGGAACCGCAAACTCGGCCAGAACTTCCAACGTCGGTGTGAAACGTTGAATCCGTCCATTCCAGGCGTCTGCCACCAGCACGGTGCCATCGGTGGGGTCGACCGTCACTGCGGTCGGCTCTTCAAAACGCCCGGCGACCACACCGCCTCCCCCAATCTGACGGATGAATTCACCGGTTGGCGTGTAGTGCAGGATGCGTTTATTGCCCGTGTCTGCAATCAACAGGTTGCCGTTCAAGTCGATCGCCAAGCCACGGGGTCCAAAAAAGGACAGTGGATCTCCCAACTCACCGTTGGTTGCTGCAAAGCGCCCCCACTTGCGCAGGAAACGCCCGGTCTGGTCAAAAACCTGAATGCGGCCGTTCCAGGTGTCCGCCACATAGATCAGGCCAGCCCCATCGACCGCTACCCCCCAGGGTTCAAAAAACTGGCCATCTCCGCTTTCCAATGGGCCGGAGCCATCAGGGTCTGGGCAAGGGGTCGTGGGCATGTCAGCAAGGTTGCACACCCCACCAAAGGAGAATTGGAAATTGCCTGCGCTGTCCAGTACGACGATGCGGTGGTTGCCGGTATCAGCGACCAGACGCAGCCCATTGGGGCCCACAGCGATCGCACGCGGAGAGGAGAGGGGCAGCCCCTCGTAGATCCCGTTGTAGACTGTTTGTGCTGTCAACAAACGAAGCTGTTCCGGTAGAATCACCGGAATCTCCAGCGTAGTGGCAGCAGCCACTGGAACCACGGCCAGATCCCAGATTTGATTTGCCAGGTCGCGACGGACGTACATATCAAACTCCCCCTGATAGGGCCATTTGGCCAGATCACGGAAGGTCGCAAGGTTTTGGGGGTCGCGGTATTTGCGAAAGACAACGATGTCAAAAATTCGCTGGCGCTGGGCAGGGTCGGCGATGGCGTTCCAGATCCGCTCTGGCGTCAGGTCGAAATAGTCCATTTCCGGCCACCAGATACGGCGATAGGTACGTTTCACATAGTCACGCGCCACGTAGGGTTCGACTTTGGCACGGTTGGCTGGCCCGACGATAATCACAGGCGCAGCCATCGCGTCTGCATTGGGGGCATCCCCGTAGTACCTGGCGTTGCGATAGAGGCGCATATACCAGCTGAAGGGCCATGCGCTGTCGTTGTCGTAGGCCACGACAATGTTGCGGTCTCCCACTGTCCTGGCGCTGATGGTGTCGATCTCTGCCAGCGCCCGTTTGATATCAGGCCCCCCATGCGCGTAGACCAGATATTCGGTGGCCATGTCAAAGTTGATGTAGGTCAACATGAAGCTGGCACGCACGGTGAAGAGCAGCAGAGTTGCAGCAGCGCCCACTGCCAACAGGTGCAACGCCAGACGGGCACCGCTGCGCCGAAACGCCCCGACCACTCCCCACGCCCCTCCAGCCAACACCGACAGAATCAACAGCCACTGCAGGAACTGGCCAGAACGGTTTGGCTCAGGCCCAGCAGCGCCGGAAAGTACAGTCAGCAGCACCACAGCAACCAGCACCAGCGCCGGAAAGAGCAACACCAAGGGCCAGGTATGCCGTTGTCCCACCGCACGCCAATCGACCGGACGCAGAATCGTGCCCAGCCACCACCCGCCCAGGACACACATTGGCAGCGCAATATGGACGAACAGCCAGGGCATCTTTTCGCCTGCGACCGAATAGCCGATCCAAGTGGCCACCACCCACCAGCTACAGAAGAGCACAAAAACAACCCGATTGGGGCGTTGATCTGGAAGCGCTGCGTGGGCAGCACCGCCAGAGGCAGATTGACCGACGGGGAGGTCGACAGCTGCAATCGGATCCCAACGTTCGCCTGGATTCGACAGAGGGTTCAGGCGACGGACAAGCGTAGAGAAAGCGCCCAGGCTGAGCAGGGCTGGCAAAAATTCGTAAAGCCAGCCGATAAGCACGTAGTAGTAGACAGGCTGGCTGCCTCGTTTGACCCCCTGCTGTGCCAGCCAGTAACCGAGGCTGCCGACCACACCCGTCGCCAGGCCGTTGACTGTGTTGGTGAAAAAGGTGGTAAAAAAGATAATCTGAATCAGCCAGAAGCTCCCCATCAGTGTTGCCCAGTGCCCAAAATGGGGGCGCCAGACAAGGGATGGTTCGACCGTGTGCTGTTGTTGACGGCCAAACCAGACAAACGCCAGGCCCAACGCCAACGCGACACAGGCAGCAACCATGGCCACCAGCCTGACAATCAGGGCCTCGCCGGTGAAGTCCGATACAGAGGTGAAGACTACCGGATCGCCGCCAGTAAACACAAAGAGAAAAGGAGAGAGGAAAGGCAGCACCAACGTCAGCATGATCACGGCCAGGTCAGCAGCTGGATTCTGGCGCAGGACTTCCCACTTGCCGCGCAACGCCGTCACTGCAATGCCAGCGGCAACCAGGGCCATGATCCCCAGGCCAATCATGCCAACCGGGTCGTTTTTCATCTCGTGCAGAACCCACCAGAAGGCACCGCCTATTCCCAGCGGAATCCCAACCAGCAACGTCCAGCGGGAGCCGATCACCTGCCAGAGTGCCAGACCGGCAAAGAAGGCGCCGATGATGGCGCCATGAATAAAATGCGCCTCCAGGGAAATAAAGCCGAGAGCCATCCCGAGCATCATGATGAGCAGATAGCGCATCTGGCGCCTGTCCAGATAGCGGAATGCTCCATAGATCCAGACCAGCGTGCCGAAGGCGATGTACAGATCGTGGCGAATGTAGCGAGAGTGGAAAAGCAGACTCGGACTGACCAGAACCAGCACTGCAGCCACCAACGCACCTGTGCGCCCAAGATAGGGGCGCAGCCAGTAAAGCATCGCCAGAACACCGACACCAAAGATCGCCGGCACAATGCGTGACGTGTAGTCGTTGTCGCCAAAGAGAAAATAGATCAAGGCATTGGCATGGTAGAGAAAAGGCCCATGCATCATCGGGTTGTGGTCGTAGTTGCCGTTGGCGTAGAGGTTGTACGAATACAGCGTGTGCAAACTCTCGTCGTGGCTCATTGCACGGGTACCCAGGTCGTAAAAACGGGTGATGATCCCGATCAAAAACAGCAGAGCCCACCCAAGAGTTTCCCAGCGCCATGCCAGCCAGTGGGTCAGCGGCCTGTCCAGCCAGGAATCCTCAGAATGGCGGCTCTCTTCGCTGTCGACCGGGGGTGAATACTCCAGAGTCTGTGTCATTGTTGCAGTCCCTCGTCAAGTGGGTGAATAGGGTCAATTCTGTGGGGCCCACAGCGTAACAGTTTCAGTGGCGGGCGGATCGTTTACCTTGCGGTACAAAATCCATCGCAGCCAGGGCTGCTGGCGTGCACGCCAGCGCTGGTCGTCGTTTTCTTCTTCGTTCACTGGTGCCGAGAAGACCAACGCAGCTGTCTGCCAACGTTCTCGAACAGCGTAGGCGCTGCCAATGTAAAAATCGGGCAGTTGAAGGGTTGACTCGCGATGGGCTGGTGCAACGACCAGCGTCTGAACGTCAGCCGGGTCAACCTGCCAGTCGACAGTGCGCACATGTTGCAGATTGTGCTGCAGGCGCAGCGACCATCCCAGCATCGAATCAGGGGTGCGATCGTAGACCACCTGCACGGGGATCTGGTGGGGATCGCCGCGCCGCGCACTGCTGAGCCGTTCGATATCTTGGACCAACAGATGGATCTGCGGGCTGGCCAATTCCGACCAGAAACCAGCAGGGTGCGCTGCTCCGGCACCGTTGCCGAGCAGCCACCCGCTGCGAATCGTCCAGCCCCCCAAGAGAAGGGTATAAAACAGCAGCGCAACCTGGGCTGTCGCACGCCAGCCGACCCACACCCCAAAAATTGTCCAGACGACCAGTGCCAACGCTCCAATGGTGCCACTGGTCAGCCAGATTTGCGGGTCAAACTGGCTGCTGTCAGCCAACGCAGCCAGCCAGATTGAAGCTGAGCCCACAAGCAGGATCTGTACCAGAAGCAACGTCAACAGCTCCAGCCCGGTGAAGGCTCGCCAGCCTGCAGCAAATCCCTGTCCGAGCAGGACTGCCGCCGCCACAACCAGAGCCCCCCCTGCTGGAAGCAGGAGCAGCGGTGTCCGGCCCGGCAGCAGCCAGAGCAGCAGACCCCAGGCCAGCCAGCCGCTGACAAAAATTGCCAACCGTCGATCCTGGTGCAGCCAGAGCCACCCAACGCCCAAAAGGCCGACGATCGCCAGCAGCGGTTGATCGACAGCCAGCCGCAAAAAGGGCCAGTCCAATGTATTGGCGTGTGGCGTCGCACTCAGCTCGATGAACCAGTCGGTCAGGCTTCTCCCCAGTGCTGCGACGCTTTCTGCCCGCAGCGCAAATCCAGTGGCGGCAGCCAGCAACGTGCCAACAAACCAGCCCCAGGTCGAACGCCGAAGCGAACGCAGCTGGACAACAGGCCAGACATAGATCCCCCAAAACAGCAGCAATACCGGCAGATATCCCCATGCCAGCGGTCCGCTGGCCAACAACAAGGCCAATGAAATTGCGCCGACCCGTTCCCAGGCAAGCGACTGTTCGTCCTGCTGGCTCCAATGCCAGAGTGCAGTCACCCCCCACAAAGCCAACAAAACAGTCAGGGCAGCAGCGTCCGCCCGTCGGCTCCACGCCACCAGCCAGGGGTCGATCGCTAACAATACAGCAGCCGTCAAGGCAACAGGACGCCCCAGCCAGCCACGCCAAAACCACGGCACCAACACGGTAGCTGCCCCAGCCAGCGCCGGAACAAGGCGCGCCAGCCAGTCGCTGCTCCCAAACAACCAGAAGAGCCCACTGTGCAGCCCATAGAGCAACGCGCTAGACGGCAGAGGAGCTCCCGCCACTGGCTGCTGCACAGCAGCCAGCCAGGCGCTCCAAGCAGCGCTGCTCTCAGCAGCAGAGAGCGGATCCTTGGCCAACCCTACCAGCCGCAGCAGCAGTGCAGCCACCAGCGCTGCCAGGTAGAACAGATGCTCGACACGCAGCGGCCGTGGACCCGCGCGAGCACTCTTTTTTGCAGACAGAGACAGGATCGGGTCGTTCACGCGTACATCCATCCTCTCGATTCCATCTTCTCAGCGTACACGATAGATACGAACATCGCTTTCTGCCAGCGGGTCTTCAGGGTAGACCCTTTCGAACTGGTCAAAAAGGCTGCGCTCAACGGACGGGGTCAACCCGTACTGCGCCCGTTCCGCCGGACCGACATAGAGATAGTTTGCACCCAACGCGCGCAGCGCGGTGCGTACCCCCTCGGCTGAACTTCCTCCGTAGATCGCTTGCAGCGCTTCTGGCCGTCCAGCAGCCATCATGCCATAGGCTCGTCCCCGCCACTGTGACTCATGCCCATCCCAGCCCAGGGGAGTGGGGCGCCCTGTCATCGTGCTGATGCGGTTCGTTTCTGAGCCGTAGGAGCGCCCTTTGCCTTCGACAATCATGTCGTCAGGCAGCGTGTTGGCCCTGACCCACTCGACAGCCCCATACTCTGCTGGGGCCAGGGTCGCCAGATAGGCGGTGGCGTCGAAGGTGGGCTCCCGCGAAAACCCTTGTGTCTTGCTGTACACCCCGGCAACCAGGTAGATCGTCGAGGCCAGTGCCAACAGGAGGGCCAGCCCGCTGAGCAGAGCCCCCGGCAGAGCCCGCCAGCGTGCCAGACCCTCCGCAGAGAAAAGCCGGTGCAGCCCCATGACGACAGCGAGAGAGCCGCTCACGCCAAGGAGCAGCCAGGCCTGGTAATACAATTTGAAGATCGTATTCATGCGCCAGCCAAAGTTGTCCCGCAAATAAATCAGCTCTGGCACCAAGGTCAACCCCAGCCCGACCGCAGCCAACAGAAGCGCAAAAAGCAGGGAGCGCTGCTCGGCAAAGACACCCCGCTGCAGGCCAGACCAGCACGCTGCCACCGCAGCTGCAGCCAGCAGACCTGCTGTCAAAAATGTGAAAGGCCGTTCCCCCCAACGTCCCACAATCACAGACAGGTAGGCTGCATCGGGCAGCCTCATGCTCTGCAAGAGCTGTTGACCCGCCTCGGTGGCTGTCGCTACCCAGGCTACCCCTCCCAAAAAGAGTGCAGGAAGTCCCACAACCGCCAACACAGAGACAGCCAACATTCTGGCAGTCGGGCGAAAGAGAGACCCGCCGACCATCAACAACACCCCCACCGACAACAGGGCCGTACCAAACATGGCAACATACTGCCCCAGAAAGGTAGGATGAAAAAGATTGGGCAGCAGGCCGTTTGCCTGACTCTGCGCGGTGACAAAATAGGGAAGATACAGGAGTCCCCCCCCCACAGCCAACCCGCCCCCGGCCACAACAGCCTGCGCCACAGCCGAAGAGAGAGGCAGCTGCTGACAGCGCAGGGCCACAGCCACACTGAGCACAAGCAACAGCCAGTACGGCGGGTAATCCCAGGTATTCAAAAACAACAAGGCACCGCAGATGATCGCGGACAACAAAAAGCCCGCCCAGCGCAGAGGGAAAACACCGATCCAGCGCCACCGCTGCCGAGCAGCGTCCGCCGGTGCCGGAGAAAGCACAATGGCCAGCGCCACTGCCACCGACAACAGCACAAACGGCATCGCAGCCAGATGGGGATGGTTGTCCCCAAGCAGATAGCTGAAGGCAGGAAATTCATCGATCACTTCGATAGGGTCGCCTTGCAGGCTGGTGTCAAAAAGCACACGGCTGCTGCGCCACCACCACCAGCCAAAATCGACGTACCACTTGTGCGTCACTGCGGCATTTTCAGGAAAACCCCGCACCTGGAACAGCCCGGCCACTCCTGTCACGTCGAAGCCGTTTGCATACAGCCACTCTAGCAGCCCTTGTAGATTGGCAGCCAGCCCCACAAAGAGCATCGCCAACAGCCCACCCACCGTTGCCCAGCGTGCCCGGGCAGAGGCTGCCAAATTGTACCCAACCCCAAACAAGGCGCTCAGCAAGAGCCCAAACCAGGCTGCCTGTGCCAAATTGTAGGTGACAGACGTTGTCTGCCCTCCCATCAATCCTACCAAATTCATCAACCAGTACCCAAAATAATAATAACTGATCGGATGCCCGGCGAGCCAGGCGTCCTGCGGCGGGTAGGTCAGGCTGGCCCGAATGCTGTTCAAAAACATCAGATCCATCGGCTGCTCGGTGTGGTCTGCCGCTGGATCGTGCGCCCGCACCCATGCCCAGGCAAGAAAAGAGAGCCCAAAAATGGCTTCAACCAACAACCGATACCGCCAGGAAGGCAGCAGTTTCTGGGTTGAAGCCCGTGCTGCAGCCACACTGAGCAGCGCAACCAGGAGCCAGGCCAGCCAGGCGCCACCGATTTCGTTGCGCCACAGACCGATGCTGTAGCCGACCCAAAACAGATAACCAGTGAGCAAAATTCCCAGCAGGCGGGCAAATGCGTAGCCGCGGTCGGGGAGAAGGGCAAAAAAGCGAGCCCCCAATGGCAAGGCTGCGACCGCCACGATCTGAATCACCAGATAGAAAACCAGGAATTGGCCGATCACAGCTGCCCTCTCATCTTCCTGCGTACGGTTGTACTGGCTGAAGAGTCCCGTCTGGGCCAGGCTGAAGCCGTCCCGGACGGGCGTACAGCGCGGCCCGTTCGTTTTGGAAAAGCAGCTCCAACAGCCCCTGCGCAGCCATCTCTTCAAATTTACGCACCCCATCCGGGTGAAGGTAGCGCTCCAACTGCCCGGTGTAGACCAGGTCGATGTGCAGTTCCTCCAAAATTTGTTGCGTTCGCGCAATGTCAGGTGTCTGCCAGAGTTCTCGATGCAAACCATCCCGGTATCCTACATCCTCCGGATACCGTTGTTCCTGCTCGTGCATGCCGCGCAGCCCGCTGAGCCCGCTGTTGCTTGCGATGCGTGTGCCCCAGGCACGGTAGTACTCTACCTCGGCAGACTCCAGGATCACAGCGTTGCCACGGATTTTCTCCAGCACCCACTGCAAGGCCTGCCATTCGTACCGGAGTTCGATCACATGGCTGGGGTCTGGCCAGCTGTATGCACCTTCCCGCATGAAATCCAACCCATTCAACGTGCCAATGGCAGGCCTCCAGCCAGGCATGCGCTGGTCGAGGCGGGCTGGAGTCCCCAGGAGAGGATAGGCCAGCCCAGCCAGCAGCAGACAGACAAACAACGCCAACCAGGCCCCCCGGGCGAGCATTGCCTGCCAGCCCCTCTGTGCTCCACGCCAGATCGACCGCCATAGACGCGGGGTGAGAATCGCAGCTGCCAGCCCCCACAAGACCCAGACCTGGCTGAAAAATTTGAAGAGGGTGTTCATCCGGTAATAGTCACTGCCGTTGAGAAAATCTTTGAGGTAGACAACCTGAGTCCCAGCCAGGATTGCCAGGCCCGTCACAGCCAACAAAACAGCCAATGCAGCCCCCGCATCGGTCGTGGCTGTGCTCCTCCAGAGCAGTGCGACCCCCAGACCCACTCCAGCCAGACAGATCGCCAGCACATGCCAACCTGCCAACCAGGCCAGAAGTGCTCCCCCCAGGGAAAACGGCAACGCAGCCAACAACAGCAAATACAAAAAGCCAGGCCGTTCTACCAGATGGGCATGCCAGAAGAGCAGGCGCGGCAAGTCGTCATAGCGCCGCCAAAAGAGGCTCAACGCGCGTTCGAGCCCTGCTGGCCGGGGCGGACGACCTGGGCGTCCTGCCGCCAGATACACCAGCCCGCTGAGCAGCACAAACAGGAAAAACCCCCACACCAGCAGCCAGCGATCGAGAGGGTCAGGCTTCTGCACCCAGCCGATGCCAGAGGCTCCCACATTCACGTACTGCTGGAAAAACGGAAAAAAGAACAGATAGGCGCCAGCCGCATAGCACAACGCGACCCACAAAGTCAACCACCAGTGGATGCGACCGCGGCTGCGAAACTGGCTTACCAACAGAGCCAGCACCCCCAGCCCGAAATAGGTCGGCAGTTCCCACAGATTGACACTGGCCAAAGCGCCCAGCAGCAGAGCAAAGAGTACCAACAAGCCCACCCCTCGCCGCCAGCTGGTTCGTTCAACCCCTGTCTCGCCAGCGATCAGGGCCAGCATCAAGCCGAGAAACAAGACCGAAACCGGAATTCCAATCAAATGGGGGTGAAGATCGGCAAACAAAAAACTCCAAAAAGGGAATTCGTTGATCGTCGACTCGATGACTCGGCTGGGCCCCCAAAAATCGTAGTCGGGCAGAGCCGCCCTGCCGCCCAGCAGCTGTTGCAGCCCACCCCAGGCGCCCACCAGCTCGGGCAGAGCCGGAAGGGCTGACTGGATCGTGGCGGGCTGCAACCTGGCCAGATTGCGAACCCACTGGGCAAACCCATCTAAATTGCCCAAGATCGTCACATAAAGCGGTGCCAGCAACGCTGCACCCAGGCCGCTGTACCAGGAGAAGCGGCCCGCTCTCCCGCTCTCCCAAGCAGAATAGGCCACAGCAAATAGATTGACGACTGTAAGCGCAAAGAGGGTTGCGATCGCCAGGTTGAAAGCAACCTCAGCGTAGATGCCCGTCAACTTGATCAGATAGGCAACCAGGTAGATGCCAAAGTAATAATAGTTGATAAAACCGCCTGCAAAATGTGGGTTGACCGGCGGAAAGGAAGGGCTGCGCAGAATCCCATTGAGAAAAGCAAATTCCATCTGCTTTTCTCCCCCAAACCAGGGCTGCCAGAGGTCAGGGTTTTGCAGACGAACCCAGACAAAGCCCAACAGTGCCGCGGCAAAAACTCCTTCCCCCACCAACAGGTTCCGCCAGCGGGCTCGCACAAACGCCAGCAGGGCCTGGCGTTGGAGAGCGGCGGCCCCCACACCGGACAGCGCCACCAGCCCTAAGGAGAACCAGGCAAAAGCCACCGTATTGCTGAACAGCCCCAGCGAGGTGAGCAGCCACAGCAACCAGCCTCCCAACAACCATCCCAAGGTGCGACTGAACCAAAAACCAGCATCCCGCAACGGACGAAAAATGCCAAACAACAGCGGCCAGGCAGACCAGCCAAGCACCGTCAACACAGCCCACCACCAAAGGATCGCCAGCAAAGCCTCTTCACTGGCAGCACGGTTCCAGCGGTAGTTGTCGACTACCGGCAATGCCTGGATCGGCGTAGCCAACAACAAAGAGGGACGCTGTCCGACATCGATATTCCCTGTTGTCACGCCAGCGGCCCGCAAAAGAGAATTCAGCAGCCCTTTCTGTTCGCTTCCAGGCAAACTGCCCAGCCCCAACGCTTCCAAAAAAGGACTGAACGGAGAATCCGCCCCCCGGTAGTAGGGGATGGCCTTTTCCCAGCTGCGACCAAAAAGAGCGTCGAATTCAGCGTCGTTGAGGTCGCGCGCTTTGCGAAAAATCGTCACCTGCGGATGGTCGTAGAGGCTGAAGCTTTCATCGGCCTTGCGATCGTCGAAAACAAAGCCAAACAGCTGCGGCGGCGAAGTCACTTCTTCTGCCAGATCGAACCCCAACCGCCCATCCCACATCGCTTTGTAGTAGAGTGTGGTCATCGGATAGCGTTCGGGCAGCTCGTCGACGCTGTCGTAGATGCGTTTGGAGCTGTAAACCACCCAGTCAGCCTCGCGCAGCTTTTGTTTGAGAATCTGATATTTGTCGAATGTGTCCTCTTCGTAGGGGCTCCAGTCAATTTGGAGAAGTCCAGCGCTGCCTGGGTCCAGGCCAACTTCCCCCGGGATACTTTTGGGAAGTGGGTCGTCCCAAAGTTCCCACAACAGCACAGAGCCGGGCGGAACGTTCGCGTAGATCCAGCGGCTTGCCTGGATCCAGGTATGCTCGCGATGATAAACGCCGTTGACATAGGCGAGAGACCAGAAGATTCCACCCAACAAACCAGCAGCCCCCAGCCCCAGCGCCCCCCAGCGCAGCAAAACAGCCGGGCCAGGCCGGGCCCCTTTTCTCCACAAGAGGACGATGGCTCCGGCTCCCCACAACAGAACAAAGGGCAGCAGCGGGCTCATGTAGCGGTTGAATTTGGCTAAAAAAGCGCCGGTAATCAAAAAATAGGGGAGCACCCAGCTCCAGATCACCCAATTGGCCAGCTGGGTATCGTCAAACCAGTGCTGGACAGCCGCCCCTGGGCGCCGGCCCTGGATCCAGCCTCTGAGAGCAAGCCCGGCTGTTCTCAACGCCATCCAGCCGGCAGAAAGGGTCCCGATCAGTGCAACCACCCCCAACGGCCAGCCAAGTCCCCACTGCAACTGCTGTTGAATAAAATAAAGATAGGGCTGGGTGTTGCGATATTGTCGGGTAAATGGCAAGTCGGCCACGCCCCTCACCATCATCCCCTGTTCGACCAGAACCGCCCGGCTAAAGGTGTCCCAGTCCAACAGAGCATACGGGCTGGTCACAAAAAAGAGCGCCGCAGCCGCAGTCCAAGCAACCGCCAGCTGCACAGACGCTGCAAACGCAACTCTTCCATCCAGAGTGCGACCTTCCTGCCTGCTCTGCTGCGCAGCCCGCCCAATGGCCAGCAGAGCAGCCACAGCAGGGACCCCCAATACAGGCAAAGCACTGAATTTAGAGGCAACAGCCAGCCCACAGGCAGCACCCGTCACCCACGCAACAGACAGATCTCTGCGCTGCAGCATGCGGGTCCCCCCCCACACAGCCAGGACCGTAAAGGTCGTGCTGGCAGGATCCATCGCAAAAAAATGGCTCAGCTGAATTGCCTGCACGGCAAAAGCATAAAATGCAGCAGCCAGCAGCCCGGCTGCTCGTCCAAAAAGGTCTTTACCCAACAAAAAGAGCAGAAAAATCGTCAACGTATCCAACAACGCGATCGACAACCGCCCCGCCACCGCAATCGCATCGCAGCTGTCTCCTCCCCGTCGCATCAATTCGACGGTCGGCTGTGGCACTCCAGCCATTTGCGCGATGGGTGCCAGCCGCTCAAACAACTGCCCCATGGCAACCCCGACATAAAGCGGGAAATGCCCATAGGTAAAACTGCGCGGCTCCTGGCGCTGTCGATCCCATAAAGGGTTCATGGGGCTGCTCTGCGGATCCCAAAATTCGGCCCAGCTGGCAGGCAAAGCGATCGTAGGCGCATAAAAACAGGCGGTGCTGCGTTCGTCTGGGTGGCTGCCGATCCCGCGGTCGAAATTGAGATTCCAAACTCGGAGCGTCAATCCTCCCAACAAAATGAGCCCAAGCAGAGGAAAAGAAATACGTCTCAGCCAAGAATCTGCGGTGATTGTCATGGTTGTTGAGGAAGAGGAGGATAGTTGGGCACGACCCACGTGATTGAATTGTCCGGGGGAGGAGGCCAGAGCAAATAAACATCTACCCACCGGCGCACAGAGACAAAGCTTTCATCAGAATAGGCCAGATCGATCCGCCGCGAAAGGATTCCTCCTCCCGTGTCAAGTGCATCGCCGATGCCATAGCCAGGAACATAGACCTGAGAACGCAACGGAATCAAGCGGGGGTCGACCGCCACCACCCCCGCACGCACGACATCCCCGGTGCGCGTGCGATTGCCTCCTGCCGAAGCAGGGCTGTAGCTGGTCGCCAACATGCGAATTTTACGCCAGTATGTAATCAGACTCCCATCGCTCATTCTTTCGGTCAGCGCTTCGATTTTTTGCCCATACGCGATCCGCCGATCGGCAGGTTCTTGAGCCAGCCAGGTATCTTCCAGCACTCGGCTGATCGGCTCTCCATTTTCATAGCGAACCCGATAGCGGCTGCGTGTAATTCCTTCTGCACCGTTCGACAACAGCTGTTGACTGTCCAAAGGCAGGGTTGGGTCTGCCACGTAGACTGTCTCGTAGGGGGCAATCTCTTCTTCAACGACCACATCTTCATTCACGCGCGTCACGACAATTTTGAGATTATTGTACAACCGAGCTTCCAGGGAGGGCTCAACCCGATCCAGACCTGTCAACACGATCCCCAGGTCACTCAACGCGTCGGCAACCGTATCCCCTTGGGTGCGTGTTTTGACGGCCCTCCCATCAAACTGCATCAAGACGGGAACGCTGCGCTGAATGTAAACACTTAGATTGGCGGTGACCGCATTGCCCAGGCTTGGCAGCACACGGTCCCCAAGGTAAAGTGTCACGTTGCTGCGACGCAGCGCTTCGCCGACCGTCTGAGCAGTGGTGTAGATCATGTACCGGGCTGCGCCTTCATAAACCACAAGCGGCACAGAACGACGGATGCGCATCTGCAACGGTTCGATGTGCACACGATTCCAGCCAAAACCACGATCGTAGGTGGCCGGCAATTTCTCCTCCACAGCCATCGGCAGGCGATCTGCCCTTCCCCACGACTCTCCATCGACCAAAATTTCGTCGTAGGTGTCGACCAGAATCCCAGCATCTTCCAGAACTTGTTGGGGGGTATCGCCCCAACTAAACAGGATGCGATCCTTGCCGTCAGCGCTCAGCCGGATCGGGCGCGCCCGATCTACGGTCACAGCCTGGCTGCGGGTCAGTTCACTCTCCAACGATGGTGTAATCCGGTCATCAGGATGTGGGGTCACTCCTAGATCCAACAGCAACGCGGCGACGGTCGTCCGATGCGTGTGGACAACCTCGCGATGGCCATCGACAGTGACCACCACCCAATTGGCGGTCAGCCAATACACCCAAACCAAAAAAACAGACAGGCCAGCAGCCACAGCAGCCCAGAGAGATTGCTGGCGCAAACCAGGAGGGCTCTG
The DNA here is from genome assembly GCA_018969295.1 of Chloroflexota bacterium. GTDB lineage: Bacteria > Chloroflexota > Anaerolineae > Caldilineales > Caldilineaceae > Caldilinea. The sequence goes on along the minus strand of JAGWYN010000005.1, from coordinate 26,118 downwards.
CTCTTTTTGCGCCATGCCTGGGCGATCTGCTATCGTGGATGCCATTGCGACATTGTATCCAATCGACGCAAGAACGACAAAGTATACCTGAAACTTTGGTGCACATCGCCATTTTTTTGATTGCACTTGTGCCAGAAACTTGTTCTACGCAGCTGTCCAGTTGGGAGCACAGCGATCCGCAAGTACAATCAAATTGGCAATGCCTGTTTTTACCAAAAGCCATCTGACTGCCGTGTACCGAACCACATCTACCTTTTTATATCGTCCTGTTGCGCTTGTCGCTGTTTTGGCTGGGTTTGCGCTGCGCCTGCATCAGCTCGGCGCGGAATCGTTTTGGTACGACGAAACTGTCAGTGTCTATCTGGCCCGCCAGCCTGTCGGTGCCATGATTGCCCATACCGCCAGGGACATCCATCCCCCTGGCTATTACCTTCTTCTGCATCTCTGGCAAACAATTGCTTCTCCATCTCTGGAATACGGCCTTGAATTCCTCTACGGCTGGCCCAGCCTGTGGGCCGGCATCGTGGTCATGGGGCTGATCTATGCCATCGGAAGCCGCTTGTTTTCTCCTGCTGTCGCACTGGGGGCCCTTTGGCTTGCAGCTTTTCACCCTTTTCAGCTGTGGTACAGCCAGGAAGTGCGAATGTATACCGTCGGGGCTGCGTTGGCCCTTTTGTGTTTTTGGGCTGGGCTGCGGTTCCAAGAAAACCGCAGCCCAGCCCGCTGGCTGACTGTGTATGTAGGGGGGGCCGCAGCTGGGCTGTACACCCTCTACTACTTTGCGTTTTGGCTGGCAGCCCTCAATATCTGGATGTTTTGGAACATCTGGCGCAATGGACCCGGCCGTGCTCTGCGGGTCGGCCCCTGGCTGGCTGCCCAGGGGGGGGTGCTCCTGCTGTTTGTGCCTTGGCTGCCTGTTGCACTGCATCAAATACTAGAGCCTCCGGTCCCCCCCTGGCGGACCCCCTGGACGACGACAGAAACTTTTCTCGCCAGTCTTTCTGAAGCAGCAACAGCGCTCTGGCTGGGGCAGTCTCCTCCTGCCCCAGCCAGCTGGCTTTGGGCTTTGGGCGTGGCTTTTTGCGTGTTTGTAGCTTTGCGACAGAACCAGACGTATCCAGCCATTCGCCGGGTGCTGGCCGTCGTTTTTCTGCCGATCGCGCTGTTGTTTGTTCTGACCTTGTTCGGGACCCCCATCTATCACGTCCGCTATGTATTCTTGTATTCGCCGCTTTTTTTGCTCATCCCATCTGCCCTGTTCCAACAATTTTGGAAGCGCAGTCGACTGATTGCTGGCTGCGGATTGTTGATCTGGGGAGGAACAACCCTGCTGGCAGTACAAAATTACTGGAGCAGTGCACCCCATCGAACAGATGATCATCGCGCAGCGGTCGCTGCATTGGCTGCTCGCTGGCAGCCCGGTGACATTATTTTGGTCAATGCAGGTTGGATTTATCCTCTCTTGGAGATTTATTGGCCAGCGCAACCTGTAGGCCTTGATGGAAGCAGTTCAGAAGAAATTCTTTTTTCGTTCTCTTTATTTGACTACACGAAAAAATTGGCCCAAACTGTCTCTCGGCCAGCAGCAGTTCGGTTAGGAAGCGTCGACGGCGCACAAACCCTCGGCTGGGGAGACCCAGCCAGCGATTTTTTTGCGCTCTCTGCTGCCAATACCCAAAAACTCCTCACCACTGTCGCTGAACACAGCACGCGCATCTGGCACTACCGCCTCTACGACACCGTCAGCGACCCCCAGGGCGTCGTACGACAATGGCTGGACAGCCACCTGCTCCTCCTGGACGAACAGCCCATCCCCGGACGAGATTTTGGCCTTGTTCAGCTCTATGCCACCCCCAAACTCACAAGTCCACCCCTTCTTGCTCAGCCGGACATTTCCTGCTTTGCCCAAAAAATCTGTCTATATGACTACGCGAAAAACACAAGTGTCGAAGCAGGGCGGTCCCTCTACTGGCCAGCGCGCTGGCATGCACGCACCTCCTTGCCCAATCTGACCACCAGCCTGCGCCTCTACGACCGCCAAGGACAGCTTGCTGCCCAACATGATGCCCCCTTCCTGCCCGCATCCGATACTTGGCAGGCTGGACAGAGCCTCCTCCAGTCGCTCGTGCTGCCGCTCCCAGCCAGCCTCAAGCCAGATGACTACACCCTACAACTGCTCGTCTACTCCCCCGATACAGGTGACCCCCTGCCTCCCAATGCCGCTGCAACCGACAACCAAGGACTTCTACTGGGCTCAGTCACCGTGCTCCCCCCCAAAGCCCCCCCAGCACGCCTGCCCCCAGCCAAACTCTCTTTCGATTATCTCGACCTGCTGGCCGCGCAGATCTCCCCCTCCCAATTGCGGCCCGGGGACTGGGTACACGCCGCTCTGTTCTGGCGCCCACAGGCCCACCCCTATCGCGAGAGCTACCAGGTGCTCCTGCAGCTGCGGGACTCCACCCACACCCCACAGGTCGAATGGATTTTTCCACTCGGCGGATATGAATACCCCAGCGGAAGCTGGCTGCCCGAGATCCCCGTGCGCGATCTGTACGACTTCCAACTTCCGCCTGACTTGCCGCCCGGCCACTACCAGCTCCTGATCGGCCTCCGGCGCAGCTCAGACGGCTTGTCCATTCCTCCCGACTGGCCCGCCAGCACCCCTGCTGCCCTCACCGACTTGCAGGTCGTCCCCTGATTTTGCGTACAGCCCCCTCCAACAGATATACTCCCATGAATGAATTGGTTTAGACACCTGCTGCGTCGCCGCCCATGGCCGGCAACCTTGCTCCTGGCTGGATTGGCGCTCCTGGCTGCCACAGAGCGGGCAGAGGCTGCTGATCCTTGTGCTCCCCCCAACCTCCTGCCGGCAGCCGTCTGCGGGATGGATACCTTTACCGGCGCACGACCGCTGCAGATTCCGACCGGGTGGAGCCCGTTCATCCTGTACGGTTCGCCAGAGTATCTGCAGGACGAACACACCTTCTTCGGAGGTTTTAACCTCACCATAGCCAGCACCAGCCCTTTCAAAGCCGGAATTTTTACCCAGGTCCAAGTCACACCAGGTGCCGGCTATCGCGCCAGCATCGGCTGGGGAGCCCCCAATGTCCCCGACCTCTTTGGCCGCCAGTTGGGAATTGACCCCACAGGCGGCACCAACCCCAATGCGCCGACCGTTATCTGGGGCCCCATGCACTGGGGCGAGGGGCGCATCCTCAATTATCCGCCGCCCGATGTCAACATCGACGTGCGGGCACGCGCAGTCGCCCCAACCATCACAATCTTTTTTCTGGCAGACCATCCACAAAGTGCAGCCTACGATCTGATCTTGATCGATGCCATCAGCCTCTCTCCAGATGAAAGCGCCCCTGCAGTCGAGCTCCCCCCCACAGCAACCCCAACACCTGCAGCAGAGGTAAAAGTCGCTGAAGCGCCCGCACCTCTCCCCCCAACGGCAATTCCCACGGTGCCCCCCACGCCAATCCCTACAGCAACACCCACACCAATCCCTACAGCAACACCTACAGCAACACCTACAGCAACGCCCACAGTTCCCCCCACGCCCCTGCCCACAGCAACCTGGACTGCGTTGCCTTCGGCTACAGCCGGGCCGCTGCTTTCTCTTACAAAAGCCCAGGCGTCCCGCACGGTGCGTCTGTTGGAGCCACGCCTGCTGGTCCTGTTGAGTGGTACTGGGTTAAGCGGAGCTGTGCTTTTGGGGTTTTCGTGGGGTTGGTTGCGTCGGCGTCGTTCCTAAAGTCAGTCGTATTGTCTATTCAAACTCAAAAGTGAGGCCACTGCCCGCCATTTTTTGGCGATAGAGGGCGTCGTAGCGGACATTTTGTGCGTCGCTAAACGAGTTGCGCCAATCGCCCACCACGCCTTTGCGCAGATGTTTGTCGGCAGATCTGTGACGGCCGGCATTGAGCGACCAATTGGCTTTGGTATTGGAGGCCATGGCCTCAAAGGTGCTTTGCGCCACCACTTGATCGCGCAGGAGCGGGATCAAGGGCAGATGAATAAAGTCGGCTACTTGTTCAACCACGCTGGCCAAATCCTTCTGCATCTCTTCATATTTCACAAAGAGAATATTGCTGGTCTGCTGGCTGGCCTGCCACCACGCCAAATTGTGATCAAACCAGACGCCATAGGGGACAAGTCCTTGCACGTATGCCTCAAAAAAGTCATCCCAGCCATTTTGCAATTGCATATCAGCACGGCTGACCATGAAGTGAAAGAGCGACTTGGCGCAGTCTTTGGGGTTGCGCGCCACATAAATGTAGTGGGCATGGCTATTTCGGATGCCCGGCATCAGGTCATAGCTCAGATGGCTCATGAAGTAACGGCGGTTGCCTTTGTAGTCCAGGGTTGCCCAGTTGCCCAGCGATGCCTCTTTTTCCAAAAAGGGCACAGTTTCGCGCGAGGTCTGTTCGCCCTGTTCACCGTTGTGGCTCAACAGGTGCAGAATTTGGCGCATCCAGTTGGTCCCGGCTTTGGGATAGGTAACAATAAAAACGTCGTCGTCTCGAACGATAAAGCGATCATGCAAACTGTCCAGCCCAGCTTGCGTGATAAAAGGCGGATAGACCATTGGTTTACCTGTGCCATCGTCCGCCAAGGCATAGTTGAAATTCAACATGGGACGTGTCCTTTATCCTTGTGGTTCTGGGAAACGTGCTGTCTGTTTGTTCTGGTCTGTCAAGAGTGCTCGATATTTTTGCAACGGCAACATGACATTGCCCAAACTGAAAAGCGTGAAGAGCTGCTTGAGGAGCAGGACATGGACCACTTGCCAATCGGCCAGGTAGATGCCGCCGATGCCCAGCGCCACCGGAATCAAGACGAGCTTGAAGCTGTTGTCCATTGTGGACGAATATTCGCGGCTAAGGTCCAACAAGTGGCAAAGTTGAGCCAGATTCTGGTCCATTAAAACAATCTGCGCGGTGTCTGTCGCCGCTGTGGACGCGCCGCGCAGCGAGACAGACACCTGGGCCTTTTTCAGGGCGATGGTATCGTTAATACCATCGCCTACGTAGCAGATGGTACGCCCTTCGCCTTGTAGTTGCTCAACAATCGCCGCCTTGTTTTGGGGTAGAGTCTGGGCAAAGTAGCGATCAATGCCCAGTTCCTCCGCCAGCTTGCGCGTAGGAAGTTCGTGATCGCCGGAGATAATCACAATCGACTTGATCCCGCGCTTGTGCAGCCCCGCAATCACCTCTTTGGCTTTAGGGCGCAAGTTGGGCAGCAGTTCCAGCGCACCGCCGATCTGCGCATCGACGGCTACCAGCACCAGCGAGTTCCCCTGTTCATGACAGAGGGCCTGGGCTTCACGAATCGACGCCGGGATCTCAATCCCCTCTTCTTCCATAAAGCGCATACTGCCCACGCGCACCAGGCTCCCTTCGATCTGAGCGCGCAGGCCATATCCGACTTGATAGGCAGCATCCCCAATCTGCGGCAAGGCCAGGTGGCGTTCGTGGGCGGCGTGTAAAATGGCCCGGGCAACCGGGTGGGTCTGGCGATACTCAGCGGCGGCGGCCAGGGTCAGCACACGGGTTTCGTCATAGCCAGGGCAAGTGTGAATGGGGCCAAGGGTAGGCTGTTCCTGGGTGAGGGTTCCTGTTTTATCAAAGACCACTGTATCAACATCGCACAGCATCTCCAACGTGCGACCATCTTTGACCAGTACTCCCTGGCGGGACAGAATGCGAAAGTAGTTGAGAATGCCAATCCCGCTGATGGCGTTCATGCGGTTGCCAAAGTGGGCCGCTACCACGGCTACGGCGCCCATTGGCCCCAACAACGGCCAGGTCAGCAGGCTGAGCGCCAGCGTGGGCCAGACAGTTTTTTGGGCCAACGTCTCCGCATGTAACTGCACACCTGCCCGGAATTCGGTGGTGCGGTTGAGCAGCTGGCCGATCTGAGCTGCGGTGGTGGTTTTGCCCGCTTCTTCTACTTCCACCAAAATCTTGCCTGTCAACAACAGCGTCAGCGCAAAGACCCTGTCGCCCACACTCTTTTCCACGGGCTGAGCTTCACCCGTCAGCATCTGTTGATCGACGCTCGCCATGCCCTGCGCAATCACCCCGTCGACGGGAATCAGCTCACCGGCATTGACCACCACCGTGTCGCCCCGTCGCACTTTTTCGATGGAGGTCTGTACCTCCACGCCATCGACCAGCACCCAGGCCATTTGCGAAGAGAGCCGGAAGACGTTGACCAGGCTCTGTTTGGAATCGTTTTTAACCTGAAGCAACAGCCATTGGCTAAAGCTATAGAAAAAACCTGTCGTAGCGGCGGCGGCAAACTGGCCTCCGAACAGACAGGCGGCAATGGTAATGCTTGATAGCGTATTGACGTGGACTTTGCCCTCTTTGCGCAGGCTCTGATAGCTGTTCAAAAACATGTGGCGCACGCTATAGAGCAGACCTGGGACGCTGAGCAGATACAAGGGCGGGTAAAGGACTGAACCAGCAATCGCAAGGCCTAGGGAGGCCGATCCAACTGCAAAATCTCGGTCAACCTTCTGTGTCATGGGACTGCGTGGCTGGGCGGAGGCCGCACTTTCAAATTCGCGCAGTTGTCTTTCACGCACATGGTCCCCCAGAATCGGTTTGATCCGCTCTTCGCCCACCCGTTCCAGCACAATCACACCCCGATCCAGGACTTCTTTGCCCAGGTCATAGACCTCGTTTGCCAGCGCAGCGAGATCGACATTCAACGCCGCTGTCTCTGGCAGATGTCTCAGGTAGAGCGCTTCGCCGAGTGTCGGCCGCTGCCTGCTGGCATTACGCCAGGCTGTCTTTGGCAGATGTCTCGGATAGAGCACTTTACCGAGTGTCGGCTGGCTGGCATTACGCCAGGCTGTCTCTGGCAGATGTCTCGGGTAGAGCACTTCGCCGAGTGTCGGCTGGCTGGCATTACGCCAGGCTGTCTCTGGCAGATGTCTCGGGTAAAGCACTTCGCTCTTCTTCCAAAGCGCGGTCAGGGGGAACAAGGTGTCAGGCGTTCGATGCATGCCATTCTCGCCATTCTGATAAGGCTGTGGCGTCTGGGCGAGTTGCCCGGCAAGTCGTTTACGCAGCTGCCCCCAAAAGCTTTCATCGGCCTGGGGCGTCTTGGCAAATAGCGTCATACGAATTTTTGCTCCCCCTCAACGAGAACGGTTTGGGCGATGGCCTGAAGCAAAGCCCTCTCTGCGCTGTGTAAAAAGAAATGTCCGCCGTCGAACCAGTGGGCTTGAAAGGGCTGTGTAGTATATCGCTTCCAGCCGTTCAGATGGTCAGCAGTGGCGTGGGTATCGTCGCTCCCGCCAAAGACGGTTATCTGGCAGGTCAGCGGCGCATCCTCCGTGTGTTGGTAGCCCTCGGCCAGCTGAAAATCGGCGCGCAGGGTCGGCAACATCAAGCGCAACACCGCCTGATCTGCGGCCATCTCCTGGGGGATAGCGTTGCCCGCCTCCCGCAAGGTCTGCACGATTTCGTCATCGGACAACTGCGAAAGATAGGGCCGTGGCTGCGCAAAGTGGGGCGCACGGCGGGCGGCGATCAACAAATGGGCAGGCAAGGGCAGATCGTATCGGCGCAAGGTGCGCACCATCTCGTAGGCCAGCAGTCCCCCCATGCTGTAACCGAAAAACGCAAAGGGGCGATCCAATTCCGGGCGCAGTACGTCGATCAGGAGGGCGGTCAGTGCTGCCAGATCGGTGTAGGGTGTTTCGCTCAGGCGGTTGCCGCGTCCCGGCAGTTGCAGAGCGCACACTTCAATCGCCGACGGCAGATGGGATGACCAGCGTTGGAACAGCGCTGCACTCCCGCCGGCATAGTGAAAGCAGAAGAGGCGCAATGCGGCGCCAGGGTTGGGTTGCGGGCGAATGAGCCAATTTTCGATTTTGGCGGAAGACCGATTGGAAGTTGGGCGCTGCACAGGGCGTTCGTACCCCAATTCCTGTGCCATCGCCCAGGTGACTTCGCCCAGCGGCGTCTGCGCGGTGGATTCTTGCCAGCGGTCGGCGATGGTGGGGTCAATGGTTTTGTGATGATGGAACTTAACATCTCCCAACATGCGCGATTCTTGGTGTAGGCCGGTGGTCATACGCTGCTGTGTTTCCTGGTAGGGGTGGACCATGCCCTCTACAAAATCAATCCCCAGAAAATTGCACAGGTTTTGCATGGTCTCTTGTGGTTCGCGCACCAGGGTTTCAAACTGTATCCGCTGCTGACGTTGCGGTGGAACCTCTTGTAAGAAGGTCAGGATGTTCTGTTGGCTGATCAGCCAGGTTGCTTCGCCCAGGGCAGCGGTGGAAATCTTGCGCGCGCCCGCTGCGCCACGCAAGGTTGGCATCAGTGCATACATCAACTGATCCAGCCGAGCATCCGCAAAGGAGCGAATCGCGCCGTGCGGGTGACGGGTCAGGTGAATATAGCGGGGTTGGTCAAAATAGCGTTCGGCCCGTCGCAGGATTTCCAGGTTGAGCGTGTCCTGCGGCGTCTTTTCCACCAGAATACGCGGCGTAGGCGCGTCGGCCAGCTGCGCTTGCAGATGACGATACAGTTCTTGAACTGTTGTTCCCTGGGCTGCCAGTCTGGCCAGCCATGCCTCGGCCTGTTCCGGTGACCAATCATAAAGTTGGGTAATGGCCTTGAGCACCCCTTCGCGCCAGATGCTGCTTTCGCCGGTGAGGGCTGCATCTCGCTCTGCCAGGGTCTCGTAGCCCATGAGTACCAGTTCGGGCGGTGCAAAGAGGCGCGGATGGCCGGCCAACATCACCCGCAGCAAGGTAGAGCCGGAACGCCCCGAAGCCAGGACAAAGATAGCCGACGGGTTCTTCTGGGTAGGTTGTTGGCGCAAGGGAAGAACCATCGGCAGGCGGCTGCGAATTTCATCGACGTCGGTGGCGGTAAGCGGCGCAGCAGGGGCCAGCAAGGGATGGGCGCCGTTGTCATTGTGCGGCTGCCCCGCCATTTTGGCGATGGTGGCGGGATATTCTGCTTCAAGGTAGGCGGCCAACTCGGCAATGGTCGGTGTGTTGAAAACGGCGACGACATGGAAGGTGTCGTTGAATTCTGCTTCCATCCTGGCAATCAGCCGCGCGGCGTTGAGCGACGCACCGCCCAGAGCAAAAAAGTTATCGTCGATGCCCACCTGCGCTACCCCCAAAACATCCTGCCAGAGTGCCACCAGCCGACGTTCCAGGGCTGTTCGTGGGGGCGTCGCCGGCAGAGATCGTTCCGTCTGCTGCTGGCGCATGGCTTCGAAGTCGCCTGCCTCTAGCCGGCTTGCCAGCTTCACACGCTGCAATTTGCCAATCGCCGTCTTGGGCACATCGGCGCGGGTGACGGGGATCAGATAATCCAGGGGAATGCCAATGGTTTTGGCGACGGTCTGCCGGATCTGATCCAAGAGGGTGGGCAGGTCTCGATTGCTATCTTGCGGGCAAAAAAAAAGGGCAACCTCTTCGCTCGTGCTGCCGGGCATGCGCACGGCGCAGGCCACGGTGTACGAGCGCTCTACGCCGGGGATCTGCTCTACCACCGCTTCAATCTCGCTATTGGCGTAGTTGGCCCCGTTGACAATAATGCTCTCTTTGGTCCGGCCGGTGAGCACCAACTCCCCGTCTAGGATCATACCCAGGTCGCCTGTGTCAAACCAGCCGTCGGCCAGAAAAACCTGCTGGTTGTCAGTGGGATTGTTGTAATAGCCAGAGGAGACCGCTGCGCCACGCACCTGAACGCGTCCCACGGTGAACTCAGGAAGGATGCGATTCTCGGCGTCCGCAATGCGTATAGAAACGCCTGGAATCGGTGAACCAAGGCTGATCAAGCCAATACTGTTCGGGGCGTGGGGCGGCAGTTGCATCACTTTCCCCGCCAGCGAAGCCCGTTCCGCCCAGAAAGCCTTGATCGGTGCATGGGCGCTGGCCTGATAATACGTGATGCCCGATCCCATTTCAGCCATGCCGAAACAGGGTTGCAGGGCCGTCGGCGGTAGCCCGTAGGCGGTCATTCTGGACAAAAATGTTTCCATGGTTTCCGGCGAGACCATTTCACCGGCACAGAGCAGGGTCTGCACACAGGAGAGATCCCAGGCTGGGGAGACATCACTGACGATTTTTTCCAGCGTGCTGTTGATCAACGCAAAAACGAAATTGGGAGAGGCGCTGTAGGTAGCACGGTGGTGATCAATGAGATGCAACCATTGGAGTGGATTGCCTGCCACCATCGTTTTGGGCACCAGAATTTGTTTGCAGCCCAACACCGCAGCGCGCAGATGCAGATCGGAGATGGGGCCGATATGCTCCAGGGGCAGCCAGTTCAGGGAGACGGTCTGGCGGGTATGGCCGCAGTTGTGGTTGGCCGCCCGGGCACGCGCAAGCAAATTGCGGTGGGTCAACGGGATCAGTTTGGGTGCACCTGTGCTGCCAGAGGTCAGGCTGAACAATGCTATGTCGTCGGGCAGGGCCAGATGATGGAGCGGATCAGGGCTATGCTCGCGCAGCGTTTCAACGCTGACTATCTGGTTGGGCGTCACCGACAGCCAGCGATCTAGATCGCGCACAACCGCCTGGGGGACGGTGTCTGTCACAATCAGAGGCTGCTCCAGATGCCGCCAGATCTGTTTCAGCCGTTCCAGCTCGCTGTTTGTCGTGCCGTAGGTGGGCGGCACAGCGGTAATCAATGGGGTAAAACCGCCAAGCAGACAAGCCCAGAAGACAGGCAGCACGTCCTGGTTGTGGCGCAATTGCAAGATCACCCTGGCCTGAGGCTGGAGACCTTGCCGTCGCAGACCAGCAAGAATGCGTTCTGCGGATTCCAGCAACTCGGCGTAGGATTGGCGCTGCTCGCTGCCGTCGGCCTGCACATAGACAATCTGCTGGCCCATGACCTCGGCCGCAATCTGCTGCAACAGGACGGGCAATGTGGCCGCGTCTTCGACTTTCACATGCAGTGGGTCCGCGCACACAAGCGCCATATTTGTGTGGATTTTTTGAGTTGTGTCACGTGCAACACGCATGGCACTCATGGTCGGTTTTCTCCTTCAGGTACAGAGAGCGTTCAGTGTTTCAGCCACCCGTTTATGCCGAACGGTGCTTTTCTTGGGAGCACTCTTTGCTTTTGTGTTGATTTCAGATTGGTTTGTCATGTCAAAATTCTATCATAAGCTTGAGTTGACATCCTCACAAATATTTTTTGCTCAGCCTGGTCATCTTCTATGGCATGACCGTCTGATTCGACGACTGGAGCCACCCACGATCGTCGAGACCACTTGTTGGGGCGGCTCCTCACTGCGGCGTCTGACGCCCCCGACCTGCTTATGTTGCTTGAACGGGTGCATGGCGCAACAGCCATGTCGCCAACACACCTGTTGACAGACAGCATGCGCTGTTGCGCCGGTTCGACCGGAAGGTGTCAGTCTGTCACCGTGCTACCAGGCGTATGCCTTGGGTGCCTCACCGCCCGGTCCTGGAAAAATCCGATCCAGTTCTGCCAGCGTCTCTGGGCTCAACACGATCTCGGTCGACCGCACAGCGCTTTCTAATTGCTCGACTGTACGCGGACCGATGATTGGGGCTGTGACCGCTGGATTGTGCAACAGCCAGGCCAGAGCGACAGCACCTGGCTCCTCACCGAGCGAGCGACAGAGGGCTTCGTAGGCCTCCAACTGTGAGCGTTTCTGTCCGACCCGCTGCTCAAATTCCGCACTCATCCGACGCCCGGCCTGGGCTTTTTCCAATGCTCCCCCAAGCAGCCCACCGCCCAGCGGGCTCCACGGAATCAATCCCAGTCCATAGTGACGACAGGCAGGAATCACCTCCAGCTCTATCATCCGGTTGTCCAGATGGTAGATGCTCTGTTCGCTCACCAGACCGGTCAAATGACGGTGGGCTGCCTCCTGGCAGGCGGTCGCGATGTCCCAACCAGCAAAATTGCTCGACCCCACATACACCACTTTGCCCTGGTTGACCAGCGCACTGAACGCCTGCCACGTTTCGTCCCAAGGACACTCGCGATCGACATGGTGCATCTGATACAGATCGATCCATTCGGTCTGCAGCCGGCGCAAGCTGCCCTCACAGTGCTTGCGAATCTTGTACGCTGACAGGCTGCGCCCGTCAGTATTGGGCTCTGGCCTGGCTCCCTGGCGCGTCACCGGGTTATAGACTTTGGTGGCCAAAACAACAGCTTCCCGCCGCCCGCCCTGTTGTGCAAACCAACGTCCGATGATCTCTTCGGTCGCTCCATGCTGGATCCCCCGGCCATAGACATCTGCCGTGTCAAAAAAATTGATCCCCAGCTCAAGCGCCCGCTCCATGATCCGAAAGCTTTCCTCTTCGGCGGTCACCCAGCCGAAATTCATCGTACCCAGACACAAATTGCTGACGAGGGCTCCATGCTTGCCCAGCCGAACATGCTTCACTGCCATTTCACTTTTCTCCTCGGATTGATTTGAATAGACATCGCACACCACGCAGCACAACTCATCCCAAAACAGCAGACGACCGGATGAGGTGCGGCAGCGCAGCGCGCGCCAAACTGCACAATGTAATCATCAACGCTGGCGTATCCGCCGCACGCAGCTCGCTGCTTTTCAAGACGACTTCAAGCTGCCACTCCTCGCGGTCTGCCACCAGGCTGACCCGGCGCAGCAGCCCCCCAAAACGTGCCTGCAGATCGACAAAGACATGCTCGATCGCCCCTGTATCGGCGCCGCGCACTGCATATTCGCTGGCCAGCAGTTCGGAGTATCGTCGCTGCCACAGGGTTGTATGGGCTCGTCCCGTCAAAGCTCGCTCGGGGATACGGCCACGCTCCCAGAGAAGCTCGGCCACAGGGCGCTCACGCAGCTGGCCACGCACAGTCAGATGGTCGTCCTGGCCACGCACCCAGTAGAAAAATAGCCCGATAGGGTCAAACGCTGCCACCGTGCGGCACCTCACCTCGATCTGGTGAAACGGTTCTGGCGGTGGGACGAGATGCGCGACAAACCCGCGAGACGAAACAGTCTGTGCCAAGACCATTCGGCTGCGCAACCCGGCGGCAAAGTGTTCTGTCATTCCTTGGTTGTGGCGTCTGCTCTGCACCGTTGTGGCCAGCCAGCCCCCTCCCAACAACACCAGCAACAGGATGACTGTTCCCCCGAACAGCTCTGGAAAGATCAACGCCGCCCCCCCTTTCCGCACCCCGTAAGGCAGATCAGCCCCACATTCATCCCTGTCCAGCTTGCGTTGCTCGCAAGAGAGCGCTAGACTGCCAGGCTGCATCCTGTTTCCTGCTCGCAGAAGAAACAGGCCAGACACATGTCTCAACACCGGATGGAGAGCGCAATGGTTGAACCCTTCAAGAATAATGTCACAAGACTGCTTGACAACCAAAAAATTCGTTACCAGTTGTTTCTCTACGACTACGACGCTGGCATTCACTCGGCCGTTGAAGTCGCAGTTGCCATCGGGCTGCCTCCCCAGCAGGTCTTCAAGACGCTGGTCGTTCTTGGCGATGAACCGCGCCGCAAACCGATGCTGGTGATCGTGCCAGGCCCGGTCACCCTCGATCTCAGGATCTTTGCCAGGGCAGTCCATCTCAAAAAAGCCCGCATGGCAACACGCGAGCAGGCAGAGGCGTTGACCGGTCTACAGGCTGGCGGCATCAGTGCACTGGCGCTGGTCAACAAGGGCTTTGACATCTATTTGGACGATCGCGCTGGCAACTTTGAAGCGATCGCAGTGAGCGCAGGGGCGCGCGGGGCCAATCTGTTGGTGGCGGTGCACGACTTACAGCGGCTGGTCAATGCTCGCCGGCTGTCACTCCCCGAGTGAATCTGACGGCAGACAGCCAAGCCCACCAACGACCTCGACCTGACAGATCCTGCAACGGCCGTGATTTCGACAGTCATGGTTTGATCGCTCTGACATAAAACAGGCGCTGTTCGAAAAGCAGTGTATGGGCTTGCCGTCGGACATTCAAACCGGCTGCATCTGTCTCCAGCCCGGCTTCGACCATTTCTCGCACCACACTGCGAGCGCCTGCATCCGTCTGGATTTCGTCCAACCATTCCTCCAAATTGCGTTCAAAGGTCACCGTCTGTTCTGCATCGAGTTGCAAGCCGGCTGCTGCCACCAAACGACGTGCCTGCTCCAGGCTGAACACCGTAACGTGGCTGGAATCCCGCCGCTCCTCGATAGCATTCTGTGTTGCGCGTTTGACCGGATCCTCGACGCTGAGCAGGTCCGCCAGAACCAAGATGCCCTTGTGTTTGAGCAGACGGGCCAGTTCTGCCAAGATGGTCTGCGGTTGGTGGCTGTGGTGCAGCACCAACCGGCAAACGATCGCATCAAAACGTTCGTCGCGAAAAGGCAAAGCATGGGCAGGAGCCAGCCGAAAGTTCACACGGGCCGCCGCAGGAGATCCACTGAGCAAACGGCTGAGTTCAGCAGACTCCAACATTGCCGGGCTGATGTCGACTCCGATCACCTCACGCGCCCCCTCCTCGGCCAGCAGAAGGGCGAGCTGCCCGCTGCCAGCGCCCACGTCGAGTACACAGCTTTCCTTCGGAAGCTCTGCAAATTTCAAAAAATGCTGCATGCGCAGAGCACGCAGCGCCCCCCCCTGGGCCTCCCGGCCCTGCGGAATATGTGCGTAGGTAGATACCACACGCAGGATGTCCTGTGTGATCTCACTGCCTTGATCGAGTCCAGCAAAGCTGACACGAGGATTGAGAACAGGTGCCTGGGCCACTGGCAGATGTTCGCGGCGGTTGACGTAGATCAACGACCACATGCCATCTTGGCGACGCAGTTCCGTAATCGCGGTATGGCTGACAGCGATCGACAAGGCATGGGCGCCTGCAAAATGGCGCACAGCTGTAGCCACCCCATTGCCACTCAACACCAACGCCACCGAGCGCCCCCAGTTGGCCTGGAGGATCGACTCAATTGGATCGACAAGGCTGTGAAGGTAGATACCGTAGGGCGAATCTTCGGCGACCGCCCTGGGCTGCCCAAACTGGGCCACAGAACGTTGCGCAAGTTTCCACTGCGACGGCAATGCGATCTCAGGGGAAAAACGGCCGGGAATGCGCTCGTCTATGGTCAGGGCCAGGCCCAACGTCTGCCCCAACCGTTGGGCAGTCAATCGACTTTGCAGCAGCGGTCCAGAGTACAAGACATCGATCGACTCGTGGGTCGCCAGCCACTGTGCCAACTGGTTAGCCTGCTCCCACCCAAACGCGGTCAGTCCACTGTCTGCGGCCTGTTCGATACGCTGGGAGAGTTCTGAATAACGATTTTGCATGCCTTCTGCATGGCAGATCAACAGTAGCCGAACTTCAGGAGAAGAGTTCGACAGATGGTCGATCGAGCGCAGGGCAGCAGCAGACAAGAGAATTATCCACACGCCTGCAGCGAACGCCGCATTCTCTGACAGAGCAGTGCATACGCTGCTTGAAGCTGTCCGGCAGCTTCTTTGAATGCCCTGTCAGGTCCTTGTGTGCAGAGAGCAATCTGCTTCTTACAATGCGACATGGCTGCGATCATATCAAACTGCCCATCAGGTGCAAAACTGCGACTGTGGATTTGCGGATTTCTCAGGGCATGGCGCTATGATGGTATACTTTATACAGAAAAACAGGCTGTATCGTCAGATCAAAGACCATCCGAGCCAGAATACACGGTTGCCTTGTTCTGAAAATGGCTCACGCAAAGACGCGAAGGCATTTCATCGTTTGTGGTGGCTAATCAACTGTGGTGGCTAATCAACTGTGGTGGCTAATCAACTGTGGCTAACCAACAATAGAATCACAGAAAGCGGGGAGAGACCGTGCGAGTAAGCTGTCTTCAAGAAAACTTGGCAAAGGGGCTTGCGATCGTCGGACGTGCAGTTTCAGCACGCTCTACCATGCCGGTATTGGCCAATATCCTCCTCGAAGCAAGCGACAATCAGCTGCGTCTGGCAGCCACCAATCTCGAAATTGGGGTCACCTGCTGGATTGGAGCCAAAGTAGAAGATGTTGGCTCGATCACGGTGCCGGCCCGGCTGCTGACCGATTTTGTCAACAGCCTTCCTCCGGAGCGGATCGAATTGGAACTGGTCGTGCGTACCCAGACGCTCCATCTGCACTGCGCTTCCTTCGAAGCCAATCTGAAGGGGATCGATGCGGCCAATTTCCCGATTATTCCAACCATCGACAGCGTTGTGCACAACAACAGCAGCAGCCTCGAAGCACTCCGGATCGAACTCGGCTCCACCGGTCTGCGCAAGATGGTGGATCAGGTAGTCTTTGCAGCCTCCACCGACGAAAGCCGTCCGACCCTGACCGGGGTTGAGGTAACCTTCAAAGAAGAGCGCCTCACCATGGCTGCAACCGACGGGTACCGGCTCAGCGTGCGGAGCGCAGCTGTCGACGGCAGCCTGCCATCGACAGCTGCCACCGTCATTGTCCCTGCACGCAGCTTGAGCGAACTGGCACGGATCAGTGCGGACGCAGACGAAGGCCGAACCGTGCAGGTCCTGGTGACCCAGGAACGCAACCAGATTCTTTTTCAGATTTGGGGCCGGAGCAGCGAAGGCAAGGGTGGAAATTTTCACCGCGTCGAACTGGCCAGCCAACTGATCGACGCGAATTTTCCGGACTATCGTGCGATCATCCCCAAAACCCATACCACGCGCACTGTTGTCGACACTGCCGCCCTGCTCAAGGCAGTACGAGTCGCCTTTCTATTTGCTCGCGACAACGCCAACATCGTTCGGCTCAAAATTCAGCCTGCCAACAGCACCCGCAGCGCACAGCTCAGCCTGGCTGCCACAAGCAGCGATATTGGAGACAGCACCAACGATCTGGCCGCACGGGTCGAGGGAGACGAGCTGGAAATTTCTTTCAACGCCAAGTATTTGATCGATGTCCTCAGCCAGATCGACGACCCACAGGTTGTGCTCGAAACGACACAGTCGACCCGGCCAGGGACACTTCGCCCAGTCGGGATGGGCGAAGAAGAATTTTTGCATGTCGTTATGCCCATGCATCCGACCCGCTAAAGAGCCCTGTTGGCCCCAAACACTTCTCTGCACCAAGTGTAGGTCTGACCAGGTAGGTTTAACCAGATACACCATGCCTGTGCAGAGAAGAGACAGGCCCATCACAGCAGAGACACGCCTATTCAGGTATCTGTAGTTCCATCCCGATCTGCAAGGCATTGGCGGCCGGCAGCAGCGCCTGATTGGCAGCAAAAATGTCTTGAATGCGATCGGGATTCCCGTAAAGCTTCATCGAGATTCCCCAGAGTGTGTCTCCTTCCACCACAGTATAGCTGTTCAGTGGGCGCACCAGCACGTTGACGACCGAAACGTCCTCGATTGCTGGCAGACGGCTGAGCAACTGGACCAACTCGTCGCGGGCCTCGACACTGCCCACACTGCCTTCCAGCACCAGACGGCTGCCCTCCAAGCGCCCGTTCACCGACTCTGCCAGTTCAGGTCTTTGTGCTTCTACCAGCACAGTTTTGACATCAAACGACGGCCCTGTCAACAAGATCGCTTCCCCTGCGGCCGCCAACGGTTCCAGATCGGTTGCAGCCAGGGGCTCGTTCGGCAGGACAGGCTGTTGAGGAGATTCCTCGGGAAGTTGCGGCAAGTCCGCGACAGCGACCGTCGGTGTCGGGTCAGGTACCCATCTGACCTGCTCTGGAGTGGCCGCCACCACAGGCGATTGGCTGCTGCCAGAGATCTGAGGAGGTGTCTGCCAAAACCACCACCCGCCCGTGCCCAGCAAGACGACAGCCGAAAAAAACATGGCAAACGTTTGCAACGGCGAGCGTGGCACAGCCAGCCGGGCTGTCGGCCGCACGTCATCCACATACAGCGGCAGCAGTTCGTCGTCTGAAAGCAGCGGGAACTCTACACTGCCGCGGCCGTTTTTGGGCAAAGAACGCTGGCGCGCCTGGCTTGATCTCAGCAACCACTCCGCTTCGCTGCGCAACACATCGTCGACCGGCACCGACGCGACATGGTAGCGCATCCGGTCGACCAGTTCCAGCCGTTTACACAAAATTGCGCTTAACAGATGGAGTTCAGAAGAAGCCCGATAGGCCAGACCTCGTTCGGCCTCAGCCAACGCAGCCTGCGGATCGCCGCGCGTTGCCAGTCCGGCAGCGCGCTGGTAAAAAAAGCTCGTCGCCTGCTGCGCGCCGATCAATTTGCGCAGATTGGCGCCACATAACTCACAACGGTCGGAATCTGGGCTGATTTCAACAGCATGACCACACTGAAAACACGTAACTGCAAACATACTGGGACCCTCGGCTCTTTTGTTTAGCTCGCTGCGATGGAAATCTCTTCATTGTTCAGGCCCTCGCACATCTACTCCCACTGCTGGTAGACAGCAAAATTATTATAAATGCTCTTGTCAAATTTGTCCAACCCGGATTCAACGTCCCGTCATACTCCCCGATGCAATGGATCTCGCTGGCGGACATACCCAGCTCGCCCACTTTCCACCCCATACCGATGAAACAACTCTCCCAATTCATACTGCTCCGGGTCCAAGCCACGCTCGTAGGCCCAACGATAAAAGAGGAGAATTTCGGGTTCTGCGGTCACAACTTCCCAGTAGAACAGGGTCGAAAAAATTCCATCGGCCCCCAACATACCAGACGTAGCAAAGGCATCCAGGACCAGACAACGGTCATAAAAGACCTGATGGTGCTCGACCTGCCAGCCACCCCGCACCGCAGAGAGAGATCGGCTCTCCAGCACAGCAAATTGTGCGTTGGGCTGTCTGTTGAGCGGCAGCCCAACGCTGCCAGGGTTCACCACATGCCAGTGCCGTTCGATCGGTGCAGGGTGCGGCATATCCCCATGTGGGTTTGCCCGCAGCTCTCCATCCTGTTCACCCCGCCAGATGACATGCCGATCGATCTGGATGTGCGTATGGGCAGTCACAAACGTCTCTTCCGGAACAGCTGCCAGTTCGTCGGCAATTTTGTCGTCCGGTTGGTTGGCGTAAATCCCAACTCGGTTCCGGCCAGGCAGTCCATGGCTGATCCGAAGCGGTTGTGTCCCAGGCAGGTAAAAAACTCGTTCGTCTGGCAACATCGCCAGGTAGGCTTTTTGTTCGGCGGTAATCTGTTTCTGCAGCCAGTAGAGTGTCCCCCAACGCACAGAGTCCTCACTGCCAGGAGCAGCGCGTGGGGTGCCCAAATCCAACAGATAGAATTCATGGTTGCCACGCACTACAACCCAATTCAGCTTTCGAACACAGTCGATGACTTGCCCGCTGAACGGCGTGCCGTTGATCAGATCACCGTCTACCACCACATAATCGGGCTGGATCTGCTCTAGTCGAACCAGAATGGCCTCCAGCGCCGGCCAATTCCCATGAATATCTGCCAAGATTGCCAGTTTCATCGGTAAACTCTCCGCCAGTCCTTTTGCTTGCTCGTGTCCCTCCTCTTCACGATACGGCCTTGGACAGGAGTTGTCAATTTCAGCAGGCTGAGGGTACCATAGCTTTGCAACAAGATCGGGGGGGAAAGGATGAGATTTTCCCAGCTTTCTCCGTAGGGGGCCGCTGCCAAGAGCTGTTCGACCCCCTGGCAGAAAGTGCCGGTTTCTGCGGAGGCCAGAAAGGAAATCGGACATGGACGCAAACTTGCTGGGCATTCCCCTGCTTTTTTGGGGGATGCTTTGTCTGGCAGTAGCAATTGCCTACTATTTTGTCTGGCCCAGCCCGGGCCTGCGGCGGCTGACCAGACGAACGTTGCGCGCACAGATCGTGCTACGCTATTTTCATTCCTTGGTCTGGGTGCTGCTCGCCATCGGCTGTTTTTTGGGCGCGGCAGGCAGCGGGGATCTGGGCCGCTGGGTGGCGCTGCTCGGCATCCCAACCTACGCTGTTTTTCTGGTTTTTATCGTGCGTGACCGCCATCAAGAGGAGCGCGCCCGCAGCGAACAACGCCGAGGAGCCGGCCATCAAGACCTTGGAATGCCCCTTTGAGGCAGAAGCCCCTCTCCGCCAGAATGAAGGAGGACGAACTGCTCTCCGGCCCCAAAGCTCGCAGTGCCCCCCTCTCAGACTGGCTCACCGTCGGCTGTGCAACCGGAAGGTGAGCATCTTTCCATCAACCCACCTCAACGGAGACGCAGACAAAGATGTCTGACTTCACACCCTTTCAGCAGAAGATGCTCGCTGAGGGCATCTCACAGACCTTTATCGAACACTACCATTTTTACTACGACCAGCTGGCCGCCGGTGCGACCGGCTACATTTCCCACGATCAAGCGCAGCCCGTCGACACCCTGCCCACCTACACAGAGTTGGATCCATGCCTCCCCAGGGCAGGTGAAAAAGCCTTGAGCCGCACCGTTGTCATCAAACTCAACGGCGGACTTGGCACCAGCATGGGGATGGATGGCCCCAAATCGCTCTTGCCCGTCAAAAATGGGCTGTCTTTTCTCGACATTATTGCCCGTCAGATCCTCCATCTGCGCCAACAGAGTGGAACCCATATCCCCCTTGTGTTGATGAACAGTTTTTACACCAGCGCAGAAAGTCTGGCCGCACTGCAAAAATACCCGGATCTTGCCCAGGGCCATCCGCTGGAGTTCCTTCAACACAAACAACCCAAAATCTGGAAAACGACCCTGCAGCCAGCCGAATGGCCGCAGGATCCTGAGAAAGCGTGGTGCCCCCCCGGCCACGGCGATCTCTACACTGCGCTGGCCGACAGCGGCATGCTCCACTGGCTGCTTGATCACGGGTACGAACACGCGTTTGTCTCGAACGTCGATAACCTGGGCGCCGTCCTGGACCTCTCGATTCTGGGCTTTTTCGCCAGCAGCCAGCTTCCCTTTCTGATGGAAGTCGCGCAGCGCACCCCGGCCGACCGCAAGGGGGGGCATCTGGCCCGCACCGCCACCGGCCAGCTGATCCTTCGCGAACTGGCTCAGTGCCCCCCAGACGAAGAAAAAACCTTTCAGGACCTCCAGCGCTACCAGTTCTTCAACACCAACAACCTCTGGGTCAACCTGTCCGTGCTGGCAACGACGCTGCAGCAGCGACACGGTCTGCTGGGGTTGCCCTTGATCCGCAACGAAAAACCTGTCGATCCCTCCTCCCCTTCCAGCCCGCGCGTCTATCAGTTGGAGACCGCAATGGGCTCTGCGATCGCCCTCTTCGATCGCGCCCAGGCCCTGTGCGTGCCGCGCGCTCGTTTCGCCCCGGTCAAGAAGAACAACGATCTGCTCGTCCTCATGTCAGATGCCTACCAGCTCAACCAAGATTATACGCTCAGCCTGGCTCCTGAATGCAGCGGCACCCCGCCATCTGTAGAGCTGGACGACCGCTACTACCAACTTTTCGCGATGCTTCAGCAACATTTTCCAACCGGAGCCCCCTCCCTCCGCCGCTGCCAGAGGCTGACTGTCTCTGGAGATGTTTTTTTTGGCTGCAACGTAACTGTCCAGGGCCATGTGCAAATCAGCGCACCGGAAGGCAGCGAGCTGCATATCCCCGATCACATGCAGCTTCCGGCAGATGTGCAGACAGCCAATCCTGATTCAGAGCAGCCGACCCCCACTGCAGAAGGCAATTCCTTGTGCCTGCCCACCGATGGTATAATAAGAGCGTAGCCAGCCAAGATCGGCTGCATCGCGTATCATTTTTTGCGAGGAGACAGCAATATGTATTCATTGATATCCAGATCTCTATCGGTCTTCAGCCTGTTGGCTGCCCTCGCCCTGCTGCTGACACCGGCGTTGGCTGCCACCAATGTCCCCCGCGAGGTTCCTGCCGCACAGACCGACAGCGATGCTGTCGCCCCCCTGACCACGACCGGCAAGAGCATTCCTGACCGCTACATAGTGGTATTCAAAGCAGACCGGGTCTTCTCCGCAGCCGCAGTCAACAGCAAAGCGGCAGAAGCAAAGAGCCAGTTTGGCGCCCAAATCCACTACCTCTACGACAGCGCCGTTCAGGGCTATGCGGCCACTCTCTCTGTGCAGGCGGTCGAAGCATTGCGCAAAGACGCCGACGTCGCCTACATCGAGCAGGACCAGGTGTTCACCGCCAACGACACCCAGACCGGCCCTCCCTGGGGATTGGACCGAATCGACCAGCGGAGCTTACCGCTCAGCAACAGCTACACCTATGCTACCGACGGGCAAGGGGTCCACGCCTACATCATCGACACCGGCATTCGCAGCAGCCACACCGAGTTCAGCGGACGCATCGGCGCCGGCTACGACGCTGTCGACGGCGACGACCCAGATGACTGCAACGGACACGGCACCCATGTCGCCGGCACGGTCGGCGGCAGCACCTACGGCGTCGCCAAGCGCGTGACGCTGCATGGCGTGCGCGTGCTCGACTGCAACGGCAGCGGCACGACCTCCGGGGTGGTCGCTGGCATCGACTGGGTCACCATCAACCACACCAAGCCAGCAGTTGCCAATATGAGCCTGGGCGGCGGCGCTTCCCCAACCCTGGACACTGCTCTGCGCAACTCTGTTGCCGCCGGCGTCGTACATGTCGTAGCCGCCGGCAACGAAACTGCTGATGCCTGCAACAGCTCCCCAGCGCGCGAGCCGCTGGCGATCACCGTCGGGGCCACCAACAGCAGTGACCAGCGCGCCTCTTTCTCCAACTACGGAACCTGTCTCGACATCTTTGCACCTGGGGTCAACATTCTCTCCAGCTGGTATACCGGTGACAACGCCGCAGGCTCGCTCTCCGGGACCTCGATGGCCTCCCCGCACGTCGCCGGGGTGGTGGCCCTCCATCTTGCAGGCTCGCCCAACGCCTCGCCGGCTGATGTGGCGGCCAGCCTGAGCAACGCAGCGACGACGGGGGCAGTCAGCGACCCTGGTTCAGGCTCCCCCAATCGACTGCTTTACAATCTGCTGGGTCCAGCTCCTACGCCGACCCCCACGCCGACCGGCACACCACCGACACCGACCCCGACATTGACGGCGACCCCGACCCCCATCCCGCCGCCCAACGACGACTTCGCGCAGCCTGTCTCGATTTCCACCCTGCCCTTCAACCGCACGATGGCAACGACGTTGGCCACCAAAGCTGCCGATGATCCCGTACTCTGTGTTGGTTTTCAAGGCGGAGCCAGTGTCTGGTATCGGCTCGTCGCGCCGGCCAGCGGACAGCTGACACTCAACACCTTCAACAGCAACTACGACACTGTGCTGGCTGTCTTCACGGGCAGCCGCGGGGCCTTGACTCAGCTGGCCTGCAACGATGATCTCAGCAACACAAACCGGCAGTCGCAGACAACGCTGCCAGTCACAGCAGGCACCACCTACTATGTGGAGGTCGCTGACTACAATCCTGGCAGCAGCCAGCTGGCGGCTCCGCGCAGCAAAACAGATGCTCCCGTCAACGGCCAGGCAGGTGGCACGTTGACCCTGGCTGTCACCTTGAACGTTGCCGGCAACACACCCACCCCTTCGCCTGTCTCGCCCGCCAACGATGACTTCGCACAGCCTGTCGTGATGGCCAATCTGCCCTACAGCCACAGCATGGATACGCAGTCCGCCACACGCGCCGGCGACGATCCGATTTTGTGTATCGGATCGCAGGGTCTCGCCTCGGTATGGTATCGGCTGACCCCTGCGGTCAACGGTACGTTGGAAATTCAGACCGCCAACAGCAACTACGACACCGTGCTGGCTGTCTTTACAGGCAGCCGCGGGGCCTTGACCCGCCGCGCTTGCAACGACGACATCAACAACACGCTCCAATCAAGGGTCGCTCTGCCGGTCACAGCAGGAACGATCTACTACATTGAAGTGGCCCAGTATTCCTATCTCAACGACGCTTCTACAAAAAACAGCTCTCCCCAGAACGTCCCGGTTACCCCCTGGAGCGGGGGAGCACTGCGGATCAACGCGGCTCTGACACCGACCCAACCCACACCCACTGCGACCCCGACCTTTCTGCCGACAGCAACCCAGACACCGAGCGTCCCACCGACAGCGACGCCCACCCCAGATCCAGGCGACGTGCTCCTGGCTGTGGTCCCCGCTGGCACTGCGGTCCAACTCGGTGAAACTTTCACTGTGACAGTTCGCGTACAGACAACGCAGCCGGTCGATTCCGCCGAGGCCCACCTCAATTTTGACCCAGCTGTGCTGCAAGTGGCCGCAGTGACGGCAGGCAGCACCTTCCCCACACTGCTGCAGAATCAGTTCGACAACACCCAAGGTACATTTGATTTTGCTGCTGGAGCGGCCCTCGGGGGAGGACTCCCCACCAGCGACTTTGTGCTGGCAACCATCCTTTTCACAGCCACACATTCTTCCACCGGGACCCCGCTGACCTTTGTCAGCCAGAATTCTCGCCGCAGCGACGTCTATTATGCCGGCGACAGCGTGTTGGATCGTCTCGAAAACGGCTCTGTGCGCGTTATTGAACGCCAGCTGGTCGGCCGCGCCGTGCCGCCCGGCAGACCCGCAGCTCCCCATCTGCGCTGGCAGATCCCCGTGACGATTACACTGCAAAGTCTGGTTGGAGAACCAGCCCTCCAGCAGGCCACAGCGCTCGATGCCTCCGGCTACTTCACGTTGACAGGTCTGAGCGGGCCTTACCAGATCGGCGTGCGGGGCCACAATACCCTGCGCACCACCCTGCCCGTCACGGTGACCGAAGAGCTTACTGCCGTCGACTTCGGTACCTTGCGGGGGGGAGACAGCAATGGGGACAATGCAGTCAGCCTGATCGACTTTTCCATCCTGGTCAACACATTCACTCGCTGCAGCACCAATGCCGGATATGACCCTCGCGCGGATTTCAACGGCGATGGCTGTGTCAACCTTCCAGATTTTTCGATCTTGCGCAGCAACTTCGGTATCAGTGGCAACAGCCAACTTCTACCCGCTGTGCACAAAGCTGAACCACCCTTGGCAGCCCCGGCCAACGTTCGACTTGGCATTGCACTCCCGGCGGGCCCACTGTTGCGCGGCTCACCCTTTGTGGCCCAGCTGTGGCTTGAAACCGCCCCGCTTGCCGTCGACGGTGTGGCTGCCTATCTCACGTTCGATCCAGCCATCCTGCAGGTCAATCGCATCGTTGTCAGCGAATTGCTTTCTGCACGGCTGGAAGAAACATTCGACAATTCCCAAGGACAGATTCGTTTCGCCGCAGGCAGCCTGTCAACGGTTCTGAATGGCAGCGTCCCCCTGGCAACGATCGAATTCGCCACAGTCGGCCTGGGTGCCAGCAAACTGGCCTTCCTGCACACCGATGGCGCACAAAGCGAGGCCACCTACGACGGTGAGTCCATTCTGGCCGACACCGCAGACGTTGCCATCCACATCGTCGACCAGCTTGCCCCACCATTGTTCCTCCCCATGATCTCGGGCGACTGACATTCAGTTGCCAGGTCGTCAGATGTGGCTGCTCTCCACATCTGACGACCCAAACCAGGCCTGCAAGCCTATTCCATGGAGCCCAACCGTCGATGCCATTCTCAAAATCTTTCCTCAATTCTCTTGCAGTACCCCCATCTTGCCGGCTCAGCCACATCCAATACAGTTTGCCCATCCTTTTTCTGGCGATTGGACTCAGCCTGACTGCCGGACTCTGTCTGAGCAGTGCTTCAGCTGCCAGCCCAGCCAACCTACTACAGGTCCCACAGACACCCCAAAGTGGCGATGTGACCCTCGCCATCAGCCCTGCCCAATCCCGTGTGACAGTCGGTGATGTGTTCACCGTTGCTGTCGAGGTCAACACCCACCAACCGGTGGACGGTGCCTCCGCCGCAATCGACTTTGACCCAACCTATGTCCAGGTGCTCGAAATTGTTCCGGGTCAAACACTCACCATGTCTCTGCAAGATACGTATAGCAACGAAAAAGGCACCATTCAATTTGCAGCAGGCACCTTGAATCCCCCATTTCCAACCAGCAATTTCACGTTGATGACCCTCGAACTGGTCGCCATCAGAGAAATCGAACAGACAGACTTAACCTTCCGCACAGGCGAGTTGTTGGCCAGCGATGTCACGTATGGCGGTATTTCTATTTTGGACGATGTCGCACCAGGCTCAGTGACCATCAAACCGCTTTTCCCTATTACAGTCGTTCCCGAGACGCCCACACCCGAGACACCCACACCCGAGAC
>JAGWYN010000069.1 GCA_018969295.1 Chloroflexota bacterium | reverse complement strand
GTGGAGCGCACCCTGTACCTGCTGGCCGAACAATCGATGGATGACTTCATGCGCCGCTGCGAGCACATTCCTGTCGTGCTGATGGCGCTGCGTCTGCTGGACTACCAGACGGATCTCGACAAAAATTTAAAAAAACAGGCGAGCAAATCCACCCCCTACGCCAGAGAGTGGCTGAACCTGCTCGGCGACCTCCTGCACGACCGCCAGCCAGACGGGAAGTTTCTGCGATACACCTTGGAGAACAAAGCAAACGAGCTGGCAAACTCCCTGCGCGACGACTATCCACAGGCCGCAGCGCTTCTGGACAACGAAGAGACCCAGCCCAACCCGATTCTGCGTCTGGCAGAAGCGCTGACCCTGCTGCAGAGACGAGTGAACACGCACGAAAATTTGATCAAACTTTTCGACTCTGTCTTGCTGGTCGCACAACCCAATGGGCTGGCGCGCAAGCGGACTGTCACCCGGCAGGTGGCCACAGGAACTGGCGCGCGGCGCCGTGAAGTGCGCTCGCTTTTGCTCAGCGATTCCGTGCTCGACTATCTGGTGCATCTGCATCTGCTGCGTCCCGGCCATAAACCTGGCCAGCGTCCGCTCTCTTTGAAAGAGTTTCTCCAGATTTTGCGTGATCGGTATGGTTTTTATGTCGATACAGTACCGGAGGGGATGACGGTTTCCAACGAACATCTGCAGCTGAATCGCCGCACGCTGGAGCGGCGGCTGCGCGACCTGGGGCTGCTGCTCGGTGTCAACGATGCAGAATCTATGAAACGGCTGACTCCCCGCTTTTTGCCGTCCAAGGAGGCGGCTGACGATGCATTGGACTGATCTGCATAGCAGGTTCATGAAACAGGCCTTTGAAAATAAAAAGGTGCTGGGCACAAATCCGGCGCGCGGCAGCGTGGCTTTTGTCCGCTGTCTGACGCCCGATGTGGTGGCCGAGCTGGCGGCTGACGACAGTTTTGCCCCGCGGGGCTGGAAGGTGTACCGTGTTGCTGGAGAGCACGCTGCCGAGAAAAGAAGCATCACCGCCGACCAGGCCGTGGAGTTGCGCGAGGCCAAAGAAGCCCCGATCCTGTTGCTGGTAGATACCGAAGAGGCCGGCGCCGGGATGGACGGCATCTACAGCGCAGCCCAGGAGGTCGCTGAGGCCGACCTGTTCAAAGTTGCCCAGAGTCTGGCAGAGACCGAGATAGAGGAACATTTGTTCAAAACAACCCGGCAGTATGCAGAATCGGCGATCAAGGTCGCGCGCAGGTACGGCAAACGCTACAGCATTTCGCTCTGGACAGAATTCGATTACCTGGTGCGCATTGTGGCTGAAAGGCGCGATCCTGGCGAACTCCTGGATCTGCTGGGTCTGTGGCCGGTAGACCCGGATAAGACCGTCAAAACAGCGGACGCGCTGAGGGTGTCCCACATTTTTGTCGAGCGTCTGCTGGCCGCCCCTTCACCGAATTTGACGCCAGCGCAGCGCGTTGCGTCGCTGCAGCTGCTCAATCCCAGCGACCTGCAAAAAAATGATCTCGAACGCCTGGTGCGTTCCGCAGCCACCCAGCCGCTGCTCCATGCACTCAAACAGCTGGCCGGGCAGAGACACCTCTGGGTGAATCAGCTGCGTCTGGCGAGCGACGCCGCTACCCTTCAAAGTCTCCAACTCGTCCCATGGCGCATGCCCAACGGAAAGCTTGTCAAATGGTCAGGGCTGGAAAAAGGCGAAGCTGAGGACGAGGACAGGATGGTCCCTCCAGTCTTTTACCTCTCCCCAAAAAAACACAAGGAAGCTGCCAAACTTGGAGTGCGCTGGACAGTGTTGCCCAACAACCTGGCCAAAGGGGCAGCAGAATACCATGTCGCTCTTCTGACTGCCTACGACGAAGAAATTGCAGTGCGTGAGGTGGTGCACACCGGCAAATCAGAAGAGCAGTGCCAGTTCACCGCCGACGATTTTGAAGAGCTCGACGAAGATGCCATCGTCAGCGCCAAAGTCGTGATCAGTGTCCAAGGCAAAGAAGCGGTGGAGCCCCAAGAGAGCGAGGAGTTCACCATTCGCTTTGGCACTGCAACCGCTCGCGAGTCCGGCGGGTTGGGCAAAAAGGTTCGCACCTTGAGCGAAGGGGTGATCGAACTGGACGATCGCGCCCATGTGCGACTGGCAGCTGCCCCACCAGCCCCTCTGCCGCCGGCCGCCAAAGGCTTTCGTCTGCTGCGAACCGCGCAGCGCAATAAAAATTTTCAGGTCTACGAGCCCCCTCTGCTGCGCGAGGTCGAAGAGCAATGGGTGGCACGCTCAGGAGAAATCGGACGCTGGCGTGTCCAGATTCACCCCACAGGAATCTTGGCAGGTGCAGCCGAATTTGTACCCTACGACGCCGCCGATCCAAACACGTCGCGCTGGGAGAGGGTCTGCGCAGAAAGCAGACGGATGGCCGAACGATTTCGACTGAGCGGTGGGGTCGGACAGGTCTACGACCAGCAGCATGGTTTTGACACAGTGAAGAACTATTTGCTGGCATGGGCGGCCTTCTTGGAAGAGAGCGATCCTCTGGCGGCATTGGCCCACACGATCGAGGTGCAAACCTTGTCCGGCAAAACGATCGGGCTGATCGTGCTGCCGTCCCATCCGCTGCGGGTGGCATGGCATGCGGCGTACGACAATCTGGTTTTGTACAGCGCCTTTGAAAAACAGATACCCGCCAAAACGATCCGCGATGAATTCAAATTTCTGGACGGTGCAATGTTCCCAGCTTTTTTGCCGGGAGTGCGTGCCGGGCAGACCTTTGTCTTTGCAGATATGCTTGGGTTTCATGCAGCAGCCATGGTGCCTGACAACGACAAGGAACCCAAAGCAGCGCTTTCGCTTCTGGCCCGCGCACTGGGAAAAAACGAGGGTGCGGACACAGCGCCAACCGTAGGAATCCAAAGCGCCCAAATTCTGGGCAACGCAATCCACAACTATATTGCTTGTCATCAAACCACCCACCTTCTCCATGTACATGCCCTGCGCCCTGGCGATGGTTTCACGATTGTACGTTCGCTGGGCTACGTACAGAGGCGCCAGATCGAAGTGCACGAAGCTTCTGACGAACGGGAACGCGAGAATTCCCCCCAGTCCTTTGTGCTGAATCTCTATCCTTCGGAGACACAGCGGGGAAGTGCAGGTCGCTTTCTGGCTGAGGCACGCGAGAAGCGGCGCAGCGGCGCCGGTGCACTGGCTGAACAAGATCGCTGGATGCTCGAATCCACAGCGCTGGCCGGAGGGGTCAGCCTGCCCAGATTGCGCTGGGCACGCAAAGAAATTCCCAGCCCTGAAACAGCTGCGCATCTGACTGTGGCCTTCGACACGTTCGAGTCGCAAGTGGTTATGGCAGATCCCCCATCTTCAGCCAGACTGTACGTGTACGGGCTGTTGACTTTTTTTGAGCGAACCTACGTCCCTTTGCCTGTTCCGATATGGCAGAGCAAGGTACCAATCCCGACCAAGGGCGAAAAACATCCGTCCGACAAAACCCATACCGAACGACTGCTGCGCGTCCAGGAGCAGCTTGCCCGTTCCGTCGCGCGCCATCTGGGGGACGACGAGCAATGGGCTGCCCTGCAGACAGAAATTTCGTCTGAAATGGCAGAAAGCCTGAACAACCTGCACCGTGTGTCTGACTGGGTGATCACCCTCGACCGCAACGCTGGCATCGAATACTTCGACTCCCCACGCGACAATCCCACCATCTACGACGCCTACGTGATCGACGCCGTCCCCGAACGGGAGGATCTGGGGTCCTTACAGTTGGTCACCTCGACCCGCAACGTGGAAGAGATCCACCATCTGTTGGAAATGGTTTTGGATCAGCTGGGGTTGAGATCCAACTGGCGCAACGCCGAATTTTTGTTGCAGCAGTTCAAAGCCCTGAGCGGACGCCTGGCCATACGCATGACAGGCCAAAACGCGATCAGCCCAGCGCTGATTGCATTGGCGCTGGCCTATGCCAACTGCTGTCAATTGAAGGAGGAAAGCCCCTGCTGGGTTTCACTGGAAGATGGCTTTCTGATCCCGGTCGAGGAGGTCCTGGCGCTGCTTCCACAGCTCAGCCCGAAAGACAAAGGGAAGATGGCAGAGCAGACTGAGCAGGCAGACTCCCCCGCCCATTCTGCTCTGCTCTATGTGTCGTCGGCGGCGCGCCGAGGCTTCTCCTTGCAGTGGATTGAGGTGCACTCTCGCCGGCATCTCCGTTCTGCGACAGACGCAGAAACCCTAAACGCTGTCCAGAAGCAGCTCCAGGCGCTGCGGAAACGCTGGGACGATTTTTATGGGGAAAACGTGGAGGCTCCGGTGCGCGCGATTCGTCTGGCTCGGCTGGCGCGTGTTTTGCGCTTCTATGCAGACAGGGCACAGCGCCACCATCTACCCTCAGAAAAGTACAATGCAATGGTGGCTGAAATCGACCGCATGATCGAGGGAGGGACAAAATACTCCATGCCAGCCCCGCGCCAGCCCGACCGAGGCTGGATATTCTGCCCGGAGTACAGCGGAAGGACGCCCCAAAAAATCACTCTCGACACCGAGCCGATCCACATATTTTTGTTTGGCCCACTCGCTTTGCCCGATTCTGACCTTCCCGACAACCGACATGAGCAGGACAAACCCGATCTGTCCGCTGCAGATCGCGCCGCAGAACAGAGTGCAGCGCCTGTCCCACAAACCCTGCGGCAGCCAGAGAGCTTCCCCGGCCCACAGGCCGGGCAACAAAGTGGCACAACAAACCCTGCCATTGTGCTTGGCACTGATTTGTGGACAAAAAAACCTGTCACATGGCCGTTGACCGTCAAGGGAAACCCCCATCTGCTGATCGCAGGCCTCCCAGGCATGGGCAAAACCACCTGCCTGCTGAACCTGT
Source organism: Chloroflexota bacterium (assembly GCA_018969295.1). Classification (GTDB taxonomy): domain Bacteria; phylum Chloroflexota; class Anaerolineae; order Caldilineales; family Caldilineaceae; genus Caldilinea. Next base: position 11,720 of record JAGWYN010000069.1, on the reverse strand, counting down.
GTGCGCAGATGCTGGATGCTGACATTCGTCCGATCATCTTCTCCTACCATCAGGACATCGACGAACAGCTTGCGCGACAGACATCTGCCATACGATACATCGATTTTCATGGGCTGGGTTTCAATCCACTGCAGGTGTTCGACCGCCAATCGACGACCGGTTATCTGGATATAGCGGGCAACATCCGTGACATCTTTACGGCCATCTACCCGGAACTGGGTGACATTCAGGGAGAAAAAATTCGCAGCGCTGTCAAAAAAAGCTTCGAAGAATTGGGCTGGAATCCCCCCCATGTGGATCCAACAACGCTGGTGGAGCCTGCATTCGGTCGGTTTTGGGAAATTCTGCGCAGCGAGCCAAAGTCAGATCGCAGCGTGCAATCGCTGTTGGTTCGTCTGAATGAACTGGCAGACTACGGATTTTTTGCGGAGGCAGACAGGACAGCAAGTCTTTGGGAGAGCGAAGGGCCGACGATCGTGCGTATTCATGGTACGGCCAACGACGCGCTGCAAAAAGCATTTGCAGCGCTGGTCTTGTACAGACTGTACAAAGATATGTTTCGCCGGGGCCCCCAGACACGTCTGACCCACTGCATCTTTTTCGACGAAGCCCACCGTGCAGCCCGACTCTCCTTGCTGCCAACCATGGCCAAGGAATGTCGCAAATACGGGATTTCACTGGTTGTCGCGTCCCAGGAAGCACGCGATTTTCACCCATCCCTCTTTTCGGCCATCGCCAACTACCTGATCCTGAAACTGAACGAACCAGACGCCAAAGCGCTGGTGACAAATGTTATCCGTTCCAACCGACAAAAAAACTCGATCGACCACATCAAAGGGATGGAACGATTCCAAGCCTATTATCTCCAGGAAGGACACCAGCTACCGGTGCACGTATCGCTGCAGGGGCAGTGACAGCCACACACTCAAACTCTCTCTCACAATGGCTTCCACCAACCACCGCTAAAAGGAGTATCTCATGGAATTGATGTCGATGTTGATCTTGAGCGTTGCGTTGTCATTGCCAGGAAGCAGTACACCTGAACAGCGCCAGGTGCTGCCCCCCCCATTTTGTGGGGAGCTGAGCCAGACTGACTGTCAGATCCTGGTCGACGCACAGGCGCTGATGATGGAGGTCGGGTCGATCACCCTGGACTGGCAGGTCGAAACAGCCATCAGCGGCATTCCCGATCTGGCAGATGAGGATCTGCACTTCGAGACAGCGATGACGATGAATGTTCGTCTTGACCCGCTGTGGCGAGAGCAGTTTAACGCCTTGATGACAGACAGCCCGGAGGAACTGCTCGACGACCAGGGCGAATTTACCCAGAAAGCCGTCGACTTGTACGAAAACCTGGACATGGAACTGGACATGCAGATGACACTGCCTGCCGTTCTGTCTCAGATCATGGAAGCCGACGCAGATCTCGTCCTGCCTGACACACTGAAGTTCGAGATGCGTATGGTCGATGGCTACGTCTACATCAATATGGACAGAGTGGCTGAAAGCGACCCCACACTCGCCGCAGAGATGCAAGCAGCAGGAATTGAGGGCTGGATTGGCTTCGACTTCGTCAGCCTGTTCGAGCAACAGATGGGCAGCGCAGGAGAGGCACCGGACCCAGCGCTGCTGGGGTCCATGCAGATGGGCATGGCGTTCGACCAGATGATGGCCGATGAGAGCGTTCGCACGCTGTTGGAATCGTACAGGTCCATCGAGCGGCTGGCAGATGAAGAGCGGGATGGAACCCCCGTCGCCATTTTCCGCACTTCGTTTGACCTGGCGCGTCTGGTCGCCAACCCAGATTTCACCCGCATCCTGCGCGAGACCGCAGATTCCCTCGTTGCCGCCTCTGGAGAGACGATCGACCCGCAGGAACTGGGCATGGCGATCCTGGGTGTACAGTTGGTTGCCAATGTCCTCACCCGTTCCTTTGAGTTTCAACATGTGCAGGCCATCGGCGTTGAGAAACCCTATCTGTACGATGAAAGCACCGTGCTGGAAATGGACCTGAGCGGGCTTGTCACGCTGTTGGAGATGAGTGGAGAAGAGATGCCCCCCACGCTGCGTGACGCACAACCGCTGTTCAACTTGACCGTAGAGACCCACTACGCAAACTTTGACAGCGTACCTGCCATCGAGGCACCAGAAGATGCCGAGATCATCCCGCTGGATTCTCTGGACGAAGACAACCTGGACGCCATTTTGTGATTGCCAACGCGAAACGTATCAATCGCATCAACTCCAGGTTCAGTGCCGACGCGGCCGCCGGCGTGTAGCAGTAACTCGCACGACTCAGGCTGAGCAGTTCGCACTGGCGCTGAATGCTGAGCGTCGCCTGTCCAGGCTCAATCATGGCGCGGCGCTCCGCCAGGGATGCTGGCAGCTTTGTTTTTCAGCCACTCCAGCTCCATCTTCAACCGGCCAATCTGCTCATACAATTCGGTTTCCGTCTTCGCCGCATCCCGTGCTTGCCGATTCAACCGTTCGACGAATACCTTCGGCCCATCATCGAGCAGTTGGTGCTTCCAGTTCCCCACTTGGGTGGGGTGCACGCTGTACTCGCTGGTGATTTGGCTCATGGTCTTGTTTTCGGGGTCAATTATCTGTCGATCTTCGTTTCATTTCCCATGTCGATCTCCCCTCTCCCAAAGATATATTGGTCACGCATGGACACATTCGTGGCTTCAATCTTACCGATGCTGATACCGCTGCTGATACCGCTGCCCTGTCCCGGCATCATCGTGGGAGCTTCCAGCAGGTCTCCGGTGTCCGGCGCATCGGCGTAGCTGCGATAGGCCTGCTTGAGATCGCTTGCCCGTTCCTCTATCTCCCAACTGGCATTCTTGACGATCTCCTCCACTTTGACGCGCTTGTGCGCTTCGAGCAGGATGCGCCACCAGTAGTCAGCCGCCGCGCCGTCTGCACTGATGTGCGCTGGGTTGACGCCTGACTGTTCGACCAGCCGTTTCGCCTTCTCTTTGTCATCATAGAGTTCGGCGAGCAGCCGCCATAAGGAGATGAGGGCTTCTTTTTTGCTCATGGGTATCTATTGTTACAGCACAAGGTTGGATACGAGCACCGCAAGCTGCGTTGGTTTGGTCTTGCGGTGCAAAAGATAAGTTTAGTGTAGATTGTATTGTGGAAAATGTCAACGGTTTTCAAAAACGAGGTCAAAAATTTCTCTTGTTTTACCCTTTCGTCCATGGTACAATCAAGCCATGCTGCACCGAGGCGGCTGACCGTCTCCCTTTGCGGCGTCCGTCTCCAGACAACGAAGCAGATATCCAATGCCCGATAGCGATTCTCCTACAGGCGACGCCATCCACACCGCAGGCGGCGCACACGTTGGCGGCAATGTCCACACAGGGGGCGGCATATTTGTTGGACGCGACTACGTCACGAACAACGTTGTCAAGCTTTCGGGGGACGAGCTGGAGCGCATCGCCCACAGACTTTTTGACCTGCTGACCTCCCCCCTCGCGCAATTGGGCGCGGGCAGTGTGACGGCGGGCGAACAGGTGGAGCAGGTCCCGCCTGAAGTAGCCGATGCGCTGCGCAAGTTCCTCGACGCCGCACCAGGGCAGACACAGGTCAAACGCGAGCGACAGTACTTGATGCATCTGTGCATCAACCCTGACTTTCACCGCTGGCAGCAGCGCTATGTGGCGCTGTCGGGCAGCTACCAGGCCGCACCCGTGCTTTCACCCGCCTACAGCCTCATTCAGGTCAGAGGGGACGGGCCGCAGCGCCAGATCGAGCGTGTGCCGCTGCCCGACATCCGTGCTGCGCTCCAAAATCACGCCAAATTTATCCTGCTGGCGCAGCCCGGCGCAGGCAAGACAACGGTACTGCAGCGGATTGCGCTGGACAAGGCGCTGGCGTGTCTGCAAGGGGAGACCGGCGCACAGCTACCGCTCTTTGTGAAGCTGGCCGCGCAGCAAGTCGATGAAACGCCGCAGGCATTCTTGGCGCGCATGTGGCAAGAGACCATGCCGAGCGGCGCGGTGGATGGGGTGAGCGAGCTGCGCAATGCGCTGCGCAAGGGGCGGCTCTGCCTGCTGGTGGACGCCGTCAACGAGGCGCGGCGCGAGCACTACACCGAGCGAATGCACGACTGGCGCGACTTCGCCGCCGAGCTGCCGGCGGGCAACCACCTGATTTTTTCCTGTCGCACGCTGGACTATGCGGGCGAGATGGCGGTGCAGCAGGTGGAGATCGACCCGCTCACCCCGACGCAGATTGAAGACTTTGCTGTGCGCTACCTGGATGCAGCGCGAGGTGCGGCGTTTTGGAAGGCGCTGCAGGAGCGCCACGGCGACTTACGCGAACTGGCGGCGACGCCCTACTACCTCCACATGCTGGTCGAGGTGTTCGAGGCACAGGGCGACTTGCCAGCCAACCGTGCGCTGCTGTTCGCACAGTTTGTCACGCAGCTATTTGATCGAGAGAAGAAAAAGCGCCATGCCGAAGCGTGGATTGACGAGGCCGCGCAGCATCTGGCCTTGAGCGAACTGGCCTTTGCCATGCAGGAGGTGGGCGCAGGCACGCAGGTCGAGGCGGCGTGGGCAAAGGAGAGACTGCCCGCCCAGGTGACGCTGCCGCCCGATGACCGCACCGTGGCGACGCCGCCCGCTGATGTGCTGGCGCTGGCGCGTGCCGCCACTTTTTTGGCAGGCGACGGCAAGGTCAAGTTCACCCACCACCTGATGCAGGAGTATTTTGCGGCGGAAGCGCTTCTGCGGCGGCTGGCGCGAGGTGAAGATTTGTCCGCCAGGTGGCGCGTGCCGAGCAGCGTGGCGGAGATGCCGCCCACTGAACGGGGCGAGTGGGACGCCCTGCCCGGCCCGCCGACCAGCGGATGGGAGGAGACCACGATCCTGGCGGCTGGCCTCTACCCGGCACTCTACAGCGCAGTGCAGCCGGTCAACGTGGCACTGGCCGCCCGCTGTCTGCTGGAAAGCGGGGAGGAGGCGGACGCCACCCGCATCCAGCGCAGCCAGGAAGACCTGCTGGCAAGGTTGGGCAGCGTCGCCGTGCATGTGCGCAGCCGGATTGAGGCCGGGCTGCTCCTGGGCAAGTTGGGCGACCCACGTTTTCCAGTCGAGACGGTCAACGGCGTCAAGGTGCTCCTGCCGCCGATGGTAGAGGTCGCAGGCGGGGAAGCAAAGATCGGCAGCGATCCCGACGATGATCTTGCTGACAGCGACGAGACGCCACGACACACGGTCATGCTTGCCCCGTATGCCATCGGTTGCTTCCCAGTCACAAATGCCGAGTATGCCTGTTTTATGAAAGACGGCGGGTACACCGACGAACGCCACTGGACGGAAGGCGGACGCTGCTGGCTGCGCGGGGAGAAGGTGCCGGGGGAGGACGACCCGGCTGATTGGTGGCTGCAGAATTGGCGACGCTTCAAGGCCGACCCTGGCGAACTTGACCGCCTTGTGGCATCCGGTCAGATGACGAGGCGAAACGCTGACAATCCGTGGCGTGTTTGGATCACTTGGAGCGAAGCACAAGTCACAGCGCAGGTGCGAGAGTGGTACCCCGAAAACGTCGCAGTGAGAGAACCTCGCTTCTGGCAGGACACAGCGTTCAACAACCTAAGCCAGCCTGTCGTCGGCATCTGCTGGTACGAAGCAATGGCCTACGCCAACTGGCTGGCAAGCGTCACCGGCCAGCCCTACCGCCTGCCCACCGAGCCAGAATGGGAGTGGGCGGCACGACGCGGCGGGCGTCTCTTCCCGTGGGATGACAAGTGGGACGCAGGCAAGCTCAACAGCCTGGAGGGGGAAGACAGGGTGATGCGCACGACGCCGGTGGGCGCATATCCGCAGGGGGCGACGCCGGAGGACGGCATCTTCGACCTCTCCGGCAATGTCTGGGAGTGGACGGCGACGAAATATGCAGCGTACCCGTACAAGTTGGAGGCAGACCTGGAGAACCCAGATGCAACCGGGCTGCGCATCGCCCGGGGCGGCGGATGGGCAGCCAACCGCAAGATGGTGCGGTGCGCCTCCCGGGGCAGGATCGATCCCAGGAACAGGAGCTACGACTGGGGATTTCGTCTCGCCAGAACCCTCTCTTAGGCTGTTGTCTTTTGTCAATTGTCCGCTGTCCACTGAACTTTGCCAATAACGACGAGCGGGGGTTTACCCTCCGATTTGTCAGCCCGAAGGGCTGATCGATTTTTGTGAAAAAAGCGGCACCGTGAAGACCTATCGCAATCTCTACCCGCAGATCATCAGCTTCGAGAATCTCTATCACGCCTTCCGCAAGGCGCGCAAGGGCAAGCGCGACCGCAGAGAGGTGGCGTCCTTCGAGCTTGACCTGGAGCCGCATCTCTTTCGCCTGCAAGAGGAGCTGGCGGCGCACACCTACACGCCCGGCCCCTACCGCAACTTCTACATTCGCGAGCGCAAGCTGCGCCTGATCAGCGCCGCACCTTTCCGCGATCGGGTCGTGCATCATGCGCTCTGCCGCGTGCTTGACCCGATCTGGGAGCCCCGCTTCATCTACGACACCTATGCCTGCCGCGAGGACAAGGGCACGCACAAGGCACTTGACCGCTGCCAGCACTTCGCCCGCGGCTACCCGTATGTGCTCCAGTGTGACATTCACCAGTTCTTTCCCGCCATCGACCTGACCATCCTGCGCGACAAACTGGCGCGGCGCATTCGAGATGACGAGGTGCTCTGGCTGATTGACCGCATCCTCGACGGCGGCGCAGGCGTGCTTGCGCCGATGTACTCGACAGAGTGGTTTCCCGGGGACGACCTGCTGGCTCCGCTGCGCCCGCGTGGGCTGCCCATCGGCAACCTGACCTCGCAGACCTGGGCAAATGTCTATCTTGACTCGCTCGATCACTTCGTCAAGCGGGAGCTCAAGTGCCCGGCCTATTTGCGCTACTGCGATGACTTCCTGCTCTTTAGCGACGACAAAGCGACTCTGCACAGCTGGAAGGACGCCGTGCAGGATCATCTGAACGGGCTGCGGCTGGCCTTGAACTGGCGGCGTTCGACCGTCTACCCAACGCGCACAGGCATCCCGTTTCTCGGCTTTCGGCTCTTTCCTACCCATCGGCGGCTGCGCGCCGACAATGTGCGGCTGGCGAGTCAGCGGCTGAGCGCCAACCGCGACGCCTGTCGCGCCGGGCGCATGTCACGCGCCAGGTTTCGAGAGTCGCTGGTTGCCTGGATTGCGCACGCCAGCCACGGCGACACCTACCAGCTGCGCAAGGCCATGCTGCGCAAGGTGATATTGTGAGCACCCAGAGCGACGACACCTCGCTCTTTGCCAAGTACCACGACCTGATGGCGTGGCTGGTGGCGCGGGCGGAGAAGTTTCCACGCTCGCAGCGTTTTCTGCTGGCAAACCGGCTGCTGGACACAGCCTTTGCCTGCCACGAGGAGTTGATTCGGGCGCGCAAGGTGACGGGACCGGCACGGGCGCAGGCGCTCTTGCAGGCGGATGTGGAACTGGAGACGCTGCGCCTGCAATGGCGGCTGGCGCATGAAACCAGGTGCGTCTCGACCGCACAGTACGAGCACGGCGCAAAGCTGATCGACGAAGTGGGCAAGATGCTGGGCAGATGGCGTTTTCCGGCGCAGAAACCATGATTGCGGAAGAAGGGGACAATGCGCGATACTATCAGGCGGGGGGAATCCACAAGGTGCGGTGCGCCTACCGGAACAGGAACAATCCCAGGAACAGGAACAACAACAGGGGATTTCGTCTCGCCAGCACCTCTACGCCAGGGCCATCTGGCCCCACGTCAGCAATACCGGTGGTTCACGGACGGCCGGTCGAGACAAAAGAGAGGTTCAGGGTTCTCTCCAGGTCGGTCTGCTCGGCAGATCGGCCAAACATGCCCGACGTCTGCGCCGTTCAGTAGCGGCCTACCCGTGACCCCCGGCGCAGGCGTCTTTCCATCGGCAAGGACAACCGCATGAATCTGACACCCGATCCCATTCATATCGAGTCGTTGCAGGCTGCCAACGTCGTTATCGGCGGCACGCAGGTGGTGATTCTCGACAACCAGCACATCGACGTGCCGACGCTGAGCGGCATGGTCGCCTATCTTAAGGGCGTACGCCGCCACTACCGCCGGTGGGCGGATGAGCCGGAGGGCACGCTGAACGAGGCCGACGCAGCGAACGGCGACATCTTCATCGAGACGCGGGCACTGCCCATGCGCGTGGCGCAGTACGCCCCGCAGCGCATGGAGGGCGAAGGGCAGTCGGTCGAACTGCTGGCGGCGGTGCAGGGCGCAAACCGGACGATTGTCTTGGGCGAACCCGGCAGCGGCAAGAGCGCAGCGCTGGAGCGACTGGCGTGGGTGACGGCGACGGAGACGCTCCAGCGCGTGCAGGCTGACCCGACTGCGCCGCTGGTTGTGCCGGTCTTGGCACGGCTGGCCGACTATGCGGGCGCGGCGGATTTGACGCCTGTGCTGCGCAGTGCGCTCAACGAGCTTGGGCCGTGGCAGTTGGGCGATACATCCGTGTGGCTGCTGCTGTGGGCGAAGAACGTACAGTTTGTACTGCTGCTGGATGGGCTGAACGAGCTGCGGCGCGCCTATGTGGAGGATGGACGCAAAGCCATCCGCAGCCATCTGCGCAACTACCGCAGCCATGTCGTTCACCTCACCTGTCGTACTGCCGACTTCGACGCCGAGCAGGAGGCGCACCCAGAATTTCAGGTGCTGCCGGACGCAAGCCTGTGGACGGTGCAGCCGCTGGTCGATGACATCCGCTACTGGGCTGATGATAAGGGTGAAAGCGACGTGCGCGAGTACCTGCGCTACCATCTCAAAGACAAGGCAGAGCCGCTCTACACCCATCTGCGCAGCGACGATCGGCTGGCAAGCCTGGCGCGCGTGCCGCTCTTTTTGTGGATGTTTAAGCAGGCGGCGGCGGACGGGCAAGGCGCGCTGCCCCGCAACCGCGGCGAGCTGCTGCGCAGCTTTGTCAAAGCGTCGCGTGTCTTGGGGCGCGTGCCCGTCAACGAGGACCGCCCGGTGGTCGAGGCCAGCCTGGCGTGTGTGGGCTGGCAATTGCAGGAGGCCGGGGAGCTGCAATGCGGGGGCGAGGCGCTCTACAACGCGCTGGAGGCGGCGAAAGGCAAACGCAGCATCGACCTGGACACGCTCAAGGCACACCTGAAGAGGACCGGGCTGCTGCTCGACCTGGGCGACGATCGCTACAAACTGCTGCACCAGCTTGTGCAGGAGTATGCGGCGGCGGCGCACCTGCTGGCGGCAAAGACGACAGAGGCGCAGATTCCCCTGCTGGCGCGCGACGAGTGGTGGCGTGAGACGTGTATCCTGGCGCTCTGGCTGGACACGACGCTCCATACGCCGGCCTACCTGTCTGGGCTGATGGGCGACGCAGCGGTCGATCTGCGTGTGCGCGTGGCGGCGGCGACGATCCTGGGCGAAGTGGGCGATCCCCGCTTTGTGCGGCGCACCTACATGGGCGGCGTCGCAGCCATCGAACCGCAGATGATCAGGATTCCGGCTGGCACGGCGATCCTGGGCGGTCAGGATGAGGGGGCGTACGACGACGAGCAGCCAGAGAGTCACGTGCCGGTGGCCGCCTTTGAGTTGGCCGCCTATCCGGTGACAAATGTCGAGTTCGCCTGTTTTGTGGAGGCGGGCGGCTACGACGACCCGTCCCTGTGGACGGCGGGCGGGCAGGCATGGCTGAGGGGAGAAGGGCAGCTTGACCCGGAGACGGAGCAGGCTTTGCGAGACCGATATCGCTCTTTCAGCCGGGATGTCGAAACGTTCATTTCACAGGTAAAACAAGAGGTGGCGATGGACGATGCTTTGGCAGATAACTATCGGCGGATAGCGGCCAACATGAGCGAAGACGCGTACGTGCAAGCCTACACTTCGCAGATTTTGGGCGAGCAGCGCCGTGAACCTGTCTACTGGCAGGACAGCCGCTACAACCGCCGCACACAGCCGGTCGTCGGCGTCAACTGGTATGAGGCGATGGCATACGCGGCATGGCTGGCGCGTGTGACCGGCAAAGGGTACTGTCTGCCCAGTGAGGCGCAGTGGGAATGGGCGGCACGGCGCCGCCAGAAGCGCACGCTGTGGAACTGGGGCAACCGCAGCGGACGCCGCTATCCGTGGGGTGACAAGTGGGACGGCAACAAGTGCAACTGGCGCGGCAGCGGGCTGAACACCCCCAACCCGGTCGGCGTCTACCCGCACGGCGTCACAGCAGATGGGCTGCACGAACTGGCGGGCAATGTCTACGAGTGGACGGCGACACTCTATCGCCCCTACCGGTACCGGGCCGACGACGGGCGGGAGGCAGCGAATGTAGAAGGTTTACGTGTAGCGCGGGGCGGCTCGTGGTACACCGACCAGAGGACGGTGCGGTGCGCCTCCCGATTCGGGAACTCTCCCAGGCACTGGCTCAGCCACTGGGGATTTCGTCTCGCCAGAACCCTCTCTTAGGCTGTTGTCTTTTGTCAATTGTCCGCTGTCCACTGAAACTTCTCCAATAGCGACGAGCGGGGGTTTACCCTCCGATTCTTCAGCCCGAAGGGCTGATCGATTTTTGTAAAAAACTTGGGATGTCCGGCGCAGGGCAGGAGGAAACGGAGCAACCGATGGCAGACTTGACCGGCAAACAGATCGAGCGATTCTGCGATGCACTCATTGCTGCCTTCGACCGCAGCGAACTGGAACAATTGACACGCATCGACCTGGAAGAAGACCTGGAGGCGATTGTCGGGTCGGGCAAGCGCAATGTGGTTGTCTTCGAGTTGGTCACATGGGCGCAGCGCACAGGACGGGTGGGCGATCTGCTCACTGCTGCACAGCGCCGTCGCCCCACCCATGCTGCGTTGGCGGCGCTGGCGCAGGAACTTGGCTTTGCGCCCGCAGCCAGGCCCTCTGCATCGTCACCGACGGCGGGCGACATCCATGTGGGCAAGGTGGAGGCGGCGAACGCAGCCGGGACGCAGATCATCGACCAGCGTGGGGCCACCATCTACATCGGCGGCACGAAGATCGACACGGGCGGCAGCACATACGTGGGCGGAAATGTGGAGACAGGCGGAGGCGACTTTGTGGGGCGCGACCGTATCACTGGTAGGTAACCTCCAGCGCGTTCTCGACCTTATCCGATTCATGTAGAGTAGAGCAGGTCAGACTCGCTCTCCTGCAAGGCTTCGTCGACGAAGCTGGTCTCTTCCAGGGCCAGGCTCGACCAGTCAAACCGTTCGACCAGGGCGGGCGGCAGGGGGGGACGCAGAAAAGTGGCTGCTTCGTGGGGGTCTGCGAAGACAGAGCGAAAAAGTCTGTCGTGGGGTCGCTGTATATCACCGCGCATAGGCTGCTCTGAGCTTTCTCCTCACCTACACCAATAATTCCGTTGTAACACAAAAAGCTATTCTGGGAATACATCTACAGGGGCGGGCCCAGAGCAATCGCGTCTCAATTCATCATGAGCGTGAGTAGCCGTATAAGATAGTCATGATCCCAGGTGGCCTTGAGGCGCTTGTTCTTGATGCCGAGTTTGATGGTTTTGTCTTTTTTGAGCAGGCTGAGCGCCATCCGCCGCAGCATAGCCATGCTTTCAGCGCCATTGTCTTTGCGGAGGCGGGATTCATCCTCGCGAAAAGCCATATCGAGGACCCAGTGGGCAGAGTTTTCGATGCGCCAGTGCGTGCGCACGGCCCGATTGAAGAAAGCCGCT
>JAGWYN010000022.1 GCA_018969295.1 Chloroflexota bacterium | reverse complement strand
CAGTTCTGCATAACGGGCGAGAATGTTCGAGCGAATTGCAACACGCCTGGGTTTGACATACTCCATCCCATCGATGAGCTTCTGTCGGGTTGCAGCGCTGTTCAGCATGCCGTCTGTGCGCAGGTCACTGCTCAGCGTCGAAAGCAGCTCGGTCAGCTGCGCTTCGCTGCGATTTGCCTGCAAAATGACTGAGATCGCCAGGAGAATGGCATTGCCAGTGCCGGGCTGGCTGATGTCCAGAGATTCCGAAGTACCAATGGCACTTGCTGCGATATTGAAAGCAGACAGCACTTCTCCCTGCGCCTGGGCTTTGGCGGCCAGGAAGCTCAGGCCGCTGTCAATCAAGGCAAAAACACGAGGACGCTCCAGATGCGTCAGCAGATTGACGTTGACTGTCGTGCTGTCACGCAGATCGGCCAGCGCCAGCAAAATGATAGGTGCTGTCGACAGAGTGTCAGCAATCTCATTGAAATAAAAGCCGTTGGCAGAAAGCTCGACAAAAGGATAAGAAAAAATTCCGCGAACTGTAAAGCGTCCAGTGCTGCCTTCGATACTGCCCGTAAAAGTGCGTCCTGTCGGCACAAAGCGGTCGTCCAGTTCGCGCACGGTAATTTCGGAACCCAGCACAAACGGCCCCTTCTGCACATACCCAGCGATTGTGTAGGATACTGCTGTCGGCACAGCCGTGGCCGTAGGTGTGGCAGTGGGCATGGCTGTAGGTGTGGCAGTGGGCGTGGCCGTAGGTGTGGCAGTGGGCGTGGCCGTAGGTGTGGCCGTGGGCGTGGCCGTGGGCGTGGCAGTGGGCGTGGCCGTAGGCGTGGCAGTGGGCGTGGCCGTAGGCGTGGCAGTGGGCGTGGCCGTAGGCGTGGCAGTGGGCGTGGCCGTAGGCGTGGCAGTGGGCGTGGCCGTAGGCGTAGGCGGCACTGCCGGCAGACCTTCCAGCACGGCAAAGAGCGTCAGGTGATCCAGCATTGCGTTGAGCTGGCTGTTGCCGACATCGACCGCAGTAGGAATCTCCTGCCACTGGTTGGTAGCAATGTTCCAGTAGTGCAGAGCCAGCAGTTCTACGTTGACCTCGGTCACATCTTCTGCGCTGTACCCGATCGTCATTGTAAATGGCTTGAGAAACTCTGTGATGCTCACCCCGGTCTCGGTGTGCAGCTTGATGTCCAGTACGTCCCCGACCAGTTGGAGATTTCCAGGCGACGGCGGTGCTGTCGCCACCTGCACCACCAACGTTGCATTCTCCCTGATGGCCCCTGGGGGAATGTCGATCGTCGTCTCAAACGCACCCAGTCTGGTGGATAAATTGCCGCCCTCTTCTGCACTGACCGCCGTAGCGACTGCTACAGAACCGCCATCCACTACCGGCAGGTAGAGCATACTTGAGACCATGCCGGTCATCTGCTCAGACGCTCGAATCTTGACACCGCTGCTCCCTGCTGCCTAGCCCTCAGCTGCCACACGCGACGGTTCTGTCAGCACGAAGCCAACTGCCAGCGCACACACTGCCAGTACAAGGGTCAAGAGCCATACACGACGCATAGGACGCTTCTCCTTTGGTGAACATCGCTCAGGGATCTTTTCGGGAGATGCAGCAAGAGTACGTTCAATCAGGGCACATGCTGCATGCTGTTGCTGAGCAGTGTACAACAGAGTGTGGCACAATTTCAAACAGACAATGCCACGCAATTGCCGTCGACGACAGCCTCCAGCCTTGCCTGCCACCCAGCCCGGAGGCTTCCTCCCTTCCCTCCGGTTGTGTTTTCCCCCTGCTCTTCGGGTATACTCTGTGGGCATGCAGATCGATACCGCTGGCTGGCAAATCTGGATCGGGGGCCTGTTGTTGCTCTGGCTGCCAGGCGTCTTCCTGCACCGCCTGCTGCGCCTGCCTTCGCACCCCGACTGGCTGGTCACCCTGGCGATCCAGCTGGGGCTGGGGCTGGCGCTGTGGCCGCTGCTGCTGCTGTGGAGCAGCACGCTCGGCTGGCGTTGGACGGCATCCGCCGCCCAGATCACCGCAGGGGGCTGGCTGCTGGCCGGTGCAGCTTCTCTGCTCTGGCCACCCGGCCGCTGGGCCGGCCGCTGGACCAGCCACCACTTTCAACGCCAGCGTTTCTGGGGAACCCTCTTCGCCTGTGTCCTGGCCCTCACCCTGGCCACACGCCTGCTCCATATACGCGGGCTGGCACTGCCGGCTTGGGTCGACTCTGTACACCATGTCGCCATCATCCGGCTGCTGCTCGACGCAGGTGCTCTCCCTACCCACTTTGACCCCTATATTCCTGGTGGGCTGCTGCTCTACCATTGGGGATACCATGCCGGTGTGGCCTGGCTGGCCTGGCTGTACGGCAGGCTGGATGGCTTTGGGGTTGTCGATCTGGTGCTGCACTACGGCCAGTTGCTCAACAGCCTGACCGTGGTGATGATCTATGCAGGGGCACGGCAGCTTTTCGCCAGCCGCCGCGCCGGGCTGCTGGCCGCAGCACTCGTCGGGCTGGTCTCCTGGTTTCCAGCCTATTTTCTCACTTGGGGACGCTATACCCACCTGGCAGGCGTGCTGCTGATGGTGCCAGCCCTGATCACGCTCTGGCAGCTGCGAAAGCCCTTTCACCCAGGCACCCTGATCGCCGCCGGGCTGCTGCTGGCCGGCCTGGCACTCGTGCATGTGCGCGTGGCCCTGCTGGCAGCACTGCTGGCAGCAACACTCGCAGTGCCCCTGCTCCTCCAGGCTCGACCAGGCGCACTGCTGCGTTGGGGAGGCGCCGCTCTGGTTGCACTGCTGCTGACCCTGCCCTGGTGGCTGTGGCTGGCCGAGTCGAACTGGGCGCGCTCCATGATCTCCCCGCGCGCGGACAATCTGCTCAGCTGGGCTGCCTACAACCAGCCAGACTGGGGGCTGCTCTGGGCACCACGCAACTCGCTGTTGGTCGCTGCAAGCAGCGCCGGCGTCAGCTGGCTGTTCGGGTGGCCCACAGGCACGCTTCCTACCCGGCTGGCGGGTGCTGGCTGGCTCGCTCTGCTGGCCGGCACAGCGCTCTGGGCCTGGCGCCACCCAACCCTGCGTCGCGCCACGACACGCGCTGGCGCTGGCTGGCTGCTGCTGGCCGGTTGGATGGCCCTGGCCACCCTGCTGCTGCAAGCCCACCACCTGGGCCTGCCCTCGCTGCGCTTCATCCACATCAACGCAGCCATCATCACCCTGTTCGTCCCGCTCAGCCTGGCCAGTGGCGGGCTGCTGGCCTGGCTGAGCGGGGTCTGGCTCCCCCCCCAGCTGGCCCGCATCAGCACCGGCCTCCTCGCCCTGGCCATCGCCGTCTCCGGCGCCCAGGGCATGAGAACCCTCGTCAACCCTGCCACCGTTCTGGCCACACCCGCCGACCGCGTAGCGTTGACCTGGATCCGCGACCACGTGCCCGCCGACGCCCGCTTTGCCGTCCCCATGTGGCGCTGGATGAAAGGCGTCTATGCCGGCAGCGACGGCGGCTACTGGATCCCAGTGCTGACCGACCGTGCATCCATCCTGCCCCCTGCACTCTACAACGAAGCACTGCCACGCAACACCGTTGGCCAGATGAACAAGCAGTTCGCCCGCATCGCCGAGACCGGTCTGGCAGACGCCGACCTGCTGGCAGAGCTCGCCGCCCAGGGGGTCACCCATCTCTACCAAAGAGACAACGACAGCACAACACCGCTGGAAAACAACAACTCGGTCCAGCTGCTCTACCGCCAGCAGGGAGTGTCCGTCTACCAGCTTGCTGCACCCGCCAGCCCCTGATCCAAGACCGTTCCAAAGAGCTGCAAGCGCGCACGAAAAGCCCTTGCCCAGCCAAGACAAGCTTGCACAAACACCCAGGCTATGCTATTTTGGAAGCAGTATGGACAACAACGGCGCAGCTCGACAAACTGGCTGGCAGCCCGGTCTGCACTGGGCACTCGTCTGGATCTTTGCCCTGGTCTTGCCCTGGATCTGCTGGGGTGCCCAGGCCACGCCCGGCCATCCCCACCTGCGCGCCCATTTCGTCTTTGGAACGCCTCCCCCACTGGCCCGCAACGCCCAGGAAGCTGTGCGCCACGCCGCCACAGCCCTGGCCAACGGTAGAGCAGAACACTGCACGGCCACCTCGCCCAGCCTTTCCGCTGGCCTCTCTACCCCGCCCGTCCTGGCCGTCACACTGCTGCTGCTGGCCATCCTGACCGCAGCCAGCCTGCCACCCCCTTGCATACGCCCTGGCTTTCGTCTGCGAACCGCTGCGCTTTACCAGAGCTTCCCCCCCCTGCTGCCCCCCAAACCACCCCCACGCCAGCGCCTCGGTTGATGCCAACCGACGTACCCACCCGACGGCGGCAGCGGTTCTGCCCGCCCCTGTTCTTTCATCCCCCCAAATACCAGCCAAGGTCAGAAGCTCTGACCGGGCTGCACTCTTTCTGTTGAGGAGCCTTCGTATGCCAAAATCATCGGTTCTTTGGATCGTTCTCGGGGCCAGCCTCCTGGTCTGGCTGGCAGGCTGTACCCCCCCCATGCCCAGCATCCAGCCGACTCCCCAGGCAACCGCAGCACCGCTGCCAGAAGCAGGGGTGCTCGCCATTGTCGACGCCCGCGCCCGCCCGGCCCCGCTTCCCGGCGGCACCAGCGCCATCTATTTCACCGTGCTCAACGGTCTTGACCAGCCAGTCCAACTCGTCTCTGCAGCCAGCCCAGCCGCCAGAGCCGTCGAAACCCATGAGACCGTCGCCGAAGAGGGGGTCATGAAAATGATTCCGCTGCCCGACGGCTACCCCGTCCCCGCTGGCACCACGCTGGTTCTGCAACCCGGCGGCAAACACATCATGCTCGTCGACCTCGTCGAGCCCCTCGCCCCCGGCGACACGATCGAACTCACCGTGACCTTCGACAACGGCCAGGTCTTCGAACTCAACGTCCCCGTGCTCGATCCACAGCTGAACAGACCCGTAGACGCCGAAGGCAGAGAGGCCCTCGGCGGCCCCCAGGATCAGCCGGTGATCCACGACCATGAATCGATGCAGGGCGAGACTGCCCCCCACGAGCATGCCCAGATGCACGGAGACAACACAGCCTTGTCCTCAGAGCTGGCCGCTGCTCTGGAAGCCCTGCCCGTGGGCGCCATCCACCAGCTGGACGAAGCTCTCGCCCAAGGCAGCGACTGGGATGCAGACGCCGCACGCACAACGGTCGATGACCTGATCGCCCGGCTGGACGCCTTCTCCTGGCCCGAGGATCTGCTCCCCTCGATCGCGGCGATCCGAACCCACGCCGTCGACCTGCACGACGCCATCGAAGCCGGAGACCCTGCACGCGTCGGCGAGCTGGCCGCTGCCCTGCACCATCTCCTGCATGCCCTGGCGCCGTAGGACCTGGCAGCTCCCCTGCGGTGCTGCCGATCCTTGCGTGTGACAGCTGCCAGGATTCGAGAATTGTGCCCCTTTCTTGTACAATCGTGCATGCGCTTTGTCCGCATGCACGATCGAATCATACAGGTGTCCAGATGAAACAGCTCCTGATCACCGGCAGCCAGGGCCGTATCGGCCAGCAGCTGACTCCTCTGCTGCAAGCGGCAGGGTATACCCTGCGTGGGTTCGATACCACCCCCAGAAACCCGCTCTTCGCAGATCAGCGGGTCGGCGATCTGCGCGATCTGTCCGCCGTGCGCGCTGCCATGCAGGGAATTGACGCGGTCGTCCATCTCGGCGCCATCCCAAGCGATTTTGCAGACGGCGAAGCTGTGATGCAAACCAATGTGATGGGAACCTGGAATGTGCTCCAGGCCGCACTCGAGCACGGTGTGCGTCGGGCTGTCGTCTTCTCCAGCATCAACGCCCAGGGCAGTGTCAAGGGTTTCTGGCCGGTTCTCCAGCTGCCGATCGACGACGACTATCCCCACCACCCGATGACCCCCTACCAGCTCTCCAAACATCTGGGCGAGGAGATCTGCCGCAGCTTTTCGGAACGACACGGCATGGTCACGCTCTGCCTGCGTCCCGCCTGGGTGACACACGACGACCACTACGTCCATCCCAACTTCGGCACAGCACAGGCTGTCGAGATCTGGAGACACGAATACTGGGCCTATGTGGATGTGCGCGATGTGTGCGACGCCGTGGTGCGCTGCTTGCAGGTCGAAGGCATTCTCCACGACTGTTTTCTGCTGGCCGCAGCAGATACCCTGGCCCATCTCCCCACCAGCGAACTGGTCCAGCGCTATCACCCAGAAGTGCCCTGGCCCCACATCCCCCCAGACGTCTATCTGGCCGGCCATCCGTTTCGCAGCCTGGTAGACTGCACACGGGCGAGGGAACGGCTTGGCTGGCAACCCACCCGGCGCTGGCGAGAGGCCAGCGCGTTGGCCCTTTGAACCTAGGAAACGCTCCATGCACATCACCCGCGTCAAATGTATTCTCACCGCACCGGCCAATATTGGGCTGGCTGTGGTCAAAGTCGAAACCTCCGAGCCAGGGCTCTACGGGGTCGGCTGTGCCACCTTCACCCAGCGGCTGCTCCTCGTCCGCTCCGCAGTCGAAGAGTATCTGAACCCCCTGCTGGTCGGGCGTGACCCCCACCAGATCGAAGACATCTGGCAGCTCTGCTACCAAAACTCCTACTGGCGCAACGGCCCTGTCCTCAACAATGCCCTCTCTGGGGTCGACCAGGCCCTCTGGGACATCAAGGGCAAGGTGGCCAATCTGCCCCTCTACCAGCTGCTGGGCGGCAAAGTGCGGCCGGCTGCTGCGCTTTACCGCCACGCCGATGGCCTCGACCCACACGAGGTGCTCGACAATGTCCTGCGCCTGCAGGACGAAGGCTATCAATACATTCGCTGCCAGATGGGCGGCTACGGCGGCATCGGCAAAGAAGCGCCACAGTCTGGCTCCTACAACAACGTCGCCGTCTACGGAGGGACCGGCCGCCGTCCTCCCGGCCGCCGTCCTCCCGGCCACACCCAGCCCGGCGACTATTTCGACCCCGACCTCTACGCCCGCAGCATCCCCGCCCTGTTCGATTTCATCCGCAGCAAGATAGGCTTTGCCACCCAGCTGCTGCACGATGTCCACGAACGGCTGGCCCCGATCGACGCTGTGCGGCTGGCCAAAGCGCTGGAACCCTACCGCCTTTTCTTCTTGGAAGACCCGCTGGCCCCTGAAGACCAGGAGTGGTTCAAAATGATTCGCCAGCACGCAACCACCCCGATCGCCATGGGCGAGCTCTTCACCCACCCGCTGGAATGGAAGCCTCTCATCGTCAACCAGCTGATCGATTTTATCCGCGTTCATCTCAGCGACATCGGCGGCATCACACCCGCCCGCAAACTGGCCACACTCTGTGAGGCCTTCGGCGTGCGCACCGCCTTTCATGGACCCGGCGATGTCTCTCCCGTCGGCCATGCAGCCAACCTCCACCTGGATCTGGTTGTCCCCAATTTCGGCGTCCAAGAATTTTCCGGCTTCGACGCCGCACTCGAAGAGGTCTTTCCTGGCTGCCCACAGGTGCACGACGGCTTCCTCTACCCCAACGAGGCCCCTGGCCTGGGCATCGACGTCGACGAAACCCTGGCCGCCCGCTATCCACTTCATCCCAATCTGGTCCAGTTTCAAAACGGGGTCGTCGACTGGACCCAGTCACGCCTGCCAGACGGCACCTTGTGGCGACCATAACACCCTCTTCACCTCCCTGAAACGGAGATCTCCCAACATGATCCGCCTGCCCTTCCACCAACCAGGCCGCTTCTGGCGCGGCAATCTGCACACCCACTCTACCCTGTCCGACGGCGACATCTCCCCGGCAGAGGTCTGTCAACGCTACCGCGAGGCTGGCTATGACTTCCTTGCCCTGACCGACCATTTCTTGCAACAGTACGGCTTTCCACTGGCAGATACCCACACCTGGCGAACACCCACATTCACCACGCTGATCGGCGCCGAGCTGCACACCGGCCGGACAGAATTTGGCGAGCTGTGGCACCTTCTGGCAGTCGGCCTGCCCTTCACCTTTGCCCCTCCCCGCCCAGACGAAACCGCCGCGGAGCTCACACAACGGGCGTTGGCTGCCGGCGCCTATGTGGCCGTAGCCCATCCCCACTGGTATGTGCTGACCCAGGAAGACATCGCCTCGCTGGGGCCTGTCCATGCCATAGAAATCTTCAACGGCACCGCCGTCGACCACAACGATCGCCCCGACAGCTGGCAGAGCGCCGACATCCTGCTGGGACGCGGACAGCGCACGTTTGTGTGTGCCACCGACGATTTTCACGGCAGCCCAGAGCGGGCTGACTTCTGCCGGGGCTGGGTCTGGGTCAAATGCGAAGCGCTCACCCCCGAATGCCTGCTCGCCGCACTGCAAGCCGGCCACTACTACTCCAGCACAGGCCCACAAATCCACGACATCCAGATCGAACCCGGCCGGAGGATCGTAGTGCGCTGCTCGCCGGCCAGCCGTATTTTCGTCACCGGCCAGGCAAGTGCGGCACGCTCGGCGTACGGCAATGGGCTGGTCGAGGCCGAGCTGAGCCTGCACAATTTCACCAGCCCCTACTGCCGGGTGACCGTGCGCGACCCCCACGGCGGCCGCGCCTGGTCCAATCCCATTTGGTTCGACGCCTGACCCCCCCCAACACCCCACAAAGGATCCCAACAACTATGCCTCTCACCCAAACGATGGATACCGATCCGCTGGTGGCCGGTTTTTTGCAGCCACCCAAAACATTTTCTCCCGTCCCCATCTGGTGGTGGAGCGGCGAACGGCTGGATCGCCGGCGCCTGCGCTGGCAGCTGGAACGCTTCGCCGAAGGCGGGGTCTTCAATCTGATCGTGCTCAACCTGGCCCCGACCAGCCCGCTCTACGGCAGCGACCCCGATGACCCCCAATTTTTGTCCGAAGCATGGTGGGAGATCTTTCTCGGCATGTGCGAAGACGCCCGCGAGCTCGGCGTCCAGATCTGGTTCTACGACCAGCTGGGCTTCTCAGGCGCCAATTTTCAGGGGCAGGTTGTGAGCGCCGAGGGCCGCTTTGCCGGCCAGTGGCTGGAAAGCACCGTCTACGAAGGCACCGACACCGTGGAGCTGGTCTGCCCGGCCGAAGGTACCCCGCTGGCCGCCGCAGTCACCCCGCTGGACGAGGCCGGCCAGCCTGCCGGCCCCCCCCACCCCCTCCCTGTGGTCAATGGCCGAGCCGCCTCCGACGGCGGACCAAAACGGCGCGTCCGCCTCGCCTACGCCGTACGCCGAGGATTCGACTATTTCAGCGTCGAAGGCTGCGCCGACCTGCTCAACCGCGTGCACGGCGAATTTGAACGCCGCGCAGCCCATCTCTTCGGAGAGGTGATCGTCGGGTCCTTCCAAGACGAGCTGCCTTCGCTCGCCTCCTGGGGAGCAGACTTTGCCCGCTCCTTTGCCACCCAGAAAGGCTACGACCTGCTGCCCCGCCTGGTGGAGTTGTGGGACGGACGCGGGCCCGCAGCCGACCAGCTGCGCCACGATTTCCACCAGGTGCGCGCCACCCTGGCCGAAATTGCTTTCTTTCAACCGCTCTTCGCCTGGCACGAACGGCACCAACTGCTGTGCGGCTTCGACCAGCAAGGCCCTGCTCGCGCCGGCCACCCCATCGCCACCGTCCGACTCTACGCAGATTATCTGCGCACCCACCGCTGGTTCACCGTGCCCGGCAGCGACCACCACGGGGACGCCAAAATCCACAGCTCGCTGGCCCATCTCTACCACCGCCCCCGCGTCTGGATAGAAGCCTTCCACAGCAGCGGCTGGGGCGGCACCCTGGAAGAGACCTTCGACTGGCTGCTGCCCTGGCTGCGCGCCGGCGCCACCCTCTACAACCCCCACGCTGTCTACTACAGCACACGCGGCGGCTGGTGGGAGTGGGCCCCCCCTTCGACCTGCTGGCGACAACCCTACTGGCGACACCATGCCCATTTCGCCCAGGCGGTCAGCCGCCTCTGTTTTGTGCTCAGCCAAGGAGAGCACTGCTGTGACATCGGCCTCCTCTTCCCCACCACCACCGTGCAGGGCGGACTGCTCCCCGACGGCAGCACACTGCCCGCCGCACAGGCCGCCCACACCCATTATCAACAGCTGGCCGGCAGCATGTTCTGGCAGGCGATGCAACCTGGCATCCTCGACCTCGACCGCCGAGACTACGATGTCCTGGACGATGGCTCACTGCAGCGCGGCATCGTCCAGAAGGGCACACTCGCCATCGGCGCCGAACGCTACCGCGCCCTGATCCTGCTGGGAAGCTGCACCCTCGAAAGCGCCAGCGCCTCTCTCCTCTGCCACTTCGTCGAAGAGGGTGGCCTGCTGATCGCCGTCGGCAACCTGCCCGAAGGCGACGGTGCCGTGCAAAAATTGCGCCAGGCCTTCGCCGACGGACGCGCCCGTCACATCGACCAGGCCGCAGAACTGCCCGCCGCTCTGGCCGACCTGCCCCGCACCGTAGACGCCCCCGTCCCCACCCTGCACCGACGTGTCGACGGCCGCGACCTGCTCTTCGTGCCAGCAGCCTTCCCGTATGCCACCCGCCAGGAAAGCGACCGCTCCTGGCTGGATGTCGCCTACAGCTTCGACCCAGCCGACTACGCACGCACACTGACCGTCACTGTGCACGGGGTCCAAGGCTCGCCAGAGCTCTGGGATGTCCACACCGGTACCCGCCGCCTGCTGGCCGCACAGCCCATCCCAGAAGGGGTCGTGGTCGACCTCCCCTTCGATGCTGGCCCGGCTGCATTGCTGGTCTGGCCCCACTCGCCCCAGACCCACCTCCCTCCCGCAGCCCCCTCCCAGCAGGCCCAGCTGCTCTCCGGCCCTTGGGAAGTCACACTCGAACCGACCCTCGACAACCGCTACGGCGATCTGGCCCGGCCCGCCCATCCCGGCTCCCCTCCTGTGCAGAGCTGGCGCTTCGCACACCGCTGTGAAGCAGAGGGCGAAGATGGGATCGCCGCCGGCTGGCAGCAGGGTGGCTGGAGCAGCAACAGCCTGGTCCAGGCCACCTTTGGCCCCCAGGGCTGGTTCACCGGCCCGCTGCCCGCCGGCCAGCTGCCACCGCCGCTGGCTGCCCCTTCTAGCGACGGCGACCGCCTGCCCGGAGCAGATTGGCAGCCAGTGATCTATTCCCTCACCCGCGGCGTGCTGCGCGACCCACTCCACCTGCCTACCCTGGGCCCCAAAGGACATGTGCCCGAAGAATTTCTGGTCTTCGGGCGGGTTGAAGCCGGCCAGGGCGTGCAGTTCCGCACCGGGCTCTGGCTGGAGGAACAGTGCGAGCTCACTCTGGCCCTCGGCGCCCCTGCCGCCAAAGAACTCTGGGTCAACGGCAGCCCGGTCGACACAACCTCTGCAGGATACCTTGCACAGGCCCCTGTCACACTCCGGCCAGGCTTCAATCTGGTCGAATTTCGCCTGACCGCCGAACAGACCCTCCACCTGCGTGCCTCCTGGGCGCTGCTGCGCACCCCTGAACGCTACGCCCGCCCCGAATGGATGACAACGCCCGATGCCCCTCTCCTGCATTCGAGCGTGCGCTTCCTGTATACGCTGCACCTCCCCTTCGACCCCGTCGAGGCCGTCTTGCAGATCGGGGCCGACGCCCCCTGCTGCGTGCTCGTCAACGGTGTCGAAATCGGCCGACAAGGAGGCTTCGACCCCTACCAAAGCACCGCCCGCGTGCAACCCTACCAGATCCATACGCTGCACAGCGGCAGCAACCAGATCGAAATCGTTGCCCAGGACATGGGGCAGCCAGCCGCCGTGGTCGCCGATGGGCTGGCCACCAGCAGCGACGGACAGCAGCTGACCTGGAGCAGCGGACCAGAATGGCAGGTACAGCGGGAGCACGCACCCGCTGCTCCCGTGCGGCTGCGCCGCCGCCAGTGGGCAGACACCCGGTTCGACTTTGTCGGCGATCTCTTTGTCGAGATGGACCCCAGCTTTTCCCATCTCTGGCGTCGTCCCCACCCGCTGCCTGGCGCGGCCTGGCTGGAAGACAGCCCCGCCGACGACACCGTGCTGGAGATCGCCCCAGACCCCTTTGCCGGGGCCACACAGGTCGAATGGCTTGCCTGGAGAGTGCCGCCTGGCGCACACACCCTGCAGCTGCCGGTGCAGGGCAGCGCCCGCCTGTGGGTCGACGGCGTCGAAATTCTGGTCGACCCTGACGGCACCGCCACACTGCCGGAAAACACCGGCTTGTCGCGCCAGGCAGCCCTGCGCGTCGAACCGGCGCTCGGCTGCAGCCAGGGACGCCTGCTGGCGGGCCCCATCGTCTACACTGTCGGCCAGGGTCGGATGGAACCAGGCCTGTGGGCCAGCCAAGGGCTGGACAGCTATGCGGGGGGCGTGCGCTACCGACGCACCCTCCACCTGGCAGAAAGACCCACCACCGACCGCTGGATCGATCTGGGCCGCGTCCGGGGGACCGCGGAGCTCTGGATCAACGGCCGGTCGGCCGGTGTGCGCGTGCTCTCTCCCTATCGCTTCACAGTCACCGATCTGCTGCAGGCCGGCGACAATCTGCTCGAAATTTTGGTTTTCAACACCCTGGCCCCGTATCTGGAGGTGCAAAGTCCGACCTTTTATATCTTTCCAGGACAGTGCGACTCTGGCCTGATCGGGCCGGTCCGCTGGATCTGGTGAGTCCGTCTGAAGGGCAGGGGGGGACATTGCGAAACCGAGTTTTTCCCAGAAACTCGGTTTCTGAAAAGGGAGGGATCAGGGGGCAGGCTGCAGCCAGGCGACGAGGCTGAAGAGGCCACAGCGTCCCTCTTCGGCCCGATGGCTGAAAAAATCGGCGGTGTGGCGGGCAGTGTCGATGGCGCTCTGCTCGCACTGTTCAGCGGGCACACCGGCCTGGTGGAGCAGCTGCAGATTGGCCTGCCAGAGGTCAAGGTGGGGATTGGCCTGGGGGCCGTTGGGGTAGTGGAGCGCCGCAGCGGGGTGAGGCAGGCGCAGCTGGGCCAGTGCGGCGACTTCAGGGCCAACTTCGTAGCTGAGGGGGCCAATGCTGGGGCCGATGCAGACCCGGACCTGGGCAGGGTCGCTGGCGTAGGCGGCCTGCAGGGTCCAGAGCAGGGCTGTGGCCGCGCCGTTGAGGGTGCCGCGCCAGCCGGCGTGAACCACGCCGAGCGCATGGTGCGCCGGGTCGTAGAGAAGCAGCGGGACGCAGTCGGCGCAGACGATCGTCAGCGGCAGTCCGATCTGGTCGGTGACCAGGCCATCGCTGGCAGCCAGCATGCTTCCGGCATCTTCCCAGCCGACCTTGGCGATGCCGGTGCCATGTATCTGGTGGCAGCGCACAAACCAGCCAGGCTCCAGCTGCAGGGCACTGGCCAGACGGCGGCGGTTTTCGGCGACATTGTCGGGGCTGTCCCCGCGCAGCACGCTGAAGTTGAGGCTCTTCCAGGGGGCCGGGCTGACGCCGCCGTGGCGGGTCGAGACATGGGCGGCGACAGGCCAGGCGGCCAGCGAGTCGAAGGTCAGGGTGATGACCCCGTTGGGATGGTGGTGACGGTGCATGCGAAGGCTTTCCGTAGGGGGGGGGAGCAGGCTCTGGGCCCGCTCCCCAAAGAGGCTTTTATTCTTGAGGGGAGATCGGGAAGAGAAACTGGTCGCCTGGCTGGACGGTCAGCACGTCGTTGGTGGAGCTCCAGGGAGGTGGTGCGTCGAGCGTGTAGGAATAGGTGCCAGGGTCAAAGCATTTTTCGACTTCACCCTGGCCTGGCACCGTGAAGGTGACGCCCTGGCCAGTGGCCTGGTCGGTGAACGTGATGGTCAGTTCCGGGCCGAGCTGGTTCTGGAACAGATAGCAGCCCTGGGTGGCGCTGCTGCTCTGGCCATCCGGTGTGCTGCCCTGCTGCGCAGCGTTCGGCGTGGGGAGGGGGGGTGCCTCCACGGCAGGGAGATCGGTGCAGCGGATGCCGAGGGTCACATACTCGCTGCTGCCGGAGACCCAGCCTTCGACCCCGGAGGGGGTGACGATCTGCAGCCAGCTGCAGGCGTTGAACTGGCCGGTCACAGCCAGCGCGTCGCCGCTGGCAACGGCACCGACGCGGTTGTAGCTGGTGCCGGGTCCGCTGCGCACGTTGAGCCGGTCGGCGACCACGACGGCGGAGCCATTGGCGAGCACTTCGTTTTGTGCTGCGGCCTCGCTGGATTGGACCACCCCGGCGACGGCGACCGAACGGATCAGCGTGTCGAAGAGGGCGGCATCTTCTGGGGTGGGCAGGTTGGTGTATAGCACCAGCATCGGGGTTGTGCTGTCGACCGGTAGCGCGGCCAGCACGACAAAGGTCCCTTCGTCGTTGCCGCCGCAGCCATTCCAGAGATCGTAAAGGCCGGTGAGGGTGGTGGTCTGGTAGGTGTAGCGGTCGTCGTAGGTGCAGTCCTCTTTAAGGTCGAAGAAATCGAGCACCTGGCTTGGGGTGAGGGTGTCGGCGAAATCTTCGGAGACCCCGACAAAGACCCCCGGCGTGTTCCATGTGTCGTTGAACTGCTGCAGGTCGGGGGCGGCCGAGAAGGCGAGCCCGATCGGCCCATCGCCGAGGTCCCACGGTTCGCTGAGCAAATCTTTCCAGCTGGTGGGGACGCGCAGGCTGAGGGTGCCGCTTTCGTCGACCACGGTGGTGAATGCCGGGCCGCTGGGGGAAGCGCTGGCCAGCGCCGGGTCCAGATAAAAGCTGTCGAGGAAGGTGCCGAAGGCTTCGCGGTCGGCGCTGTCGACGGCGACAAAGTCGACCAGGATCACCTGGTCGATCGGGTCGGACTGGGCCAGGAGAAGGGCATAGGTGCTGTCGGTGCCGCCGCAGGCTTCGTAGAGGTCGACCACGACGGTGTAGGTGCGGTCAAACACACTGTGGGTCGAGGTATAGCGGTCGTCGTAGGTGCAGGCTTTTTGGATCTCTTCGTTGAGCAGCATTTCGTCGGGGTCGAGCGCCTCGACGAGGCCGACTGAGCTTTTGACGATGATGCCGGGGGTGTTCCAAGAACTGTTGAAGTCGGCGATGTCGGGCGCGGCGGTCAAAATGAAGCCGAGCGGCTCGCCGTCGCTGTTGGTCCATTCCACAGAGGTGCGGTCGCTGTAGCTGGCGGGCAGCAGCGCGCTGATGGCGGGGTCTTCGACGACGACGTAGTCGTAGACCAGGTCGCTGGTGTCGGCCAGGTCAAAGAAGGGGCTGGCGGTGTCGGTCAGCACGCGGGTGCTTTCCAGGGTGCTGCTCTGCTCGCTGCCGGGGGGGGTGACGACCAGGGAGTTGAGGAGGGTGTCCCAGGCATTGAAATCGCGCGGCTGGTTGCCGTAGAGTTCCAGCAGCAGATAGAATGCGTTGGTTTCGCTGGGGGCCAGCGCCACGATGACGCCAGAGGTGGCGGTGCCGCCGCATGCGTCCCAGAACTGGAAGGTGCCAGAGAGATCGCCGACGGTGAGGGTGTCGCGGTCGCCTTGGGTGCACGATTCGGTCAGCCTGTATTCGTCGAGCAGCGCTTCGACAGCCATGCGTTCTGGCAGCACAGTGGAGAAGCGGAGGATGGCGCCGGGCAAAGACCAGTCGTCGTAGAAGTTGGCCAGGTCGCTCGAAAGATTGAGCCGCACCCCGACAGTTTCGTCTTGGAACACCCACGTTTCGTGCTGGACATCCTTCCAGTCGGTTGGGGCGTCGAAGGAAAAGATGCCGTCGGGGTCGCTGACGGAGACAAACTCTGTGTAGACGTCGGATGTCTCGGCGCTGCTGGCCGCTGTCTGGCTTTCTGCGGACGATTCGGACTCTGCGTCGGCCAGCGAGACGCTCGGTTGGAGGGGGCGCCCGTTGATCTGGCCGCTGAGCAGCTGGTTGGTTTCGGTGCGCAGCACTTCGACTGCCATCACGGAGTCGGCGCTGTGGCTGCGCAGGATATCGCAGTAGATCTCCATCGTGCCTTCCTGGCCGACCGGGATATTTTCGATCGAAAGGAGAATATCGCCTGGCGCCAGCCCAGCGTCGCCGGCGGGGGAGCCGGAGGCGACCGAGGAGACCCAGATGCCGGAAAACGCGCCGTCTTCGCTGACGAAGGCGCGCCCGTTGACGCCGATCGAATCGACATTTTGTCCTTGGAGCAGCGAGTCGATCACTTCCAGCGCCCCTTCGCGGCCGATGGCATAAAACTGGTTGGAATCGAGGTTGCCGGCGTAGTTGACACCGACGACCTGGCCTTCGGCGGTGACGAGCGGGCCGCCGGAGTTGCCGTGGTCGATCACGGCGTCGTGCTGGACGACCCCGTCGACCGACGCCCAGTCGGACTCGCCGTCGGCGCGCGCTTTGGCGAGGATCCCCCGGGTGAGGGTATATTCGGGGTCACCCAGCGGAAACCCGGCGGCGTAGACATCCAGCCCGACCTTGAGCGGGCTGGTCGACCAGCTCAGGTAGGGGTAGCCGTCGCCCTGGAGGTCGATGACGGCCAGGTCAGCACATTCGGAGACGCCGAGCACGCGTGCGTTGACGGGTTCGGCGCGGCCGTCCACGTAGACATGAAAAAAGGCGGCGCCGGTGACCACGTGGTTGTTGGTGACGACGTATCCTGCGGGGTCGACGATAAAGCCGCTGCCCGAGCCGGCCTCCATCAGCATGCCTTCGGAGGGGTCTTTGAAGACACCGACCGCCTCGATGCGGACAACAGCCTGCTGGACGTCTTCCAGGCTGGCGACCGGTTTGGGGGTGGCCCCGTCGCGTTGTCGGGGGGGGACTGGCACAGCAGCGCTGGCCGCAGCGGGGGAGGCCAGCAGCAGCAAGGCCAAGAGTGAAACGGCGAGCGAACGGCGGTGCCAGAATTGTTGTCGCAACATACACTGCTCTCTTTCTTTTCCTGGAAGGCGGGTCCAGCCTGCACAGACACTTCTGCCAATGTTGCTCCCACAGAGGGGAAGGGGTTCCTTCTCTATCTTAGCGAATCTGGGCGAACTGTGCAAGCCGGTTTTTTACTCCCCACGCGCCCGTGCGAAAGTCAGGCGCCCCGGTGGGGCGGGGCGGGCTGCCAATCTTCGGCGCGCCAGGGGCCCCTTTTGGCGGCGGGCACCGGGCGTGCCGCGTTGTCGCCGTAGCGAAAGGCCCATTGGGGGTCGCAGGCCTGGCAGGCCAGGCAGCTAGCGCTGTCTGGGGGGCAGCTCAGCCCCGTTTTGCTTTGGGCGGCCAGGCGCAGTTCGTAGTGAAAATACTGCTCGCTCACGCCGCTTTGGACGACATCCCAGGGCAGCGAGCTGCCTACGGGCCAGGTGCCGGTGTAGTGGTGCGGGTCGAGCCCGCACGCCGCCATGGCCTGGAAGAACGAGCGCACAGTCAGCCCCCCGGAAGGGAGGGCGGCGAGCACCTCTGCCAGCGCGCGGTCGCCGCGGCTGAGCACCGCCTGCACTTCGGCCCAGTCGGGGGAGTCGGCACGCACGTCGACCCCCTGGCTGGCCAGAGCGTGGTGGATGGTCTTCTGGCGGCTGCGCAGCGTCTCGGCCGGGGTCATGGCCTCCCACTGGAAAGGGGTGTGTGCCTTGGGGACAAAGGGGGTGGCGTTGATGGCGATGCGGCGTTTGAAGTAGGTGCGGGCGGTGCGTGTGAAATCGATCAGCGCCTGGATGTCGTCGTCGGTTTCGGTCGGGTGGCCGACCATGAAATAGAGCTTGAGCTGGGGGAAGTTGCATTCCTGGGCCAGCGCAATGGCCCGCATCATCTGCTCTTCGGTCTGGGTCTTGTTGATGACCGAGCGCAGCCGCTGCGAGCCAGCTTCCGGCGCAACCGTCAAATTTTTGGCGCCGGTGGCGGCCAGAGCACGAATCAACGGCACCGAAATCGGGTCCATCCGCATTGAAGAGGCGCTGAGGCTGGCCCCCATTTTGTGCAGCTGGGTTGCCAGCTCGTCGATCTGGGTGTGGTCGGAGACCGCTGCGCTGACCAGCCCGATCTTGGTATGGCCGCCGGCGATGGCCTGCTCGGCAGAGGCGAGCAGGCTGTCCAGGGGCTGTTCGCGGGCAGGGCGATAGACATAGCCTGCCAGACAGAAGCGGCAGCCGCGGCCACAGCCGCGCGCGATCTCCATCAAATGCATGTTGGCAAACTCGGTGTCTGGCGTATAAAGCGTGCTGCTGGTCTCAAACGCTGGCAGGGAGCGGACCCAAAGCCGTTCGACTTTGCGAAACTGCGGGTGGGTGCGGTTGGAGGGGCGCAGGCTGGGCACATACCAGCCGGGGGTGCGGTCGAGTTCAGCCAGCAGCGCGTTCGGGTCTTCCAGCCCGTCGCGGCAGAGGTCGAGGAAGTGGGGAAGCGCCTCTTCGCCTTCGCCGATCAGAATTGCGTCAAAAAAAGGAGCGACAGGTTCGGGGTTCATGGTGACACCGGGCCCGCCGGCGATCAGCAGCGGCCAGGGGCTGCCGTCCCACTGCTGCGAGCAGGCGCGTTCGGCGGCGCGCAGCGGGATCCCTGACTGGCGCAGCAGCTCGACCACGTTGAAATAGTCCATCTCCCAGGAAATGGTGAAGGCCCACACTGCAAAATCGGTGGCGGGGGCTGCGCTTTCGAGCGAACGGAGCGGTTTGCCCGCCTGGGCGGCGTTTTTCTCCCAGAAAATGCGTTCGCAGACGACTTGCTCGTCGGCGTTGAAGAGGCGGTAAAGCAGCTGCAGGGCCAGGCTGCTCATCCCGACATAGTAGGTGTTGGGCATTGTCAGCGCCACGCTCAGCCGCCCCCCCCACTCTTTGTAGACGGCTCCCTCTTCTGCGGTGTCGTGCGGGCGCCAGCGGGCTTCTTTTTTGCCTGGCAGCGGTCGGGGGGGGTGTTTGCGGGTCAAGGGCATCTCCTCTGCCAGCTCACAGCAAAGTTCGGCGGTGCAAAATTTCCAGGTAGCGGTCGGTGGGGGAGATGCTTTTTTCTGTGGGTTCCTCGTCGCCGTAGCTGGGCGTGAGCCGGGTCGGCCCGGCACCAGGGACTTCCAGCATATTTTGGGCGTCGCTTTGGGCGAGTTTGAGCACCCCGTCGGCGAGTGCGGCGCCAGCAGCCTCGCGCTGGTGCACTGCGGCGCCCTCCAGGAAGGTTTTGAAGGCGGCCAGAATGCCGACGGTGTCGTGGACTGGTTTGGCCAGCACGCCGACGATCAGCCCGG
Source organism: Chloroflexota bacterium (assembly GCA_018969295.1). GTDB lineage: Bacteria > Chloroflexota > Anaerolineae > Caldilineales > Caldilineaceae > Caldilinea. The sequence goes on along the minus strand of JAGWYN010000022.1, from coordinate 46,670 downwards.
AGAGCAGAACATCCCAGTTGGCGGGCAGCGGCCCGATCAGGCCGAGGGTCAGGGGCTGTAGAGCGGCGAAGAGATGGAGTGTGAACAGATTGGCGAGCCCGACCCCGGCAGCCCCCCCCAGCAGCACGCTGGTTCCGATCTTAAATTTGACATAATTAGAAGAGTGGAGTGCAGAGGCCTGCAGCCGTCCGCTGCTGAGCAGGATCCATTCGCTGTAGCTCCAGAGCAGTTCGACGCTGCGTTCGACGAGGAAGGCGGCTGCCAGCAGGGCCAGCAGCAAGGGGCCCAGCGCCGGCCCGGCGCTGGAGGGTTCCTGGTAGGCGGGTGCGGCGCTGGCTGCCAGGGGCAGGGTAGCCAGCGCCAGTGCGCCGAGGGTGGCTGTGGCGATTGGGGGGCGGCTGAAGAGCGGGTGTGTGGAGGCGCTGTTCATCATTCCAGTTTCCTGTCCAGGGGGGCTTCGGCGAGTGCGACCAGCAGGCGGACGCCGTAGCCGGTCGCGCCTTTGGGGTGAGTGGCCTCTCGTTCGGCGGTGTTCCACGCCACATTGGCGATGTCGAGATGGGCCCAGGGGTAGCCTTCGGTGAAATGTTCGATAAACTTGGCGCTGGTGGAGACGCCGCCGGTGCGGCCTCCAGAATTTTTGACTTCGGCCATATCGCCTTTGATGGCTTCGTTGTACTCGTCCCACATTGGCATGGGCCAGAGTCGTTCTCCGCTCTGGTGGGAGGCGGCGATCAGGGCTTCTTGCAGGCCGTTGTGGTTGCTGAAGAGGCCGGCGGCTTGGGGGCCGAGGGCAATTCCGATGGCGCCGGTCAACGTGGCCAGATCGACCACGGCTTGTGGTTGATAGCGGGCCACATAGGCGAGGGCGTCGGCCAGGATCAGGCGGCCTTCGGCGTCGGTGCTGAGGATTTCGGTGCTTTTGCCGGTCATTCCGGTCAGAATATCGCCGGGGCGGAAGGCGTTGCCGTCGGGCATATTTTCGACGCAGGCGGCCACGCCGATCACCCGGCGCTGGAGGCCGAGCTGGGCGATCGCCTGCATGGCACCGATCACGGCGGCGGCTCCGCTCATGTCGTGTTTCATCTCTTCCATGCGTTCGGCCGGCTTGATGCTGATGCCGCCGGTGTCGAAGGTGATTCCCTTGCCGACCAGGACGAGGGGGGGCTGGTTTTCGGTGCCGGCGGGTTGGTGTTCGAGGAGGATCAGCTGTGCCTCGTGGGCGCTGCCGCGGCTCACGGCGAGCAAGATATGCATGCCCAGCTCGCGCATCGTCTCTTCGCCGAGGACGGTGCACTGCAGCCCGACGGTGGCGGCCATGGTGCGTGCGCGCTGTGCGATTTCTGCAGGGTAGAGCAGATTGGGGGGTTCGTTGGAGAGGGTGCGCGCCAGGTTGACGCCGGCTGCGATCTGCTCGCCGCGGCGCACGCCGGCGGCGATGTCGGGCAGGCGCAGCGGGTCATTTTCGACAACGGTGCATGCTGTGGGGCCGGGGTCGGGGGCGGTGCGTCTGTAGCTGGGGGCGCGATAGGAGGCCATCGCCGTGCCTTCGGCCACGGCCTGCGCTGCAGCGGTGGCGTCGAGGCCGCCGCTTCCAGCCCCGTGCACGATGGTGGCGAAGTGCTGGACGCCTTTGAGCCTGGCCAGCGCCTTGTAGGCGACAGCGGCGGCCTTGCGTGCGCTGTTTGTGTCAAATTTTTCTGCTTTGCCCAATCCGACGACCAGCACGCGCGGCGCGGGCAGCCGCCCGTGGGTGTAGAGCAGCGCGCTGTCGCCTGCCTTGCCGTCGAAATCGCGGCTGGCGATCAGGGTTTGCAGGGCGCCGTCGAGGGCGGCGTCGACCGCTCCGGTGGCGCCCCCTGGGGTGCTGACTCCTTCAAACAGATTGACCACGAGACAATCGGCGGTGCAGTGGGTGATATTCCCTTGAATCGTTGCAAAGTGCATACCCTGGTTCCTCTTGTAAAAACGGCGCAGGTGTGGGTTCAGCGGAGTGTGCGCAGCCGGCTGAGGCGGCGGGCGGCCTCGTCGAGCAGGTCGTCGCTCTTGCAGAATGTAAAGCGGGCCAGATGGTCGGCGAGCTCCTGGTGGGCAGGGCTGTAGAAGGGGCTGGGTGGGATGGCTGCCACGCCCACCTCGCGGGTCAGCCAGCGGCAGACGGCCACGTCTCGGCGTTCTCCTGGGGCAACCGGCACCTCGAGCGGGCGGGTATCGACCATGATAAAGTAGGAGCCATCTGGCACCATCGGCGAGAGGCCGGCCTGGTCGAGCACGTCGAGCAGGCGGTCGCGTTTGGCCTGGTACATTTCGCTCAGCCAGGAAAAGTAGCCCCGTGCAGGGCTTTCGTCCAGGGCGACGGCCACTGCCTCCTGGAGAGGGGTGCTGACCGAAAATGGGATCCACTGGTGTGCCATCACGATCGGATGAATCAGGTGGTCGGGCGCGATGGCCCAGCCAATTTTCCAGCCGGTGACGGAAAAGGTTTTGCCGGCGCTGCCCAGGGTGACGGTGCGTTCCCACATGCCGGGCAGCGTGGCGATGCGGATGTGCTCGGCGGGCGCATAGACCATCCATTCGTAGACTTCGTCGCTGAGCACGGTCAAATTGTGTGTGCAGGCCAGATCGGCGATGGCGAGCAGTTCGGCGCGTGTGAAGACTTTGCCGAGCGGGTTGGAGGGGGTATTGAGAATCAAGAGTCGGGTGCGCGGCGAGAGAGCGGCAGCCAGCTCGTCCAGGTCCAGGGTCCAGCGGGCGGTGCTGGCGGTGTGGGCTGGGCGGTGGCGCAGCGGCACGTAGACGGGGTGGCCGCCGGCCATCAGGACGGCAGCGGGGTAGCTGTCGTAGAAGGGTTCGATGAGGAGGACCTCGTCGCCGGGGTTGACCAGCGCCTGGACGGTGGCAAAGATGCCTTCGGTTGCGCCGACTGTGACGAGGATCTGGCGCAGCGGGTCGAGTGTGCGGCCGAAGAGCGGGCTGTAGGTCTGGCTCAGCGCCTCGACCAGGTGGGGGTGGCCGGCGCTACGGGCATACTGGTTGAGGTCAGCGGCGATGGCGTTGCGGCCGGCTTCTTTGACGAAGTCGGGGGCGGCGAAATTGGGGAAGCCCTGGCCAAGGTTCACGGCGCCGGTGGCGTTGGCCAGCGCGGTGAATTCGGCAAAAACAGTGGCGCCAAAGCCGCGCACACGTGCGGCGGCCGGCTCGTACGGTCGGGTGTGCTTCGATTCAGAATTTAAAGCGGACATACACTGAACCCCTGCCTGTCTGCGCTGCGATCCACGCACTGAAAAATTAAAAGCGATCGCTGTGATTCCGCATTATAGCCGAGCTGGGGTGGATGGCATAAAGCGGGAGGGCGCAGGGAAACGCGAGCGCAGGGGGTAGCTGTCAGCTTTCTTCGGCTTCGAGGTTGGTCTCTTCCATGCTGCCGGTCACGATAAAGACCAGCCGTTCGGCCACGTTGGTGATCAGGTCTCCGAAGCGTTCGAACTCGCGGGCGATGCGCAGCACCTCGTAGTCGTCCTGGGTCTGCTCGAGCGAGCTGGAGCTGGAGAGCCGGAACATGAGCTGGGTGAAGGCGCGTGCGTAGAGCTTGTCGACCTCGTCGTCCTGGCGGGCGACCTGCTGGGCCAGGGCGACATCCCGGTTAGCGTAGGCATCTTTGATTTGGCGCAGCATGGCCAGCACCAGGTGGCCCATGTCGGCGATCTCGCTCGGCAGTTTTTCCAGCGGCTTGTTGTGGAGGCGCTTGAGTGCTTTGGCGACCCCTTTGGCCTGGTCGCCCATGCGTTCGAGGTCGACGATCATGTTGAGCGAGGCAATGATCAGCCGCAGATCGCTTGCGGTCGGCTGCTGGCGTGCGATCAGCAGCAGACATTGCTCTTCGATCTCAAAGCGCATCTTGTTGACCTGGCGGTCGAGGTCACTCACGACGGAGGCCAGGGTGGGTTCCAGCCGTTCGTAGGCGGCCAGCACGATCGACAGCTCTTCCTCGACCCGGCTGGCCATGAGCAGGATGGCGTCGCTCAGCTGTTGCAGTTCACGGTCGAAATGTTCGCGTGGTTTCATCCGTTTCCCCGGCCCTCTCTTTTGGGAGTCTCTTTGGGATCCTCATTTTTTGGCTGCTGCGTGCGGCCTGTGCAGACGCTCTGTCACAGCCATCATACTACAGGAGGCAGATTATCGGGAGATTAACGTTCTGTTCAGAAATGAGTTGTGTGGAAGCGCCTGGCTGTCGAAGGGGCCTGGTGAGCCTTGGAGCAGGGTGCAGATTTGACCGGAGCGTCTGGCTTTGGTATACTTCTGTTCAGTAAAAAGGTTGCGGGCCAGTAGCTCAGTTGGGAGAGCGCTACAATCGCACTGTAGAGGTCAGGGGTTCAAGTCCCCTCTGGTCCACACGGCTGTCCAAACGTTTCTCAGACAAAGTTGGTATTTGGGATTCTGGAAAGATTGCTGTATACTCTGAACAAATAAAGATACGGGCCTATAGCTCAGTTGGGAGAGCGCTACAATGGCATTGTAGAGGTCAAGGGTTCAAGTCCCTTTAGGTCCACAGAGCGGCCCTTCTGAAAAGAAGAGCCGCTTTTTTGTTTGCTCTCCTATTTGTTTGCTCTCCTGGTGCAGCGGTGCAGGCCGCTGGTGGAAAGGAAATGGCTGTGGCGGTGACCCGCACCCTGGACGAACTGCGTCCGGTGACAATGGAGTTGGACTACATCATCTATCCGGAGGGTTCGGTGTTGATCAGCATGGGGAACACGCGTGTGCTGTGCAACGCCACGGTCGAGGAGACGCTGCCGCGCTGGCTTGCCAGTGCGCGGCCGAAACAGGGGTGGGTGACTGCGGAATATGCCATGTTGCCGCGCGCCACCGAACAGCGCAACCAGCGCGAGACACAGTATCCCAGGGGGCGGACGCAGGAGATTCAGCGGTTGATCGCACGCAGCCTGCGGGCTGGGGTAGATCTGACGCGTCTGGGCGATCGGCAGATCGTGGTGGACTGCGACGTGATTCAAGCTGACGGCGGCACGCGCACTGCATCGATCACGGGTGGCTATGTGGCGTTGGCCCTGGCGATCAAGCGGCTGGAAAAGCGCAAGGTGATTGGGCCTGGGGTCTTGAAACAGGCCGTGGCTGCGGTCAGTGTCGGGGTTGTGGCTGGCAAGGCTGTGCTGGACCTCGACTATGAGCTCGACCAGAAGGCGGAGGTTGACATGAATGTGGTTATGACCTCAGACGGCCGTTTTGTGGAGATTCAGGGCACTGCTGAGGGGGCGCCCTTCAGCCGGGGGGCGCTCAACGCGATGTTGATGCTGGCGGAACATGGGATTCGGCAGCTGTTTGCGTTGCAGACGGAGGTGCTGGGGCGTGCCAGGCTTTGATCTGGCGGTCAGCGGGGGAGGGGGGTGGCCAGGCTGCGGCCGAGATCTTCCCCGCGGCGGAGGCGGTAGCAGGGGATCGCCAAGGCCAGCAGCTGAGCCTGGACAGCGGTGTAGGTGCGGGGAGCGCCGAAGGTGCTGCTGTCGATCAGCACAGCGACGCTGCGGACGCCGCGGCGCTGGAGCAATTGGAGCGCCGTGACCCAGGCCGGGTCGTCGTCTGCGGTGATGGCGATCAACATATCGTTGCGGTGGAGGCGGATGCCGTCGGTGGCGATCAGGTGGGAAAAGGGCAACGACCCGGCGGCTTCGACGACGGCAAGGGTTTCGAGAAACTTGTTGAGCTGCCGTTCTCCACGGTCGGCCTGCACCCATTCGCGGGTGCGGCCGCGGCTGTTCATCCCGACTGCGCGGTTGCGCAGAAGGTAGTAGCGGGCCAGGCTGGCGGCGGCGGCGACGCCGTACTCGGTGGTGTCGGGGGGCAGTTCAAGGGGGGGGCGCCGCTGGCCAACCCGAAAGAGCGGCGACTCGGGCGGGCGAGTGCCCCAGGGGAGGGCAGCCGCAGCGCTCTGACAGAGGTCGAGATAGATCCAGACATCGGCGGTCGGGTCCAGCTCGAACTCTTTGACGATCAGCCGCTGCATGCGTGCGGTGGTGGGCCAGTGGATGCGCTGAAGGCTGTCTCCTGTGGCGTATTCGCGGAGTCCGGCGACGCTGGAGGTGATCTGATGGGTGCGTCGATGGCGGGCCTCGCCGCCGGTGAGTTCAGAAACTGCGGGTTCGAAGGTGGCGATCTCGAAGGTGGCTGGGTAGACGGTGACAAAAGTCTCGCCGGCGAGCGGCAGTTCTCGGCGCAGGATGCCGAGCGGGTCGCCGCTGCGCAGGATGACCGGGCCCAGCCGAAAGCGGCCGCGCTGCTGGCAGAGTGTCCTGACCAACCAGCGTTGGGTCCCCCGGTGGCCCATGGCGTTCAGGACGCGGCTGGCGCTGTGCCAGGGCAGCGTGGACTGATCTTCAAATTCCAGCCAGAGCTTGGGCCAGAGGGCGTGGTTGGTCACTTCAAACTGTTCTTCGACATACTGGCCGACCTGGCTGCGGCGGGATTTTGTGCGCCGCAGCGTGCGCAGGCTGCGGACACTCTGCCAGGCCCACCAGAGGCTGCCGGCCACCAGCCCGGTGAAGAGGTAGGCCAGGCTGAAGGCAAGCTCGCGGCCTGTGTTGAGCGCAATCGTCCAGGTCGCAGCCGTGGCTGCCAGCAAAAAAAGCAGGCGAGAATTCATGGCGTTGTTCGGTTCAAAGCGATCTGCCGCGAGGCCGCACGTTGCAGCGGGGAGACCCAGGGGGACATAGGGCGGTCAGCGCACCCGGACCCGGGCACCGGGCACCGCAGTATGCTGCAGGAGCTCTTCGACAATCTGTCGCGGCGTGACATTTTTGATGCGGGCCGAAGGAGCCACGATCAGACGGTGGGCCAGCATCGGCTCGGCCAGCCGTTTGATGTCGTCGGGCAGCACGTAGTTGCGCCCCTGGATCGCCGCCCAGGCACGGCTGCCGTGGAACAGGGCCAGGCTGCCCCGTGGGCTGGCCCCCAGGTAGATGTCGGGGTGGTCGCGTGTGCTGTTGACCAGGTCAACGATATAGCTTTTGACCAGGTCGTCGACATAGACGGTCCGAAGGGCCTGCTGGGCCGCGATCAGTTCGTCGACGCTGAGCACCTGGCGGAGATCTTGGATCGGGTGGTGTGTGCTCTGGCGATTGAGCACGTCGATCTCGTTTTGTTTGCTGGGGTAGCCGAGGTGGATGCGCAGCATAAAGCGGTCGACCTGGGCTTCGGGCAGCGGAAAGGTCCCTTCGTATTCGATCGGGTTTTGGGTGGCCAGCACCAGAAACGGCTGGGGGATCGGGTAGGTGGCACCGTCGACGGTGACCTGGCGTTCTTCCATCGCTTCGAGCAGGGCGGACTGGGTCTTTGGGGTCGCCCGGTTGATCTCGTCGGTCAGGACGATCTGGGCAAAGATGGGGCCTGGGCGGAACTCGAAGAGCTGGGTTTTTTGGTTGTAGAGATTGACGCCGGTCACATCGGTCGGCAGCATATCCGGGGTAAACTGGATGCGGCGGAACGAGCAGCCGACGCTCAGGGCGAGGGCGCGTGCCAGCATCGTCTTCCCCACCCCCGGCACATCCTCGATCAGCAGATGCCCTTCGCAGAGCATGGCCAGGAGGGTCAGGCGGATCTCTTCGTCTTTGCCGACGATCACCTGGCGTACATTTTCTGCGACACGGTTGACAAGATTTTGAACCAATTCCATGAGCTGTCCTGGTTGACTCTGACGAAATGTCCTTTTTGCAACAATACCCGATCTTGGCCCAGGCTGAAAACTGGGCCCAAGCCGGAAAGAGCGCAGCAGGCGTGCGGATCGAGCTTCCCTGGCGGGGCTGTTTCTCGCTGGCTGGGGAGTAGGGTATACTGAAACTGTCATTTGTACGGGGAATGTCCGATATTTCTGCTGCACTGTGAGTGGTCGAAGCGATGGACCTGAACGATTATCCAAGGCCAGCCAACGATACGGGGATAGGGATTCACTGGTCGGCGGGCCAGGCGGCGGCTGTGGGCATGGGGAAAATCCGTGATTTTTGGATTCCTGAGCTCAGGGCGATGGGGGTGAAGTGGGTCAAGATCTTCAACCATGACGGTGCGCTGGATTTTTGTGAGCTGCTGCTGGCGGAGGGGTTTTTCCCGATCGTGCGGCTGTACCGGCCAGCGCCCAACCCTGGGCTTTTGGGGGTCAAGGAGCGGGTCCACCTGGACACCTTGATTCGGGTCGGCGTGCGGTATTTTGAGTTCAACAACGAGCCCGACGTCGATGTGGAGTGGAAAGGGGGCCGGGTTCCGGTCAATGGGGTGCAGCTCACCGTAGAAAACACGATCGCCACAGCCGAAGTCATTCTGGAGCGTGGGGGGATGCCGGCGATTCCGGCCTTGTCGAATGGTAGCCAGTGGGATCTGGTGGGGCGGATTGTGGCTGCCGGGCGCCGGGATCTGTTGGATGGGCCGGTCTGGCAGGCGGTTCACAACTACCCGCGCAATCGGCCGCTCGACTACCCGTACGACAGCGGCAACCAGGAGGGGGGGGCGTTCACCGAGCGTTTTTACCGGGCCGTGGCGAACGAGCCCTGGTCCTCCGATGGCTGGCGGGGGCGCACGCTGGAAGAGGTCAACCGGCTGCGCTACGACCGGCGCAGCCCGGGGGCAGCGGTTGCGGACGACCCTGCCTGCTGGCTGGCCTACGAACATTTTGACGCTTTGAACCGCAAACATCTTGGGCACAGCCTGCCTGTTTTGGCCACTGAGAGCGGCTATCTGGTGGGCGAAGACAGCGACCCGCGCTACCCGGCGACGACGCCGGATCTGCACATGGCCCAGACGCTGGAGGCCTGCCGGGTCATGATGGGGGTCAGCCAACGTTTCAAGGTGGCTCCTGACTACTTTTTTTGTGCTGCGTTCTGGCTGGTGGCCAATGAGCGGCTGGGCAGCGCCAGCAGCTGGTGGGAAGAGCATGCCTGGTACAGCGATCGCTGGCCAGGGGGCCAGCTGCCGATCGTGCGGGCGCTGCAGGCCGAACCCAAAAAAGCGCGCGTCCTTGCGGACAACGGCTCTGCCATCCTGCTGCGGGGCAGTGTCGCCAATCTGCGGGGGGCGGCCCAGCTTTGTCTGCTGCGTGCAGGGCACCGGGTGGCGGAGGTGGCGCTGGACAGCAGCGGTGTCTTTGAGTTTGCCGACCTGGCCGAAGGGCTTTACACCCTGCAAATTGCCGACGCCCACTACAGCGAAGAGGTGCTGCTGCAGCAGGGGCAGCGCGAGGTGGTGGTGCGGCTCAGCCTGCCGCTGCCCGCTGCTGCGGCAGGCCGCTCCAGTGTGGAAGGGCATGTCGCCGGGGGAGCGGGTGCCGGGGTGCTGTTGGTGCACAAACAGAGCGGCGAAGAATGGGTGACCTTGGTGCGCGAAGATGGCAGCTATCGTTTTGTCGGGCTGGCAGCAGGGGACTACAGCCTGCGCGTCGAGCCGGCGGGCACCGAACTGGAGACACTGAAGCTCAACGGCCGCGACCCGGCCACGGTCGACCTGCGGCTGGCGGGTTGGGGGTACACCGTGCGTCCTGCCGAGACCACTGCGGGCATCGGTGCGGTGGTGGTCTCGGTGCCGCGGCATCCGGGGCTGCGCGTTGTGGTGCACGGCACCGAAGGGGTGGTGGCGGAGGGGGTCAGCGGTACAGCGCCGGACGAGGGTGCTGCGGCCTGTCGCATCACCGGGCTTGAAGAGGGCTACTACCTGGTGACAGTCGAGGGCGCGCCCCAGCCCGACGGGCGGGCTGTCGAGCTCGAGGCGCGCGTCCGGATCGACAAGCGCACGATCCCGTTGGTGGAATTTGTGTTTGGGGTTGTCTCGGCAGCGGCGCCGGCTGCCGAGTCGACGATCGGCGGCTCTGTGCGCGGGGGAGCGCCCGGCCAGCCCCGGCGGGTGCTGCTCTGGGGGGACGCCGGGCGCCGCGAGCAGGAGGTTGGGGAGGAAGGCCGCTACCGGTTTGAGGGGTTGGAAGCGGGGCGTTATACCGTGCAGGTTGCGGGCCACGAAGAGACCACGACCGTCGCCGATGTGGCGCTCGACGGGCGCAACCAGGTTGCGGTCGACCTGGTGCTGCCGGAGAGCCCGCGCGCCGAGGAGGGGCCGCCGCCTCCTGGGCAGGGTCTGCTGGCGGTCTCGGTGCCAGAAGGAGCTGGGCGGCAGGTTCGGCTGGTGGATGCGGTCGGCAACGAGCAGCGGCTGCAGCTTGACGAGAGCGGGCGGGCCACGTTCAGCGGGTTGGCCGCAGGGGTCTACGGGCTCTATGCGGAGGGGGGCTACGAGCAGCCGCAGATCGAAGTCGACGGCGTGGGCGGGTGGTCGGTGCAGTTTGCCCCGCTGGCCAGTCTGTGGGAAGCGACGGCCACGGAAGCGGGGTCGATGCCCGGCTTCAGCGTTCTGCAGGTCGAAATCGAAGGCAAGCCCAACCATCCGGTGCGCGTCTACCAGGGAGAAGAAGAAGAGTATACGCTTTCGACACGTTCCCGGGCGGAGCAGGGGATGTACAGTGTGGAGTTCAAGCCGCTTGGCGCTGGCGTTTACCGCGTCATGCCCGATGACCTGGGGGTGTGGGCGACGGTCAGCTTGACCGGTCTGAATCTGGTGCGGGTCAGCTTTCAGCGGCGGCTCAGGCCGGTAGCGCCGACGCAGCTGGAGCCGCTCGCCCGCGGCGGGGAGCCGTCCGGCCTGCCCTACCTGTATCTGGCGGCGGTGCCGGCCTCTTTGGAGATCCTGTACGCCCTGCTGGATCTGGCCGGGGCGGTTCCGCTGCAGGCTGGCGGGGACTTGGAGGCTGCTGCGCGGGCCAGCCAGGTCTGGCTGGTGGACTCTCCGCAGGCTGCGGACGCCGAGCTTTGGTTGCGTCGGCGTGGGGTGCCTGTGCAGCGGCTCTCTACAGCGGAAGCGATTCGGAAGGGTGCAGCTTGACCGGGTCTGGCGTACACGGCGCAAATTTTTGGCAGCAGCTGCCGCGCCCCATCGTCGGGCTGGCCCCGATGGATGGGGTGACCGACCATGCCTGCCGCCACATCCAGAAAAAATATGGGTGTCCTGCGGTTGTCTACACCGAATTTGTGGCGGTGGAGCGGCTGCGGGTCGGGGATTGGTCGCTGCTCAAAGACTTTCGCTACGACGAAAGCCAGCGCCCGGTGGTGGCGCAGGTGTACGGCCATACGCCGGCTCTTTTTGAGCAGATGGCGATCCTGTTGTGTGAGCTGGGGTTTGACGGGATCGACCTCAACATGGGGTGCCCGGCGACCCAGATCGTTCACCGAGGGTCGGGGGCCGGGCTGATCCGCACGCCGCTGTTGGCTCAGGAGCTGGTGCGGGCGACCCGGCGGGGGGTGGAGGCGTGGCAGAACGGCGCAAACGTGCAGGAGATTCCCGAACTGGCGCCGCACCTGGTCGAGCAGGTGGTAGGGTGGCGTGCACAGCTGCCGCCTGCGTTTCAGAGACGCCGGCCTGTGCCGGTGAGTGTCAAGACGCGGATCGGCTATGCGGTGCCGCAGGTGCGCGAGTGGATTCCCTGGCTGCTGGAGTGTGAGCCAGCAGCGCTGGCGCTGCATGGGCGTACGCTGCAGCAGCGGTACAGCGGCAGCGCCGACTGGGAGCAGATTGGCCTGGCTGCCGAGCTGGCGCGTGGGAGCGACACCTTGCTGTTGGGCAACGGCGATGTGGGCTCGTACAGCGCTGCACTGCAGCGCTGTGCCGCGTACGGGCTGGACGGGGTTTTGATCGGGCGGGGCAGCAACGGCAACCCGTTTGTCTTCTCTCTGGAGCAGCCGCAGGACCGGTATCGGCTGCTGCGGGTAGCGCTCGAGCATGCGCAGCTCCATGAAGCCACCGGCGACCGCCGTCCGGGGCGATTTCTGGCGATGCGCAAGCATCTGGGCTGGTATGCGCGTTGGGTTCCGGCTGCTTCTGCACTGCGGCGGGCATTGGTGGAGAGTACGACGGCTGCGGAGGTGGCGGCGCTCCTCGACGCCTATTTTTTGCAGCGGCGCACCTGGGAGCCGGCCAATGTAGCTGGGGGGGGCAATGGGGGCAAAACTGTGATAGACTGGATGTAGAGCGATCGGGCAGCACAGCGTTCCTGGTGTTCAGGAGAGGAGTGTTTTATGTCCAAACGTTTCTGCATCCGTGCTGCGGCAGCTGTGGGGGGGGTGCTGCTGCTGGCCTGTGCGTCCCCTGTTCTGTCGACCCCTTCTGTTCCCCAGGAGGGAATTCCCGTAATCATCGACCATACGACGGCGGATCTGGCTCAGATTCCTGGTGAGTGGCTGGCGCAGGCGCGGCTGCTTTCGCTGCAGCTGGCGCACACATCGCACGGTTCGCAGCTGGTCACGGGGGTGGCGTGGTGGGAATCGGTGCGGCCGGAGCTGGATGTAGACATCCGTTCGGTGGTGACGCCGCCGGGTCCAGAGGGGGCGCTCAACATCTACGACGGCAACGCCTATGACGAGGACAACTACATCACGCCTGAGATGTACTGGAGCACGGACGATGGGCGTGCCCACACGGAGCAGGTTGCGGCGACGGGGTTGTTTGGCTATTCGATGTGGTCCTGGTGTGGCCAGCAGTCGGAGAACAGCGAGGATCAGGTCAACGACTACCTGGCCACGCTGGCACAATTTGAGGCCAACCACCCGGGCATGCGGTTTATCTACATGACGGGCCACACGGACGGGGGGAGCGAGACGCTGGCGCGCAACAACCAGATGGTGCGCGACTATGCGGTGGCGCACGGCAGGGTGTTGTTCGACTTTGCCGATCTGGAGCAGTACGACCCGGCGGGCCGCTATTACCCGTGGGCGGACGACAGCTGTGTCTGGTGTGCGCAGTGGTGCAGCGACCATCCGGCGGATTGTGCGGGTCTGCCGGAGGAGGCTGACTGGTGTGCGCACACGCATCCGCTGCTTTGTCGTCAGAAGGGGCAGGCATTCTGGTGGATGATGGCGAGGCTGGCGGGCTGGCCAGGGCCTGAAGGGGCGGGGGAGGCGTTGTATCTGCCTGTGGTGGCCCGGTGAGTTTTGCCGGGAACTTTGGCGGGATCAGGGCTGGGGGGGATGTTCCGGGCTGGGGGTGAAGAGGCGGGCGAAGCCGGGGTAGGGGAGAAGTGGGATGAGATCGAAGGCAACCAGCCCGGCGGCGACGAGCGGCAGGGTGGCGAGGGCTGCCTCTGCGGCTTCTGTGCTGTCGCACTCGAGCAAGAGCACAGCTTCGACACGGTCGGCGCGAAAATAGAGCTCGCGCAGGGTGCCGGCCTGGTAGAGTTCCCAGGCGCGGCGGGCTTCGGCTTCCAGCAGGGCTGGGGTGTAGGCTGCCGGGTCGGGGGCGGGCAGCGGGCGTTCGACCGCCAGAATCTTCATTGGTTTCCTTTCTGTTGAGCCTTTTTACAGAACGTAACAGAGAACAGTATAACAGGGGGGAGGGACTTTTGCCCAAGGGGTGCCTGGGCGCTGCGGCGCCAGACGGGGCGAGAGGGGCATCATCTGCCGCAGCCCGCCCTTGGCCCGGCTGTGTTACGGCCTTGGGGAGCGGCTGTGCCGGCGGGCGGGCTGGCTGTGAATAAAGGCTTCGGTCTCTGTCCGTGTGCGCACACCTCGGGTGCAGCCGAGCGCAGTACAGGCCAGCGCTCCAACTGCTGAGGCAAAGGAGACGGTGCGGGCCAGATCCCACCCCTCCAGCAGGCCGACCATGCAGCCGGCTGCAAACGCATCCCCGCTTCCGGATGCATCGACCGCATGCACTGCAAAGGGTTCAGCCCAGATGCGTTCCGTGCGGCTGCTGACAAACGCCCCTTCTTCGCCGAGGGTGACGCCCACCTGTTCTGCGCCCAGCTGCAAAAAAAGCTCTGCCTGTTCTGCCACATCGTCGATGCCTGTGAGTGCTGCCGCCTCGTCCCGGTTCGGCAAAAACAGATTGACCGCCGGCAAAACTTCGGTCAGCAGCCCCAGATCGCCCGGCCGCACCCCCGCGATGTCCAGCACCGTGGCCATGCCACGCTGCTGCGCTTTGTCAAAAAGGTCGAAAAGTGCTCTGGGCGCCACCCCTGGCAGCAGCAGATACCCCCCCACATACAAAATACGCGCGTCGAAAACCCGGCTGAGATCGACGTCGGAGAGTGTAAACTCAGCGTTTGCGCCGACAGAATGGATGTAACGCCGATCTTCCCCGGCTACCGGTAAAATCACCGTGCGCGAGGTCGGCTGTCTGGCAGAACGCGAGATGCCGTCCGTCTCTGCTCCCTGTCGCGCCAGCTCCTGCACGACAAAATCCCCGAAAAGATCCTGCCCGACTTTGCCAAAAACAGTGGCGCTCCCGCCCAGACGTGCCAGGTCGACCGCCGTGTTGGCCGCACAACCGCCCACCGAAAGCAGAAAATCGTCGACGCGCAGCAGCTCCCCTGCCTCCGGCAAACGCGGCAGCGGCGGGACAAAAAGATCCGCTACCAAAATCCCAATACACGCGACCTGTGGTTTGAATTGTGTGGCGTTGGTCTGTTCCATTTCAGCTCACCAATGGTTTGCCCACCCGATGCTGCCATAGGTTTCGATCAGTTCTTCGATCTTGCGCTGCATGGCTCCCTGGCCGGCAAACAGAATGTCGGACGCAGTGCGCGACCCCATCCAATCGTGTATCCCGGCAGGTCTCCCCAGCGCGGCGACCACTGCATCGCAGAAAACCTGTTTCAACACAGTTCCGACATTGAATTTTGCCACCCCCAACCGAATGGCGTCGGAGACTGCGCTGCGCGGGAACCCTGTGCCTCCATGGATTACCAATGGCACAGAGACTGCACGATGCAGGCGGTCCAACCGCTCCAGATCGATGGTGGCTTCGCCCTGGGAGAGGAGATGGACGTTGCCGATCGAGACTGCCAGCGCGTCGACCCCGGTGGCAGCCACAAACTGGGCAGCGGCTGCCGGGTCGGTCGGCGCTGCATGCAGCGTCGGGTCGGCTGCATTGGCCAGATGGCCGACCTCGGCCTCCACTGCTGCGCCCAGGCTGTGGGCCACCCGCGTCAGCTGTTGTGTGACGGCCAGATGTTCCTCTTCCGAAAAATGGGTGCTGTCCAGCATCACAGCGTTGCAGCCCGCAGCCAGCCCGCGCACCGCCTGGGCGAAATTCTGTGCCTCGTTGAACAGCACAGCGGTCGGCACGCTCGAACGCTGTGCCAGTGTCCGCGCCAGCGCGCTCATCGCCTCGACCCCATGCTGATCGTACCACTTTCCCTCTGTCACCGCGGCGCCAAAGCCCAGGATCGCCGGCGAACGCAGTGCTTCTGCGGCGTTCAGGACCGCTTCCAGCGAGTAGAGATCCCATGCCTCAAAATACCCCACGGCATAGTGAGATTGCCGGGCATGGCGCAAAAGCTGTTGCAAAGAGACGATTGGCATACCGGCCTCTGATTCCAGATCGAAAAAATTTCTGTCTTAGTAGACGGTTTGTCTGCTGGCAGACAGCATAGCAGACAAAGCACGGATCTGTCAAAATGTCTATACATATAGACAATATTTGACAATGTCGGCTCTCGGTGCTACTGTAGCAACAGGCCAAAAGATGAGTTGTCGGGCCCGATGAGGGGCTGTGATCGAATCAGATGAGGATGTATGCCTGATGCTCCATCCCAGTGCAATCCCGCTTCACTACCAGCTCAAAGAGCTTTTTGTCGAAAAGATCAACAACGGGGAATGGCCGGCGGGTGTGCTCATTCCAACCGAGGCTGCGCTGTGTGCTGTTTATGCGG
Organism: Chloroflexota bacterium; assembly: GCA_018969295.1. Lineage (GTDB taxonomy): Bacteria > Chloroflexota > Anaerolineae > Caldilineales > Caldilineaceae > Caldilinea. The sequence goes on along the minus strand of JAGWYN010000022.1, from coordinate 30,928 downwards.
TCAGCCGGGGGCCGGTGCGCCAGGCGATTGACCAGCTGGTGCGTGAAGGGCTGCTCTGTCGCAAACAGGGCAAGGGCACCTGGGTGCTGCCGCCCAAAATTGAACGCAGCCTGGGTCGGCTTTACAGCTTCACCGATCTGATTGTGCAGCAAGGGGTGCTCCCTGTTGCGCAGATTTTGAATTTTGAACGCACCGCTGCTGCGCGCAGTGTGGCGCGTACATTGGAACTTTCCGAGGGCGCACCGGTCTATAAAATCGTCCGGCTGCGTCTGGCGGGCACCGAGCCGCTCGTGTTGGAAAGTGTTTTTGTCCCTGCGGCCCTGTGTCCGAACCTCACAGTGGCCGATGTCGAGAATTCTCCTTTGTACACCTTTTTAGAGAAACAACAGGGTCTCCATCTGGTGCGGGCGCGACAGTACTTTGAAGCGGTCAGCGCCGACCCTTTTGAAGCGCACCTGCTGCACATCACGGTGGGCGCACCCGTGTTGTTGCTGCAAAATATTACCTATCAGCCTGGTGAGCACCCTGTTGTGCTGAGCAAGGCCATTTTGCGGGGCGACCGGCTTCGCTATTATGTGGATTTGCCTGCGGAAATATCCAAAATTGCTGTTCCTTCGAACAGCCCAGTGACCGAGTGGTAGGAGTCTGCATGGACCAACAACACACAATTCCTCCGTTGAAGAAGGAGGCGTTGCTCGACCTCTATCGGCGGATGCGTCTGGCACGGCGGTTTGAAGAGACGGTCAACGACCTGTATTTGCAGGGGCGGATTCCATCGACGCTCCACCTTGCGATTGGGCAGGAGGCCACTGCGGCGGGTGCGCTGCAGTGCCTGCGGCCGGGAGATACGGTGTTCAGCACCCATCGTCCTCATGCGCATGCGCTGGCACATGGGGTTTCTCCGCATGCGATGATGGCCGAGCTGATGGCCAAGTCGACCGGCACCTGCAAAGGGAAGGGAGGGTCGATGCACATTGGGGACTTTGCCCGTGGGTTTGTGCCGGCGATCGCGATTGTAGGGGGCAATGTGCCGATTGCAGCCGGTGCGGCGCTGGCTGCGACCTTGCAGGGAAGCGATGCGGTGACCCTTTGTTTTTTTGGTGACGGTGCTGCCAATGAAGGGGCCTGGCACGAAGGGGTGAACATTGCGGCCATCTGGCGGCTACCGGTTGTTTTCGTTTGTGAAAACAACCTTTATGCAGCGTCAACCCCTTTTCAGGAAGCGTTCTCGATTGCCCATGTGGCCGATCGCGCGGTGGCCTATGGGATTCCGGGGGTTGTGGTGGATGGCAACGATGTTCTGGCGGTGCATGCAGCGACCTCTGCGGCGGTTGCGCGTGCGCGCAGCGGGGAGGGGCCCACCCTGCTCGAGTGTCTGACCTATCGGCTCTGCGGGCATTCCCGTTCTGACCCGCGCACCTACCGCACCCAGCAAGAGGAAAAAGAGTGGCAGGAACGGGACCCTCTCCCCAATTTTGTCGCCTGGCTGACTGCGGGGGGGCACTTCACCCCAGAAGCGCTTCAGGCTGTCGACCAGCAGATCGAAGCGATCCTGGCCGACGCCATTGCGTTTGCAGAAGCCAGCCCTTCACCCGAACCCATGTCGTTGTACGAAGATGTCTATGCATAGGAGTTGACGATGGCTGAGATGACGATTGCCGAAGCGCTGCGCCAGGCGCTGCGCGAAGAGATGCGCCGTGACCCACGCGTCTTCCTGTTGGGGGAGGATATTGGCGTGCCGGGCGGGTTTGGGGGGGCATTTACAGTGACGCTGGGCCTTGCGGAGGAATTTGGGCGCCAGCGGGTGCGTGATACGCCGATCTCCGAAGCGGCCATCGCCGGCGTTGCCATCGGCGCGGCCCTCTGCGGCATGCGGCCGGTGGCCGACGTACAGTACAGCGATTTTCTCTTCAACATGATGGACCAGCTGGTCAACCAGGCCGCCAAACTGCGGTACATGTCGGCCGGCGCGCTGGCTGTGCCGATGGTCATGCGGGCACCGGTTGGGGCGACCGCGCGCGGGGCACAGCATGCGCAGAGCCCGGAGGCCTTTTTTACCCATGTGCCCGGGCTGAAGGTGGTCGCCCCTGCCACAGCCTACGACGCCAAAGGGTTGCTCAAAGCGGCCATCCGCGATGACAACCCTGTGCTCTTTTTTGAACACAAGCTTCTCTACGGCTCCAAAGGGGCCCGCAGCGAAAAAGGTGCCGTCAGCCCCAAAGGCGAGGTGCCCGACGAAGAGTACATCGTGCCGATCGGGGAAGCGACGGTGCGCCGAGCCGGAAAGGACGTCACGATTGTGGCTTCCTTGCTCATGCTCTACCGTGCGTTGGAGGCAGCAGAGGTGCTGGCCCAGGAAGGGATCGAGGCCGAGGTGATCGACCCGCGCACACTGGTTCCTTTCGACAAAGAACGGGTTCTGCATTCGGTGAAAAAAACTGGACGGCTGGTGATTGTCGAAGAGGACAATCTGACCAATGGATGGGGGGCAGAGGTTGCTGCGTGGATGGCTGATGAAGCGTTTGTCTGGCTGGATGCCCCCATCAAGCGGGTGGCTGCGCCCGATGTGCCGCCACCGTTTGCACCGATTTTGGAGCAGCACTATGTGCCCAGCACAGCGCGGGTGGTCGATACAGTGCGTTCGTTGTTTGGTGCGTACTGAGAAGCTTGCTCTGCCACAGGCGTTTCACGGCAGTGGCTGAACAGGTATGCCTTTGTCATCAAATTCAGGAGAATTGTCCATGCCAACCCAAGTTCTGATGCCGCCCCTCAGCCAGACGCTCGAAACGTTGGTGCTGGTAGAATGGCTCAAGCAGAGTGGGCAGCCGGTCACCAAAGGGGAACCGTTGTTCCTGGTGGAGTCGGACAAAGCGACGCTGGAGGTGGAGGCACCTGCCAGCGGGGTTGTGTCGGCGCTGCTGGTGGAGCCAGGGACAGAGGTGCGCGTCAAAACACCGATCGCCTTGATCGTGCAGCCGGACGAAGCCCTCCCCCCGGCTCCAGCTTTGGCCGCAGGGTTGCCAAGCCGACGGGTGTTGGAACCGTTGCCCCCGGAACGTCTGCAGCGGGTGGTGGCCAGCCCGCGCGCCCGTGCCCAGGCGCGGGCAGCCGCCATCGACCTGGCTGCGCTGACCCCGACCGGCCCTGGGGGGATGATCGTTGCCCGCGACGTTGCCGCCGCACTCGCGCAGCAAACGGCGCGTATTTCACCGGTGGCGCGCCGCACTGCAGCCGCCGAGGGGATCGATGTCGACAGCCTGGCCAAAGCCCATCCTGGCCGACGGATTCTACGTGCCGACGTGCTGTCAGAGGTCGAGGCTGCCCACAGCGCGAAAGTCCACGCCGCTGTGGGGCAGCCGCTCAGCCCGCTGCGGCAGACGATCGCTGAACGGCTTTCCCGCAGTGCTGCGGTTGCCGTCACGCTCTCCTGCGAGGTCGATGCCACCGAACTGGTCGCTTTGCGGCAGAAGGCGATCCTGGACCTGGCCGCAGAGAAGATACGCCCGACCTTCACCGATTTTTTTGCCTTGATTGTGGCCCGTTGTCTGCTGCGCTCGCCTGCCATCAACGGCACCTTCGACGGCACGCGGTTGAATTTGTGTGAAGAGGTGCAGCTGTCTTTGGCGATCGACACGCACCGCGGGCTGGTGACGCCCGTGCTGCGCCACAGCGACCTGGCCAACCTGCGCGCAGCGGCGGCACGACGGACCGCCTTGGTAGAAGCAGCCGCGCAACAGCGTCTCACACCCGCAGACCTGGCTGGCGGCACCTTTACGTTGACCAATCTGGGCAGACAGCGGGTCGATGCCTTTACACCGATCATCAACCCGCCCCAGATTGGGGTATTGGGCACCGGGCGGATTCGGCCAGCCCCGGCGGTCCATGCAGGCCAGCTGGCCATTCGCCAGCGTTTGGTGCTCTCGTTGACCTTTGACCATCGGGTGATCGACGGTGCTCCGGCAGCCAGGTTTCTCGAAGAGGTTGCCACCTGGATCGAAGAGCCGCATCGCATCTGGTACGGATAAAAACAGTAAATTGCAGGACAGGCATTTGCTGACAACCCCGTGGTCCAGCCCATGTGCGTGGGACATGGCGCGTCGCGGCGCTGGTCGTTGTTTGGGCAGTGACACTGTCTCCCCGCCCCAGAAATGCTCTTCTTCACGAATGGGTGAATTTGAGCTATACTCAGCGCAGGAGATTGTTATGCGCTTTTTTAACACCGAAGGGCCTGTCAACTGTGCGGACCACTACTGCCTGCCGCCGCTGGCCCGCCTGGACCTGGAGGCGATTCTGGGGCTGATCGACCAGAAGAAGTATTTTTTGCTGCACGCCCCGCGGCAGACGGGCAAGACCAGCTGCCTGTTGGCGCTGGCCGAGTATCTGAACCGTCAGGGGACATACTACGCGGTCTACGCCAACATCGAGACAGCGCAGGCTGCGCGTGAAAACGTCGAGATGGGTATGGCCGACGTGGTCTGGAAGATCGCCATGGCTGCGAGGCAGCAGTTGGGCGATACAGGCGCTGAGACGCTGGTGCAGGAGGTGCGCAGGGGTACGCCCGCCACGGCGCTGGTGGAGGCCTTTCTGACGCGCTATTGTGAGCGTGCACGGCTGCCGCTCGTGCTTTTGCTGGACGAGGTGGATGCGCTAGTGGGGGACACGCTGATTTCGCTGCTGCGCCAGCTGCGCGCCGGTTACCCGACGCGGCCCCACAGCTTTCCGCAGAGCCTGCTCCTGTGCGGGGTGCGCGATCTCCAGGACTACCGCATCCAGTCGTCTGGCGAGAAGTCAGCCATCACCGGCGGCAGTGCGTTCAACATCAAGGCGAAATCGCTGCGTCTGGGGGATTTCAGCCGGGCCGAGGTGGAGTTGCTGCTCCAGGAGCACACCGGGGAGACCGGGCAGCGCTTCACGCCGGAGGCGAGCGCCTTGGTCTGGGAGCTGACCAACGGCCAGCCCTGGCTGGTCAACGCCCTGGCGTACGAAACGACCTGGGAGATGAAGGCAGGGCGTGACCGCAGCCAGCCGATCACGGCTGAGCGGATCCAGGAGGCGAAAGAAGCGCTGATCCTGCGCCGGGTGACCCACCTCGACCAGCTGGCCTACCAGCTGGGCCAGCCACGCGTGCGTCGCGTCGTCGAGGCGCTGTTGGTGGGCGACCGAGAGCCTTCAGCGCTTCCGCCCGACGATATCTCCTACGTGCACGACCTGGGGCTGATCAAAACCGAGGGGCAGCTCACGATCGCCAACCCCATCTACCGAGAAGTGATCCCGCGCGAGCTGATCTACAGCACCCAGCTGACCATCAGCGAGCAGAGCCTCTGGTACCTGTGCGCCGATGGGCGTCTGGATCTGCCCAAATTGCTGGCGGCGTTTCAACAATTTTTTCGCGAACACAGCGAAAGCTGGCTGGAGCGCTTCGACTATCGGGAGGCGGGCCCGCAGCTGCTGCTGCAGGCTTTTTTGCAGCGCATCGTCAACGGCGGCGGGCGTGTCGACCGGGAGTACGGGCTGGGCCGTCGGCGCACCGATCTGCTGGTGCTCTGGAACTTTCCGGGTGGGGTGCAGCGGGCGGTGATCGAGATCAAGCTGCTCTACGGTGCGCTCTCACAGACAGTGGCGGACGGGCTGGCGCAGACATGGGCGTATGCGGATGGCTGTGGCGCCGAGGAGGCGCATCTGGTGATCTTCGACCGCACCCCTGGGAAGGCGTGGCATGAAAAGATCTGGCAGCGTGCGGAGTTGGAGCGGGGCAAGGCCATCACTGTGTGGGGAATGTGAGCGGGGCGTGCAGCAATGAAGTTTTCGGCGACTTGACCGCAGCGACAAGGTGACCATGAACAGACCAACAAACCGTTTTTCCAATCGGGAAGTGGCTGCGCTGTTGGCCGGGGTGGCGGCTCGGCTGCAGATTTTGGAGGCCAACCGGTTTCGGGTGATCGCCTTTCAGAATGCAGCCGAGAGCATTCGCAACCTGGCGCAGGACCTGTATGCGCTGGATGCGGCTGGCGAGCTGACATCGATCCAGGGGATCGGCAAAGGGATCGGCGATGCCCTGCACCGTCTGCTGGTCGAGGGCAGTGCCCCTGAGTTTGAGTCATTGTTTGCGCAGGTGCCGGAGGGCGTGGTTGACATGATGCAGGTGCCCGACATGGGTCCCAAGAAGGCCAGGCGGCTGTGGGAGGAATTGGGGATCGACAGCCTGGAGGCGTTGCGGGCGGCTGCGGGGGCTGGACAACTGCGCGTGTTGAAGGGGTTTGGCGCCAAGAGCGAAGAGAAGATTCTGGGAGGGATCGAGCTGTTGGCGAAGCGGGTGGGTAGTGCGGAGCGGCTGGCCAGCGGGGTGGTGCGTCCGCTGGCGATGCAGTTGGTCGCTGAACTGCTGGGACGGCTGCCGGAGGGGGCAGTCGAGCGGATCGAGGTAGCAGGCAGCCTGCGCCGTTGGAAAGAAACGGTCGGTGACGTCGACATTTTGTGTGTGAGCACGCAGCCGCAGCGGGTGATGGAGACCTTTCAGACGCTGCGCGAGGTGGCCAGCGTAGTCCGAGCCGGGGAGACCCGGTCGAGTGTTGTGCTGGGCAACGGGCTGCAGGTGGATCTGCGGGTCGTCGAGCGCCAGCATTGGGGGGCTGCTTTGCAGTATTTCACGGGCAGCAAGGAGCACAATGTGGCCCTGCGTGAGCTGGCTTTGAAACAAGGCTGGAGTTTGAACGAATATGGGCTGACCGGGGTGGGCACAGGCGATGCACCGGCGGGCACGCAGCGATTTTTTGAGGAAGAGCAGGCGCTGTATGCTTTTTTGGGGGTCGAGTGGATTCCGCCTGAACTGCGCGAGCAGCAGGGGGAGGGGTTGTTGGCAGGCCAGCAGAGGCTGCCCGCCCTGGTGACGTTGGCAGATTTGAAGGGTGAACTGCATGGCCACACGACCTGGAGCGATGGGACGGGCAGCGTGGCTGCCATGGCCGACGCTGCGCGAGCGCTCGGCTACAGCTACTGGAACGTGAGCGACCACAGCGTCGGGCTGGGCATTGTGCAGGGGGTCGACGGCGAACGATTGCGCCGCCAGCGGCTGGAGATCGACGCCTACAACCGCCGCTGTGTGCAGGAAGGTATCGACTTTCGGCTGCTGCAGGGGTGTGAGGTGGAAATTTTGGCGGACGGTGCCCTGGGTCTGGCAAATGAGGTGCTGGCAGCGCTGGATGTGGTCGTGGCCAGCATTCACAGTGCCCAGCGTCAGGACCGGGCAACCATCACGGAGCGCTGTCTCAGAGCCATTCGCAACCCACAGGTCGACATCCTTGGCCACCCGACCGGGCGGCTGTTGGGGGAGCGCCCGGAGACAGCGATCGACATGGAGCAGGTGTTGCAGGCGTGCCAGGAGACAGGCACGGTGGTGGAGATCAACGCCCACCCATCCCGGCTCGACGTCAACGACGTCTATGCGCGGCGTGCGGTGGAACTGGGGTGCAGGTTGGCGGTCAACTGCGACGCCCATGCTGTGGATGGGATGCGGGTGGCCGAATATGGGATAGGGGTGGCTCGTCGGGCCGGGCTGACAGCGGCCGATGTGGTCAACACGAGGCCGCTGTCGGGGATGTTGGCGCTGCTCAAAGACGGGCAGCTGCAAAAAGGATGATGGATGGCAGCTGTGCAGGTGTACCAAAGGGGGAAGGCAGGGCTGTGGGGGTGGGGGATGGCCGGCCTGGTCGGGCTGGCCATCGTCGGCTGCAGCACAGCGCCGTCGGATGTGGTGGTTGAAAGCGGCGTTACGGCGCTGGCTGGGCCAGCGTCGGCTCCTCTTGACGCAATGGAGCAGGAGGCGGGCACGGCGCTGCCAACTGTCGAGGAAGTCAGGCTGCTGATGGCCGGGACAGGTGTGCGGGCGCGCGGCATGCTGCGCATCTACGCGGCTCCTGAGCCGGTCGCGCCAACATTGGCGGAATATGTGGCCGGCGACCTGCTGACCGTGGTGGAGCCGCCCGGAGACATCGCCAGCTATCCAGTCGAATTGAACGGCGTGCTGTGGTACCGCGTGCGCGCCGCAGATGGGCTGGTCGGCTGGGTGATGGCCGATGGGATCGAGCTGAGCGACCCAGCCGAATAACCCAGCCGAATTGCCCTCGTGCCTCGTCAAGCCTGACGTGGTGGATCTACAGCCAGTTCAAAGCTCCAACTCTTTTGGCAAACGGTACGATCCTTGTCGCCTTCGCATACTCCTCCGCCGTCTTCCCCGCATTCGGCTGGATCAGTTCCAAACGGATTCTGAGAGGGGGGAGGGAGGGCTGTTGCCGGGGAATTCAGGCGGGTGGGCTCCTTGTGTGGAGGGCGGCCTGTTTTCACCAGGAGGCAGGGCGGGGCCGGTACTGCAACGCTTCGGCCAGGTGCTGGACGAGAACCTGTGATTCACCTGCCAGGTCGGCGATGGTGCGGCCCAACTTCAGCAGACGATGATAGGCCCGGCCAGTGAGATTCAACTGACGCATGGCTGCGCGCAACAGTTCGCGCCCGGCGTTGTCGAGCGGACAGAAGACCTGCAGCTCCGCAGGCCCCATATCGCCGTTCACCAGCACGTGGGGTCTGCCCCACTGCTGGAATCGTTCTGCCTGCACCTGTCGTGCCGCTTCTACCCGCGTCCGCACCGTTGCTGAATCCTCCCCCGATTCCACCCCTGCCAGTTTTTGAAAAGGCACCCTTCCCATCGCCAGATGAATGTCAATGCGATCCAGAAGAGGGCCTGAAATCCGTTGTTGATAACGCTGAACTGCCGAGAGAGAACATGTACAAGACTGTGTATCGTCTCCATAATAGCCACATGGGCAGGGATTCATTGCTGCAATTGCTTGAAATGCCGCCGGAAAAGTCAACGAACCACTGGCCCGGCTAATTGTCACAATTTTGTCTTCTAATGGTTGTCGTAGGGTCTCCAGGCAACGTGTGCTAAACTCTGGCAATTCGTCCAAAAACAACACCCCTCGATGGGCCAGGCTAATCTCTCCTGGCCTTGGAGATCGTCCTCCTCCTACCAGGCCAGCATGGCTGATCGTATGGTGTGGCGCCCGGAATGGCCGCATCTTCAACAAGGGTTCTCCTGCGGGCAACGCGTCTGCAACCGAATAGATGCGTGTGATTTCCAGGGCCTCAGCCAGCGTCAGCCGGGGCAGGATAGAGGGGAGTGCGCGCGCCAACAGGGTTTTGCCCGAGCCGGGAACACCGACCATCAGGACATTGTGGCAGCCGGCGCAGGCAATTTCAAGGGCACGTTTGGCGTGTTCCTGCCCTTTTATATCCTGAAAGTCGACAGGCCAGGCTGGGGGAAGGGCGGGGTTGAATGGCAATGTGTGAGTGTGGCGAAGGATCGGTTGCCGTCCGCTCAGGTGGTCGACAAGATGGCCCAAGCTGTCGACCGGATAGACTTCGATCTCGCCAACCAGGGCCGCTTCGGCGGCGTCCTGAGCAGGCACAAAAAGTCGACAAAAACCAGCTTTGTGCGCCATGCTGGCGATCGGCAATACGCCGTTGACATGACGCACCTGGCCGTCCAGGCTCAGCTCTCCCAGGACCAAAACGTCATCCAGCGCGCTGGAAACCTGGCCCATGGCGGCGAGAATGCCCAGCGCAATCGGCAGGTCGTAGGCTGAACCTTCTTTGCGAATGTCGGCAGGCGCCAGGTTGATGGTCATCCGATGGTCAGGAAATGGATAGCCACTGTTGACGATGGCTGCACGCACCCGCTCGCTGCTCTCACGGACTGCTACGTCGGGCAACCCGACCAAGGTCACCCGTTCCAGCCCGCGGGCAATGTCTACCTCCACCCGGATCGGTTGGGCTTCCAGCCCCACGACGGCACAGCTGTGGATCTGGGCGAGCATAGGACCTCCTCAACACGATCTGTGCTCCGACAGTCAACTCTGTCTCTGTTATACACCGGCATTTCCGCCTAGTCGACTGACATTTGGGTGGAATTTGTAGGCTTTTTGTTGTATTTTGACCAGTGGTACGGCGCAAGGCTGGATAGAGTTTCCGTAAGGGGCGCGTGTTTGGTCTTGTGGCGCGAAAGATCAGCTGATCGATGGGTCTACTTGGTGCGTCGCAGGGAAGGAAGAGGCTGAAGCTGTACTGTAGGTGTGCTCTGTGACCGCACGTCCTGGCTGTGGGCCATGGAGATGGAGGGGTCTCCCGAGACACTCAGTCTCTGACAGAACAGATGACAGACTGTATAGAAGCCCCAGGGGAGCCTCTGTTCTGTTTGGCTGTTTGGTGCAAAGTATTGTATGCTGCAGTATGCAGCGTGTACCCTGACTGTGCTGAACGTACTTGTGCTGCATCTCCCGAAGTAATCCTGGTATTCCCCAAAGGAGCAGTACATTCTTATGCATCGTGTGTGGATTGCAATTTGTGTCTTTGCTGCGTGCGTGCTGACAGCCGGCCTTGTGCTGATGCATTCGTGGCGCGTGCAGGCTGACAGCAAAACCATGTCGGCCAATCTGAAGAACCTTCCCGAAACGATTTCGGCCTCTGCACAGCTCACCAGCCAGCTCATCAGTCTGCTGTACTTGCCGGTTATTGGTGGTGCCGTGGATGTGCCGACCCCTGTGCCCAGTGCGACCCCCGTGCCTACACCTGCAGCGCAGGCCATTACCGGTTATGTGCAAAAAGGTCCTTTTGTTTTGGGGTCAGAAATCGTAGTGCGCGAGCTCGACGGTGATTTTGCGCCGACAGGACGTACCCTGACCGGGAGTGTTTATGACAGCACAGGTCGGTTTATCGTTCGTGAAAAGCTGACGTATCCGTTGGACTATCCCTTTGCAGAGGTTTCGGTCAATGGGTTTTATTACAACGAAGTTGTCGGTAGTTTGTCGACGGAACCGTTTACGTTGTTGGCGCTGGTCGATTTGCGTCAAGGAACGGCTGTCAACATCAATCTGCTCACCCATCTGGAGCGTGAGCGGGTATTGACGTTGACGAACAGTGGTCTGGATTTCAGCACAGCCAAAGCACAGGCACAGCGGGAAATTTTGGCTGCTTTTAATTTGGCCAGTCCAGGAATTGGCCGGTCAGAGACGCTGGACATCAGTCAGCCAGGGGAAGGCAACGCCATTTTGCTGGCCATTTCTGCAATTTTACAAGGCGACCGCAGCAGATCACAGCTTTCTGAACTGTTATCGACATTCAGCAACGATTTGCAGTCAGACGGCATAGTGAACGACAGACAGATGTTGGTCGCAGGGATGGAGTATTTGAAATCGCGACATGCAGCGGTGCGTGCCTGGCTGGCGGCTCGCTACACAGAGCTGGGCGTGCCGGCAAATATCCCCAACTTTGAAGAGTATGCGTTTGCGTTGGATACGACAATTCCGTTCGTTGTCTCTACTTCGCCCGAGGACGGAGCCAATCAGGAAATCGAGAGCATTGCGATCGTGTTTAGCGAGTTGATGCGGCGAACTACGCTCAACAACACCACCATCCGCATGCGCGATGCACAAGAAGCGCCGGTGGCCGGGACATTTGACATCAACGACGATGTCACGAAAACAACGCTGCTTTTTGTGCCGGAAAACAAGCTGGCACCAGGCACCTATTATTTTGTGCTCGGTACAGGGGTGCAGGATTTGGCTGGCAACGGTCTGCCTGTCGAAATCACGATCGATCTCACCCAGACACCGATCAGCGAATTGACGGCAGTCAACAGTGGCCCGACGCGTCTGGGGAGCAGCACACGTTTGACAGCAACTGTGCCTGGCGGCAATCGTATTGTCTACAGCTGGGATTTTGGGGATGGCAACACCAACAGCGGGCCCACTCGCAGCCACACCTATAGTGCAGTGGGCCGTTATACAGCACAGGTTACAGCGACGAATGGTGCTGAACAGGCGGTGGCCAGCACCACAGTTGCCGTGATTGACCGCCCCATTACCGGGTTGGGCGCTGCCAGCAGTGAGCGTACGCATCTAGGCAGCAGCACGATGTTTACAGCGACGATTCTGGATGGCAGCAATGTGGAATATCTTTGGAATTTTGGGGACGGGAACAGCGACGCCGGAGCCAATCCGACACACATCTACGCTGCGGTGGGCAGCTATACGGCGACGGTGAGGGCTACCAATGGCGTGAGCCAGGTCGTTGTGGGTACGGCGGTGAACGTGATCGATCGGGAGATTATGGGGTTGTCCGTTGCCCACAATGGACCGACGCTGTTGGGGCGTTCCACTGCATTTACTACGACAATGACGGATGGCAGCGGCCTTATCGACTATACCTGGAATTTTGGGGATGGCAACACAGGAAGTGGAGAAAACCCGCGTCATACCTACACGGCAGTGGGCGGCTACACAGTGGTGGTGACGGCTGTCAACAGTGCAGGACAAGCAGCGGCGGGCACCCAGGTGATCGTGGCAGATCGGGCCATCAGCGGACTGCAGGCTTTTCGAAGCGGGCAGGGGCCGATCATACCGGGCACTGTGGTCGCTTTTACTGCTACCATTGCGAGCGGGAGCAACGTACTTTACACGTGGGATTTTGGGGACGGCACGACAGGCAGCGGCAGCCACGTGACGCGCGCGTATGCGGTCACCGGCACATACACGGCTGTGGTGAGTGCAGTCAACAGCAATGGCAGCAGTACTGCGCAAGCACCTGTCATCGGTGTTCTGCATGGCTGGACGCCGATGGAGGAGATCCTGATCCCTGCTGGCAGTTTCCAGATGGGCTGCGACAGCAGCAACCCGGCGGAGTCGTGCAACAGCGACGACGAGCAGCCCCTGCATACGGTCATTTTGTCCGACTACTACATCGACAAATACGAAGTGACCAACGCTCGCTACAAAATTTGTGTAGACGCAGGGGGGTGCACGCCGTCGGGGAGCGTAGACTCCTATTATCCGGTCTCCAATGTTACCTGGCATCAGGCAAGTGCTTTTTGTGCGTGGGCAGGCAAACGGCTGCCGACCGAGGCAGAGTGGGAAAAGGCGGCGCGGGGCAACAGCGACACGCGCAAGTATCCGTGGGGCAACGACGCGCCGGACTGCACGAAGCTGAACTACGTTCATTACAACGGAGTCAACTATGCGAGCTGCGTCGGCTATACCAGCCAGGTAGGCTCTTACCCCAGCGGGGCCAGCCCCTACGGCGTGATGGACATGGCCGGGAATGTAATGGAGTGGGTAAGTGATTGGTACAGCAGCGGCTACTACAGGGCATCAGGCATCACCAATCCACAGGGGCCGGAGACGGGTGAGTACCGTGTGCTGCGGGGCGGGGGCCACGGTGATGAGCGTTCCGGCGTGCGCTCCGCCTACCGGTTCGGCAACTACTGGAACGGCCGCAGCGGGTTCCGGTGTGTCCGCTCGCAGTGATCCTGTTCTTCTGGTTTCTGCCTTTCTGGAAGAGGGGGGGCTTTGCCCCCCCTCTTTTCACCGGCGAAGCCGGTCGGGCAGGAAATTGGCTGCTGACCTGCGTGGCCGAGCTTGTCGAGGCCCCGGGGGCGCATTGCTGCTGTGGTGTGGACCCGTGTGACGCACGCTTTCCGCAAAACTTTGAACCACACCCTCCCCCGCCTGTCTGGCGCTGCACACGCTTTGAATTTTGGATAAAATCGAAAGGCGTGTCCAGGGAGGAAATCACTCCGTGAAGGGGGGGCGGTGCGGGGCCTGGCGGACCAGGCTGCGCACCTGTTCGGCGTCGATGGCTGTGGCGGGCCGGAATGCGTCGCTCTGCAGGTAGCGCAGCAGGCTGCTGCGCAGCTGGCGCGCCACCAGGCGACGGTCAAGGTCGCTTTCCAGGTCGATCGAGCTGACCAGCAGCCTGCCGTCGCCGACACGTGCCTCAAAGAGCAAGGCCAGCCGTCTCGCTTCAAACCAGGTGTCGATGACCTGCACAAGCGGGCGCAGTGTGGGCGGCAAAAGGTCGCACTGCATGGCTGCAGCGCCGTGAATCAGCTCCCACCACTGCCAGTTGCTGTGAAATTCCGTCGGAAAGTCGGCAAAGAGCGGGTGCGCCGGGTCGCAGAGGATCCCCAGGGTGTGCGGCGCCTGGCCGTGCGTCCAGGCGGTGTTCCAGAAGATGCTCGAAAAGCCGAGCTGGCTGTGGGTGGCCACCTGCGCTGCGTCAAGCTGGAGCAAGACCACCCCCCCTGCCTGCGCTGCACGCAGCGCCACCTCGATCTCCCGGGTGACCACCGTGCCCGTCTCCGGCTGGGCCAGCCGTTCGGGAAAGACCCACACCTCCCAGTCGTTTTCGCAGCGGACACCGCCGACCTCCACGCCGACGACCAGGGTGTGTTTTTGCGCGGGCCGCGCCCCCTCCAGCGGCAGGTCGACCGCAGCCACGAAAGGCTGGCTCCCGGTCACAATCTGCGCCACGACGTCCCGCCCGGAAGCAACGACTGTGCTGTCCGCAGCGACCAGCGCCCAGTCGACTGTGGCTTCCGTGAGTGTGGCAGGGCCAAAATGTGCGACCTGGAGTGCAGCCTGCAGCCGCTCGCCAGTGTGCCAGATGCGTTTGGGAAGCCGGGCCAGCGGCACGGTGCTGTTGCAGAAGCGGCGAAATTCAGCCGCTGTGATGTAGCCTTTCTCGTCCCAAAAAGGGTCGAGCACACCGACCAGCGCAGTGCCCTGGCCCGGAAAATCGTGCAGATCCAGCAGCTGGAAGCCGCCAAAGCCCGGGGTGCGCAGCGCAGACTCGATCTCTTCTTTGTAGCAGAGGGCCTGCAGCTTGCCCGAAGCCAGCAAAAAGAGCTCCGCCTGCTCTCCCTGGTGGTTGGCTTCGAGAAAATCGCGGAATATTTCAAAATTTTTGGGCTTGAGCACGCCGGTGTATTTGGCAATTTCGGCCAGGTTGGGATAGACACACCACTGGCCGATTTCGTGGCTGACCACCGGCGCGCCCGCCTGCACCACAAAGTCGCTGTAGTCTGTCATCGTTTCTGGCGGCGCTGCGTTGATGCGCGACGCCAGACCTGCCCCCCAGTGGTGGATGCGCGGCTCTGGGGTGCTGTGGTAGTCGCTCTCTGCGATCACCGGCCAGCCGGCACCGCTCGTGTAGAGGCGCCGGGGGTCGCGTTTGCGCCAGTAGGTCACCCACTCTGCAAGATACTCGCGGTCCCGGCCAGCCGGTTCGTTGCCGTAGGCCATCATCAGAAAAGAGGGATGGTTGCCGTAGGCATCCTGGATGCGCCACCCTTCCTCGTAGAGCCATGCGTCGAGCGGGCGCCCTTCGCCGATGGCTGCGCCCTGGTTGGCCCACGACGGGCATTCGACCTGGCAGTAGAAGCCCATTTCGTCGGCGGCCAGGAAGGCTGCCTCGGGCGGGCACCACGAGTGAAAGCGCATGTGGTTGAGTCCGTGTGCTTTGCAGACACCCAGGATTCGTTTCCAGCTGGCGACATCGGTGGGGGGGGAGCCGGTCAGCGGGAAGATCGCGCATTCGAGCGTGCCGCGCAAAAAGAGCGGCCGTCCGTTGAGTGTGATCTGGGTGCCCGCCGTCCCGGGCTCGCGCAGCCCGACCCGAAACTGCTGCCGGTCGCGCACGACCTGGCCGCTCCCCTGGACGTGCAGCTCGAGATCGACGGTCAGCTCGTAGAGCGCCGGGTCAAATTCGTCCCAACACCGGGCGTCGTCGCCGAGCGGATACTCCAGGTCGAGGTGTCCCCCCGCCGACGACAGCTCCAGCCCGGAGAGCCCGCCGGCAGCGGCAAACCCAAAGGCTGCGCGGTGCGGGGGGAGTTCTGCGTGCAGCTCCGGGTGCACCAGCCGGGCGCTGACGGTCACCTGGCCCTGGGCCGAGCGCCCAAGCACGCTGGCCACGTCGATTTTGACCAGGAAGGCGCGGCGTGCAAGGGAGGGGAAGATGCGGACCCGCCGCAGCCAGGCCGGGCTGGCTGCTTCCAGCTCGATGCGTCCGACGATCCCGTTCCAGTTGCTTTGGGTGTGGTCGGAGACGCTGTGGGCGTTGGGGCCGACGTCGACCTGGATGCGGTTGTCGATGCGCACGGTCAGGCGGTGGTCGCCGGGGGGAAGCGCGCAGCCCAGGTCGTAGAGGTGGGGGGTGGAGAGGCTGTCGCAGCGGCCTACCCGCCGGCCGTCGAGCCAGAGGGTGGTTTCCCAGTGCGGGCGTTCGAGCGTCAGGGTCAGTCGGCGGCCGGCCCATTCTGGCGGCACGGTGAAGCTGCGCTGCACCCAGGCCGAGCCCGCGTAGTATTTTTCTGGCTGCAGCCAGAAGGGGAGTTTGATCTGGCCGGGCTGGCGATAGGGGGCGTAGCGCGGCTCTGTAAAAAATGACCGGTCCACGATCGTCCCGGTCCAGGGAGTTTCCAGGTCGACGGCGTCGCCAAACCCCTGGGCCTGGAGCGAACCGGGCAGGGTCAGGGCAGCTGGGGGGGCGGGCAGGTCGCCGGCGTACCAGCGCTCTTCCTCGCCGCGGTCGGTGGGGTCCAGCGCCAGAGCCCAGGTGCCGCTCAGGTCAAGTTTCAAAGAAGGGGCGAGCCGATCGGTGGCTGGGTGCATGGTCTATTCCTTGTATGGGTCAAAGGGGTGCACCTGTGCGGCGGTGCAAGGTGGCGCCAAGATGGGCGGGGTCTGTGGCCAGCAGGGTGTCGAAGCGAGCGGCGGCCAGGTCGTTTTTGCCGAGCGCCAGGTACCCGAGCCCAGCCATGAAGTGGCAGTGCTGCCGGTGGCGCTGCGGGAGGTCGTCGTCGAAGACCAGGAAATCGGGCAGGGAGACGGCGAAATAGTCGATGTCGGCCGGGTCCTCCAGGTGCTCTTCGCCGTAGGCGACCAGCCCTTGGGCGATCGCTTCTGCGGCTGCCGGGTTGCCCAGGGCGCGCTGTGCCAGTGCCTGGTAGAAGATCAGTTCGGGGGGCTGGTCGTTGTAGTAGCGGGCGGCTGTCGGTTCGGTGGGGCCTGCGGCGGCGGCGGCAAAGTGGGCGGCTGCCGCTGTCTGGTTGTCTTGTGCCTGGAAGGCCAGCCCCAGGTAAAAGTCGATCTGGTTTTCGCGGGCGCCGGGGAGCTTGCCTTCTCCGAGGGTCTCGGGGTAGGTGCGGCTGCGGGTCAGCAGCTCGACTGCGGCTGCGGGCTCTCCTGCCTGCAGGCGGGTGCGGGCCAGCTCGACCAGGGCAGTGACGTATTGGCCGGTCACTTTGCCTTCGCCTCCTTCCCAAGGGTGAAAGGTGCGGGCCAGCAGCTGGGCGAGCGCTTCGGCAGGGCGGCCCAGCAGATTGAGCAAAGTTACCTGTTCGACGGTCAGGTCGTCGCGCTGGGCGACCAGGTGGGGGGAGCGTGTGAGTTCGGCCAGCCTGTGGGCGGGGGGGACCCCCATTTTTTTGTGGAGCTGATCGGCCTCGAAGAGCAGGCGGGCGTCGTCTGGGGCGAGGGCGCGTGCGGCGGTGTAGCAGCTGCGGGCCCGTTCGAGGTCGCCGTGCTGGTTGGCATAGGCGATCGCCAGGTTGCGGTGGACGACCGGGTCGTTGGGGTCCAGCATGGCCGAACGTTCCCAGCATGCGATGGCCTGGTCGTAGCTGCGGTGGGCGTACCAGAAATTGCCCAGGAAGCGGGGGGCGTGGGCATCGTCTGGCGCGCAGCGGCTGGCGCACTGCAGGGCGGGCACGCACTCGACCTGGTTGGGAAAACAGAAGTCGGGCGAGAGGGTGGCGGCGTGGGCGAACGCGGCGGCAGCGCCCGTCGGGTCGTCGGCCAGGCTGCGTATCCAGCCGAGGTAATAAAAAACGAGCGGGTCGGTGGCGGGTGCCTGCTGCAGCAACTGGGAGGCTTCGTCCCAGAGGCCGGCATGGGTGTAGTCGAGGGCGATCTCGATCCAGGAATGGACGTTGTGCTGCAGCAGGTGGTGGAAGGTGCGATCGCCGTCGTTCAGGAAGCGTTCGTAGAGCAGCCCGTAGTGAAGTGGGTCCTGGGCCAGCCCTTGGGTGATGGCGGTGTGGGCGGCGGCGGGCTGTTCTGTTCGCCGCAGGAGGGCGGCCTGCAGGTGGCGGGCGCCGTGGTGGCGTCCGTGGGTGGCGAGGGTTTCTTCCAGGTGGGTGAGGGCCTCGTGGGGGCGGCCCAGGCGGCTGGCAATGCGGGCCAGTGCGAAGCAGCTGGCGGGCTGCCAGGCGGCGTTCCAGGTTGCTTTGAAAAAGACACTGTAGGCTTCGTCGAGCCGTCCCTGCCAGACGAGGGCGAGGCCGAGGTTGTAGGCCGGTTCGCCGTCGTAGGGGTTGGGGTTGCGTCGGGTCAAGCTGGCCAGCGCCTGGCGCAGGTGGCTTTCGGCTGCGGCAAACTGGCCGCGCCGCAGAAGCAGGCGGCCGAGTGCGTTCTGGCAGCGGCTGTCGAGGGGGTCGCGGCGCAGCGCCTCCTGGTAGTAGGCCTCGGGTCTGTAGGTGGCGTGGCGGTACTGCTCCAGGTGCAGCCCATGCAAAAACAGCGCTTCGTTGTTGTCGACTGCCGCGGGGGGCGGTGCTGGGGTTGCCGGGGGGGGCGGTGGGGCGTTGTGGGCGGCCAGGGGGGCGAACGCCAGCAGCTCGCGCCCTTCTTCCAGCACGGCCAGCCGGACAGCAGCGGGCGGCAGGGCCGCGGGCAGTGTGCAAGAGGCCACCAGTGCTGTTTCGGGGGAGAGACGATGCAGCTGGTGGTAGAGCAGGGTGTCGGCGGCGACCAGCTGCACCTGAAGCGTGCGCGGCCGGCTGCTGTAGACGCCGAAGCGGGCGCAGCCGTCGGCCACCTCCAGGTTGAGGGCCACCTCGCTGCTGGCGTTTTTGACCCCGCCGATCGTGGTAAAGGGCAGAAAGGTCTGGGTGAAGCGTTTTTCCTCGCCCGGCATCAGCCAGCTGAAATCGGGCTGGTTGTCGGTGAAGGCACCGCACATCAGCTCGATATAGGGGCCATCGCTGTCGGTCAGCTGGCGGTCCCAGGCGCGGCCAAAGTCGCCGTGGCCCCAGGTCCACTGTTTTTTGCCTGGCACCAGATGGTGGTTGGCCACATGCAGCATGCCGGCCTGGCGGCCGTGGTCGTAGTAGCCCAAAAAATCAAAGTCGGAGTGATAGGCCATGTAGGAGGTGGGCACCGGGATGTTTTTATAGCGGGAGATATCGGTGCCGGGTGCGTAGTCGACCTTGTAGTAGACGCCGGTGGCGATCGGAAAGGAAGAGACCGCGCGTTTGCCGTGGTCCATCACGGCGTAGACATCGGGTGGGAAGAGAGATTGGTAGTTGTCGTCGACGTGCACGGCCGGGTTGGCCCACCACAGAAAGGTTTGGGGCAGGGGGGTGCGGTTGTGCAGGCGGACGTCGACTTCGAGGCAGGCACGGTCGGGGGAAAGGCGAAAACCGGCGAGCGCACGGGTGCGAAACATCCGTTCGATCTCGTTGAACCAGACAGTTTTGCTGCCGTCGGGGTGGGATTCGACGCTGTACTCGACGGGCAGGAAGGTGCTGGGGCGGTGGTGTTGGGGCCAGTTGAACTCGATGCCGCCTGAGATCCAGGGGCCGGTCAGCCCGACCAGGGCGGGTTTGATCACCTGGTTGTAGTAGACGAAGTGGTGGCCGTTGACCTTGTTGTAGGCCATTTGTACGCGGCCGCCCAGTTCGGGCAGCAGAAGGATCCGCAGATAGCGGTTTTCGAGCCAGATTCCGGTGTAGACGCGGTCAATTTTTTGGTCCCCGACAGATTCGACGACGGGGTGTGGGTAGACGGCGCCGCTGCTGCCCTGGTAGACGCGTTTTTCCAGGAACATGGGGTGCCGGCTGGGCGAACCGATCGGGTAGGTGGGAATTGTGGTGGCTTCGACGGTGACTGTGACGTTGTCGGCGGAGGGCGAGGAGCCTGTAGGTGTACCGGTATCCATGAGCGGGTCTGTGTTGGCTGTGTGACAAAAATTGGGCAGCAGGTCGCTGTCGGCAGTGTAGCACGGTGGCGGGCATCCAGCAACTGCCCGAACTCGTTTTGTAGAGCGATTTGAAAATCGCTCTACAAAACTGTGCGCGCTAGGCGGTGACGGGGGGGCGGTTGGGGGCGATCGGCTGCAGCAGTTTGCGGCGTTCGGGGGTCAGCCGGTCCAGCAGCGCCTGAGAGTATTCGAAGCCATAGCGGGTGGCGCCCCAGCTGACGCCGTAGCGGTAGATTGTGACGCGGCGTTCTCCTTCCGGGCGGGTGCGGCTGCTGCCGCCGTGCATGAGGCCGTCGACAAAAAGGAGTGCGTCGCCGGCGGCCAGGCAGGCGGGCACGGCGCCGTCCAGGTGGTCCATGCGGTCGAGTTGGGCGTAATTGCCGGCGTTGGGGTGGGGGAAATTGGCTTTGTGGCTGCCGGGCACCACCATGGTCGGGCCGTCGTCGGGTCCGACGTCGGTCAGGGCCAGGATGATATTGATCTGGCCGCAGCGAAAGACGCCGTGTTCGTAGACATATTTGTTGCGCAGTGCGGCATGGTAGCCGCCGGAATGGACCGGGTGGTGGCCGCCCGAGCGGCGGATCGAGGCGATGCATTCGTCGACAAAGAGTCCTTCGACATAGCTTCCCTGCTCGCCGCAGTAGCGCCGCGCATATTCGATCCAGCTGGGGTGGTCGAGCAGGGTTTCAAAGGGGAGGCCGGCTTCGACACAATTGTGGAGTTCAAATCCGGTTGCGCCGTTGTAGTCGCGGCGTTGGGCGTTGCCCCACCACTCGCCGTAGGCCAGCGGGGGGAACGCGTCGAATGCGGCGTTGAGCTCGGCCAGCAGCGCTGGGTCTGCGGCGTTTTTGAGCACCAGATAGCCGTTGAGATCGAACAGAAAATCGTCGAGCGCGGTGGGTACACGGACAGGCATTGGGTCAGCTCCTTGTTGTGGTGGTCAGCGGGCCGTCTGTCGCAAGGGTTGGTGTGCGAGACGGTGGATGTGCGAAACAAGGATAGGATAGCGGAAAGGAGGCTGTGTTTCTACCCGGGGGAGGGGCAAAAACTCCGGAATTCTCAGCTTTTGGGGGGCGCTGTGCTGCGTTTACAGCGGGTGGCGGCGCAGATGGCGGTGTCCGGCGACCAGCAGCAGGGCCATTTCGAGGGTATTCCACCAGAAGTGGATATCGAGCCGCACAGCGGTGGTCAGGCCGGGGAGGGAGCAGATCCAGGTGCCGCGTGTCCATTCGCTGCGTGCCAGCCAGCCATCGCGGCCGACGATGCCGGGCAGCCCTTGGGCGGTGACATTGAGCACATCCATTGCGGTCAGCTCGCGCAAGATGATCTGATAGCGGACGAAGGTATAGGTGTGTTCCACGGTGTGGAAGAGGGCTACGGCCAGCAGCAGCCAGATCCAGCTGCCGCGCATCCCGCTGCGCAGGAGCAACACGACGGCGGCGAGCACGAGCCAGTTCCAGACGAAGTGGACCCATTCTGAATTGGCTGGGGAGAGCAGGCCATTGGACTGGCGCATGGTGAGGTAGAAGAGATGGTATTGGATCCATTGGACGATGTGTTCGACGGTGTGCACTCCTTGGGTGGTGACCAGGATCGAGAGGGTCACGGCTGTGGTGCCGTAGCGGCGGTAGTCGTCGTGCCATTTGAGCAGGCCGGCGGGCAGCAGGATGGCCAGCACCAGGGCTGTGGCTGCCCAGAGGGGGAGCATGCCAAGGGCGACGGCTGTGTAGCTGACTAGCAGCCCGACGCCGAGCGAGGCCAGCACGAGGCGGGTATGTTGTCTGGGGTGGAGCAGGGAGAGCAGCGGAAAGAGCCTGGGCAGGTCGAGCACGTTGGGGAGGGTCAGTGTCGATTGGGTCATACAGTTTCTCCTTAAGAAGGTCTGGGATGAGGGACTGTTCAGCGGGTCACCCGGAGCAGGCCATGGTCTGGCGGGTTTTCGAACGAAGACAGGGTTCCATCTGGCCAGTAGATGTCCAGCCGTTGCAGCGTAGTTCCTGTGGGGAATCCGAAATGGAGGCGTGTGGGGTCACCGGAAAGATAGCTGCCCGAGGCGCGCACATCGCGGCGCAGGATGCCGGAGTCGGTGGTCAGGAGCAGCTGGGCGCCGAGGGCGCTGCGGTTTTGGGTAGAAAGCCACTGCAGCTCCACTTGCAGGCTGGCGCCGCTGCAGAGTTGGTTTTCGTGCAGCTGGGCGAAGCTGCGCAGGTTGTTGACGGCGATATCGAGGTCGCCATCGTTGTCGAGGTCGGCCATGAGCATGCCGCGTCCGCTGGCTGTGGAGCCCAGCTGCCATTCTGGGGCGGGGGTAAAGCGCTGGCCCTGGTTGCGGTAAGCCTGGTTTTCTTCGACCAGCTCGGCGTTGGGCAGGTGGCCGAAGAGGTCGGCGGCGATCATGCCATTGACGACATAGAGGTCGAGCAGGCCGTCCTGGTCGAGGTCGCCGTAGCGGGCGGCCCAGCTCCAGCCGGAGGCATCGACTCCCTGGCGGGTTGCCTGGTCGTGCCAGCGTCCGTCGCTGGCGCGTGTCAGCAGCACGTTGGCCATGACCTGTACGTCGTCGGCGCGTTTTTGAGCTGCCAGCTGGGTGACGGTGGGCAGCCAGGCGGCCAGCGTGCGCGGGTGGATGTCGTAGGGATTCATGTCGGTGGTGAAGAGGGTCAGCTGGCCGTTGTTGGCGATGTCGCCCCATTCGATCGTCATGGTGCTGTACGAGGTCTGGGCGAAGAGGTCGGCTCTCTGCCAGCGGTTCCCCTGGCGTGTCCAGACGTGGTCTTCCAGCCCGAAGTCATTGGCGGCCCAGATTTCTGGGTGGCCGTCTCCGGTCAGGTCGAGAAAAGCCAGCGAGAGGGTTTCGGCGTCGGGGGCGAGCACCTGGGTGTGCCAGCCGTCCTCCTGTTGGAGGTGGAGGTGCACGCCGGCCTGCGGGTCGTCGGCAGCGACGCCGTGCTGTGTGAGTTCAACGCCGTAGGAGCCGGTGACCAGGTCGAGGCGGCCGTTGCCGTCGCTGTCTCCCCAGCCCATGGCGTAGGCGTAGCTGTCGACGCCGGTCAGGGGGTGCAGCTCGAAGCGGGGCCGCTCTCCTACAGCGGCGGGGCCCTGGTTGTGCCAGAAGGAGATGCCGGCGCGTCCTCGGTGGGTGAAGAAGAGATCGGTCCAGCCGTCGCCGTCGACATCGACGGTGGAGACGGCGCGGGTGAAGCGGGCGGGGAGCGGCTGGGGGGTAAAATTGAGCCCGCCTTCGTTCCACAGGAGGGTGCTGTCGCCGTCGACGCTGGCAAAGACCAGGTCGAGCAGGCCGTCCTGGTCCAGGTCATTGGCAGCGACACCGGCGCCGTTGCTGATGTAGGTGCCGATCTCGCGCAGGCGGGTGCCGGTGGTGAAATCCAGCCGATGGGAGACAAAGCTGCCGCTGCAGACAGGGTTCCCAGAGAGCGGGAGATGGGTCAGCTTTGCAGGGGCGGCAGGCAAGGAGGCGGGCAGGGGGGCTGCCGGGGGGGGAGCAGGCTGGCAGCCGGCCAGGAGGCTGGCCAGGAGGAGGCTGGCCAGCTTCAAGAAGAGGAAAGGGAGGATGCGGCTGTTCACAGTAAGGTCCTGGAGAGTTTAGAACTTTTTTTCATCGTCTGGGTGCCAGTGGTTCTGCCAGCGGGGGTCGATCGTGTCGCTGGCTCGCTGGAAGCGGATGTCGGTGGAGAGGCGCATCACCCCGTGGGGGTTTTCGTTGAGGGTGGAGGCGTGGATCATATAGGGGCTGTGCACCACCATATCGCCAGCTTCGTAGTCGGCGATCAGCCAGCGGGTTGCGAGGCGGTCGGCCAGTTCGGGCAGATTTTTGGTCAGCCAGCCTCCCTCGTTCATATTGCGGTTGTAGGCGCTCAGCCGTTCTTCGGGGGAGAGATCGGCGTTTTTGAGGGCAAATTCGGCTTCCATGCGTCGGCCCCAGCGGTCGGAGCCTTCCAGGTAGACCAGCCCGCCCATTTCGACTGGGATCTCGCCGAGGGGGATCCAGCTGGTGCAGAGCTCGTCGGTGCCGGCGCGCAGATAGACGAGGTCGTAGTGGGCGCCGGTGCAGGCGGGATCGTGGGGGCGGGTAAAGCGGATGAGCATTCGTTTGTGCAGATAGACGGGGGCGTCGAAGAACGCCTCGTAGAAATCGACGATCGGGCGGGAAAGGCAGAAGGCTTCATAGGCGGCCCAGCGGGCGATTTCGACGGTTTTGGCGGTGACCAGCCGTTTGTCTTCGCCGCCGCCGGCGTAGAGGCCGTCGCGCGGGTTGCTGCCGGCAGCGAGCAGCCCGGTGTGGGCCAGGGCAGCAAAATAGCGCTCCCGGAATTCCCAGACGAGCGTCGGGTCGAGCAGCTGTTTGAGCCAGAGATAGCCCTGGGCGGCGTACTGTTCTCTCAGCGCCTTGATCGGCTGGCCTGGGGGGGTGGGGGTCAGCCGGCCCAGCCGTTCTGGCTGGGAAGCGAGGGCAAAGCCGTTGCTGCGCAGCGGGCGTTCCCGTGGGAGAATGTCCATCGATGTACCTAGCCCTTCAGCCCTGTGGTGGAGATCCCTTCGATGAAGGTTCGCTGGGCAAAAATGAAGATCAGAATAATAGGCAGCGCCACGAGCGTGCTGACGGCCATCAGATGGGGGTAGGCCATGGAGGTGGTGCCCATGCTCAGGGCCAGGGTGCGCATGCGGTAGATGGCCAGGGCCAGCGGCTGCATTGCTTCGGTGTTGATGTAGATCAGCGGGCCCAGGTAATCGTTCCAAGACCAAAGGAAGCGAAAGAGCAGAACGACGGCGATGGCTGGTTTGGAGAGGGGGAGCACGATCCGCCAGAGAATCCCGAACTCGTCGGCGCCGTCGATGCGGGCGGCGTCGGAGAGCTCTTCGGGGATACTGCGGAAGAACTGGCGCAGCAGGAAAATGAAATAGGCGTTGCCGAAGAGGGAGGGGACGACAAAAGGCCAGTAGGTGTTGATCCAGCCGAACTGTTTGAAGGTGATGAAGAGCGGCACCATGGTCACCTGCCAGGGCAGCATCATGGTCGCGATACAGATCCAGAAAAGCGGTTCACGTCCGCGCCAGGAAATTTTGGCGAAGCCGTAGGCGACGACCATCGACGAGAGCAGGGTAAAGAAGGTGACTGGCAGCGAGTAGAGGAAGACCGAATTGAAGGCGGCCAGATTGAAGTCGAAGCGGGTCCAGGCGTCGCCGAAATTGTTCCAAAAGGCTGGGTCGGGGATCAGGACGGGCGGCACGGTATAGATTTGGGGGTCGTCTTTGAGTGACGAGGTGGCCATCCAGTAGAGCGGAAAAATCCAGGTGATCCCGAGCAGAACCAGGAGGATATAGGTGGCGCTCCGAGTGAGCCAGCCGAGCAGCACCTGGGAGCGGTGGGATGGGTGTTGGACGACCTGGGCGGGTGTGGAGACTGTCTGGGGGATGCTCGTCATTTTTCACCTCCATAGTAGATCCAGCGTGCCGATGAGCGGAAGAGGAGCACCGAGAAGAGCAGGATAATCAAAAAGAGAATCCAGGCCATGGCCGACGCCTTGCCGATGCTGAACTGGACAAAGGCATTGCGGTAGAGGCTGACCACGTAAAACTCGGTAGATTTCATGGGGCCGCCGCCGGTCAACACGAACGGCAGGGTAAAATCCTGGAAGGCCGAGATGATCCCCATGATGAAATTGAAGAGGAGCACCGGGGTGCACATGGGCACGGTGACATTCCAGAAGCGGGCCCAGGCATTGGCGCCGTCGACCAGTGCGGCATCGTAGAGCGAGCGCGGCACATCCTGCAAGGCGGCCAGGAAGATGACGACGGCTGTGCCTTGTGCCCAGACATAGATCAGGATCAGCGAGGGTTTGGCCAGCTCTGGGCTGGAGAGGAAGGGGATGGTGGGGACGCCGAGTGTTTTCAGGACGCCGTTGATCACGCCGTACTGGACGTTGAGGATGAAGAGCCAGACCATGGCGGTGCAGACGGCTGGCACGATCGACGGGATGTAGATCACCGAACGGAAGAAGGTGCGGCCTTGGATATTGCTGTTGAGCAGGTTGGCGATCAGGAAGGCGACGGCGATTCCCAGGGGCACGCCGAAGCCGACATAGTAGAGCGTATTGTACATGACCGTCCAGAAGTCGGGGTCGACTGTGAAGAGCCGCGTGTAATTGGTGACGCCGATGAACTGCGGCTGACGGATGAAGTCGTAGTTGGTCATGCTGTAGTACAGCGATGCGACCAGAGGAAAGAGCGCAAAGAGCAGGAAGCCAAGCAGCCAGGGGGAGATAAAGAGCATTCCCAACAGCTGATTGCGCTTTTCGGTCTTGGTCATCCCGCGCACGCGGGGTGTAATGGCCGTCATGGTGCCTCCACGAAATCGGGGACGAGAATGGCGGGCGGTAGGTGGGGGGGAATTCCCTATCCAGCCCGCAGGCTGGATAGGGGTGCACGGTCAGCGGTAGTCTCTACAGCCCTGCGGGCGGTTCGATTATCCCAATCCCTGGGCCTGCCATTCGGCCTCGGCGCGTTTTTGCAGCTCTTCGGCAGCAGCTTCCGGGCTGATCAGGTCGCGGAAGACCTGTTCGCGCAGTTCGGTATATTGGTTGATGACAAACGCGTTGATCGGGCAGCGGCGTCCCACAGTCCATTCGGTGACGTTGTTGGCGGCGTCGACATAGAAATCGAGGCCGGGGAAGGTGCTCTTGTCCACGGTGGCCAGCCACGACTTGCGTCCGTGGATCCAGCCGACCTCGTTGAAAATGATGTCCTGGGCTGTGTTGGTGTTGAAGAACTCGCCGATCTTGAAGCCGCCCTCTTTATTTTTGGACTGGTTGAAGATCACAACAAAGTGGGCGCCGGTCGCCATGATATTGGCGTCTTTGCGGTCGGCCGGCACTGGGGCCCACGAGGCCCGGTTGTACTGGGCGACATCGGGCTGCTGGATCTGGGTTTCCCCGGGGTGCCAGTAGCCTTCCATAATCATATTCTGCACGCCGGCATTGTATGCGGCGCCCCAGGTGCCCTGTCCTTCGACCTGGCGCATGCCGGCAAATTGGTCGGGGCCGGCGTAGCGGATGAATTCGCCCAGCACATTGAGCCCTTCGGCCATGCGTGGGTTGTTGAGGTCGAACTTGCCGGTCTCCTCGTCCCACCATTTGAAGCCAAAGGAGGCCGAGATGAAGTCTGGCTCGTTGGCCATGGCGTCGTAGGGGTCGAGTCCAAATTGCAGCAGATTGCCGGCCTCGTCTTTGGTGGTGAGTGCTTTGTGCCACTCGAAAACTTCGTCCCAGGTTTTGGGGAGGGTCGTGGTGTCCAGCCCGGCTTTTTCTGCTTTGTCGACGTTAACGTTGAGCCCCCACCAGAGATAGCCCTCGATACCGGGCACGCCCATCATCTTGCCGTCCCAGAAGGCGCTGTTCCACAGCCCTTCGAGGACATCGTCGCCGTCGATCACCGAGCTGGCGGCGACCATGTCGGTGACGTCGATCGTCGCCCCACGGGTGAACAACTCGACATAACTGTAATTTGAGGCGCCATCTGGCGGGGTGCCGGCGGCGACGGCGGTCAGAAGCGCGTCGCTGTTGGTGGAGCCTTTGTATTCGACGGTCGCGCCGCCCAGATGGGTTTGGAACTCTTCGGTCTCGATGATCTTGGCCATCGCCGGGTCCAGATTGCCCCAGGCGTACCAATAAGAGACTGTCGAGGGGGCGGCTGCCGGTGCCTCTTCGCCCGTTGCTGCGCTGGGGGCAGCTGCCGGCGCACAGGCGGCCAGCACGGCTGCGCCGGTGGTCAGGGCGCTCCACTGCAAAAACTGGCGCCGGTTGATTCCATTCTGCTTCATGGGAAATTCTCCTTGATTTGGTGCTCAATCAGACTGAATTGACTGCAAAGGGTGTTGTTTGATACAAAAATTGGCTGCTTGCATTGGGGAACGGTGTGGCGCAGACAAAATTTTCAAACAACTGTGCAATGGGTTTTTTCGTCCCAGAGACTGGATAGCATTTTGTAAACAGACAGGTATTCCTGCATTGTATCTGTACGAATTCGAATCTGTCAAACCGCACATTTGCAGCGAACGGAACAGCACTTCCGACACAAAACCCCGACTTTTTTGCTAAAAAACCCTGACTCTGATCCTTGACTGTTTGGTAACCCGCGTACTTGATTTTTTTGTATAATGGATTCTAATTTCTGGCTGCTGCACGCACATTCCTGCGGGCAGCCAATGAGTACGGGTGCACAACGAGCCGTCGGCGCAATGCACACGTGGCGGATGCGAAAGTTGTTTGGGAGGGACGGCTCCCACAACTTTCTTGAATTTGTTCTGTAAATTGAGCGAACGCAAAATGAAAATAGACGAACCGAGGAATCCAAAGTGGATCTGGCCGCTGGTTGAAGCGAAACGCTTTTGTGTGGGAGCGCGGTGTGGATGTTGAGGATGGTTCTGACGGGGACGCCGGAAATCGGACTGGATGGCAGGTCGTTGGTCAGCGCGCTCAACGGGAAATTGCTGGCTCTTGTGGTCTATCTGGCGGTGACAGGTCTGCCCCAGACGCGTGAAACGCTGGCCAATCTTTTGTGGAGCGAGCTGGGCGACGATCTGGCACGCAAAAATCTGCGTGGGGCGCTCTACGAACTGCGCAGGATGTTGGGGACGAGCCTTGTCACGGCCCGACATGAAACGTATTTGGACCGCCGGGTGCCCTGCTGGGTGGATGTTGGGGTTCTGCAGACCTACCTGACAAACGAACTGCTCCACGCCAACCCGCAGGGGTTTCGGGAGGTGCTGCTGCTGTACCGCGGTGAATTTTTGGCTGGTTTTCATGTGCGCAACGCTCCTGTGTTTGAGGAGTGGCTGGCAGCCAGGCGTACCTACCTGCACAATCTGGTTGTCCAGGGGTGGCAGAGGCTTGCGGAGCATGCGCTGCAGCACCAGGAGGATGAACTTGGGCTGGATGCGACCAATCATCTGCTGGCGTTGGATTCGGCGCACGAGGCAGCTCACCGGCAGCGAATGCTGTTTTTGGCGCGCAGTGGTCAGCCCCGATCGGCCCTGGCCCAATTTGAGATTTGCCGACGCATCCTGGCGGACGAACTGGCGATCACACCTTCGCCGGAGACGGTTGCGCTGTACGAACAGATTCGAGCAGGTCAGTTTTTTTCTGAGCGGGGAGAGCAGAGGCAGGGAGAGGAGGAGGCTGTGGGCGCTCTCCCGAGAGTGCAGCCTGTGGAGGGGGCGGGGCTGTCAACTGTGCCACGTTCTCAGCGGCTGGTGGGGCGGACTGCCGAGCTGGCGCTGCTGAGCAGCTGGGCAGACAGTAGAGGTATACAGCTGGCCGGTGTCTTTGGTTTGCCTGGTCAGGGAAAAACGCAGCTGGTGGCCCACTGGATCCACACCCAGGCTGGCCGGCCACAGGAACAGCCTGGGGCCACAGGGCCCAATCCTGTGGGGTACGAGTGTTGTTGCTGGATTTCGCTGCAGACAATGACTTCGTTGGCGGCTGTGGTGCGTGTGTGGCTGCAGGTGTTGGGGGAGGACAGGGCTGTGTCCGACGGCACTGTCGAACAGATGTTGCCGTTTTTGCTGCAGCAGTTCGAGAGGCGGCGTTCGCTGTTTGTTTTGGACAATGTCGAAGAAGTGTGGCAACCGGGGAGCTGCACAAGCCAGCTGCAGCCCGCCTATCAGGGATTTTCTGCACTGCTGCAGGCAGTTGTGGGCACGGTGCACCGCAGCACGGTCGTGTTGATTGGGCGTGCCGTGCCTCCTGAATTCAGCCGGCTGGAAGAAGACTATCTGACGGCACGCTCGCTCCTGTTGGAGGGGTTGACGGTAGCCGAGACCCACACATTTTTGAACGAGTGTGGGGTGCGGGGCAGTGCTGCGACTTTCTCTGCTCTCCACACAGCCTATCAGGGCAACCCGTTGGCTTTGGCTGCGGTGGCGGAGAGTGTGTTCAGCCTGTTTGGCAGCGACTCTGATCGGTTTGTGCAGGGAGGAACCCCGATTTTTCAACAGCTGCGCCATCTTTTGGTTCAGCAGTTCGAGGGGTTCTCTTCTCTGGAACAACAGATCGTGCGGGCTCTGGCTGAGGAAGTACAGCCGCTGTCCACGTCGATTTTGGGGGAGCGCCTCGGCCAGGAGTATGCAGCGTATCTGGAAGCGCTTGGCTCGCTGGTGCGCCAGGGGTGGGTGATTGGCCAGCAGGGCACTCTGGCGCTTCCCACTTTAATCGTTCGTTTCGTGCGTCAATGTGCGGGCAGGCTCGGGGAGCCCTCTGTGAACGACCCGCAGCTTGTCTGGCTCTGAGGGCTCTACATCGGGTGGCCATGGCTGCCCAACACAGAAGGATGTCATTCAAGGAGGTCATTGTCCGCCACGCACCGGCCACACCCAGTATGGAGAAGTCTTGCCGTAATAGCTGTGGAAGCCGGTGTTGAACATGACGGAAAAGGCCATGGATGGGCCGTTTACAAAGGTGGTGCTCGTCCAGTAGTAATCTGACTGGACGCCGGTGAAAGGATTTCCCTCCGTCCACTTTCCTGTTCCTGCTGTGTTGGACAGTGCGGGAGAGCCATACCCGTAATGAATCAGGCTTTGCAGCTCACGCACATTGGGCACGCGCCACTGACCAGCGGTCGAACCGTCTGAAAGCCCGCAGTCTCCGCCACTGCCATCGCCAGTCCATCCATCACGCAGCGAGTTAGTAAATGTAAATGCGTTTGTCCAAGAAATTCCTGTTCCCCCGCAATTGGCGCTCTTCAGCCAGATCAGTCCAGTCAGGTTGTCGGTCACCGTGCCATTGCTGTTGTCGGTAAAGCGAGGGGCAGGTGGGGCGATACCGCGTTCGAGATCGCCGTCATCGCCGGTAACGTACGATGTGGTCTGTCCTGTTTTGGGAAGACCGGCACTGGAGAGCGTACCTGTCACCCCAAACAAATTGACCCCATTTTTGATGTTGGCGGCCGCCAGGTCGGTGTCTCCTGGAACGACACCGCTGCCGTTGTGGTAGCCGGCGGCGATCGCCACGCTGGTCGTCGTCGGGGTCAGCACGACGGCCCCGTG
>JAGWYN010000068.1 GCA_018969295.1 Chloroflexota bacterium | reverse complement strand
CCCGCCTCCGCAAAGACAATGGCGCTGAAAACATGGCCACCCTGCGGCGGATGGCTCTCAGCCTGCTCAAACAGGACAAGACCGTCAAACTCGGCATCAAAAACAAGCGCCTCAAGGCAACCTGGGATCATGACTATCTTATACGGCTACTCACGCTCATGATGAATTGAGACGCGATTGCCCTGGCAGGCCGGCAGGCCTGGCCAGAGGCTGTGGTGTAGTTCAAAGTTCGGGGCGCACGACTTTAGAACTGCCATGCGTCGGCAGAGAGCGAAGGTTCAAGAAACCGAGTTTCTCGTGTGCCCTCTCCCTCTGTGGGGCTGAGCTCGTCGAGGCGCCGGGGGCGTGCGGCGAGCAGCGGGCGAAAGAGGGCGCTGCGGCCCTCTTTCGGTGCCGTGCTGTCGGGTTTTGGGGCGTTTGCGATATAATGGGGCTGGCCGACCACGATGTCGACCACGATGCCGACGGCGTAAACTGTCTGTAGAATGATGCTGATCCAATAGAAAGGTTTGTATGCAACCGATCTCTTCCACCCTCGCGGGGGTGCCGCCATCGCCGACGACGATGATGATGCAGCGCGGGCGCGAGCTGCGAGCCGCTGGCAAGGATGTCGTCAATCTGGCTGGCGGCGAGCCCGACTTTGATACACCGCGCCATATTGTCGAGGCTGGCCTGGCGGCAATCCAGGCGGGCGACACCCACTATCCGCCTGCTTTTGGGACCCCAGCGTTGTTGGAGGCAATTGTCGCCAAACTCAAGCGTGAGAACAACGTCCACCACGTGACGCCCGGCCAGGTGATGGTCACGCCAGGGGCCAAGTGGGCCCTCTTTGCCACCCTGGCAGCGCTGCTCGAAGCGGGCGACGATGTCTTGATTTTGGATCCTTCCTGGGTTTCTTACGCGCCGATGGTCCTGCTGCACCGTGCCAACCCGGTGCGGGTCGCACTTTCAGGGGACGAACATTTTCGAATCAGCGCTGACCTGCTCGAACGGGCCATCACGCCGCGCACCAAGGTGTTGATGGTCAACAGCCCCAACAACCCGACCGGCCGCGTGCTGACGCGGGCGGAGATCGACGCAATCGTGCAGGTCGCTGTCGCTTTTGATCTCTACGTGATCAGCGACGAAATCTACGAGCATCTCGTCTATGAGGGCCACGTCGCTGCCAGCCTGGCGGTCGAACCAGGTATGGCCGAACGAACGGTGATTGTCAACGGCTTCAGCAAAGCCTATGCGATGACCGGCTGGCGGCTGGGCTGGCTGGCCGGCCCCGAGCCGATCGTGAAGCTTGCCCGGGTCTATCAGACCCACAGCGCGCAGTCGGCAGCCAGCTTCACGATGGCGGCCGGTGTGGCAGCGCTCAACGGGCCTCAGGGCTGCATCGCCGAGATGAGGGCAGTCTACGACCAACGTCGCCGGATGGTGCTCGATGCCTTCGAGGAGATCCCTGGGATCGAGTGCCCACCGATCGAAGGGGCTTTTTATGTCTTTCCGCGCTTTACCCAGACGCGCAAGAGCAGCCTGGAGATCACCCAGGCGTTGATCGACGACGCCTTGGTTGTGGGAACCCCGGGCAGCGCCTTCGGCCCGGCTGGGGAGGGGCATGTGCGCTTCAGCATCGCCGAACGCACCCAGGATCTCGAAAAAATGTTGGACCGGCTGGCCCGAGTCGTCCCTACCCTGTGAGGTAACGCTGTGAGATTGGTACTGGTTCGTCATGGACAATCCACCAACAATGTGTTGGCCGAGGCTGTCCCATACGCCGAATATGTGAAGAGCCGTGTGGCTGAACCGGAGTTGACCGCCGTCGGTGTTCAGCAGGTGGAGCGGCTGGGTACGTTTTGGGGCAATCTGCCGCAGTCTGACCACACGCTCTCCGAGCGACGCGCCACCGTGACCGAACGTCCGGTGACCTCGCTTTACACCAGCCCGATGCTGCGGGCGCTGCAGACCACAGCGCCGCTGGCCCGGGCGTTGGGGTTGGCGCCGCAGGTCTGGACTGAGATTTTTGAACATGGTGGGATGTTCACCGGGGACCCGCGTGCGGGCACCGTGGTCAACTTCAGTGGGTTGGGGCGCCGGGCAATGGCAGCCCAGTTTCCAGCCTACCAACTGCCCTCGGAGGTGGGCGACGACGGCTGGTGGTGGAACGGCTACGAAGATCTGGAGCAGTGTGCCGCGCGGGCTCGGCGGGTCTCCGAAATTTTGTACCGCTGGGCAGAAGAACGCAGCGACGAGGTGATTTTGTTGGTGAGCCACGGAACATTTCTCGACCAGCTGTTGAAGGCGCTGACCGGCGCCGGCGAGCACGCCAATTTCCATTTCAGCCACCTCAACACGGCAATCAGCCGTGTAGATTTTTACCCGGACCGGTTTATTGCCCTTCGCTACCTCAACCGAGTCCCTCATTTGCCGCGGGAGCTGTACACTCGCTAGCCAGACCAAGGAGGAGTCCGTATGTATGTTCCTCGCCTGACCGAGCTGCCAGCCTGGCAGCAGTTGCTCCAGCATGCCGCCAGGCTGGGTTCGGTCCATCTGTGCGATCTCTTCGACCAGGACCCGGGCCGCGGCGATCGCATGGTGATCGACGAACTGGGCCTCTATGTCGACTACGCCAAACACCGGGTGACCGCAGAAACGCTGCAGCTGCTTGTCGAGCTGGCCGAACAGAGCAGGTTGCGCCTGCAGATCGACGCCATGTTTGCCGGGGAGAAGATCAACCTGACCGAAAACCGTGCGGTGCTGCACACGGCGCTGCGTGCCCCGCGCTCTGCCCGGATCTACGTCGACGGCGTCGATGTGGTGCCGGAGGTCCATGCGGTGCTGGACAAAATGAGCGTCTTTGCCGAGCGGGTGCGCCAGGGGGAGTGGCTGGGCTTTACTGGCCGCCGGATCCGCAACATCGTCAATATTGGGATTGGTGGCTCTGACCTGGGGCCGGTGATGGCGTACGAAGCGCTGCGCTACTACAGCGAACGCAGCCTGTGCTTTCGTTTTGTCTCCAATGTCGATGGCACCGACTTCGCCGAGGCGGTGGTCGACCTGGAGCCGGCCGAGACGTTGTTTGTGGTCGCATCCAAGACCTTCACCACCCTGGAGACAATGACCAATGCCCATTCGGCGCGCCGCTGGCTGCTGGCTGCGTTGGGGGGGGACGAGCGTGCGGTGGCCAACCATTTTGTGGCGGTCTCGACCCATGCCACAGCGGTGGCCCAATTTGGGATCGACACCGCCAATATGTTTGGCTTCTGGGACTGGGTAGGAGGGCGCTACTCGATGGATTCGGCGATCGGGCTGTCGACCATGATCGCAATCGGGCCGGCCCATTTCCGTGCCATGCTCGCTGGTTTTCATGCCATGGACGAGCATTTCCGCACAGCTCCCTTCGAACGCAACATGCCGGTGATTCTGGCCTTGCTGGCGGTCTGGTACAACAACTTTCTTGGGGCGGAGAGCATTGCGGTGCTCCCCTACGACCAGTATCTCAAGCGGTTTCCCGCCTATCTTCAGCAGCTGACGATGGAAAGCAACGGCAAGTCCATCACCTTGGACGGCGAGCCAGTCAACTATCCGAGCGGCCCGATCTACTGGGGGGAGCCGGGCACCAATGGCCAGCATTCGTTCTATCAGCTGTTGCACCAGGGCACCCGGCTGGTGCCTTGTGACTTCATCGGGTTTTGTCGGAGCCTCAACCCGGCTGGCAGCCACCACGACCTGTTGATGTCCAATATCTTTGCCCAGGGAGAGGCGCTGGCTTTTGGCAAGACGACCGATGCTGTGCGTGCCGAAGGGACCCCTGACTGGCTTGCACCCCACCGCACGTTTGAGGGCAACCGGCCTTCGACCACGATTCTGGCTGACCAGCTGACGCCGGAGATTTTGGGCAAATTGGTGGCGCTGTACGAACACAGTGTCTTTGTGCAGGGGGTGATCTGGCAGGTCAACTCGTTTGACCAGTGGGGGGTCGAACTGGGCAAGGTGCTGGCCAGGCAGATTACCGACGAACTGAGCACGGCGGAGCCTGCGCTGCACCATGACAGCTCGACCAACGCCCTGATCCGCCGCTATCGTAGCCGACGCTCAGCGGCTGCGAACCCTGCGTAAATGAGTCTGGGGAGGGCGAAGTGCTGCTTCACCTCCCCAGACCCAGCTTTTTTCGCGCCCCTGACAGGCTCGGGGGCGTGCAGTTCAGGCAGTCGCCCCTTTGGGATGGAAGGCATTTTGGATCAAGGTGCGGTCGAACTGTGTGGCGACCTGGCCTTGGGAAGCGTAGCGATAGACGGCTGCCTTGTAGATGCCGCTGAGCGTGCTGTTCAGCACCGCCAGCAGGATCAAAGCGCCCACCCCGACGCCGAGTGCCGTCCACAGCAGAGCGGCCACGCTGCTCACCAAAAACACCGTCAAGAACGTCAGCACGACGACAGCTGCGGCCAGCAGGCCAAAGATGAGGCCCAGCCCGCCGCTGCCGATCAACTGTTCGCCCCACGTTTTGCGCAGCAACAACGTGCTTTCCTTGATGGCACCGAAGGGGCTGGTGGGGTGGTCGGCGATGACGGGGATGACCAGAAAGGTGGCGACACCCCAGGCCAGATTGCCCAGCGAGGCCAGCAGGTTGCCGGCCAGGTTGGAGCCTTGGCGTTGGTTGCGCAGCAGGCTGAGCACGACACCGACGGTGGCTTCGATCGCTGCAAAACCCAGGATCAGCCCCAATCGGCTGTTGGCGATCTGGATACCTTCTGCGAAGGAGGTGTCGTGGCCGTCGAGTCGGCGCAGCGCAGCGCCCGCCATGCCAGTTGCAAAGTAGGTGGCGATGGTGCTGACCAACAAATAGTAGACGAAGAGCACGAGGACACCTGCCACCGCCAGCAAGGGTGAGCCCGACTCGCCGGTGTCGGCGGTGGTGCTGTTCAACGCCTGTTGCAGGTTCGGGTTCAGCGCCACAACCCCGACCAGCACGCCCAGAAGCAGCAGCGAGGCGATGACCACCAGCAGGGCAGACAGCACCGGGAACCAGATCAACGAGGGTTCGCTGCGCACGACACCCCAAGACGATTTGAAAAGCGACCAACTGCGGCCAAATATGTTCATGGCAGACTCCTTGTCGGCACCCAACAGCAGAATGAGATCGAGATGAAAGCCGATTCACTCTAACGCAGCGCAGTGGCTCTGTCAAGGCCGCTGCAGCATTCGGAGGTGCGGTTCAAAGTTTTGCGGGATGACTCAATGTGATGAATGGTCTAGGCGGGGCATCACTCCATCACTTCGCTTGATTCGCAGCGTCTGGGGGACCTGCGTCGTCAGCAACCGCTCATGCTTGCCTTTCGCCCCATCGGGGCGCATGACTTTAGCGCATGGCTACCAGCGTCTCGTCCTCGCACCGTGACCGCCGCACCCTCAGATGGGCAGCAGCGAGCCCTCTGTGGTAGAATGCTGGCTACGATGTCCCGTATTTCTGTCTGGATTCTTGGTGACCAGCTTCTGCTCGACCATCCTGCACTGGTGGCAGCCAGTCAGATCGCTGCTCGTCGGGAAATTTGTGTGGTCCTGGTGGAAAGCGCGCAGCGTACAGCTCGCCTGCCCTACCAACGCAAGAAGCTTGTGCTGCTCTTCAGTGCCATGCGCCACTACGCCGAAGAACTGCGTGCGCTCGGCTACACGGTTCGCTACCTGCATGCCCGGTCTGTGCAGGAGGCTTTGTGTCAGCATGTGGCCGACTGGCAGCCAGAACGGCTGTTGACCATGGCGGCCGCCGAGTACCGCGGCCGGCTCTTCCAACAGCAGCGCCTGAGCAGCCTCCTGGCCATTCCGGTCGAGGTGCTCCCCAACAGCCAGTTTCTGATCGGTCGCTTCACCCCAGGCCCTGCTTCCGGCAAGAAGATGATCCTCGAAAATTTTTACCGCACAATGCGCCGGCATTGGGGGCTGCTGCTGGACGCAGAGGGCAACCCTCTGGGCGGCCTCTGGAATTTTGACCACGACAACCGCAAAGCCCTGCCCCGCAGCGGGCTGTCAATCCCTCCCCCGCTCCGTTTTGACCCCGACCCGTTGACCCGCCAGGTGATGGCGGAGATCGCACAGCTGGAGCACGCTTCCGGCTGTGTGGATGGATTCGATCTGGCTGTGACCCGCAGCGAGGCAGAAGCAGCGTTCGAAGATTTTTTGTGTCATCGCCTGCCCAACTTCGGACCCTACGAGGACGCGATGAGCAGCCGCAACGCCGTGCTTTTTCATTCGCTGCTCTCCCCCTATCTGAATCTTGGCCTGCTGGAGCCGCTCGATCTGGCCCGTCGCGCCGAACAGCGCTACGCCGCCGGCCTGGCCCCCCTTGCCTCGGTTGAAGGGTTTGTCCGTCAAATCGTGGGCTGGCGCGAGTTTGTTTACTGGCAGTACTGGCAACAGATGCCCGGCCTGCTTGACGCCAATGGCTGGCAGCACACCCGGCCCCTGCCCCAGCTCTTCTGGGACGCCGATACCCCGATGAACTGCCTCCGCCATGTGGTCGGCCGTGTCCTTGAAAACGGCTACACCCACCATATCGAACGGTTGATGGTGATCTGCAATTTTTGCATGTTGGCTGGCATCGACCCTGCCGCGCTCCACCAGTGGTTTCTCTCCTTGTATGTAGATGCCTACGAGTGGGTCGTCGCCCCCAACGTGATCGGCATGGGACTCAACGCCGATGGGGGGAGGATTGCAACCAAACCCTACCTGGCCTCGGCCAGCTATCTGCACAAGATGGGCGATTTTTGTAGCGGCTGCCGCTTCAACCCCAAAACGCGCAGCGGAGAGGGCGCCTGCCCTTTCAATTTTCTTTACTGGAATTTTCTGTTGGAGCACGAGAGCACCCTGCGTGCCAACCCGCGCTCTGGACCGGCCGTTTTGGGGCTCAAACACCTGTCCCCCCCCGAACGCGCCGTGATTCGCCAGCAAGCGGCGGCTTTTTTGGAAGAGCTGCCCCTCTACCCGGCGTCGGCCGAGTCCCACCCTGCGGATGCAGCCGGCAGTTGCTCCGCCTCCGGCCAGAGAGCACCGTAGCGCACCGCGACATACAGGTCGGTCAATTGCTGCAAAGCAGCCTGTTGGGGCGGGGTCAGCTGGTCCAGCGCTGCGGCGTAGCAGGCAGGGGTAGCGCTGGGCGGCCGTCGCTGGCCCTGGGCCGCCATCGCCGCCAGAAAAGTCTGGTAGCGGGAGCGAACCTCGCGCCGCAGCGCTGGCTCGCTGTCCAGCGGCAGAAATGTCTTTACCGTCGAGACAGCGGGGCGGCGCAGCTGTTCCCAGAGTGCACGCAGCTGTTCCCCCAGCAGAGAACGGGTCAGGATCGATTCGCGCGTCTCTTCGCCGTCGGGGACTGCACTTCCCCGCAGCAAACGCAAAGACAGGGCAAAGAGTACGGCGGTCACGACCAGCACAACCCCGATCGCGCCCCAACGCAGCGGTTCCGTCGCCGCAGCGACCACCTCTCCTGCCAGCTGTTCTTGCAGCAACGGCGACAACGGCTGCAGGGGGGCTGCCTCCAGCGCCATCTCCGCCGGCTGCGCGCTGGCCAGCATCGTGCGCAGCCAATCGATCAAGGGGGTCAGCGCCCAAAACAGCGCGTAGACTGCCCCGTACAGCAGGGCCAGCAACAGCCAGGCCAGCAGGTCGACGACCGGCTCCAACAGCGCCAGCCACTGGGCGATCTGTCCGGGGGCAAGCCACGCGGAGAGCAGCAGGCCCAGCAGCACCACCGCCCCGATCACAGTGCCCACACTGGCCAGCCAGGAACGGCTGGGCCGCAGGGGGCCCGTGTGGGCCATACTGCCGCTGTAAAGGGCCCGCTCCATCCCTGCCAGCGCCAAAGCCGCCATGCCGGCGACGACGAAAAGCAACAGCCAGCCCTGGCTGCCGGCCGCCGCTGACAGATCTCCGCTCAACTGGCCAGCCAGCAGCAGCAGCACAAAGGCGACAGCACCTGTCTTCCAGGCCCCGGCCACAGCAGCATGATCGTCCGCCCGCCCCCCATCCAGAATTCCACGCAGCCACAGACCTGCTGCCGCAACAAAGGCGAGCACGGCGGGCGGGATCTCGTTTGCCCAGAGCGACCCTTCCCCCGTAGCCAGCTGCAGCCAGCGCAGATCCCAGGGCGCCAGCGGGGCCCCGTACTCTGCCCAGAGCAGCCCCAGCACTACCAGCAGCCCCAACAGCGCTATCCCGGCACGTGCCTGGCGCGCAGCCACGCCCCGTTCTGCGGCCTGCTGTACCAGCAGCCGCCCGCCCAACAACAGCGCTGGCAGCGCTCCCAAGGGGAGCAGCGGCCCCTGCGCAGAAGGGGAAAGCCAGGTTTGCAGCCCCAGCAGCCACGGCCAGACCCAGGCAATCCGCATCACGGCCGTCAGCCCAGCCTGCAGCCAGAAGAGCAGGGCTGTTCTGCCCAGAGAAGGGGTCTCCTGGCCAGCCAGGGGGGCTGCCGCCCCTTGGGGTGTCTTCGGCACAGGCTC
The DNA here is from genome assembly GCA_018969295.1 of Chloroflexota bacterium. Classification (GTDB taxonomy): domain Bacteria; phylum Chloroflexota; class Anaerolineae; order Caldilineales; family Caldilineaceae; genus Caldilinea. Next base: position 8,495 of record JAGWYN010000068.1, on the reverse strand, counting down.
AGGCAACGCGCAGCTGAACGACGTTCGCCGAGGGGTCTGACACTTGCCAGGAATTTGCCACCGCTGTCACTGAACAGCCCGCTGCGGCCAGCCGTTCGAGGGCAGCCTGAAGGTCGGCAGGAGCGGGGATGACCAACTCCCAGCAAAGCAGGCGGGCTGCGGCAGCAGGGGCAGGCGGTGCCCCTTGGCCCGCCCAGGTGTTGAGCCCCAGATGGTGGTGGTAGCCGCCTGCAGAGACAAAGACCGCCTGCCGGCCAAATCGCTGCATCAGGTCGAGCCCCAGCAATTCGACATAAAAATGTTCGGCTGCCGCCAGATCCGCCACATGGAGATGGACATGTCCTACCGTCGTTTCTGGCTCCAGCCCGTTCCACGCTCTCTGCGGCAGCGCAGCCGAGAGCAGATCGTGCACGTCGAGCGGGTCGATCGTCATGGTCAGTTTCCCGGCGACCAGAGGCCATTCGGCCCGGGGCCGGTCACGATAGAGCTCAATCCCGTGGCCGTCGGGGTCGGTCAGATAAAGTGCTTCGCTCACGCCGTGGTCGCTGGCACCGTCGATCGGGGTTTGGGTCTCCAGCAGGTGGGCCAGCAGACACCCCAATGCGGCCCGGTTTGGCGTCAACAGGGCAAAGTGATAGAGGCCTGTGTGGTTGCGCTGGACCGACAGCGCGCCGGGCTGTTCGACCAACCGCAACAGCGCCTGTGTGCCGGCCCCCAGAAGCGCCTCCCCAGCGCTCTGCTGCTGGACGCGCAGCCCGATTCGGTCGGTGTAGTAGCGCAGCGAGCGCTCCAAGCTGCGTACGCTGAGGGCCACCACGCCGCAGTGTGTGGCTGGGCCCAACCTGGCTGGAACCATTTTTGCTCCCGTGGAATGGCTCTCTTGGCCTGAGGAGAGCGGTTGCTCGCCCGCAGGTGTTTGGAAAGGAAAAAGGACCGCTGTCGTCGATCGGGAGGTCTTGCGCAGACATCGATCTCCTCAAGATGATACAGAAAGGCCTACCTGTGGTCCCCCGAAGGCTGGATTGGAGCCAGCCACCACAGATAGGCTTATCTATACTATAACACAGCGCCGACAATATTGCAAGAACAGTTTTTTTGCAAAAAACACGCCCGTCTGTTCAGTCGAAAACGGCTCAATGTCAGAGTATATTTCGGCGCAGGGCAGATTTCGGTTACAATTCGCCCAAAATATCAGTATCCAGTGATCATCCAAAGCGGGTTCGAGGTGTATGATGCAGAGTCTTTGGCGAGAGGAAGAGGCGGCGCAATATTCGGGCGATCTTGGCCTGCGTGTCTACACATCCAGGTTGTTGGGGCGTGACCCGGACCTGGTCCTGCACGGTGGCGGCAACACCTCTGTCAAGACCTTCGAACCCGACCTCTTTGGTGAAGCTGAAGAGCTTCTTTATATCAAAGGGAGCGGCTGGGATCTCGAACAGATCGAGGCAGCTGGCTTTGCTCCTGTGCGTCTGAACCCTGTTCTGCGGCTGGCAACCTTGTCCCATCTCTCAGACCCGCAGATGGCCAATGCGCTGCGCACCAGCCTGGTCGACGCCTCTGCACCGTCGCCTTCGGTCGAAACGATTTTGCATGCCTTGCTTCCCCACAAGTATGTAGACCATACCCACGCCGATGCGGTCGTCACCCTCACCAACAGCGTAGATGGTGCCGAGCGCGTCCGTTTTTTGTACGGCGAGCGTGTGGTGGTGATCCCCTATGTCATGCCAGGCTTTCAACTGGCCCGTCTCTGTGCGGAGCTCTTCCCTGCCCAGGCAGGGCCACAGACAATTGGGATGGTTCTGCTCAACCATGGCATCTTTACGTTTGGTGCCACCGCCCAGCAGTCCTACACGCGCATGATCGAGTTGGTCACACAGGCGGAGGAGTTCCTCCAACGACAGCAGGCCTGGCAGATCGCCCTGCCTGCGCAGCAGCGCTCCACAGCGCCTGCCCGCACAGCGCGCGCAGCGCTGCGCCGCCAGCTGTCGGCAGCGGCAGGGGCACCGCTGCTGCTTTCGTTTGCCGACGACGATCTGGCTTTGCATTTTGCCCGCCACCCGCAGGTCGAGACGATCGCCCAGCAGGGGCCGGCGACACCCGACCACGTGATTCGGACCAAACGGCTGCCTTTGGTCGGGCGGGATGTCCAATCCTATGTCGACGCCTACCGCGCCTATTTTGCCCAGCATCAATCCTCCAGCGCATCCCCCCTGACGATGCTGGATCCTGCGCCGCGCGTGCTCGTGGACCCGGAGTGGGGGCTTGGGGCGGTGGGCCGCACCGCCAAAGAGGCTGCCATTGCCGCCGAGATCTACCGCCATACCATGCAGATTATTTTGCGTGCCGAGCTGCTGGGGGGCTACCGCGCCCTCTCCGCCGCCGATCTTTTTGAGATGGAGTACTGGGACTTGGAGCAGGCCAAGCTGCGCCGTCCGCAGAAACAGCCCCCCTTCACGGGCGAGGTCGCATTGGTCACCGGGGCGGCCTCTGGTATCGGACGTGCCTGTGCAGAGTCTTTTCTGGCGCGCGGTGCAGCGGTCATTGGCCTGGACCTCAACCCTGCGATCACCGGGCTCTGGCGCCGCCCAGATTTTCTGGGGATCCAGTGCGATGTCACCGACGGCGACGCAGTCGAGGCTGCGCTTGAAAAAGGGGTCCAGCGTTTCGGAGGCCTCGACATGGTGGTGCTCAACGCCGGAATTTTTCCGCCGGGCCGGCGAATTGCAGCACTCTCGTCAGAAGATTGGCGCCGTGTGTTGGCGATCAACCTCGATGCCACCTTTGCGCTCATGCGCAGCGTACACCCGCTGCTCGCACTGGCACCAGCCACAGGGAGAATGGTCATTGTCGGCTCTAAGAATGTGCCCGCCCCTGGCCCGGGGGCTGCCGCCTACTCTGCTTCAAAAGCCGCAGTCACCCAGCTGGCGCGCGTCGCCGCCCTCGAATGGGGCGACGATCGGATCCGCGTCAATGTGGTGCACCCCAACGCCGTTTTTGATACCGGCCTCTGGACCCCCGAGGTTCTGCAGTCGCGCGCCGACCATTACGGCATGACTGTGCAACAGTACAAGACCCACAATGTCCTCCACGTCGAGGTGACCAGCCACGATGTCGGCGAATTGGTGGCAGAACTCTGTGGGCCGCTCTTTGCCAAGACAACGGGGGCACAGCTCCCGATCGACGGCGGCAACGACCGTGTGATCTGAACCCGCTGCAAGGGCCGCCTTTGCAGCGGTGCAGGCTTTCGGAAGGTACAATGGAGATCCTGCCCGGCGAAGTTGAACAAATTCTGGAATTCCTGAGATCCGCTGAAAAACTCAAGGATACACTGCGCAGCGGCTACACCACCCAGGGGCGCCCGGAAAGCACCGCCGAACATACCTGGCGGCTCTGTCTCCTGGCCCTGCTCCTGGAAAATCGGTACCCAGCCGTCGACCACCACCGCCTGCTCAAATTGTGCCTGGTGCACGATCTCGGCGAGGCGCTCTACGGCGATACCCCAGCTGTCCACCTGGCCGCCGGGAAAGACAAGCAGGAGGCCGAGCGGAGCCATTTTTTGGAACTGCTCGCCCCTCTCCCCCCAACGCTGCACGCAGGGCTGCTGGCCTTGTGGGACGAATACCATGCTGCGGTCACCCCCGAGGCTCGCCTCGCCAAGGCCTTCGACAAGCTGGAAACCCTGCTCCAGCATACCCAGGGCCGCAACCCACCTGACTTTGATTACCCGTTCAATCTGACCTACGGACGCCTGTACACCGACTACGACGTGATGACGCAGACGCTGCGCGCCGCCATCGATGTCGCTACCCGGAACCTGGCGAATGCCGAGACCCGCCAGAAACGCTGAACCGGCAGATCCACACCCTACGCCTGAAGGCGGCGGGAGCGCATCGGAGGAATTGATGAAACCGTTGAACTGTCTGAAAATTGCCCTGCTCTTGGGGGCCCTGTGGCTTTCCCCTGGGTGGCTTTCCCCCGGAGCACTGCGGGCGCAGGGCGCGGCGGAGCCGCCCCCTACGCCCGCCAACGCGGCCGCCGACCGTTGGCCAGACGAGTATCTGGTGGTGCGGCAGCCCTCCCCCGAGACAGAGACCGAGACAGAGGAGTTTCTGGCGCAGACCGGGACCCGGATCGACCAGGTCGCTGCGTGCGGCTCCAGCAGGCTGCTGCAGGTCTGGCGGCTGCAAAGGCCCGACACGAAAGCTGTCCTGGAGACGCTGGCCAAGTTGCCCGGAGTTGTGGCGGTCGAGCCCAACTGGGTGGTGCGCGCGGCCCAGCAGCTCCCCCCTGTGCAGCCTGAGGAGCCTTTTGCCCTGGAAGATACCTACTATGCAACTCACCAGTGGCCCCTGCAGCGGAGCGAGTTTGCCCGTGCCTGGCAGCTGGCCGCAGGGCAGGAGGTCGCGCTGGCCCCTGTGCGGGTGGCCGTGATCGACAGCGGGGTGGATTTCAACCATCCTGACCTGTCAGGCCGCCTGCTGGCCGGGGTCAACTACGTGATCTCCGGCACGGTGCCCAACGACGATTTCGGCCACGGCACCCATGTGGCGGGCATCCTGGCCGCGCAGGCCAACAACGGGCTGGGCGTTGCCGGCGGCGCGTCCAATGTGGTGATCGACCCGCTCAAGATGCTCGGCAGCAGCGGCAGTGGGTCGATTCCCAATCTGATCCGCGCCCTCTGCGACGCCACCGACCGGGGGGCCGACGTGATCAACCTGAGCCTGGAGATCCCGCTGGTCATCGACGTGGCCCTGGCTCAGGAAATTCAGGATGCGATCGACTACGCTAACGCACGCGGGGTGGTCGTGGTGGCGGCCGCAGGCAACAGCAACGGTGGCCCGGTCTACTACCCGGCCCGGCTCAACCATGTGCTCGCCGTGGCCGCTTTGACCATCGACTCCCAGCGGGCTTCCTACAGCGCTGTCGGAACCCAGATCGACCTGGCTGCAGGGGGGGGCAGCTACACCCAAGGCGTGTTGAGTACCTGGCCCTCTGCGGTGCCGGGCAAATGTGTCGGCTCTGGCCGCGTCTTGCTGCAGGAAGGCGCCCACTACTACTGCACAGAGCCTGGGACCAGCATGGCTGCACCGCTGGTCAGCGCAGCAGCGGCCCTGCTGCTGGGAGCACGGCCTGATCTGTCCCCCGCTGAAGTGGAAGCCATCCTGGAAGGCACGGCGCGCACGCTTGCGCTCCCCCAGACACAGGCTGGCGCAGGTCTGCTCAACGCAGCCAGGGCCCTGCGCAGGGCCCTGGCCAGCACGGTCAGCCTGGCGCCAGAAGCGCTGGCCGTGACGCTCCCCCCAGGGGCAGTCCCTTTGACCCGGACCGTCCGCATCGCCAACTCCAACCCGCTTTCAGCGACGGTGGCCGGCGAGGTCCTGCTGTCGGACTGGTACACGGTGCCCAATGTCCCCGACAGCGACTTTGTGGCGACAGCTGCCTACGGCCAGCCTGCGTATCTGACTGTGGCGATCTCGCCCACCTTCCTGGCCATCGGCAACTACATGGGGGGGATCGGGTTGGCGGTGACCGACGCCGGGGGGCAGAGCACGAACCGGTGGATCCCGATCCGGCTCGACGTGGTCGGCACGCTGGATCGCCGCCTCTATCTGCCTTGGGTCGCCCGCGGCGACGAAGCAGCGACATCGCTGCCCTTCCAGTGGGAGATCCCCGCCCTCTCCCCGACCGTGCTGATCACGGACAGCCGGCAGTCTGTGCCCGTGGCGCTCCCCTTTCCATTCCCCTTCTCTGGCCAAGGCCCACCCACCGCTACCGTCTATTCGACGGCAGAGGTCTATGCAGATGGGTTCCTGGCGTTTGCAGAGAGCGGGACCCCTGCTCTCCCCGGCCACAACCAGTGTCTGCCAGTGCTGGCTGAACCGGCGCAGGCCATCTTTGGCTGGTGGATGGACCTCGACCCGACGCTGACCGGCGGGCAGATTCTGGCTTTTCAGCCAGCCTCCGACCGTTTTGTGGTCGAATACCGCAATGTGGGGGTCGTTGGCTTTCCAGCAGCGGTGACCTTGCAGATCGTCCTCCACGCCAACGGCGACATCGGTTTCAACTACCAGGAGGTGCCGGCACCGGTGGCGCAGAACTTGAACCAGTTGACCCCACAGGTCACGGTTGGTGTGCAGGCCCGTGCCGGACTCTTTTACAACCAGGTGGCCTGCACGACGGCCCAGGAAGGCTATGGCTGGCCGCCTGGCAGCGCCACATCGCTTCTGATCCAACGAAAGGATGCCTACTGATGAGCTCAGAGGAACACCGCAAAGCAGCAGAGAAGCAGGGGGCAGTTCCGGTCGCCGTGGTCACGGTCAGTGATACACGCACCGCAGAGACGGATGTCAGCGGCCAGGTGATTCGCAGGCTGGTGGAAGCTGCGGGCCACCTGGTGGTTGACTATCGGATTGTCGCCGACGAGCCAGACGCCGTCTTGCAGGCGTTGGAGGAGTTTGCCAGCGGGCTGGCACGGTTGATCATTTTCAACGGAGGCACCGGCATCGGACGCCGAGACCGCACCTACGATGTGATCCACCGCGCGATCGAAAAACCGCTGCCGGGCTTTGGCGAGCTTTTTCGCATGCTGAGCTACGACCAGGTGGGGGCCGCAGCGATGCTGAGCCGGGCAACTGCCGGCGTCTACCGGGACAGGGTCGTCTTCAGCACACCCGGATCCCCCCATGCCGTCCAGCTGGCTCTAGAAAAATTGATCCTTCCCGAAATCCAGCACCTGGCCTGGGAACTGGTGCGTTGAAGACAGGCGCGCTGCCTGGCTTTTTGTGGTAGAATGATGGGTAGAGAAGAGGTGAGGAACTCCAGCGCAGCTGTGGGGGGCCTTGCGATCGAACAGCAGACAGGGATAAACGCTATGTTGCAGCCCAGATCATACCCGGAGTTGGTGGCCAAAGCGCTGGTACTGGAGAACGAACCTTTTGAAACGATGGTCGACGACGATGCTCCCTGGTTGGAGGGCCTGGTGCTGGTTGCGGTCGTCAGCCTTGCTGGAGGGGTTGCTGTTGCGATGGGCAATTTTCTGGCTGCGCTGGCGCTGCCAGATCCGCACGCAATGTGGACCCTTTTGCTGCAGGGCTGGCGGCAGCTGGCCGCCAACACAGGGTTGGCGGGTGTAGGCAGCGAACGAATCGTGGCCGATCTTTGGGCCTGGGTGGCCTGGAGTTCTGGGTATGCAGGGGGGTGGAGTTCTCTGCTGCCGATCCTCAGCATTCCTGCCTTGGCGTTGTTCTGGTGGCTTTTTTATGGCTTCTCTGCCTATGCAGTCGGCCGAGGTTTTGGCGGACGTGGCACGCTGACAGCAATTTTGGGGGCCACTGCCTTGACTGTGGCCCCGTTGAGCCTGTTGTTGCTCAGCCTCGTCCCCTTTGCGGGCGCAGGCAGCCCGCTGCTGGCGGTCTGGACTCTGCTGGTCGGCTACCGGGCGGTGCAGGTGGCACACGAGCTGGACTGGCGCCGCGCCGCTCTGACCACGCTGGTGATCTATGGAGTGGGAGGAGCGGCTTGGGGGCTGGCCGGGATCGCATTTGTTGTTGGTTACTGGACAGGAGGTGCTTGATGGCTCTGGAGACGTATGTCCGGTTGCCTGGCAGGACCCCGCGCCAGGCGTGGCATTGGAAGGCCTGGGTCCCTGGGTTCAGCCAGATCTGGAACGCTGCCCGGCTCAACCTCTCCGATGCGCTGGACCCGTTCGAGCGGGGGGTGATCACGCTGTCGATGCGCCAGGGGATTGGTCTGATCGTGCTGCTTGGGCTGCTGGCCGGCCTCTTGCCGCTGCTCTCTCAGCTCTGGCTGGGGTTGCGGTTTGGGGCTGCTGTGCCGCTGGCCAGCCTCGCCGTGGATCTGGCCGACCTGGCCCACGAATATGGCGTCCCGGCATTGGATCTGGCTTCCAACAACACCAGCCTGCTGGCTGGCAGCGCTGCGCGCCTCCCTGGCTGGCTGGCAGCCAGCCTCTCCAGCCTGGGGCTCTGGGTCAACGTCCCGCTGGGGTGGCTTTCCCTCTGGCTGGTCTACGGCACCGCCGTGGCTGGGGTTGCACGCCTGATGGGGGCGAAAAACCAGCTGCAGACCTTTTTTGCGGCCACCAGCCTGGCTGCCGTCCCCCTTGTGCTCACGGGCCTGGCCCCGCTCCCGCTGGTGGGACCGGTCGCCGTGGTGGGGGGAGCCCTTTGGGCAGGGGGAGTGTACTGTTTGGCGGTACGTTTTGTGACCGGGCTGGATTGGGTGCGTCTCCTGTTGGCGTTGCTGCTGCCCGGGGTCGTCGTGGTGGCGTTGTCTCTGATCGGCGTGCTGGCTGTGCTGGCGGGCTTGGCGCTCGCGTAATCTGCATTAAAGAATTAGAGGTTGGGTGGATTTGACTGGGGTGTCTGAATCAGGTAGTATGGGCCTTCCTGAGCGCAGGGAGCTGAACTGGTCGAGCGGCAAAGACCCTCCATACTGGTGAAAGCAAACGGGGTTCGAGGAACAGGATTTAGGAA
>JAGWYN010000127.1 GCA_018969295.1 Chloroflexota bacterium | reverse complement strand
ATTGCCATCACCAGCAGGATGCTGCGCTGCCACTGGGTTTTGATGCCTTCTGCCTGACCTTTGGGAAGCCCAAGATGCAGATGGGGCAACACCTTGTCGATGGCCGCTAAAAATGCCCCGCCCGCCAGAAATCCGACCGCAGCTTGAACCAGCCCGTGCCACCGTTTTGTTGGGACATTTCGATCGCCGGTGCCAGCAAGGACCAGAACGACGCCGCAATCATGACACCCGCTGCAAAACCGAGCAGGCTGTCCAGCACTTTGCGGTTGATTGTGCGAAAGAAAAAGACCGTCGCTGCCCCCAGCGCAGTCACACCCCAGGTGAAACAGGTCGCCAGCAAAGCCAGCCAGATTGGATGGATCTCGTGCAGCCACGGTGGAACAGTCATAGATCAAGCATACCCGGCGTGCAGGGCCCCTCCCAATTTTCAACAGCCCAAAAATCAGAAAACGTTCTCGCCATGCATCCGGTAGATGGTTTGACGGCGGGGGCGATCCTGGCTATCCTTTACCCACAACCTTTTTCTGCCTGGCCTGTTCAGAAGCTGGCAGAGCAAAGTGTCAGGCCAGGCTGTCATCGCCTGGCTGTTCTCTGACAGGTGCAGCAAGACGAACAGAAGGAATCCATATGACTCAGATCACAGTGGCGTCGGGCGCAACATTGACCGGCGCCTGTACCGTACCCGGGGATAAATCGATCAGCCATCGAGCCGTGATGTTTGGCAGCATTGCGGAAGGCGACACGGTCATCCGCAATTTTCTAGATGGGGGGGACTGCCGTTCGACCATCGCAGTGATGCGCGGGCTGGGGGTGTCGATCGACGTGATCGCCCCGACCGAGCTGGTCGTTCACGGCCGGGGGTTGGAGGGCCTGCAAGAACCGGCCGATGTGCTTGACTGCGGCAATTCTGGGACCACCATCCGCCTGCTCACCGGGTTGCTGGTGGGCCAGCAGTTTCCGACCTTTTTGAACGGCACCGCCCAGATTCGCCGTCGGCCGATGGGGCGCATCGTGCGCCCGTTGCGGGGCATGGGCGCTGATATCCTGGGGCGGCAAAACGGTGAATATGCGCCGATCGGGATCCGGCCTGCGCGCCTGCGTGGGCTGGAATACACGATGCCGGTCGCCAGCGCGCAGGTCAAAAGCTGCCTGCTGCTGGCGGGTCTTTACGCGCATGGACTGACTGTGGTGATCGAACCGGGACCAGCGCGCGACCATACGGAACGGATGCTGGCAGCGATGGGGGCTCCGATCAGCGTGTACGGCAACAAGATCTCCAGCGAACGTCCGCAGACCCCGCTCCGTTCGCTTGCCATCACTGTGCCGGGCGACCTCTCCTCGGCTGCATTCTTGCTGGTCGCAGGGGCGATCACACCAGGCAGTCGGCTCACCTTGCAGGGGGTTGGCGTGAACCCGACGCGCATCGGGATCGTCGAAGCCTTGCTGGAGATGGGGGCGGCGATCCGCTTTGAAAACCAGCGCGAGGAGGGCGGTGAACCGGTCGCCGATCTGGTGGTCGAAACTTCGACGCTGCGTGGGGCAACATTTGGCGGACAGCAGATCGTCACCATGATCGACGAGTTGCCGATCCTGGCGGTCGCCGCAACGCAGGCCGCCGGACGCACCGTGGTGCGCGATGCCCACGAGCTGCGTGTCAAGGAGACGGACCGCATTGCCTCCACCGTCGGCGAACTGCGCAAACTGGGGGCACGCATCGAACCCACCGCAGATGGGTTCATCATCGAGGGCCCGACACCACTGACCGGGGCGCCGGTAGAGTCTCAGGGGGACCACCGTCTGGCCATGGCCATGACGGTGGCCGGGCTGGTGGCGCGTGGGCAGACAGTGGTCTACGGCGCCGAGGTCACAGGCGACAGTTTTCCTGGTTTTGAAGTGACCCTGCAGGCGCTGGGCGCCGATCTGTCGGTTGCCGCATGAACAGTCGGCAGCCGACGATTTCGGCGCGGACGACTCTGGTCGGCCTGATTGGCTGGCCGGTGAGCCACAGCGTCAGCCCGGCAATGCACAACGCGGCCTTTGCAGAGCAAGGGTTGAACTGGTGCTACGTGCCGCTGCCGGTCGATCCTGCCCGCCCCGGTGCAGTCGGCGACGCTGTGCGGGGGATGCGCGCCTTGGGAATGGTGGGTGTCAATGTCACGGTTCCCCACAAGCAGGCTGTGATTCCCTTTTTGGAGCGGCTGGAGCCGGCGGCGCAGGCAATGGGGGCAGTCAATACGATCGTGGTCAGATCGGATGGCACGCTGCTGGGTGACAACACAGACGCGCCGGGTTGGCTTGCCGATCTGCGTTCGCATGGCGTGGAGCCAGCTGGCGAGCGGGCACTGGTCCTTGGGGCTGGGGGATCTGCACGTGCGGTCGTTTATGGGCTGGCACTGGCTGGGGCGCGCCAGATCACCGTGGCCAACCGCAGCCTGGAGAAGGCCAGTGCCCTGGCGGCACAGCTGGCCCCCTTTCTGGGCCAGACCGAGGTGGCGGTTGCTTCCTGGCCGGAGGGACTGGCCTCGCCGGCGAGCACAGCCACCCTGATCGTCAACTGCACTTCACTGGGGATGACCCCCGCCGTGGAAAATTCGCCCTGGCCGGCGTCTCTGGCGCTGCGGGCCGACCAGGTGGTCTACGATCTGGTGTACAACCCGGCACAGACGGCGCTGCTGCGTCAGGCAGAGCAGCAAGGAGCACGGGCGATCGGTGGGTTGGGGATGTTGATCTGGCAGGGCGCATTGGCTTTTGAGCGGTGGACGGGGCTGTCAGC
>JAGWYN010000021.1 GCA_018969295.1 Chloroflexota bacterium | reverse complement strand
TCTACCGGTACAAAGGGCTGGAAGAGATCAACGCTGCCCATGTCCGCCCCAGCGGCGAAGGCGGTTGTGTCAAAGAGCCAGGCAAGAAACCTGAGACTGCTTCTGCCGAGATGGGGGCTTCTGCCGAGATGGGGGCTTCTGCCGAGATGGGGGCCTCTGTCGAGATGGGGGCCTCTGTCGAGATGGGGGCTTCTGCCGAGATGGGGGCTTCTGCCGAGATGGGGGCCTCTGTCGAGATGGGGGCGGCTCTCCGGAGGAGTGGATGAGCGCTTCCCTGGAGCCTCCTCTCTGTTGAAACAGGGCCCGGCCGAGAACAGGGGCTCAAGAAACCGAGTTTCTGGGAGAAACTCGGTTTTTCGTGTGCCCCCTCCCTCTGTGTGGCCGAGAGGTGCTGGAAACGACGATTGCTAAAAATATCGCCGAGATACTCCAGATATGAGTTTTAACCCGGACATCATCCATCACCGCCGATCGATTCGCTTGAAGCACTACGACTACAGCAGCGCTGGAGCGTACTTCATCACGCTCTGCATACAGGATCGCCAACATCTTCTAGGTCACATCCAAGAAGGCGTAGCTGTGTTGAGCGATATTGGACGGATTGCACAGGAACAGTGGTTCAATCTCCCGCATCGTTTTACCAACGTCCGGCTGGATGCATTTGTTGTCATGCCCAATCACATCCACGGTATCCTATTCATCGACCCCGTAGGGGCACTATACGGGCGACCGCAAGGGTCGCCCCTACAGGCGGGTGCTCCCGATGACACCCATGACCGACCATACGGGCGACTGCAAGGGTCGCCCCTACAGGCGGGTGCTCCCGATGATACCCATGACCGACCATACGGGCGACCGCAAGGGTCGCCCCTACAGGCGGGTGCCCCCGATGACACCCATGACCGACCATACGGGCGACCGCAAGGGTCGCCCCTACAGGCGGGTGCTCCCGATGACACCCATGACCGACCATACGGGCGACCGCAAGGGTCGCCCCTACAGGCGGGTGCCCCCGATGATACCCATGACCGACCATACGGGCGACCGCAAAGGTCGCCCCTACAGGCGGGTGCCCCCGATGATACCCATGACCGACCTACGGGCGACCGTGTAGGGGCACCCCTTGCGGGTGCCCCTGATGATACCCATGACCGACCATACGGGCGACCGCAAGGGTCGCCCCTACAGGCGGTGGTGGGGGCGTATAAATCGTTGGTTCATCGCAATGCGCTGCTGATGGCCAAACGCAACGGGTTGTTCCTGGGGCACCTGTGGCAACGTAATTATTGGGAACATGTTGTGCGCAATGATGAGGAACTGAATAGGATTCGTGAATATATTCGCAACAACCCCCATACATGGGAAGAAGATCGTTTGTATAAAATGAACTTAACCGCCGCCGTGAATGTGGCGGGAATTTTGGGGGAGTAAGGATGTCTTCATCACGCCGCCAAACCTTCACCGCGCCAGTCTCACTGAAAACGCAGTAAAGCTGGTGAATCTCCGAGAGGGCATTTCCGTCCCTCGCGTCCCGTCCCCCCTTGGCGAGATTCCGGTGGGAGGTGAAGGTGCAACTTCAGCCAGGCTGTTTGTTTTTGCCTGCAGCTGAACACACTACGAGCCGCTGCGCCGCATCAGGCTGGCGTAGCCCCAGGCCAGGGCCAGCACGATCGAGCCGTAGACCATCTGCTGGATCGCCTGGCCGACGTTGAGGAAGGTGAGCAGTGAGTTGAGCACGCTGAGGATGAGTGCGCCCAGGATGGTGCCGGTGTAGCCGCCGACGCCGCCAAAGATCGAGGTGCCCCCGATCACAGCGGCTGCCACCGAGGGGAGCAAAAATGCGCCGGCCAGCTGCAGATCGACTGCTCCGGTGCGTCCGCCCAGCAACATGCCGGCAATGGCCGCAAGCATGCCAGAGAGCATGTAGGCGCTCAGACGGACCTGCCAGACGCGCACCCCTGCCAGCCGCACTGCACGCTCGTTGTCCCCGATGGCGTAAAGAAGCCGTCCCCATCCTGAACGGCGGAAGAGCCAGAAGACGAGCAACGTGACACCGCCCCAGACCAGTACGCTGTAGGGGACGCTGCCCATCCAGGCTCCGCCGCCCAACAGTTTGATGAAGGGTGCCATCTGCGTCGAACCGGCGAGCACAGTCTGTGTCCAGGCGGTGAACAGCCCCAACAAAATGCCCGACATGGCCAGTGTCATAATCAGCGGGTTGACCCGGAAGAGTGCCACGCCGACGCCGTTGACGCTGCCGATCAGCAGACCGACCAAGGTGCCGGCCAGGAGTGCCACGCCGGCACCGTTGGGGGATTGATTGGCCGCCACATAGGCTGCGCCCGTGGCGATCATGGCCACCGAGAGGTCGATGCCGCCGGTCAGCATCAGGGCTGTCTGTGCTGCCGCCAGAATACCCAGGGGGGCTGCCTGCAGCAGCGTGTTGCGCACGCCGTTGATCGAGAGGAAATTGGGCTGAACTGCGCCGGTCAGCAAAAACAGGGCCAGGAAGACCACGAACAGGGAGACCAGCGGGTTTTCGGCCAGCCAGCTTTGGGGCTGTCGGGTGTGATTTTTTTGTTTTCGGGCCGTGCTGCTTTTCATGATCGCCGCTCCCGCAGGAAGGTGCTCAAACCGCCGACCATCATGACCCCCGCGATCAGGACACCCTGGAGGACCTGTGCATTGTTGGAATTGACACCCATTGCAATCAAGATGGGGTTCAGCATGATCAGCGTCACCCCAGTCGCGACGACACTGAAAAGATTGCCGACCCCGCCGGTGAGTGCGATGCCGCCCAGCACCACGGCCGCCACGCTGTTGAGGGTGGCGCTGGCGCCGACGGCAAAGCGTGGGTCGCCTGTGCCGGTGATGGCGACGGTGGCGAGGCCAGCCGCTGCCGCCATACTGCCGCCGAGGGCATAGGCGAGAATTTTTGCCCGCCGCACATCGAGCCCGGCCAGCTGCGCAGCGGTGCGGTTGCTTCCGGCCGCGTAGAGAGTCAGCCCGGGGCGCGTGTTGCGCGCCCAAAGCGCCACAAGCATGCCTGGCACCAGGATCATCAGCAGCGGGGGCCAGTAGGAGCCGCCGATGCCGGAGGGGGAGCCGGTGAAAAGCCAGCGCATCTCTGGTGCTGTGCCGCCACCCGGCGAAGGCAAAATCCACAAAGCCAGCCCCGACCAGATGTAGCTGGTGGCCAGCGTCACCACGATGTCGGGCACGCCGGAGCGGTGGATAAGCAGGCCGGTGAAGGCGTTGAGCAGCGCCATGGCGGCCACCAACGCCACCCCGATGGCGGCCACAACGCCCGCCGGCTGGCCTTCCATGCAGCGGGCGGCGACGACGTTGCTGAGCAGCAGCAGTGCACCCAGCGAGAGATCGATGCCGCCAGCCACCACGATGATCGCCTGCCCGATCGCCAGGTAGACCAACGGCAGGCTGTTTTTGGTGATCGACGCGATCTGAAATGGCCCAAAGACCGGGATCAGCGTGCTGTACCAGATCAGCAGCCCGAAAAGCAGCAGCCATACCCCCAGCACCCAGCTGTTGCGCCAGAGCGTGCGCAGCAGGGGATGGTGGAAGGGGACAGCCAGTCGGTTTGTCATACAGGGGCCTCCAGTCCGTGCGCGGCGGTCAGCAGGGAAGATTCGGTGGCGCGTCTGGCGTCCTGTTCGTCGACGATGCGTCCGCGGTGCAACACCAGCACGCGGTCGCATACCAGGCCGATCTCTGCCAGTTCGCTGGTGTAGAGCACGATCGCGGCGCCTTGCGCCGCCAGCTTGCGCAGCAGCGCGTAAATTTCGTGCTTGGTCTGAATGTCGATCCCCCGTGTGGGGTCAAAGCAGAGCAAGGTGCGAAATCCACCCACCAGCCAGCGGCCGAGCACAACCTTTTGTTGGTTGCCGCCGGAGAGGCGCCGCACCTGCGCTGCGGCGCGCGTGTCGATCGAGAGCTGTTCGACCGTGCGTTGGACCTGGGTCCCTTCGTTGCTGGGAAGACGCCACCAGCTCGTCAGCTTGCCAAAGAGGGGGGTCGCCAGGTTGTGCTGCACAGACTGGTTGGGCAGCAGGGCAATTACCCGGTCACCCGGCACCAGCACGACGCCCCGTCTGACTGCGTCGTACGGCGAGCGAAAATGACACCGTGTCCCGTTCACCCAAATTTCTCCGGCGGTCGGCTGCCGGTTGCCGGAGAGCAGATCGAACAGCCGCTCCTGCCCCTGTCCTTCGAGCGCCACCAGGCCCAGAATCTCGCCCGAGCGCACCGCAAAGGAGACCTCTTGGACCAGATGGCGTGCGGTGAGGCCGCGCACTTCCAGGAGCGTGTCGCCGGGGGGGCGTTCGCTGCGGCTGGCGGCGCTTGTCGGTTCGAGCGACGCCCCGAGCATGGCCTCGACCAGCTGGTGTTCGGTGACGTTTGCGGGGGCCAGTTCGGCCACATTGCGTCCATCGCGCAAAATGGTGGCCTGGTCGCAGATGTGCATCACCTCAGCCAGGCGGTGGGTGATGAGCACTGCCGACTTGCCCTGTTTTTTCCAGTCGCGCAGCAGGGCAAAGACCCGTTCTGCCTGTTCTGCGGTCAGCGCGGCGGTCAACTCGTCGAGCAGGAGCACATGTGGCTGGCGAGCGACGGCACGCACCAGATCCACGATGCGCAGCGTTTCCAGCGGCAGCTCGCGCACCAGCGCAGCCAGGTCCAGCCGTTCCAGCCCAAACCAGCCCAATCCGTCACGAAAGTGCGTCCTGTCGATGCGGCTGAGGTGCAGGTTTTGGGCCACAGTCAGATCGGGGATGAGGGCTGGGTCTTGGAAGACGGTGGCAATTCCGGCATGGAGGGCGTCGGCGGGCGTTCGAAAGCGGACGATCTGCCCCTCGACGCGGAGAACCCCTTGGTCTGCGGGCTGCACGCCGGCCAGAATTTTGACCAGGGTGCTCTTGCCGGCGCCGTTGGCTCCCAACAGCGCGTGAATTTCACCGCCGCGCACCGTCAGATCGACGCTGCGCAGTGCTGTCACCGGCCCGTAGGATTTGGCGATGGCCTGTGTGGCGAGCAGTAGCTTCGGTTTGCTCATGGATGGCAACCTAGGGTGGAGCGAGGGGGTGTCGGAACAGCAGGCGTTCCGACACCCCCCGCAACGTTTTTATTCGCCTGGCGCCTTGCAGGCCGACACGTCGGCGCTGCCGCTGTAGCTGGTGTAGGGCGGGATGTTGACGTAGGTGCTCCAGCCCACCTGTTGGTCTGGTGCGTAGAGCCCTTGCAGCCCTTCCACGTTGCTGGTGTCGAACAGCGCAGGGGTGAGCAGCGTGACCTGTTCCGGGTTTTGGCCGGTCAGCGCGTCGAGTGCAATGGCCAGACCGACTGCACCGATGGCGGGCGGGTTGGTCACCGCTGCGCCGACCAGCCCGTCGTCGGCCAGTTCCAGCAGCTGCTGCACAAAGCCGTTGTTGTCGGCGCCCACGATCGGGACGAAGGGCACGTTGGCGGTCTGGAACTGCTCCACCACGGGGTAATCGATGCCGGAGGTCCAGATGCCGTCGATGTCGGTCGTGGTGATCAGGTCGAGCGCCTGCTGTGCGCCGGTGGAGGGGTCCCAGCCGGTGAAGGTTTCGGCGGAGACGACGATGTCTGGGTACTTGGCGAGCGCTTCCTGGAAGCCGGCGTGGCGGTCGGTGTCGGCTGGCACGCCGTCGATGCCGCGCATCTCCACGACCTGGCCCTGGCCGCCCAGTGTCTCGAAGAGCCACTCTGCGCCGATGCGGGCGTAGGCGACCTGGTCATTGGTGACCACGTAGGCACCTTCTGCGGTCACGGCCTGATCGACAGCGACCACGACGATGCCCTGAGCGATCGCCGCCTCGATGACGGCATTGAGCCCTTCTCGGTCGGTCGGGTTGAGGATGATGGCATCCACGCCCTGCGAGATCAAGCCTTCCAGGTCTGCGATCTGTTCGGTGGGGCCGCCGTTGCGGTTGACAACGATGACCTGGTCGACCAGCCCGCTGGCGGTGGCCTCGGCTTTGATGGCGCAGATCATCTGCTCGCGCCAGCCGTTGCCGACCAGGGTATTGCTGACGCCGATGGTGAATCCGCCTTCCTGTGCGGGGGCTTCGGTGGCTGCTGCGTCTGCTGCGGGTGCAGCAGACGGCGCGCTGACCGGCGCGGCACAGCCTGCGACGAGCAGCGCCAGAATGAGCAGCAGAAGCCCTCCCACGGTTGTTCGGCTACGATGTTTCATCTTTCTTGTCTCCTCTCTTGTTTGAAAAATATGAACCAGCAACTTCAACATCAGGGCCTTCTCTGTACAGAGGGGGCTCTTGATGTCATGCCACAAGGTGGCTGCCTACGCAGCAGAGGTGCGGCCGGCGCGTTCCGGCGCATGTGCTGCAGAAATCGAGCTTTGTGAAACGGGCTGTCGATCTGCCAGGAGTCTACCACACCCGTCGCGTGTTGTCATCTTGGCTGAGGCGCGCAAGGGATTCATGCCCTCTCCAACTGCAGCAAGCGCGCGGGGGTCTCCACCATCATGGCTTTGAGGGTCTGTGGATCGAGGCCGCGCTCGATCAGCCAGGGCAGAAAGCGCCAGAGGATGTAGGTCAGCCCTGGCCCGCCTCCCGTGCCGTACGACGGCCAGTAGGAGGTGCGGGCCAGGTCGCCGGCCAGACAGAGCTGGGCTGCATAGCCTTCTGCTGCCATCGCCAGGATCAGCTCGATGCGGCGGCTGTCGGGGAGGTATTTTTCTTTGCCGATCTGGTCGATGCCCAGGTTGGCACCGGTTTGTGCGACGGCGCGCCAGTACTCGAGATCGGGCTTGTGGTCGAGGTGTCCGACCAGGATGCGTTCCGGCGCCACCCCTTCACTGCGCAGCAACTCGACCTGTTCCAGCGCCATCGTGCCCAGCTCTGTGTGGGTGGTGATCAGCGCGCCGGTGGCGAGGTGGGCGCGCGCCGCCGCGCGGAAGACCTTCTCCTCGGCGGGGGTGATCGTGTTCAGGCTTGACGCTGCCTTGACCACGCCGGCGCGCACGCCGGTCTCGTCGATGCCGACGGTGATCTCGCGGATCATCTCGTCTGCCAGCGCTTCGACCGTGCGCTCCGCCACCCACGGGCGGCACAGTTTGTCTTTGAGCCAGCCGGTCGTGCAGATGATCTGGACGCCGGTTGTGGCTCCGATCTCGCGCAGCGCCAGCGGGTCGCGGCCATAGTCGCGCGGGGTCATCTCCACCAGGCTGCGTCCGCCCGCCAGATGGAAGTGGCTGAGCTCGCGCGTCGCTGCGGCGATGCTCTCCATCGCCAGGTCGCGGTCGGGGATACTGGCGGGCGGGTGGGTGATAACATGCTCGTGCATGTAGGTGACGCCCAGCGCTGTCGGTTCGATGTCTCCGAGAACCGTGCGAATCTTGCTCATTCTGGTTGTCCTTTATCTGACTGTCATCGGACTGTCCAGCCGCCATCCACCGTCAGCACGGTGCCGGTGACAAAGCGGGCCTCGTCTGAGAGCAGATAGAGTGCGGCGGCGGCCACGTCTTGCGGGGTTCCCAGGGTGCCGGTGAGCGGCTGCAGTTGGGGCAGCCGGGCGAGGAGGGTTGGGTCCTGCTGTGCGCGTTGGCTCATCGGCGTGGCGATCAGACCTGGGGCCACCACATTGACGCGCAGCCCGGCGGCTGCGTAGTACGACGCCATGGCTCGAGAGAGGCCGATCACGCCGGCTTTGCTGGCGGCGTAGGCGTGGGTAGCGAAGTCCTCGTCGCCGCCGACCAGCCCCAGCACGGACGCCAGGTTGACGATAGCGCCGCGGCTGGCGAGCAGCGCGGGGACTGCATATTTGCAGACCAGGAAGACGCTGGTCAGGTTGAGGTCGAGGGTCCAGCGCCACCCATCGACCGTGCACTGATCGGCTGGGCCGTCGCCGTGGCGTCGTCCGCTGCCGCCTGCCACGTTGAAAAGGCCATCCAGCTTTCCCCAGTGTTGGGCAACTTGCGTCACGGCAGCTTCTACTGCTGGCGGCTGTGTCAAATCGACTGTCACCGCCAGCGCGCGTTCGTCGCCGATGGAGGCGGCGGTCTCTGCCAGTCCTTTTGCGGCAATGTCCAAGAGTGCGACGCGTGCGCCGGCTTGTGCGCAGCAGAGTGCTGCTGCGCGTCCGATGCCGCTGGCTGCGCCGGTGACGAGGACGACCTTTTCTGCCAGCCTGGTCATGCGGCTCCTGTCGGGCAGCCATAGGCCTGCGCCAGTCGGCTGCGGTAGTCGTCGTAGGCGCGGTCGAAGAGGTCGGCGGAGGCCTCGCTGCCGATCAGGGCTGCGCTGGTCAGCACCAGCGGGGGTTTGCCGCGGCGCACCAGTTCTTCGGCGACCAGGCATTTGAGCATGTTGACCACTGCCACATAGCCGATCGACGAACCGGGTCCGACGGGGGTGGCCAGCCCGTCGAGGGTGACCATGGCGTCGCCGACCGGCGAACAGTTGTCGATAGTCACGTCGGCAAGGTCGGCGAGGCGTTGGCCTGAAGAGTGGCGAACGGGGGAGGCCTGGCTGTGTGCGAGCGAAAGCACGGCGATCACCGGCATGCCGCGGCGTTTGGCGCCCAGTGCCACGTCGATCACGACGCCGTTGACGCCGCCGTTGGAGAAGACGATCATGCTGTCTTGGGGGTGAAAGACGAAATTGCGCAAGATCACCTCGCCGAAGCCTTCCAGCTTTTCGAGGTACATCGCCTGGCGTTGTCCGTTGGCGCCGACGACCTGGGTGTGGTTGGTGAGCGACAGCTCGACGATGGGATGAAAGCCGGGAAAACTGCCGTGGCGGGGGAAAATTTCTTCCACGGGCATGCGCGAGTGGCCGGTGCCAAACAGATGCACCAGCCCGCCGTCGGCGATCGAGCTGGCGCAGATTTGGGCTGCGGCTTCGATGGCCGGCAGCTGCGTCTCGCGAATTTTTGTCAGGATCTGCTGGGCTGCGTCCAGATAGCGCAGCGCCGGCGAAACCACGAAAGGTTCGTTCTGTTCACTCATGCAATCCTCAGTCTTTACGCAATCAACGGCAGGGTGCGGCGCTCGCGAGCGCTGAGCACGGCGGTGTCAACGATCTGCTGGCCGATGCGGCAGATCGTCGGTGAGAGGGGGCCATGCACGGCTGCGCCGGTGCGCAAGCAGTGTACGAAGTTTTGGATCGGGTTTTGGAAGGGGGGCTGCAGCTTATCGGCAGGCAGCACTTCGCCTTCCGGGTGGGCGCGCGTCTGCACCCGGACCGTCGATTCGTAGTCGTAGGAGCTGATGGTTCCTTCGGTGCCCACGATGACAAAGCCACATTTGGGCTGCGGCTGATGGGTCCACGGGTCGGTGAACGTGCCCCAGCGGGTTTCGAACTTGGACAACCCTTTGGCGTAGCGAGCCAGGGTAATGCTGTGTTCGTCGACTTCAAGGCCGGGAGGTTCATCGACCAGGGTGGTGACTTCGATCGGCTGGTCGCCGCCGTGGTACCAGGTGCCCAAGGTCACCCCGTAGCCGAGATAATCGAGCAGCGAGCCTCCGCCCTGGCTGCGGCGGTAGAACCAGCTCTGGTTTTTGCCGGCAGCGGCCTGTTCGTCTGTCACCTCGACTTTGTCTGCCAGGTGGTAGAGGGGGCCGCGGTTGCCGTCGTAGTAGTGCACCTCGATCACTTTGCCGATCACGCCTTCGTCGATCAGCCGTTTGCTGGTGACATGGGGGGGGTACCAGGCCAAGGGCCAGTTGATCACCATCTGTCGGCCGGTTGCGGCCATGGCTGCGATCATGCGGTCTGCCTCTGCCAGCGAGGCGGCAAAGGGTTTTTCCATCAGCACATGTACGTTGTAGGGGGCCACGCGTTCGACCCACAGCCCGTGTGTGGCGGTGGCTGGGCAGAGGATGACAAAATCGGGCTGGGTGGTTTCGAGGCAGGCACGGTAGTCGGTGAAGAGGTGTGTTTCGGGAATGGCAAAATTGTGGGCGGCGGTGGCCATGCGTTCGGGCTGTTCGTCGCAGATCCCGGCGATTTCGACGTCGGGGTGTTCGTGGGCTTGTCGCAGCAGATCGCCCATGTGCATGTGGTCAAAGTTGATGCCGACGACTTTGAGTTTGGACATCGTGCACTCTCCTTGCAAAAAATGGTGGGCCTTGGGTGTGTGACAGCGTTGTGGTCAGGCGGCGGGCAGACGCCGCACTTCGCCGGGTCGTTTGGGCTGTCCGTCATGGGCGCTGCCGATGGCTGCAAAGGCGAGCGCCAGGCTGCGCAGCGTGTCTGCTGCGTGATGGAAGGGGGTGCGCCTTTCTTCGATGGCGCAAAGCAGTTCGGCCATGGTGCCATGAAAGCCATCTGGAAACCACTGCCCGTGCAGCTGGGGGACAGCGACGCCTTCTGCAGTGAAGATCTGCACGCGTTGTTCCTGCAAGCCAGGGCCGCTGCTCAAGGCGGTTGCCTGCGTTCCGACCAGGAAGGTGCGGTCGTGGTGCCCCACGGGGGTTGCGGCGTTGAAGCTGAGTGTTGCCTGCGCGGACGGATAGTCGACGAGGACGTGGGCGAGCATGGGGGGGCGGGGGCGTTGGCTGCGTGTGCGGTTGACGGCTGCGAAGACCTGCTGCGGCTCCTCGGCGCCAAAGTAGCAGGTCAGCATATCGAACCAGTGGATGGCAAAATCGTAGAGCAGCAGGTCGTCGATCGTGTCGAAGGGGGTACCGACAACCCACGAGTGGTCCCAGTGGACGGCGAGGTCTGCGCTGGTCAACTCGCCCAGCAGCCCGGCGGCCACTGCCAGCCGGAGGTAGGCGACATGGGGGGCCCATCTTCCGTTTTGGTTGACGGCGAGTTGTAGACCTTCTCTGTCTGCCAGCGCACAGAGCCGTTCGCCGGTGTCGAGGTCGAGCACAAACGGTTTTTGGCTGAGGACATGTTTGTGGGCCTTCAAGGCGGCCTCGATCAACGCCACACGTTCGGCGGGGTGGGTGGCGATATCCACCACTTCGATATCTTCGCGGCGCAGCAGGTCGCGGGCATCTGTGTAGACGGCGGCGTCTGGGTAGAAGGTGGCTCTCCGCTCCTGGGCGCGTGCGAGATGGGGGTCACACAGCGCCACGACGGGGTAGCCTGCTGCGCGGTAGGCGGTGAGGTGGTGTGCGGTGATGCCGCCGCAGCCGATCAGCCCGATGCCGGGGCGGTTTTGTGGGGTGGGTGGGCGATAGGGGAGCTCTGCTGCGGGGCGTGTTGGCTGTTCTTCTCCCACGGAGCCGGCGTAGGCGGCCGGCTGCACGGGGGGCTGGGGAGAGGTCGCTGTCATGGTCTGTTCTCCGTTCTTTCTCCTGCCCAGAGTGCGGCGCCGAGGGGGCCTGCATCGAGGCCTAGTTCGGCCTGCACGATCCGCACCCGATCGACTGGAATTGCGCGACAGCGGTCGCGCACGACAGCGCGCACGGGGGCCAACAGCTGTTCGCCGAGATTGGCCACACTGCCGCCCAGGATCACACAATCTGGGCTCAGCGTTGTGACGAGGTTGGCGACCCCTGCGCCCAGATAGCGGGTGACCTGGGCCAGAATTGACTGTGCCACGGCATCGTTGGCTGCGGCGGCCTGCCCGACCATTGCGGGGGTGACCTGTTCTGCTGCACCGCCTGCCAGGTGCAGCAGCAGGCTTTCGGGGGCTGTTGCCAGACGTTGGGCGGCGAGTCTGGCAATGGCGAGGCCGCTGGCGTAGGTTTCCAGGCAGCCGCGGTTGCCGCAGGCGCAGAGTGGGCCGTCCAGGTTCATTGTCAGATGGCCGACCTCTCCTGCGGTGCCGTCGAGGCCCTGCCAAAGTCGTCCGTCCACTGCGATGCCGCCTCCGACCCCGGTGCCCAGGGTGAGACCGACCACGGTGTGAGCGTTGCGTCCTGCGCCCAAGAGGCTTTCGGCGAGGACGAAGGCGCGTGCGTCGTTGATCAGCCAGACCGGTCTGCCCAGTGCGTGGCGAAGGGTCGGGCCGGCTGGCACATTGCGCCAGGCACCGGCGAGGTTGGGCAGGAAGTGGGTGTGGCCGGTGGCCAGATCGTAGACGCCGGGCACGCCCAGCCCGACTGCGGCCAGGTCTGCTGCGGCCAGGCTGGCGCTGGCGCAGGCGGTGTGCACCAGGGTGGCCATCCGCTGCAGCACAGCGTCTGGCCCTTGGGGGGAGTCAGTCGGTGCGTAGCTGCGGGCCAGCACGCGGCCGCTCTGCTGTTCCACGATGGCGACCGCAATTTTGGTGCCGCCCAGGTCGATGCCGGCCAGAATCATGGTGTTGGCGTTGTCCCGGAAAAGAGCGCGCCGTCGCGGCGCAGCTGCTGTTGGAGCTGTGCGATCGAGATATCGCGCACGTTGTTGCCGGTTTGCAGCGCAGAGGTGGCGGCTGTGCCTGCGGCCTGGCCCATGGCCATGCACTGTCCCATGCTGCGCACGGAAGCGTGTGCGTCGTGGGTGGCAGAGAGACAGCGTCCGGCTGTGAGCACATTGTCGAGGTTTTGTGGGAGCAGCGCACGGAACGGGATATCGTAGGTTGCGCCGGTGGGCAGGTATTCCCAGCGGGTGTCGCTGCCGGGATGGTGATCTTCGATGGGGGCGCCGCACTGGGCGATGGCATCGGGGAAATGGCGGGCGTTGAGCACATCCTCGCGCGTGAGCCGGTAATCGCCGTAGACGCGCCGGGTCTCGCGGATGCCGATCTGCGTGCTGAAGTTGATCAGGTAGGCCTCTTCGTAGCCTGGAATGCGTTCGCGCAGAAAGCGCACATACTCCATGGCCTGTGCCCGTCCTTCTACTTCGGCTTTGGTCAGCTCGACCGGATCGGTGCCGTCGACATAGGCGACGCGTGTCAGGTTGGTGGCCACGACCCCGCGCAGGGGTGTGCGGTGAACGCTGCCCTCTTCGCGCGGCAAACGGTAGTCGCCGCTGAGGTTGGCTTCTTTCATCAGCCGTACCAGGTCGCTGCGTTTGACCTGCAGCGCGCGCGCTTCGTCGACGTTGCCGACACGGAAGGTGGTGGTCAACGACTGGGCCGGGCCATCTTCCCCGGCAGGCTGGAAGGGCACGCCGGCACGAAAACAGAGGTCTGCGTCGCCGGAGGTATCTACGAAGAGTTTGCCGGTAATTTGTCCCATGCCGCTCTTGCCGCCGACGACGAGGCCGGTCACACGGCTGCCTTCTTTGAGGACATCGAGGCACAAGGTATGCAGCCGCAGCCGCACACCGGCCTCGAGTGCGGTCTCTTCCCAGACCCGTTGCAGCGTTGGGGGATCGTAGGTGACGGCCTGTCCTGCTCCGTAGCTGCTCGGGCGTTCGAGCACCATGCCAAAACGGCGCAGCTTTTCCACAATCTGCCAGGGAATGCCGCCGACGACGCGACGTGCGTCGTTGCCGGGAAGGTAGAAGCCGTAGAAGGTGTCCAGCACCTGGGTTGAAGAGCCGCCCAGGAAGCCGTAGCGTTCGACCAGCAGGGTGTCGGCGCCGGCTCTGCCGGCGGCGATTGCGGCGGTGCAGCCGGCAGAGCCGGCGCCGAGCACAACGATATCGGCATTGTCGAAGACGGGTAGCTGCATGGAGACCTTCAAGCCCTTTTGTTCAGTACAGTTGGAGAGAATATAGCGGAGTTCTGGGGATTTGTCAACAGCGCGGTTTCTGGGTTTTCTGGGGCCCCGACCGTGAGGGAGGGGGGAATGCCAAGGCACGACAAACTCCCTGCCCCTCCCTGTGGCCGAGAGGCAAAGCCAGGAGGTGTGGCGTCAGCCAGACTACTTGCTGATTTCAGACCCCCTGCACCAGACGGAAATCCTCACGCGGTGATAGGCGGTGTTCGCATAGCCTTTGATGTTCCAGACGTCCGCCAGGTGCATCGGTTGGGTATACCCTGCGCTGTCGAAGGCACGCACCACCAACTCATGGCTCCCCGACGAGAGGCTGCAGGTCGCCTCCCAGAAACACCACATCCACTGCTGCGGTGGGCTGGTGGGTATTGGCGCCCACTGCCCACGGTCAAGCCGGAGATGGGTGTGGTTCAAAGTTTTGCGGGATTACCCAATGTCTCACGCGAAGCCGCGAAACAACAAAAAGCTGACAGTCTTGACAAGACCAGCCAGGCCAGTCAGAATATGAAGAGAGGGTGTACTGGTCTCTGTCGAAGACAAAGGAGTGTCAGGCAATGCGCGAGCAAAACGAAACAACGACCCCCCAAGAAGTCTGGCAGCTTCTGCGTGAATTGATCGAAATGCAAAAAGAGAGTGAGCGTCGCCTTCAGGAGACCGAGCGTGTGCTCAAGGAGAGCAGCCAGGAGACCGAGCGTGTGCTCAAGGAGAGCGGCCAGGAGACGGAGCGTCGCCTTCAGGAGACCGAGCGTGTGCTCAAGGAGAGCGGCCAGGAGACGGAGCGTCGCCTTCAGGAGACCGAGCGATTGCTCAAGGAGAGCAGCCAACGGGTCGACGCCCAGATGGGGAAATGGGGCAACCGACTGGGCGAATTTGTGGAATGGCAGGTGCGCCCGGCTGCGGTCAGACTGTTTCAAGAACGGGGCATCGACGTCACCGAGCTTCAATCCAATATCTCGGTGGACAGGGGAGCAGAGGAGGGGATGGAGATCGACCTGCTGGCGGTCAACGGCACCCAGGCCGTGGCGGTCGAGGTCAAAAGCAAGCTGACGCAGCAGGATGTAGACGAACATCTGGAGCGTCTGGCCAAATTCAAGCGGCTGTTGCCCCGCTACCAGACCATGAACATCTTGGGGGCGGTGGCGGCGTTTGTCATCCCGCCGGATGTGGCCCGCTATGCCTACCGGAACGGGCTCTTTGTCATCGCCCAGTCTGGGCAGAACCTGGTCATTCTCAACGACAGCAAGTTTCGTCCCAAAGCCTGGTAGCGTTCGCCGTCTCTGTCGGGGGGAGCCCCCTCTATCGGGCTCTTGCTGTGCGGCCAGCTTTTTCCAGCTGCGGGCTTTGCCCCCATCCAGGGCCTCGGAGATCGAGCATCTCGCTCCTTTTTTGACTCGTTCAAGCAACATAAGCAGGTCGGGGTCGTCAGGGGTGAGAAGCGCGGCCGACCGCAATTCCATGGGCGACCGCAAGGGTCGCCCCTACAGGCAGGTGCCTCCGATGACGCCTATGGCCGACCGCAAGGGCGACCGCAAGGATCACCCGCCTACGGGCTGCGCTTCTCACCTTGGAATCAGTTTAGACGGAAATCCTCACGCGGTGATAGGCGTTGTTCACATAGCCTTTGAAGTTCCAGACGTCCGCCAGGTGCATCGGTTGGGTATGTCCTGCGCTGTCGAAGGCACGCACCACCAACTCATGGCTCCCCGGCGAGAGGCTGCAGGTCGCCTCCCAGAAACACCACATCCACTGCTGCGGTGGGCTGGTGAGTGTCGCCGCCGTCCAGCTCTGCCCGCTGTCGTTCGAGAGCTCGACCCGCTCGATGACTGCATCGCCACCGGCCAGCGCAATCCCTTGCACGAGCACCGCGCCGCGCCTGGTTTCATTTGTCGGCAGCACGCCTGCTTGGGGGCTGGTGATAAACGAGTTGATGGGCAGCACCCCCAACATCTCGCCCTCATCCCAGTTGACCGTCTCTGCACGCACTGAGCTTGGGAAGAGTTTGTACGCGCGCGCTTGAAAATGGTTGGTGGAAGGCGCTACCTGCAACGTGATGCGCCCCACCCATTTGACACTGCGCGCGCCAATATAACCGGGCACCAATGCCCGCAGGGGATAGCCGTGGATGGGGAGCAGGGGCGCGTCGTTCATCCCGTAGGCCAGCAGAACATCGTCCTCCAACGCCTTGGCAAGCGGGATCGAGCCACCCAGCCCATCCTGCGTCTTTGCCACTTGGTCCAATCCCAGAAAGCCTACATGGGCCGCAGCAGGCTGGACGCCCGCACGCCGGAGGATGTCGGACAGGCGGACTCCCGTCCACCGCGCTGTGCTGATGGCGTCGGTGTCCCACACGATTTCGGCAGCGTCGATCGGCTCCAGAGCCGTCAGTTCGCGCCGACGAAGCCCCGCACATTGCAGGGTTGCCGTGACCGTGTGGACCGGGAAGCCCTGCTGTAACTCCTCAAGCGTCAACGTGCACGGTTGATCCACGAGACCGTCTACGTGCAGCCGGTAGGCGTCCGCCGCGATGACAGGGACGGGCGCGTGGCTGCGGACGAAGAAGTTCGGTACGGGGGTAACGAGAGCAGCGCGGAGTTGCATCGCCGCAGCGCCCAGATTCACGGGTTCATTGCTATACGGCTGACGCGCTGTTGTGTGGGTCAAGGTTCGTTGGTCTTTGTACAGCCGTTGGATCGATCGGTCGCTGCGGATCTAGACGGACGATGGCATAGTATCAATAGGCGCAATTATACTGGCACCTACTCCCCACGGTCAAGCCGGAGAAGAGATGCCTGTTGTGTTGACAGTGCAGGTGTGGCATGGTAGGCTGGTTTGGCTCGGGAGGACAGGGCCTGCGCGACTCCAGTCGGTGTTGAATCTGCCCGCCGCGCAGGTGGTTCAGCTCGACGTTGTGGAGCGTGTGCGCATTCCGAGCCGCTGAGCCAGGGGGAAGGATGTGCCTGGCTAAGATGTTTGGGGATAGATTCTGCAACGGTCAATCGTACAGCGAGTCCAGGAAAGAAAGGGGCAACGATGCGCAAGCTTGATATCGGCAAAAGTGGGTTGGAGGGTTCGGTCATCAGTCTGGGCTGCATGCGCATCTCCAGCCTGAGCAGCCAGGAAGTCGATGAACTGCTGGCAGCTGCATGGGAGTCGGGGATCGATTTCTACGACCATGCAGACATTTACGGCAACGGCCAGTCTGAAGAGGTCTTTGCGGGCGCGCTGAGCCGCACGTCCATCCGCCGGGAGGAAATCCTGCTTCAGTCCAAATGCGGGATTCGCAAGGGGATGTTCGATTTTTCACGCGACCACATTCTGGCTGCGGTGGAGGGCAGTCTGCGCCGTTTGCAGACCGACTATCTGGATGTGCTGCTGCTCCATCGGCCTGACACGCTTGTGGAGCCAGAGGAAGTGGCTGACGCGTTTTCACAGCTGCATCGGGCAGGCAAGGTGCGCCATTTTGGCGTGAGCAACATGAATCCTGGCCAGATCGAACTGCTGCGCCGGTACGTCGAGCAGCCGCTCATTGCCAACCAGCTGCAGCTGAGCTTGACCAACACGGGCATGATCGACGCTGGCTTCAATGTGAACATGGAGATTGACCCCTCGATCGTGCGTGATGGCGGGATTCTGGAGTACTGTCGCCTGCATGATATCACCATCCAGCCCTGGTCTCCCTTCCAGTACGGTTTTTTTGAAGGGGTTTTTCTGGGCAACGACAAATTTCCCGAATTGAACGGGGCGATCGACGCCATGGCCGCGGCCAAAGGGGTCACGAACAGCGCGATCGCGGTGGCCTGGCTGCTGCGCCACCCCGCCAAGATGCAGCCGATTTTAGGCACAACCCAGCCCCAGCGTGTGCGCGAGATTGCCCAGGCTGCCCAGGTCGAGATGACTCGAGAGGAGTGGTACCGGCTCTACCTGGCGGCGGGGAACAAGCTGCCTTGATGGCCACAGCGCTGCTGCCGGGTCTTAAGCTGAGCGAGGCGTTCTACCATGAGGCCATTCGGCCTTTGTTGGAACAGCACTTTCCTGGGCTGCCCCATGCCGCTGCCTTGATCGGCAGCGGCTCTGAGGTGCTGGGGTTCGACGATGCGCTGTCGACTGACCATCACTTTGGCCCGCGCGCCATGCTCTTTCTCTCTCCTGCCGACCACCTTCGCCATGCCGATGCGCTGGATGCGCTGCTGGCCCACCAGCTTCCTTTCAGCTTTGGCGGCTTTCCCACCCATTTTTCGCCGCCTGACCCCAGCGACCACGGCGTGCAGCATCTGCAGGCGACCACCTGCTATCCGATCCGCCACCGTGTCGAAATTTTGACCGCAGACAGTTTTTGGGCCAGCTATCTGGGGATCGACCCTGCTGCCGCGCTCACGCCCGCACTCTGGCTCACACTGCCGCAGCAGAAACTGCGCACGGTTGTAGGGGGGGCAGTTTTTTACGACGCCGTCGGTTTTGAAGAGCTCCGTCGGCGTTTTGCCTGGTACCCACACGATCTCTGGCTCTATCTGCTGGCAGCCGCCTGGGCACGCATCGGGCAGGAGGAGCATCTTATGGGGCGGGCTGGGATGGTGGGCGACGAGGTGGGCTCTGCGCTGATCGGTGCACGGCTGGTGCGCGATCTGATGCGTCTGGGGTTTTTGATGGAGCGGGTCTATGCACCGTACCCCAAGTGGTTCGGCACAGCCTTCCAGCGCCTTGGCTGTGGCCCGCAGCTGCTGCCGGTGCTGACCAGCGTGCTGCATGCCCGTTCTTGGCAGGAGCGCGAGAGCCACCTGGCGACAGCCTATGGGACGTTGGCTCGGCTGCACAACGCGCTGGGGGTCACCAAAATGATGCCCGAAGCGCCCTGTCTCTTTTTTGACCGCCCCTTTCAGGTAATTGCGCTGCATGGTTTCGCCGATGAACTGCTCCGCGGCATCACAGACCCGGCCGTGCAGGCTCTGGCGCAGCGCCCGCTGATCGGCAACATCGACCTGCTGAGTGACAACACCGATCTGCTGGCGCACCCCCTCTGGCAGCCTGCGCTGCGTCATCTGTACATGGACTGAAGCGCCTGCGGGAGCTCGACCCAGCTTCAACCGCCTCCAGCGGATGCTTTTTGGGTCGACAGGGCTGTGAAAACATCTTCCATGTTGGCGGTGCCGGGTACCATCCGCTGCAGAGAGATGGCATGGTCGAGCAGTGTCTGGCGGATTCGCTCGGGGGGAGTCTCTTGGGGAACCACGATGCGCAGACAATCGCCGGCCAGTGTCGAGCGGAGGACAAAGGGCGCTGCCTCCAGCACATCCAACGCGTCGAGCAGCAGCTCGAGCGGCTCGGCGTAGAGCTCCCACACCTGCCCTGGCAGCGCACGTTTGAGGCGGTCTGGTTCGTCGAGGGCCAGCAATTTTCCGGCGCGCATCATGCCGACGTGCGTGCAATACTCGGCTTCGTCCATGTAGTGTGTCGAGACCAGGACGGTGACTCCTTGTGCGGCCAGATCGTAGATTAACTCCCAAAAAGCGCGGCGTGCCACCGGATCGACGCCGCTGGTGGGCTCATCCAGAAAGAGCAGCCCGGGTTTGTGGATAATGGCGGTTGCCAACGCCAGCCGCTGCCGCCAACCGGCAGAAAGGGTGTGTACGCGTTGGTTGCGCACGCTCTGCAGCCCCAGAGTTTCCAACGTTTTCTGGAGGATGGTTTTGTCTTTGACATTGTAGACGCCGCCATAGAAGGCGAGGTTTTCAAACACAGTCAGCTCGCCGTAAAGGGCGAATTTTTGGGACATGTATCCGGCGCGCGAGCGCACGAGTTCGGGGAATGCGGTGACATCCAGCCCCATGACCTCTGCGCGCCCCTCGCTTGGGCGCAGCAATCCCAGCAGCATGCGGAACGTCGTCGTTTTTCCCGATCCGTTGGGGCCCAGGAACCCCAGCACCTGCCCGGCTGCTACATCCAGCGAGAGGTGATCGACTGCGACGAAGGGGCCAAAGCGTCGTGTCAAGTTTTCGGTGTGGATCATGGTTGTGCCAGTTCGAGGAAGACGTCTTCCAGCTGTGGTTCGGCGGGGACCAGGCTGTCGACCCTGCCGCCCGCCGAGCGAATCGACTCGACCAACCGTCTGCACACGGCATCGGCCTCTCCGGGTGCCACGCGCACGTGAAAATGGGTTCCAAACCGATCGACGGTTTCCACCGCCGGGTCGGCGCGTGCGATGGCTGTGATCAGGGCAGCGGGGCTGCCGACCAGATCGAGAATGCGTCCATGCAGGGGCTGGCGCAGCACAGCAGGCAAACCTTCGCGAATGATCCGTCCGGCGCGCAAAAAGCCGATGCGTGTGCAGCGCAGCGCCTCGTCCATATAGGGGGTGCTGGCGAGCACGGCCAGGGGGCTGCGGTGCAGCAGGGGCAGGATCAGCCGCCAGAAATCTTGGCGTGTGACCGGGTCGACCCCTGTGGTGGGCTCGTCGAGCAGGAGGATGCGCGGTTCGTGGATCAGCGCCAATGCCAGCCCCAACTTCTGTTTCATGCCACCTGAAAGCTGCCCGGCGCGGCGTTGGCGAAAGGGTTCCAGCCCGACAAATTGCAGAAGTTCCTGGCTGCGCGGGAACCATTGTGCGGGCCTCAGCCCGCGCACCTCGGCAAAAAAACGTACATTTTCCTCGACTGTGAGTTCTTCATAGAGTGAAGAACGCTGTGCCAGATAACCGATCTGTTCGCGTGCGCGGTCGTTCTGTTGCCGGATGCTGCAGCCGCCGATCCAGGCGTCGCCGCTGTCTGGCGCCAGTGCGCCGCAGAGCAACCGCATCAAGGTGGTCTTGCCGGCGCCATCTGGACCGACCAGCCCATAAATTTCGCCCGCTTCCACCCGCAGGTTTATGCCGGCGACAGCCTGTGTCTGGCCAAAAGATTTATACAGGCTGTGGGCGTCGATCAGCGCTTCGGCCATGCTCCCTCGCCCCCAAAGTTCACATCTGCAGGCATTCCTGGTTTGAGTTTGCCTGCGCTGGGTGCCAGATCGAGTCTGACCGCAAAGACGGTTGTCTTGCGGCTGTCGGTGGTCTGCACGTTGCGTGGGGTGAACTCGGCGCGGCCGGCGATGTGGCGCACCGTGCCGGTGAACACTTCATTGGGAAACGAATCGACCGTCACCGGGTAGCTGGTGCCCAGCACAAGCTGTCCGTAGCGTTCTTCGGGCAGGTAGACGGTCAGGGTCAGACGATCGAGGTCTGCCACGGTGATCAGCGGGGCGCCGGGCGCAGCAAACTCGCCCGGTTCGATCGAGCGGTAGAGCACCACCCCGCCGATCGGGGAGAGAATTCGTTCGTGGGCAGAGGAACCGCGCACGGCGGTGCTGGACTGCACGGAGACCACGGTCTGTTCAGGGGCCACGCGTTCTCCTTCGACGACAAGCACCGCGTCGACGCGGCCGCCATACTCGGAGGCCAGTTGCACTTCGGTGGCTTCGACAGTGCCGGAGACGACCCAGGAGTTCTCTTTGTGCAGGGCTGGCCAGACAAGAGCATACCCGGCCAGCCCTGTCAGCAACAGCAACCCCAAGATTGGCACCAGGCGGCGAGGATTCAAATGCATTGTACCCTCCATCAATCCAGACTTTTACGAAAGCGCAGAATGGCAGCGCTCATGACGACCAGGGCAAAGAGGCTCAGTGCCAACACCTCTGGCCACAACGCTGTCATCCCGACCCCTTTCAGCACGATCCCGCGGGCGATGATCAGAAAATAGCGCAGTGGGATCGCATAACTGATGATCTGCAGCCAGACCGGCATGGCTGCCAGCGGAAAAAAGAAACCGGAGAGAAAGATCGAGGGCAGCAGGGTAAAGGTGGTGGTCAGCATCGCCTCCTGCTGGGTGTTGGCAATGCTGGAGATGAGCAGGCCAATGCCCAGGGTTGTCACCAGAAAGAGTGCGGTGAGCAGCAGCAGCAGGCCCAGGTCACCGTGGATCGGAACCTCAAAGAGCAGCACGCCGATGGTCAGCACCTCGATCGTGTTGAGAAAAGCGATCAACACATAGGGGGTCAGCTTGCCGACGATCAGCTCCCACGAGCGCAGCGGGGTGACGATCAGCTGTTCGATGGTGCCGCGCTCTCGTTCCCGCACAATCGACGTGGCAGTGAGCATCGTGGTCAGATATTGCAAAATGATGCCGATCATGGCTGGCACCATGTAGTAGGCGTTGACCAGACCCGGATTGAACCAGACGATCGTGCGGACGTCGATGGGCTGTGCGGCCAGCACGGTCTGCCCGCGTGCCTGCATGCGCTCGACCGTCAGCTTCGTTGCCTGCGCCTGGCCGATCAGCTGCGCTGCAGCCAGGGCTGTGCTGGCCACCGTCGGGTCGGAGCCGTCGAGCACGAACGCGACCTGGGCGCTGTTCCAGCCAGCCAGCGCGCGACCATAGCCGGGGGGGATGATCAGCCCAGCGCGCGCCAGGTTGTGGTCGATGGCCTCGCGCAGCTCTTGTTCTGAGCTGACCCTCCGCTCGACGACGAAATAGTCGGCGACCCGGTATGCGTCGATCAGCTGACGGGAGGCGGGGGTCTGATCCTGGTCGAGCACCACCAGTGCGATGTTGCGGACGTCGTTGGTGGCTGCATAGCCGAGCAGAAACATCATGGCAACCGGCATGATGAAGGTCATGGCCAGCGTGCGCGGGTCGCGCGTGATCTGGATAAATTCTTTGCGAATCAGACTGCTCAACCGATTCCAGGTGGGCACTGTGCAGCCCCTTTCTCAGGAAAAGGCAGCGATCGTCGCCTCGATCCCTTCTGCCAGGGGCGTTGCATAGACGACGTCTGCATGGCGGCGCAGTTCGTCGCCGTCACAGCCTGCGGGGAAAGGCAGAGCTGTCTCTGCACAGGTGATGCGCACGCCGGGCCGCAGCGCCATGATCAGACGGGCGACTTCTGCGACCGAGACGACCGGCCCTCCCAGGTTGCAGGCCAGGGCGCCGCCTGAGGGCTGCTCGGCCGCCAGCACGAACTGTCGCGCCACATCTGCGGCAAAATGGAACTGCATGGCCCCTCCAAATTGGATGTGAAAGTTCTCTCCACGCGCTGCCGCTGCCATGGCCCGGGTCGGATCGCTGGTCAGCCCCTGGTCGCGCCCCAGCCCATAGACTGTATACGGACGCAGCACCGTGCTGCTGACACCATACTCCTGCCAGTAGACCTGGGCTGTCAGCTCGTTGGCAACTTTGTAGACGCCGTAGAGCGTGCGTGGGGCAACCGGCGCGTCGGCGGGCAACAGCTCTGGCCCATACAGCTCGGGTGGCCCATAGACGGCCACAGACGAGGCCATGGTCAGATGGGGCACGTGGGTGTGCCGGACAGCCTCAAAGAGATTGACCGTACCGACGACGTTGACCGCGGCACCCAGTGGCGGGTCGGCGCGGCAGAAGGGCACCTGCAACGCGGCAAGATGGATCACATGCGTGACCCCATGCTGTTCCAAGACGGACCGGATCTGCCGACTGTCGGTCAGGTCTCCTTGAACAAAGGTGATGTCGGCCTGCTCGTCTGGGCCCATCAGGAGCTCAAGCCGCTGCCGGTTGTCACTCAGATCGAAAGAAAGGGCCCGCTTGCCCGCCCGCTGCAGGATGTGGAGGGTCCATGCTCCTAGACAGCCCAGACCGCCAGTGACCAGGTAGGTGTCAGCCATTCGGTGCTCTCATTCGTGTGTGGGGGGGTGGGTGGATTCTGCCGGCCGCGGCGGTGGCCCAGGCGGCCCGCTCTGGTTGCCGCCGCAGCTGGCAAAGCTCTGGGCGGGCAGCGTGCCCGCATAGGTGGGCCCGATGTAATAGGGGAAGGCCGGCACCAGATCGCCGTTGGCTGCGCGGGTGACGGTCACATGGTAGTGGTAGCCCAGAGCGTCGTGGCTGTGGCCGTTGTGCAGATCGAGGGCAGCTCCTCCTGCTGCGGTGCAGCTGGCGTCGTAGTAGTAGTCCTGCCGGTAGATGCCAGAGATTGCCACGAACAGATTGCCAGACAACGAGGTGACACTCTGGGCCGTCGTCGGCCCAGCTGAAGAAGCGGCAACAGTCCCCTTGCCGAGATCGGTCTCGTCGACGAGCAGGCAGGTGCGGCGTCCAGCGCTGCCACAGCCGCTGTTCGAAGCCGGGTCGTCGTAGTTGCGTGTGTGCCAGCAGCTCTGCGCCAGCGTGTTGGCAGCCTGCCAGGGGCCATAGATCGGATAGCCGTCGGCGGCGAAGCCGTACAGCGGGGAATGGGCGGAGCCGTCGTCGCCGAGCTGGCCAGCCAGGCAGGAGGGATGAAAGTGGTGGTGATAGTTGCCGCCGGCAGAATGGCCGACGCAGATGTCGAGGTCATACGCTTCCAGCGCGGCAGCAATGTTCTGCCAGACAGATTGGTTGTTGTACGAGAACCCATCTCCCCAGTTGAAAACAGCGACCCCGTTGACCCAGGCACCGATGTCGCCGAGCCCGGTCTTGCAGCTGGTCGACGCCGGCGCAGGCTGCAGGGGGAAACAGCGTTCGGCGTTCTGGGCGGTCGGGCATTTTGGGCCGGGAGGCCAGTACCCATAGCCCTTGTCTGTCTGCGCGCAGCCCAGGCTGCGATAGCCAATATCCGCGCCAAAGAGAACCTGGCTGCCCGCACTCAGCGTGGTCTGGCCTGAGCGAAAATCTGTGGCTGCTTTGGGACGGCTGTTGAGCCAGGCAATGTCGCTGGCGGTCGTTGTGTGGACATAATCTGGAATTTTGTCGGTCGTGATGCAGACATAGGCGGTGCCGTTGACTGTCTTGGCGGTGACCTGTTGGACGTTGACGGTCGCATCGGTGAAGATGGGAGAATTCTGCTGGCTGACGATCCAGGCGGTGAGGAGTGTGCTGCCTGCTGGTGTGGCGGTGGCTGGGATCGCTGTGGCAGCCGGTGTGGCAGCCGGTGTGGCGGTGGCTGGGATCGCTGTGCGGGTCGGCGTGGCCGCGGCGGGTGTGGCGGTGCGGGTCGGGGTGGGGAGCAGCTGAGCGGGGTTGTCGGCGACGACGGGCAGGTAGAGGCTGTGGCCGTTGGCTGGTGTGGGTGCGCTTTTTTCGAACTGCTGGCCTTGTGTGACGGCAGCCCCGGGCGCCAACCACCAGAGGAGCAACAGAGCCAGGACAACAACGTGGAAAGGAGTGGGTTTGGTCATCGAGGTATCTTTGGTGAGAGGTGGATCGGTCTGCTGCAGAAGGATGAAAGGGGCTTGGGTCAGCCAGGTGTGCGCGGTCTGCGCAGTTCCTGCGCTGTGGCACGCCAGTCAATCGTGGCGTACAACGTTTCAAGCTCAGCGGCCACTGCTGCAGCGACTTCTTCAGGGGTGCCTGCTCGTTCCTGGCTCTCTCCCCAGCGAAACTGTTCGGTGTAGGCGTCGGAGGCACTCAATCCAGCGGACATTGCAGCGGCGTCGACGGCTGTGGAGAAACGTTCTGACAGCGGTACAGTATGGCGGTGGCGTCCGACACTGGCTTTGACCTGCATTGGAATGTTGTGCCAGTAAAGAATTTGGTATTGGGCCATGTGACTTCCTGCCGGGTTGCAGCGGAGCATCTGTCCGCTGTGGGATGGTTTTTATGATATTCCACTATACACGCATTGGGGCCGGCTGTGCAATCTGTTCGGTGCGGCAGCTTTTCTTCCCGAGGGGGGGCACAGCGCGCACCTACGGTTTTCGCCCGAACCCGGAACGAAAGGCGGCTGCCATCAGCCCGCTGCGTACGTTGGTTGGGGCGGCGAGAAAGACGCGCGCCATGGTGTGCAGCACTCCGCCCAGCGAGAGGGTGTTGGAAAGATAGCCGGCCCAGGAGGGTTGTGGGAGGCGAAAGAATGTGGCGAAGAACTGTTGGGTTTGGGACTCGTTGAAGCTCAGCAGGGTTTGCAGGCCAAACAGGTACAGGCTGTGGCGTCGAAGATTTGCGGATGGCCAGAGCGCCTGCCAGCCGGCTGCGGCAGCCTGACCTGGGGAAGTGTCGGGGTGGCGGAGCGCCTGGGCGACGGCTGCAGCGACCGTCGGTGCGGCGCGCAAGGCTGCGCCGATCTGGTAGCCGGAGGCTGGGTGCACCATGCTGGCGGCGGCACCGTAGCCGAGCAGAGGCTGTCTCTGATCGGGGATCGGCAGGTTCATTGGAAAACGACAGTGCTCTTCCTGTTCGAGGGTGGCAACTGCACAGCCTCTGTGTTCCAGACGGCGGTGCAGTCTGGCCTGGAGCTGTTCGAAGGGGAGTGCAGGGCTGTGGGCCAGTGAGGTCTCCTCGACAAAGTAGCGGCCCTTTCCCAGATCCATCGCGTACAGGAAGGTCGGGGCCCCCTGGCGGCGCTCCTGGCTGTCGAGGTGATCGGAGCGGAAGTCCATCAACACCAGCTGTCCGTCGCGCACGGGGGGGTGGGTAAAGCGGCCGACGATGCCGTAGGCTGTCTGCCAGGCGACTGGCGGGCCGGGGGGGCGCCGGACAAAGAGTGGCGTGTGGCCGCTGGCGTCGACGACCAGCCGGGCATCGACCAGGGTGCCGTCGGCCAGCCGGACACGGCTGTGGTGGCGGTGTGGTGTGAAGGAGGAGGCTGGCTGGCGGTGCCAGCGCATCCCGGCCTGCTGGCAGGGGGCCAGCAGGCGAGTCTGGAGCCTGGCATTGTCGAACAGCCCATAGACCCGCTGCAGCGGCAGCTCGGTGTGGTTTGCATAGGCGACGGCGTCGTGCCAGCGATGGGCGAGCAGGCTTTGCCAGAGCGGAGAGGGCAGTTCATCTTCCCAGATTCCGTAGGTGTTTGGCCAGGGGCTCTCTTCGCCGGCAGGCGCCACGCCGGCGACGGTGAGGCCAGCCTGGCAGAGCGCAGCGGCCAGCGCCAGCCCGGCTGGGCCGGCGCCGACCACGAGCACATCGGTCTGGGTCAGCACGGCTCGACCTGCGCTGTGCGGGGTTCGACTTCGCACAGCAACGCTTTGAACACAGGAAAACCCGAGATCGGGTCGCGGTGTTCGAAGTTGGTCAGTGCGTTGGCGTTGGCTTGTTGCCAGGCCAGTGGGCCCAACGGGCCACCGCCCCCCATGTTGACTTCTACTGCCCCGCGCACGATATTGGTGGAGACATAGGCGTAGAGGGGGATGCGGCCGCGCAAGGAGCTGACCCAGACCGCATCGCCATTTTGGATCCCGCGCGCAGCGGCGTCTTCTGCATGCAGGTGGACGAGGGGAACCGGCTGTTTGCGGGCCAGGCTGGGGATATTGTGGTGCTGGGAGCGAAAATCGAAATTGGTGCGTGCCCCTGAGTTGAAGACCAGCGGATAGCGTGCGGCGACTTCGGGGCTGGCGATGGGGCCTTCGGCCGGTTCGGTGTAGACCGGGAGCGGTTCGTAGCCATAGCTGCGCAGCCATTCGGAGGTGGCTTCGAACTTGCCGGTCGGCGTCTCAAAACCGGGCTGGCCGTCGGCGCGCAACGCACCGCTGGCATACTTTCGGTAGCGTCGGGCAGGGGTAGGGGCTGTGATTCCTTCAGGCTGGGCCAGCAATTCTGCGAGCGAAATTCCGCTACCCTGCAGCGCCAGCTCGATCATGGCGCGTTCGGTCTGCGGCCAGAGCTGGCCGTAGCCCAGGCGAGCGGCCAGTTCGGCAAAGATCAGAAAGTCGTTGCGCGCCTCGCCCAAAGGCTCGATCACCCGGCTGCGGTGTTGGACGTGGGAGCCGTACAGCCCATACGACTCAATCTCGAACATGGTGGTCGCTGGCAGCACGATATCGGCGTAGAGAGCGTCGGCGGTCAAAAAGCGGTTGACGACGACGAGCAGATCCAGCGCAGAGAGGGCCCGCCGCCAAAGGTCGGGGTCGGGCCAGGCGGTGATCAGCGAAGCGCCGCTGACGATCAGCCCGCGCAGCGGGTAGGGAATTCCTTCCAGGATGGCGCGTGGGAAGAGCGCTGCATGGGCTTCTTTGCGCACCTCGTAGTAGATGGGGTATTCCTCGGCGCCGATCGGGGGGCGGGCATGGACGGGTGGGGGGGTGAGATGGCGGTGGAGGCGGAACCGGTCGGGTTCTTTGAAGAGCTTGCCGCCTGGTGTGTCGAGGTGGCCAGCCAGCGCCTGCAGCGTGTTGAGCGCCCGCAGCGCCTGCACGCCGCTGTCTGAATACTCCAGCCCAGTGTAGGTGAGGATCGAACAGCCTTGGGCGTCGGCAATCGCACGGGCCAGTTCGCGCACCCGTTCGGCGGGCACCCAGGTGATCGTCTCGACCCGTTCAGGGGTAAATGCCTGGGTGTAGGCGCGCAGTTCCGCAAGCCCATGTATCCAGCGGCCAGCAAACTCGTGGTCGTAGCGTTCTTCCTCGAACAACACATGAATGATACCGAGTGCCAGGGCACCGTCGGTGCCGGGCCGGATGCCCAGCCATTCGCAGCGCAATGCCTGCACGGTTTCGCTGCGTCGGTGGTCGATGACGAGGATGCGGGTGCCGCGCTGCTGGAGCTGGCGCAGCTTGGGCAGAAGCGCTGGGGATGAGTCGGTGGCGGGATTTTCTCCCCAGACCAAAATCAGGCTGGCCTGGTCGATATCTTCCTCCATCTCGAGCATATAGGCGCCGAAACAGGCGCGAGGCGCAATCATGCCGTAGGAGACGTAGCAAAGGGCCCCGACCCCGCTGGTATTGGGGGAGCCAAAGGGGAAGAGCACCGCGTTGGCCGAAGATTCGGCGGTGCCAGCTGGGGCAAACATCTCGTTGAGCCCATATTCGAAGTTGCCGCGGCCGGTGTAGATTCCGGCTGCTTCGGGGCCGTGGTTGGCAGCAATGCGCTGCAGTCCGTCGACGATCGTGGTATACGCTTCGTCCCAGCTGATGCGTTCAAATCTGCCTTCCCCGCGGGCCCCCACGCGACGTTGTGGATAGAGGAGGCGGTCAGGGGAGTAGACGATCTCGGGGGCTTTCAGCCCCCGTGTACAGAGCACACTGTAGGGGTGGTTCTGGATCGGGGTCAGACGGGTGATTCGTCCTTCCTCCAGATGAACTTCGGCGCCACAGCCTGCGGAACAGACACCACACAGGCTGACGACCTGGTTTTGGGCAGGGGGGAAAAGTCTTTCCATGGCTCTCTCCTCCATTGAATCGATAAAGTTGTTCCCGCAGACGCCGGCAGAGGGGCTACTGGCCCAGGACAGCGTCGATCTCGGCCTCTACGTTGGCAGGCAAGGCGGGCACGCGATGGCTGTCGAGCAACCCGACAGTGGCCTCGCGGACCCGGTCGCGCATCGTTTTGCCCCCTTTTTCCAGCCAGGGGTCAAGCCGCTGGCGGTCGAAGAGGGTCGGTGTCCACAGCTCGCGCCAGTGACGGATCGTGTGTTCGTGGCTGAGAAACTGGCCGCCAGGCCCCACCTCGTCGATGACATCGAGGGCCAGCGCTTCTTCGTCAAACTGGAGCCCCCGGGCAAAGGTGCGGTTCATGGCGATCAGCTCGTTGGCCAGCACCATCAACTCTGGAGAATTGGCCAGACCGGCTTCCAGATAGCCGACGTCGTGGTTGAGGTTGGTCCTGGCCAGCAGAGCGGTCTGGATCGAGAACTGGGCGTCGATCGCTGCCTGTTCGTCGAGCACGGCGCTGTCGCTGTGGGCGGAGTAGCCCCAGACAGGCAGCTGGTAAAAATGGCCCATTTCAGCGGCCATGATGCGGGCCAGCTGGAATTCTGGCGCGCCGTAGACGCTGATCATCTCTTTCATGTCGAGATGGTGGGTTCCATGCCCATAGAGAAAGGGTGCCCCGGGCATGGTCAGCTGGTGCATCACCAGCCCGCTGAGCATCTCCGCGTTGCCTAAAGCAACTGCACCGGCCAGGGTGATCGGCGCGGTTCCGCCGATCATCGGGGCCGGCGAGTGGGTGACTGGAATGCGGTGACGGGCACAGAAGAGCAGCTTGTCGACCGCTTCCAGCGCGTGCGAGAGGGGGGTGGTGGGTTCGGAGTAGACCAGAAAGGTGGGCGCCGCGCAGAGCTGTTCCATTCCGCCAGCGACTGCGGCAGCCATTGCTGCGATCGCTTCGATGTCGGCCAGGTCGTTGCAGACAACCACGGCTGGTTTGGTCGTGTGGCGGAGCATCGCAGAAAACTGGTAGCGAAAGTACCGCTCCGTCGGAACATCGCGCGGGATGCCGATCGACATCACAAAGCTCAGTTCGGGGAGCGCGTCGCAGAGCCGCAGACAGTCAGCCAGGTCGGCCATTTGGAAATCGCGCCGCCGGCCGCTGCGCGGGTCGAGATAGCGCAGCGTGTCGGAGCCTGGGCCAAAGTAGACCTGTGTGCCATCGAGCAGGCAGCTGACCTCCTGCCCCCCGCGCCGATAGAGCGCAAAGCTGCGCGGGGCGCTGGCGATGGCGGCGTCGACCATCTCGGCAGGCAACCTGACCCGATCGTCTTCGACCAGGGCCCCATGGCTGCGCAACAGCGCAAGGGCGGGCGGATGATAGACCCGAAAGCCGGTCTGTTCCAGAATGCGGCAAGAGGCCGCATGCAGCCGTTGACACGCTTCCTCTCCCAGCAAGGTGAGCCTGGGTGCGAGATAGGGGCCGGTGGGGACTGGGGTCTCCGGGAGAGCAGTACGTCGATGGCGGCGTGCCGATGATGGGCTCATGGGTGTCTCCCTCTGGTTGGATGTCTTGAACAAGGGCATTTGCAACAATGTCTCCACTATATGCAAAAAGTGGCTGCCCGTCAACTGGACTATGAATGACAAAGGCTGTTTTGTCAATCTATGCAGCGATGCTATACTGCACAAAATTGATTGCAGTTCAATGCGCATGCAATTTTTCATAGCAGAGAATTCATCGAGCCAGCAGAAGCATAGAACTATGCAGTTCACTCGCCCTGTTTTGACCACCACCTTAGTAGATCGCCCCCTGTTGTGGGCCAAGTTGGAGTGTGGGCTTGACGGCCTGCTGACCCTGGTTGTGGCTCCAGGTGGCTACGGCAAGACGACGACGGTCTCCTCCTGGCTGTCGTATCGGCAGGTTCCGCCGGGTCAGGATCTGTTGGTTGCCTGGTATCGGGTCGACCGTCTGGATGACAGCCTGCACCGTTTCGGGGAACAGCTGATGTGGGCGGTCAGTTCTGTGGCTGCTGGCGCTTGTGACCAGAGCAGCCAGCTGCTGCGTGGGCGGCTGGGGGTGACTGCAGAGCAGTTGGCCGAGCAGTTTGTCCGGGATGTTGCAGCACTGCCGCGGCGGCTGCTGCTGATCTTGGACGACTACCACGTGGTGACCGATCCGCCCATCCACGCGTTTGTCGAGACTGTGCTGCGGTATGCCGTGCCTTCCTTGTCTTTTCTGCTCCTTTCCCGTTATCACCCCCCCTTCTCTGTGGCGCGGCTGCGCAGCCAGAGGCAGCTGGTCGAACTGCATCTGCGCGATCTGCAGTTGACCCAGGCGGAGACGGCGGAGCTGTTGTCCAAGGGGTTGCCGGCTCCGCTGCCACCGCGGCTGGTGGAGCGGCTGCACGGCTCTTTGGAAGGCTGGGGGGCCGGGCTGCAGCTGCTCACCTTGTCGCTGCGCAGCGAACGGGATGTCGAAAAATTTTTGGCCAGAACGGACCGCCGTTCACACAGCTTCATCTCCGACTACTTCATGGATGAAGTACTGGCCGGACAACCTGCTCAGGTCTATGCTTTCTTGCTGCGCACCTCGTTGCTGCCAGCCCTCCTGCCCGGCCTCTGTTCGGCTGTGTGGGACCAGATTGAAAACGTCGGTGCCCCCAAGAGCGCCGAGCTGCTCGAATATGTGATCCAGCACAACCTTTTTGTCATCCCGATCGACGAATACCAGGGACACTATCGGTATCATGAGCTCTTCCAGGAGATGCTGAAAGAACGGCTGCAGCGCACGCTGACATGCCAGAACATCGACGACCTGCATGTGCGGGTCGGGCGCTGGTATGCTGAAGCTGGGGATGTGGAACACGCGATCCAAAGCTATCTTGCGGGCCATGCCGAGCTGGCGGCGGCTGAGCTGGTGGAAAAACAGATCCCCCTGTTGCAGGCGGCCTCTTTGTGGCAGCAGCTGGAGCACTATCTGGATCAACTGCCAGCCAGGCTTGTCCAGCAGAACCTGGCGTTGCTGTTGGCGCGCGGCTGGCTGTATCAGACTCGTTGGCAGTTCAGGCTGTTGAAGGCGACCGCAGCCCGAGTGGCTGCGTTGTTGGCAAACTCATCTGGCTTGCTCACGGCTGAGCAGCGCGCCCAGGTGCAGGCTGAGCTGGATTTGTTGATTTTGTTTCCGATCGTGTCCGAGGCATCTTCGCCCGAGACCCTCCAACGGCTGCATCAGATCCTTGCCCTTCTGCCTGCACAGCCGTTTTTGTTGGGCTGTACCTACCAGCTGCTTGCCCGCCACTACCAGCGCCAGGGACATCCCCAACTGGCCTTACAGATCTTGGAGGAAGCTGAGCAGTCGTTGGTGGCGCTGTCGTTTTCTTATACGTTGTCGCTTGTCCATGCGCGTTGTTCGGTGTTGTTGTACGAAGGACGTTTTGTCGAGGTGCACCAGGCTGCAGTCAACTACCTGAAACTGGCTGAGCATGCCCAGATTCCGACCTTTGTCAGCGCCGCGCACTTTGTCGCTGCATCTGCCTCCTATCATCTGGCCGACCAGGACGACGAGATGATCCGGCACTGTTATGCTGTGCTTGAAACCCCCTCGGCCAGCTATCTGTCCAATTTGCTCCTGACCATCTCCTTGCTGCTCAACGTATTGGGCGAGCATGGCCGCTACACAGAAGGTTGGGAGGTGATCGAGCGCTTTCGCAAGCTGGCGATCCAGCTGGGCAGCCCGGAAATTTTGGCCTACGCGGACATGTACGAGGTGCAGCTGCTGATTCTGACCGGAAAAGTGGAGCAGGTGCGTGACTGGCTGCAGACCTTTGTGCCCGATCGCAGCAGCACCCACTATATGCTGAGCGGTCTGATCTGGGTCAACGGGATGCTGCACCTGGGGGACGCCGAGTCGTTGCAGCGCTGTCAGGCTGGGCTGGAAGCGATGTTGGAGCGCTGTCGGGCCAGCCATGGTCAGGTATGGGTTGTAGAATTGACCGGGCTGCAGATGCAGCTGTGTCTGGCGACTGGGGACAGGGCCGGTGCGCTGCGTTCACTCGAAGCGGTGTTGTCGTGGGGGTACCCGGCTGGCCAGCGCCGGGCACTGATGCAGCCCGACCCTGCGATCGACTCTCTGCTGCTTCAGCTCCAGCGAAGGTCGGCGGTGCAGCCGCTTGCAGAGGAGGTATACTGCCGCCGCCAGCAGCGACAACAGGCGACTTCGGTCGGGGCGGCTGTTGGCCGGGCAGGCCGGGGCAGACGAGAGCAGGGTGTCCATTCTGTGGTGCTTTTGAGTGCCCGTGAACGCGAGGTGCTCTGTCTGCTGGCCGACGATCTGTCGCTCAAAGAAGTGGCAAGTCAATTGCAGCTTTCGTTGCACACAGTCGACAACCATACCCGCAAAATTTACAACAAACTGGGTGTCGGCAGCCGACTGGAGGCGATTTTGCGCGCACAGGCGCTGGGGCTGTTGAATTCGAAGTAGGCCCAAACTCCTCTGTTGTCTTTTTTTATCTGAAATTCCCCGCAGACACTCCAAATTTGTAATTAAAACTACAAAATGGACAATGGCGTGATTATGACGTGACTGCGTCATATACATTGAACACCCTATACGCTAACATTGTATACAGAAATGGCGATCGGGTGCTGGAGCAAACAAGGCAGCTGGCATCGGTGAAGTGCTCAGAGACAAGGTCGCCATTTCTTAATCTGACCAGATCAAAATGTTGCAATAAAACTTTTCTTCAGTGCGTACAAAGAGCAAACAACACAGATTTCGCACAAGTGAGGTGCAACGATGAAACAGCTGACTTGGCAGCTGAGGGGGCGGTTGGGCTGGCGTGCGTTGAGCCAGTGGGCGGCAGTGCAGGCGATTT
Source organism: Chloroflexota bacterium (assembly GCA_018969295.1). GTDB lineage: Bacteria > Chloroflexota > Anaerolineae > Caldilineales > Caldilineaceae > Caldilinea. Next base: position 33,538 of record JAGWYN010000021.1, on the reverse strand, counting down.
TTGTGGGCGTCTTGCTGTTGGGGACTCCGGGGGGGGCGCAGGCAGGCAGCTCTTCTCAGGCAGACCCTGTGCAGCAGAGCGCGATGAGCTGCAGGGGGGTCTATCACGCTGTGCGGCCTGGGCAGACCCTCTCCTCGGTAGCTGCCGCGTATGGATCGACGGCAATTCGGATCATGCGCTGCAACGGGCTGCAATCCTACACAATTTACAGCGGGCAACGGTTGCTCGTTCCTACAGCACGGCCATAGCTCCCTGGCCATAGCCCCCCTGGCTGGGCCGACTGCGCATCTTGCTGTGCGGTGGGCACGATGCCGTCCTGGGGCTTTCCCTATCGTGGTGAACGCCTTTCCGATCGAAACACAGAGAGGAAATGCTGATGATACGCAACTATATCGATGCTGCACTCCGCCAGGCGCATTATGAAATCATTGACGACGAAGAACCGTACTATGGGAGCGTGCCGGGGCTACAAGGTGTATGGGCAGGCGGCAAAACCCTGGAGGAGTGTCGAGATCGTCTGGCAGACGTTCTTGAAGGCTGGGTCACGATTCCCAATCCTCATCGCGGCGACATTGGCTTTGCTACAACGAATTTTGGAACAGGCAGGGATCGGCCGGGATGAATGGCTTTCTGGCTGAAGGAAAAGCACACGGCAGCGTGCCGCTCGGCAACTGTGCAGTGGGCAAAAAAATATCCGCTTGCTGTCCCCCGAAGGCCGGTTTGGGGCCGGCCACAGCAAGCGGATATGATTAAAGTATACGTGATTTACTAGAAAGTGCAAAATTGGATCAAGCGTGATCGCACATTAGTCAATGAGCGGTGACGCCCAGGTCAGCCCATCGTGCCGCCGGCCATCGTGCCGCCGGCCATCGTGCCGCCAGCCATCGTGCCGCCGGCCATCGTGCCGCCGGCCATCGTGCCGCCGGCCATCGTGCCGCCAGCCATCGTGCCGCCAGCTGGCGCGTCGTGCGGTTCCTTGCCGACAGGGGTGGCCTTGCCCGTGCTGGGGTCGACCCCGCGCAGCATCATGCCCTGCCCGCGCGAGAGATGGGTGAGCGCGCTGGGTGGGTCCAGCGGGTCGCGCATCTGCACGAGCAGGGTGGTGCGCGCCTCGTTGCTGACGTTGACCCCGGATCCATGGATCGTCAGGTAGCTGAAGAAGAGGACATCACCGGCCTCGGCTTCGCAGGCAACCGAGGATTCGATCGGGTACTGGTCCAGTGGCAGGTGCCAGCCGCCCGTATGGAGATGCTCGATCGGACCCAGTTTGTGGCTGCCGGGGACGACGCGCACGCACCCTTTGGCGAGCGGGGCGTCGTCGAAGTGGATGATGGCTGCGATCATCGAGTCTTTGTCGTGCGGAAAGAAGGGGCGGTCCTGGTGCATGGGGAAAGGGGAGCCCTTTTCCGGCGGTTTGATGAACAGTTTGTTGTGGTGCAGCTGTACATTCGGGGAGCCGATGATGTCTGCGGCGATGCCGGTGAGCCGTTCATCGACGATCAGCCGAGTCAACAGCGCAGATTGAAACTGGACGTCGTGGCAGTGCAGCAGCGAAGTTTTGGTCATTGTCACCTCGCGTGCGCTCTCCCACGTGGCTTCGACCGTCGAAATTTTTTGTAGACGGTCGATCAGGGCATGGGCCTCCTGGCGAAAGGCGGCAGCTTCTTCTCGCGTGAAGAGCCCTTTGACGTGCAGGTAACCGTTTTCCTGGTAAAAATTGAGTTGTTCCGGCGAGAGCATGCTGTTTCTCCTGGTGTTCCTGGTACGGACTGTGTTGGTGTATCGTCACAGGATGCGCGGTGGGGGGGCGGGTCGCTCGGGTGGGCAACCTCTCCCCGCGGGTGGCGCGCTCTGCTGACTATGACGGAAAAGCAAGCACCCGGTCGGGACGGATCTTGCAGATCATGCGGCGTTCACGGCCTTTTTGCTCGGCGGGGGCAACACCGCCGTAGTATTCAGCCTGCCCTGAATAGACGAGTGCGTGGGCGTTGATGTTGGCGTAGTCGGGGTCTTCTACGATGGCTTCAACCTCCCCGCGCACATCGATCCAGCGGAAAGGATTTTGAGGGTCGATCACGGTCAAGGCAACCTTGGGGTTCTGGCGCACATTGGACAGTTTGCGGCGTCCATCGGCGGTGTTGACCAGGACATGGCTGCCGTCCCACGAGCACCAGACAACGGTGTTTTCAGGCTGGCCGCTGGGGGCAATCGTGGTGAAGACGGCAAAATAGGGACCTTCGATCAGATCGAGATGGGTTGTAGGAATTGGGGCTGCCATGCGGTTTTCTCCGTTTAAGGGTTGAGCAAATAGTACCATCATACTGTAGCAGGCGACAGTTGGCAAACAGCGCGGCAGGTTTTGAACGGTGGGTTTTCGGTGCTGCGGTTCATTGCTGCTGGGCTGCGAGCCACCAGTCCAGGGATTCACGCACGGCCTGCAAGGAGCTGTAGCGGGGGGAGTAAGCGATCTGGCGCCGTGCTTTTTCGATGCTGCAGTGGGGGCTGTGGGCGATGTGGTCCCAGGTGGCCTGTGCCTCTTCTGGGCGGACGCTCTGGCGCCATGCTTCCCAGGGGAGATAGCGCAGCCGAGCGGGGTGGCCGAACCAGCCGGCGACGGCCTCGGCATAGCCGCGCAGGGTCACCGCTGCCGGCGAAACCACATGGTAGCTCTCGCCGATGGCGCTGCTCCAGTGGGCAAGCGCCTGGGTGAAAGCGTGTGCGACGTCGTCGGCGTGCACATGGTGGACGGTCTCCATCCCCAGGTTGGGCAGCGCCACCTCTTCGCCGTTGGCCAGGTCTACAAAGACCTGTGGGTTGAAGTGGCCTGCCGGGTTGAGCGGCACCCAGCCAGGGCCGACGATGTGGCCGGGGTGCAGGTTGGTAGCCGGAAAGTTGCCGCGCTGGGCTTCTTCCAGCAGGTAGGCTTCGATCGCTGCTTTTTGGATCCCGTAGTCGCCGAACGGGCGGCGAGGTTGGCTTTCGGTCGTGGGCACGAGGGTGCTGGGCCCATGCACCCAGATCGTGCCGCAGTGCAAGAAATGGCGGATCTGGCCGCGCAGCGCTGCGACCAGGTGGCGTGCGCTGGCGAGGGTGAAACAGATCATGTCGATCACTGCGTCGGGCTGCAGCGCTGCGATCTGGGCGCCGAAGGTGCCGGCTTCCTCGGCAGGGGTGCGGTCGATCGAGACCTGGCGGACCTGGCGCCAGGCGCCGTGCGGCTGGTAGGGAGATCGCTGCTGGCGGCTGACCTGGAGGACCTCGTGTCCGCTTTCAACCAGCCTGGGGACCAGGTAGCTGCCCACATGGCCGCTGCCCCCGATGACGACAATTCGCATTGCTTTCCTCCTGAGTTGGGTAGATGGGTGTGACCTGCAACGGCAGTTCCAACAAATTTTCAAAACCGTCCGTCGTCTTGCGATAGACGATCAAGAGCAGACCGTCGGCGCCCGCAGGGAAGGGCACGCGCACGGGGTCGGCCAGCAGCGCGGACGGTTCGAGGGGAACCAACCCCTGGAGCGGGGTGGCTGCATCGCGCTGTATCTTGCCGCCGGTGGCAGGGTCTGGGATCTGGCTGCCCTGTGCGGTGGGGCGCAGGCTGATCCCCAGCTCGGGCGGCCAGCCAGCCGTCAACCGCCAGTAGAGGGTGACGTCGACAGCAGGTGGTGCCTGGGTGACGGGGCTGCCCGTGGGGGCGGGATCGACTCGGTAGCCGGCCAGCGTGACCGCCTGTTCGATCGACCTCTCCAGCTGCTCGGTCGGCGGTGCCCCCGGCAGGGGCGCTGCTGCCAGCGCCAGCCAGTCCGGCCCAGAGAGTGTGCGTGCCGGCTGCAGCGACGCTGGCAGCTCCGCCAGCAGCACAGCGGCGGCATCTGTCGCTGTCAGCACGCTCCCGCCGCGGGCCAGCACTGCTGCTGCCTGGGGGCTGCTCACCACGCGCAGATCGGGGCGGATCCCCCAGATCTCGATCAGGTAGTCGAGCGCCAGGGCGTCGTTGACCTGGGCGAAGAGTGCTGCGCCGGCGGGCAGCGGCTGATCGAGCAGCACGGCGGCTCTGTTCAGGGCGCTGTCTTCAGGGCGGTTGTGGCTGTCGGCGGCCGGCCAGGAGGCTGCCAGGCGCCAGACGACCGCCAGCGCCAGCAGGGCCAGCGGGGCAGAACGCAGCCAGCGGGGGGCAGCCCTGCCTTCCCAGCGCTGCACGGCAGCTGCCACGCCGACCAGAAGCAGCGGGTAGGCGGGCAAGATCACCTGGTACCAGTTGCCGCAGCGGTACATCCAGTTGAAGAGCAGGTAGATAGCCAGGGTGCCGTAGAAGAGGCTGGCCAGCCGGCGGCCCAGCAGCGCCAGCCCTCCCAGCCCTACAGCGAGCAGCGGCAGCCCCAGCTCTCCCCAGATCAGGGCTGGGAACCCTCCGTCGAAGACCCCGCAGCCCGGCTGGAAGCCTCGGGCCAGCTCTTCTCTCCCTTGCGCGGTGCTGACAAAAGACCAGAACCAACTTTGGGCGTCCGGGTAGCTGCCCCCCCACCATTCCGGGTGCGCAGCCCCGCGCAGGTAGACATAAAAATACAAAGACAGCGGCAGCAAGGCTGCTGCGCACAGAGCGATTCCCAGCCGTACAGAGCGCAGCAGCTGGGGGCGTTCCCACAGGATGGCCAGCACCAGCGGCGGCACGATAAAGGCAACGGTGAGCATGTGGGCCAGGGAGAGGCCGCAGAGCAGGGCCAGCAGCAGGAGCAGGCGGTTGGCCTGGGGGCCGGTTGCCTGGCGCCAGCGCAGGTAGAGCCAGACGATGGCGAGGGTGTGGGCGATGGCGCTGCTGTACTGTTCGGTCGTGGTGGCGTAGTACCAGAAAAAGTAGGTGACGGCGTAAAAGAGGGTGAGCAGCCAGGCCAGCGGCCAGTGGCCGGCGGGGCGGTGGGGGGAGCGGGTGAGCTGGCAGACAATTCTGTACAGCAGCAGGAGGGAGAGCAGCGCCCAGAGCGTGCTGTAGCTGGCCAGGAGGGGGAGGGGGTTGGGGGCAACCTGGCCTGACAGCTGCAGCACAGAGCGAAGGGTATGGAACCAGAGCCAGCCGCCCATGGTGTAGAGTGGATAGCCAGGGGCGTTGCCTGGGCGGGCTTGGACCTGGGCATACTGGTGGGTGATCAGGTCGCCGCCTTCCAACTCGCCGGGCTGCAGCCCGTTGTCAAGCGTGAGCAGATACAGCGTCAGGGCCAACAGGATCAGCAGCCCACCAGCGCAGCTGCTGAAGCGGCTCTCTTGGCGGGTGTCAATCTTCTGGTCGTTCTGCATGGCTGCCCTCCTCCGGCAGCTTATGGTATCTCAGATCCGCCTTTCTGATCAAAGTGGGGCCTTGCACGCAGCGGGCTGGGCTGCACTGTTTCCTGCACTGTTTCCTGCAATGTATGGAGCAGGGAGGAGGATTGGGGCAGGCTGTAATTTTGTGCTATGATGGTTTTGAAAAACTGTAGACAACCCTCAGGGGCAGGAGTTTGTGGATGGATGAAAATCGAGAGTATCCTGGCGGCGACAGCGGCGATGAAGCTGGCGGCTTTACCCTGCCAGCTGCTGTGAATGGGGCCAACGGCGAGCCCCGTCTGACGACAGGCAACGTGCGCAACGTGCTGATCGAGCAGGAAATGCGGGCCGCCTATCTGGACTACGCCATGAGTGTGATCGTGGCGCGGGCGTTGCCCGACGCTCGCGACGGGTTGAAACCTGTGCACCGGCGCATTCTCTATGCCATGCACGACATGGGGTTGGCGGCGAACAGCCCGTACAAAAAGAGTGCCCGCATCGTTGGGGAGGTCTTGGGCAAATACCATCCCCACGGCGATTCAGCGGTCTACGATGCGATGGCGCGCATGGCCCAGGATTTCAGCCTGCGCTACTGTCTGGTCGACGGGCAGGGCAACTTCGGTTCTGTGGACGGCGACAGCCCGGCGGCGATGCGCTACACCGAGGCCCGTCTTTCGCGGATCGCCGAAACCCTGCTGCAGGATCTCGAAATGGATACGGTGGAGTGGGCCCCCAATTTCGACGACAGCCTGGAAGAGCCAGCGGTTCTGCCGGGGATGTTGCCCAACATGCTTGTGAACGGCACCAGCGGCATTGCGGTCGGGATGGCGACCAACATCCCCCCGCACAACCTGGGGGAGGTCGTCGACGCGGTCGTGTTTATGATCGACCAGTGGGAACGGCGCAACGAGGTTGGGCTGGAAGAGCTGATGGAGTTTGTCAAAGGGCCTGACTTTCCCACCGGGGGGATCATCCTCGGGGGGGAAGGGATTCGTCAGGCGTTGTCGACGGGGCGTGGCAAGGTCCTGGTGCGGGCGCAGACCAGCATTGAAGAGCTGCGCGCAGGGCGGTTCGCAATCATCGTCACCGAGATCCCCTATCAGGTCAACAAGTCGACGCTGATCGAGCGGATCGCCGAGCTGGTGCGCGAAGACAAGCTGGACATGATCAGCGACCTGCGCGACGAGTCTGACCGTACAGGCATGCGGATTGTGATCGAGCTCAAGCGCAATGCGGCCCCCAAAAAGGCGCGCAACCGGCTTTTCAAGCACACGCAGCTGCAGACCTCGTTTGGGGTCAACATGCTGGCGCTGGTCAACGGGGAGCCGGTGACGCTCAACCTGCGGCGGGCCTTGATCGTCTATATCGAGCATCGCTTTGAGGTGTTGACCCGCCGCACGCAGTTTCAGCTGGCCAAGGCGCGCGAGCGCGCCCATATTTTGGAGGGGTTGCGCATCGCCCTCGAGTTTCTGGACGAGGTGATCGCCACAATCCGGCAGAGCGAGAGCGTCGACGCTGCGCGCGGCGCGCTGATCGAGCGTTTTGGCCTTTCTCTGGTGCAGGCGCAGGCGATCCTCGACATGCAGCTGCGTCGGCTGGCTGCGCTGGAACGCCAGAAGATCGAAGACGAATACCAGGAAATCCTGGCGCGGATTGCCCACCTCGAAGATTTGCTGGCCCATCCGGAGAAGATCCGGGCCTTGATTCGCGGGGATGTGCTGACGCTCCAGGAAAAATATGGGGATCCGCGGCGCTCCACCATTGTGGGGGATGCCAGCGGTGAGTTCAGCGAAGAGGACCTGATCGCCCAGGACAATGTGTTGATCAGCTTCAGCGCCGGCGCCTACATCAAGCGGATGAGCAGCGATGCCTTTCGGGCCCAGAACCGGGGCGGCCGCGGCATCAAAGGCATGGCCACGCGCAGCGAGGATGAGGTGGTCGACCTGCTCTTTGCGCGCACGCTCGACCATATCCTCTTTTTCACCAACAAAGGGCGGGTCTATTCCAGCCGGGTCTTCGAGTTGCCTGAAGGCAGCCGCACCGCGCGCGGGATGCACATTGCCAATGTGCTCAACCTGATGCCGGACGAAACGGTCACGACGATGTTGATTGTGCCTGACTTTGAAATGGCCGACTACATCACGCTGCTGACCCGGCAGGGGCGCATCAAGCGGATGGAGCTGAACGTCTTCGCCAATATTCGCTCGGTGGGTCTGATGGCGATGAGCCTCGACGAAGGGGATGCGTTGGACTGGGCACGGCTCACCAAGGGGGGAGAAGATTTCATCGTGGTCACACGGCGGGGGCGTGCGCTCCGTTTCAACGAAGACGATGTGCGGGCGATGGGGCGAACCGCTGCCGGCGTGATGGCGATCCGGCTGGCTCCCGAGCACGACGAGGTGGTGGGGTTTGACGTGGTCAAGCCAGAAGCAGAACTGCTGGTGGTGCACGAACATGGCTACGGCAAGCGCACCCCGTTGGCCGAGTATACGGTGCACAGCCGGTACACCCAGGGGAACTGGACCACCGACCACACCCGGCTGGAGGAGGTGGGGCCGATTGTGGCGGCGCGCGTCGTCGAACCGCAGGATCAGATCACGGTGATGACTGCGAACGGGATTGTCCTGCGCACCGCGGTAGATGGGATCCGTGCGGCGGGGCGTATGACCCGCGGGGTGCGGGTCGTCAACCTGGCCGAAGGGGATGGGGTGGCTGCGGTGGCTGTGATGACACACGCCGACCTGAACCGTGGGGTGGACGGCGGGGGAGTGACTGGGGTGGACCGGGCCCTCTCTGTCGGCGAGTTGACAGGCGAGTTGGATCCAGAGCCTTTTGTAGCAGCCTGACCATGTCGAACGACCTTGCCGGGTTGCAGAAACCTGGGTACCAGTGGGGGTACTGCGTGGACGGCGATCCTTCGCTCCTCGCCGAGACCCTGGTCGCCTTTGCCAACAGCGAGGGGGGCTGGCTGGTGCTTGGGATCGACGCAGAGGGCAAGGTCGGTCCCCTGCTCAGCGACGAAGAGGTGGCAGATGCCGTGCGCCGGGCGGAGAGGCTCTGCCGTCCGCCGGTGCGCACGGTCGACTGGCAGCCATTGGCCGTGTCGGGGGGGGTGGCTGTGCAGCTGCGGGTCGAACGCAGCGGGGAGCTGCATGCGTTGGAAGATGGCCGTGTGTTGATGCGCCGCGGCGCGGAAAATGTGCCGGCGCCGGGCCATGAAATCGAACGGATGCTGGCCAGCCGGCCTGGCGGCGACTTTGAGCTGCAGCCGGTGCCGGGGGCCACGCGCGAGGATCTGGCCGACGAGACCATCGACGAATACCTGGAGCGCCGCCAGAAACGCAACCCGCGCCAGGCGATCCTGCCCAAAGACAAACTGCTCCAGCAGATCGGCGCGCTCACGGAAGAGAAGGTGCCGACGGTGACCGGCTTGTTGCTCTTTGGGAAAGAGCCACAGCTGTTTATGCCGCAATGCCGGACAGTCTTTGTGAAATTCGCAGATACCCAGCCGCGCGGGCCTGAGGGAACGCTGGGGTACGGGCGCCGTGAGGAGTTTACCGGCCCTTTGCCGCTGGTGATCGACCGAGCCTGGCGGGTGATTTGGGAAGAGATGGACAAACAGGCGGTCGTGCGCGGTTTGCAGCGCCAGGAAGAGACCGAGTACCCGGCGACAGCGGTGCGCGAGGCATTGGTGAACGCCGTCGCCCACCGCGACTACCGAATCACCGGCCGCGGGATCGAAATCCGGATGTACAGCGACCGCATGGAGATCACCAGCCCTGGCGGGCTGCCGGCCCACATCACCCTTGACAACCTGGTGGAGGAGCATTACAGCCGCAACCCGCGCCTGGTCAACGGCCTCTACCAGTGGGGCTACATCGAAGAGCTCGGGCTGGGGATCGACCGCATGATCGAGGACATGGTCAACGCTGGCCATCCTCCCCCCAAATTTGAATCTCCCGGCCATCGCTTCACGGTGATCCTCTACAATGCACGGGACCGCAGACGCGAGCCTTGGGAGCAGAGCATGAACGAACGCCAGCTCAAAGCGTTGGAGTTTGTCCAGCAAAATGGTTCGATCAGCAACAGCGACTATCGTCAGATCTGCCCCCATGTCGGGGCGGAAACGCTGCGGCTGGATCTGGCGGACATGGTCACCCGCGGGCTTCTGCTCAAGATCGGCGACAAACGCGGGACACGCTATATTTTCAAATAACCCCAGTATCCCAATTGGGAGAAGGGGCAGGCTTTCTGTCGCTGTTATCCCAAATATCCCAATTGGGATAACAGCGATGCGGGGCAATTTTCTGGGTGGGGATGGAGCTGGTGCTATAATGCGGAGGAAGCGGACTGGCGGGAGCCACCTTTCAACTGGGGTGTAGGGAGTCCATGCAAGCAACAAGCAATTCTGGTGATGAACGAGTGTCGCCTCAGGCGGATTTGCCGACAGCAGAGGGGGAGAGCCCCGAGCAGACGCAGCCGGGGGGGAAATCTGCGGCTGAGGGCAGCCCCGCCTATGGGTGGATGATTGTGCGCGAGCTGGTCGAGACCGTTGTTCTTTCTTTGGTGATCTTTCTGTTGATCCGGCAGGTGGTGCAGAACTATCGAATTGAGAACCACTCGATGGAGCCCAGCTTTTACGAGGGGCAGTTTGTGTTGGTCAACAAGGTGGCGTACTGGTTTGGGGAGCCTGACCGTGGGGATGTTGTGGTGTTTCACAACCCGCGCAACACGGCGGAGGACTACATCAAGCGGGTGATCGGGCTGCCGGGCGACACGGTGGAGGTGCGCGACCAGGCGGTTTTGATCAACGGGGTGCGGCTGGACGAAGAATTTCCCCACCATGCGATTGTACCGGGGGAATTGGGGGGGCCTTTTCGGGTCGAGGACGGGCAGCTGTTTGTGATGGGGGACAACCGGCCCAATTCGAGTGACAGCCGGGTCTTTGGCCCGATCGAGCGGAATCTGGTGGTCGGGCAGGCCTGGCTGCGCATCTGGCCGTTGCCCAAGTTTGGGGTGGTACAGCATGCGGATGTGCTGCTGGCTGCCCCGGGCAGCGGGAATTGATTGGAGTGCCAGCGCCGCAGGGTGTGCAGGCCAGGCGGGGTTGCGCGGGACATCCTGAGCGAGGTGAAAAAATGATTCTGGTGGAGGAGATCGCAGCTGCGCAGGCGCGTGTGCTGGGGGTGGGGGGAGAGCGAGTCTTTGCGCCTGCGGCGCTTTCGCCGGCGGCGATGGCGGCGTTGATCGACCACACGCTGCTCAAGCCAGAGGCTGGTGAGGAGCAGGTGCGGGCGCTGGTGGCGGAGGCGGTCGCGTATGGATTTGCCAGCGTCTGTGTCAACCCGATCTGGACGCCGCTCTGTGCCGAGCTGCTTGTCGGCAGCCCCACCAAAGTCTGTACGGTCATCGGCTTTCCCTTTGGGGCAACGCTGCCTGCGATCAAGGTCTTCGAGGTGGAGGCGGTGGCGGCGCTCGGTGCCCAGGAGGTCGACATGGTGTTGTCGGTCGGCCATCTGCGTGACGGGGACTTTCATCTGGTCTACCGTGACATTGCCGAGGTAGCGGCAGCAGCCCATGCCAACGGGTTGCTGCTCAAGGTCATTTTGGAGACCGGTCTGTTGACCGACGCGCAGAAAGTGGCTGGCTGTGTGATCACCCAGGCGGCTGGGGCAGATTTTGTCAAAACGGCCACCGGGTTCAGCGGGGGGGGGGCCACTGTAGAGGACATCGCGCTGATGCGTCGTACGGTGGGCCCTGTGCTGGGGGTGAAGGCGGCGGGGGGGGTGCGTACAGCGGTCGATGCCCTGCGCATGGTGGCCGCGGGGGCCACCCGCATTGGGAGCAGCAGCGGTGTGCGTATTGTAGAAGAGCTGCGTGCCTCGACTCCGCTTCCGGAGGAGTCCAGCGGGGCTGCGTATTGACCGATGGCTGAGCGCGTTTCTGATTTTGCGTTGATTGTGGGGCATGTCTGGCGTTGCACGGCCTGCCGTGACGCGTTGCTGGCCAATCCTTCGGGCATGGGGGTCGGCTACAAGCTGGGGGAGAGCCAGCGGCTCTGTCTGGCGCGGCTCAGCGAAGATGATTTTCGGACGATGATGCAGCTGGCCGCAGTGACCGGGCTGCGTGTGAGTGAGTTGGAAGAGGCGGTGGACCACCCGCGTGCCCGGCTGCGCCATCTGGGCAGCACCAAAGGGGAACTGCGGTCAGGGCTGAGCTGGTAGGCGACCGGGAAAAGGGTGCCTTCAGGGACATTTGTTTGGGGCCGAGGGAAAAGCAGGGAGACGATGAAGCAGATTGTTCCTGGGTTGTGGGAGATCGACGAGATCGGCGACCGTGTGCACTGTTATTTGTGGGAGTGGAGCGGCGGGTTGACGCTGGTCGACACGGGCTTTCCGGGGGATGTCCATACGATTTTGGACGCTTTGTCTGCCAGCGGACGGGCTCTCCACGCTGTGCGGCGGATCATCGTGACCCACGCCGACATGGACCATGTGGGGGGGCTTGCCAAGCTCAAGCGGGCGACCGGGGCGGTGGTGGGCTGCCATTCGGTCGAAAAAATGTTGTTGGAGCGCCCTGAAAAGCGAGTGCCGACCCAGTGGTGGTTGCGCCCGCTCTTCGCCTTGCTGCGGCTGACCCCACAGTTTGGTGTGCTGCCGGTCACCCCGGACGAACTGTATCTCGACGGCCAGCAGACCCCGGAAGGGTTCACGGTCATTCACACCCCGGGCCATACTGCTGGCCACATTGCGCTGTTGCACCGTGAAAGGCGGCTCTTGATCGCCGGCGACATGCTCAACAACCGCGGCGGGCAGCTGGGGTTGCCGCCGCCGCTCTTTACCCCGGACCTGGTCAATGCCCGGCGCAGTGTCTGGAAAGTGGCCAAAAAATACGGCGAGGACTTCGACGTCATGGTCTTTGGCCACGGCACACCGATTTTGCAAAACAGTGCGCGCCGCGTGCAGTCGCTGGTCAGTCAGATTTACTCCGAAGAGGTCTGATCCGGCGCTCGATAGACGATGCGTCCGTCGAAGAGGGTCAGCTGGACCTGTGTCTGGGCGATGGCACCCTGGGCGATCTCAGATTCGGTCAGTTCAAAGAGATTGCGGTCGACGACGACCAGGTCGGCGCGTTTGCCTGGTGCGATCGACCCGATCGTCGTTTCCCATCCAGCTGCGCGGGCAGGGCCGAGGGTGTAGGCTTCGATGGCCTGGGCGAGGGAAATGCGTTCGGCGCCGTACCAGGGCGGTGCGGGCAGCCGTTCGGGCCGTTGGCGCACAAGGGCTGCGTGGATGCCTGCGAAGGGATTGGGGTCGGCCACAGGTGCGTCGCTGCCAAAGGCCAGCAACGTTCCAGCGGCCTGCAACGAGCGAAATTTGTAGAGCCGGTCGGCTCGTTCTCCCAAAAAGCGGTCTGCGGTGTCCATGTCGTCGAGGGCATGGATCGGCTGCACGCTGGCGGTGATGCCCAGCTGTGCCAGCCGGGGCAGGTCCGCCGGGTCAAGGGTCTGGGCGTGTTCGATGCGGTGGGGGATTGGCGGCGCTGCGGCGCTGCCAGCCAGCTCTGCGAAGATGTCCAGCACGGTTCGGTTGGCGCGGTCTCCGATCGCGTGGACGCTGATCGGGAAACCGAGGTCGAGTGCGCGACGAAATTCGGCGGCCATCTGGGCTGGGGGGGTGACGCAGAGCCCGCAGTTGTCGGGTTCGGCGGGCTCCAGCTTGACAAAGGGGGCCAGCATCCAGGCGGTGCGGCTGCCCAGACTGCCATCTGCAAAAATTTTGACGTGGCCCAGCCGCAGGTAGTCGTCGCCGAAGCCGGCGCGCAGGCCCAGGGCTGCCAGATGGGGCAGGTCGTGTGCGGCCACATTGCAGGCAACTCGTTGGAGCAGGTGGCCGGTCTGGCGCAGCCGCAGCAGGCTGCTCCACTCGCGCGGGCCGTCGTCCCCCTCTTTGAGGCGCTGGGCGTGCAGCGCAGTGATTCCCAGCCGGTGCAGGGTTGCCAAGGCAGCTGCCAGCGCGGCATCCTGTTCGGCGGGGGAGGGAAGCGGGATCCAGCGGGCTACCAGGTCGATGGCCTGTTCGCGCAGCAGGCCGGTCAGCTGGCCGTCGGGGGTGCGGTCGAGGAGCGGGTCGGCTGGCGCAGCGGGCTGGTCTGTGAGCCCGGCGACCCGCAGCGCCGCCGAATTGGCCACGGCGCTGTGCAGGTCGCTGCGGTAAAAAAGAGCAGGCCGCTCTGGCCCGGTCACGCTGTCGAGCTCGGCGGCGTTGGGCAAATGGGATTCGCCCCACCAGCTTTCGTTCCAACCGTGGCCGACGATCCAGTCTCCTGGCCGGGCTGCGGCAGCAGCGATCCGTTCGAGCATCTCGGCGCGACTGCGTGTGCTGGCCAGCTGCACCCGGTGCAGGCCCAGCGCGTACTGGGAGAGATGGAGATGGGCGTCGCAGAGGCCGGGCAGCAGCAGCCGGCCGCGCAGGTCGATCAGGGCGGTCTGGGGGCCAGCCAGGGCCAGCGTGCTGGGGGTGGAGCCGACGGCCAGGATCTGCTGGCCGTGGATCGCGACTGCCTCGGCCCAGGGTTGGCTGGCTTCCTGGGTATACACAGCGCCGTTGTGCAAGATCAAAGTTGGCGTACAGGTCAGCTGCCGCATCGTACCGCATCTTTCTGGCTCTGGCAGGCCCATCGGATGCTCGCTGACAGCAAGCGGTGGCGGATCCTGCTATCTTGGTCGAAGACCATTGTACCATACTGCGGACGGATGACTTTTGAAAAAGAGAGGAGTGCAGAGGAGCAGCATATGGAATCGATCCCGAACAACATTTTGGAGATGCCGGTGCAGGGGGTTCACCTGACTGGCACGAGCCTGCGCCAGGAGCTTGGCACTGCGCCGACCTTGCTGGTATTTCTGCGCCATTTTGGCTGACCTTTTTGCCGGGAACTTGTGCAGGATGTGCGTTTTCTGGTGAACACGACCCCAGACTTTCCAGTCCCGCTCTTTTTTTATTTGGGGACAGTCGAAGAAGGACGCACATTTTTGTCCAAGGCCTGGCCGGAGGCGCGTGCCGTCTCCGACCCCAACAAAAAATTCTATCGGGCCTTTCAACTCAAACAAGGCAACCTGGGGCAGGTTTTTGGGCCGGGAGCGTTGGCCTGTGCCCTGCGGGCGACCGCCAAGGGGCACCGTGGGGGCATTCCGGTGGGGGATCCCTGGCAGATGCCTGGCATGTTTCTGGTGCAGGGGGAGGCTGTGTTGTGGCAGCACGACTTCGCCCACATCGGCGACCATCCTGATCTGACGATGTTGCCTGCGCTGGTGGCGCAGCGTGTGCGCAGCTGAGCTGCCCCATCCCTTGCGGACGGGTGAACGTCTTCCCTGGACTGTCTCGATTTGACAGAGGGGCGACCCTCTGTTATTCTACAGAACATCGAGCTGCACGGACTTCAAAGAGACAGGCGAGTTCAAAAAGAGAACTTGGGCTGTAGAGAGGGCAGCAAGAAGAGGGAAGACCAGGAGACGTGGTGTAGCGGTTAGCATAACGGCCTGTCAAGCCGTAGGTCGCGGGTTCAAATCCCGTCGTCTCCGCACGAAATAATTCTGCATATATGGGCCTGATTGGCTGATGCAGAAACATACTCAGAGAGCCATCCGGGATTGAAGGCAATTTCGGATGGCTTTTTGTTGCAAGGTCGGGTTCAGACGACAATGGCGACGTAGAGGGGGCCCCGCAGAAGCCGAGTTTCTCCCAGAAACTCGGCTTCTGCGGGGTTTTTCTCGGCGCTACGCTTCTTTGGCATCTGCGCCCATCAGGGCGGGGTCAGGGGCGCCCATGATGTTGTAGCCGCCGTCGACGTAGAGTACCTCGCCGGTGATACGGGTGGAGAGATTGCTGAGCAGGAAGAGGGCTGCCTGGCCGACATCTTCCTGGTCGATATTGCCCATTGGCGCTACCTGGCCGACATAGTGGAGGCTCTTGCGGAAGCCGCTGACGCCTGAGGCGGCCAGTGTTTTGACGGGTCCGGCGCTGATTGCGTTGACCCGAATCTGGTCTTTGCCGAGATCCCAGGCCAGATAGCGCACCGACGCTTCCAGGGCTGCTTTGGCGACCCCCATGACATTGTAATTGGGGGTGACCTTTTCGGCGCCGAAGTAGGTCATTGTCACCATGGCGCCGCCGTTGGCCATCAGGGGGTGGGCGCGTTTGGCCAGGGCGATCAAGCTGTAGCAGCTCACATCCAGGGCGATGCGAAACCCGTTGCGGCTGGTGTTGACAAAGCGTCCGCCGAGCTCTTCGCTGGGGGCGAAAGCGATCGAGTGGACAAGGAAGTCGATAGTGCCAAAATGGGCGGCGACTTTGGCAAAGAGGGTGTCGATCGCCCCGTCGTCGGTCACGTCGCACTCTTCGACAAAGGGGGCGCCGATGCTGGCGGCGAGCGGCTCGACCCGTTTTTTGAGGATTTCGCCGGCATAGCTGAAGCCCAGCTCGGCCCCTTCTGCGTGGAGTGCCTGGGCGATGCCCCAGGCGATCGAGTTTTTGTTGGCGACTCCGAAGATCAGTCCTTTTTTTCCACTGAACAGGCCCATCTCTTTTCTCCTTGGTGATGTGAGTTGGCTGGCCAGGGGAGCAACAGGCTCGGCCCTGGCGCAGGTGGTTGTCTTTTGATAGAGGGTCAGGCGGGCACCACGCGCAAAAACTTGCGTTTGCCGGCCTGGATGACGCGTTCGCCCGCCTGTGGGGTCAGAATCCATTCTTTGGATTCGACCAGTTCGCCGTCGACCCGCACCCCGCTTTGTTCGACCAGCCGGCGTGCCTCTCCTTTGCTTTGGACCAGGCCGCTTTCGAGGAGCAGGTCGAGGAGTGGGAGGGGGGCGGCGAGGGCAAAGACTGGCGCGTCGCTGGGGGCCTGGCCGGTATACATACGGCGGGCATCTTCGGCGGCCTGGTCGGCAGCTGCGTCTCCCTGGAAGATGCTGACGATCTCCCAGGCCAGCTGCTGTTTGAAGGCCCGCAGGGAGAGCCGGCCCTCGGCGACTGCGGTGAAGTGGGCGTCGATCGTCTGCGGGTCCCAGCGGGTCACCAGGTCGGCGTAGTTGCGTGTGACGCTGTCGGGCAGGTTGAGCACCTTGGTGAAGATCACGCCGGGGGGCTCGTCGATGCCGATCGAGTTGCCGGTCGACTTGCTCATGCGCAGCACGCCGTCGGTGCCTTCCAGGATTGGGAAGGTGAGCACCACTTGTGGGCGTAGACCGTGCGCCTCCATCAGCTTGCGCCCGGCCATCAAATTGAAGAGCTGGTCGGTGCCGCCGATCTGGATGTCGGTTTCCAAGGCGACGGCATCGTACCCTTGCATCAGCGCGTAGAAAAACTCGTGCAGCCAGACGGCGTCGCCCCGTTCGTAGCGTTTGGCAAAGTTTTCGCGCGCCAGAAACTGTTGTACGGTAAAGTGGCTGGCCAGCCCGACGACGTCGCCGAAGGTGAGCTGCCCCAGCCATTCGTGGTTGTAGCGAATCTGGGTTCGGGTCCGGTCCAGCACGCGAAATGCCTGTTCGGCGTAGCTTTGCGCCTTGTGCAGGGCAGCGTCGAGGCTCTGCTGGCGGCGGGCGCTCTCTTTGTCGCTGGGGTCGCCGACCATGCCGGTGAAGGTGCCGATCAGAAAGGTGACGGTGTGTCCCAGATCTTGAAACTGGCGCAGTTTGCGCATCGAGATGGTGTGGCCCAGATGCAGGTCGGGGGAAGAGGGGTCGTAGCCGCAGTAGACGCGCAGCGGGCGGTCAGCCGTATAGCTTTCTTGCAGCCGTTCGCGCAGCTCACGTTCCATATGTTGGTAGGTCAGCTTGTCCCCGAAGTCAACCCCGCGCATCAGCACGTGCATTTGTTCGTCGACCGGCAGAAATCGGTTCATGTTCTGCTCTCTCCTCGGCAGTGTGGGCCAGGCGGCTGGCTCGGTTACGGCAAAAATTTGGCTTCGACGACGTTGTCCAGCTGGTTGATGGTGAGCTGCCAGCGGCTTCCTGGCTGGCACTGGCTGAAGGCAGACTCGCTGGCCAGTGTAAAGCTGTAGCGCTGGTCATTGGCGACCACCACGCACTCGTAGTGTTCGTTGCGTTGGCCCAGCTGCTGTTGGGGCCGCAGGTTGGCGTTCGGCCAGGTGGCAGTGAGCCCGGTGCCGCGCTGAACCAGGGTGTCAACGACCCCCAGCTGCAAGGTGGTGTAGCTGCAGAAGTCGTCGCTGACTTCGTAGACACAGTCTTGCACGACCTGGCCCATGCCGGTGCCGGTGTCCAGCGTGTAGGGGGTGCCGCAGACCTCGCGGGCCCCGGGCTGGGGCTCTTCGCTGGTTGTTCGCACCTGGGAGCTGCAGCTCAGGTTGGCCGCTCCGGCCGGCACCTGGTCTCGCCAGCCGCTGGCGCTGACAGGCACCGGGCCCAGAATGGCCAGCGAACGTTCCCAGCGTGCATCTACGGCGGTGCCCACGCTCTGGTCGGTCTGGAAAAGCGCGAAGAGCAGCCAGCCCAGCCCGACCAGCAGGAGCCCGGCGCCGATCAGGAGCGGGAGGAGCCAGCTGCGCCCCGCCTCCGGCTGTCGTGCTGCTGGGGGAGCGGGGGGCGCTGAAAGCGGTGCCCCGCAGCGGATGCAGGTGCGTGCTGTGGGGCTGTTTTCGGTTTTGCAGGCGCTGCACAGGCGCTGCGGGCCGGCTGCAGTGGTGAACGCTCCGACGACGCCGCCGGCCAAGCGGGCCCGCCCGGCGCTCAGGTCGGCTCCACACTGCCGACAGTTGGCGGCAGTGGCGCTGTTGCGGGTTCCGCAGAAGGCGCAGTGGAGATCAGGCCCTGTTTGTGCCTGTTTGATTTGGGTCGTGTCCTGGGTCAGGGTGGCTGCTGTGGGCGCTTCAAATTGTACGTCTGCGGGCTGGGCCGCGCCACAGCCGCTGCAAGTTGTCTGTGTGCCTGGATTGCGGGTCTTGCAGACCGCACAGGACCATTCCAATTCAACGTAGCCAAGTGTTTTGCGAGCCATCGAGCGTCCCTCGAATCGTGTTGGACAGATATACCTGCCTGTATTGTAGCTGCAAGCGGTGCCTTGCGCCAACCGAAGGGTGCAGCGCAGGGCTTCGCAGGGTGCACAGCGAGGGCTTCCACACCGCGTCCGGGGGATGGCAGAGGCCTGAGGTTCTGCCGAGGGGCCGTCTGGAACTTGTGGCCTCTCAGGCGGCGGTCTTCTCCCGGTGGCTGAGCCTGTCGAAGCCACCGATGCGCGTGGCTTGTGCACAGGCGTGTTGGCAGATGGAGGCTGAACCGGCTACAATAGCTTGCATGGATGCAAAGAGCACGCGGCGGGCCGCAGCCCAGCCCGGCAGATCGTCGGCAGAAGAGCCCTGGGAGGTCGAGGAGGAGCTCGATCGTTTTCGCCCGCCCGGGGAGCGTCGGGCCGGGGAGCGCCCGCCGGCCCCCAGCCCGACAGCCCTGCCTCCCGACCCACGCACGCTTTCGGCCCGCCGTGCGCTCGACCAGGCGCTGGATCGCTGGTGGCAGAGCGCTCTGCTGCCAGACAGCCAGCTGCTGCGCGAAGGGTTGCTTGTTCTGCAGGCGGGCCATGAGCTGGCGGAAAGCCAGCGGACCCTGCTGCTGCGGGCCGCTTTGGCCCACCGGCGGGGCATGCTGACCGCCCTGCGTTTCCAGACCGACCCGGAGCGCACGGCTGTGGTGCTGGCAGAGGCGGTGTGCGATGGGTCCCTGCCGCTGGAAGGGATGCAGCCGCTGCTCCAAGGCGACGAGAACAGCCCTGAATGGAGACCTGCGCTGATAGAGCGGTTGCGCCAGTGCGAACCCGGCCAGCGGCTGCGGGCCGAGCCGGCGCTGGCCTTGCTGGCCCAGCCCACAGCTACACGAGGGAGCGTACGGGGGGGGAAGCCAGCGCGTGCGGCCGCCTCTGCGCAGCCGTCAAGCCAGAAGAGGCTCTGGTTCGGCCTGCTGGGGGTTGTGCTTGTCGCAGTCGGCGTCGTTGTGTTTTGGGGAGGAGAGCGCCAGCGCCCGGTGGCGACGGTCGCTGTGCCAGCAGGCAGCTACTCAGTGCATGTGGCGCCCGACGCCGGACCCAAGACGGTCGAGCTGAACGCCTTTGTCATCGACCGCTACGAGGCGACGGTCGGGCAATACCGTCTCTGCTACGAGCGCGGCGTTTGTCCCTGGCCAGCGACACCGGCCAGCGCCACGCGCGCGCGCTATCTGCTCGATCTGGCCTTTGCCGAGTTTCCGATGGTCCATATCGACCACAACAGTGCTGAGCGTTTCTGTCGATTTCAGGGCAAACGGCTGCCGACCGCAGCGGAATGGGAAGTGGCTGCTGCCTATGCGCCGGCCAGCCAGCGCATGTACCTTTTTCCGTGGGGCGATGAATGGGTGGCGCAGCGTGCCAACGCGGCGTCGGCCAACATCGGCGACACCGTGCAGGTGGGCTCCTACCAGCCAGCGGGCGACAGCCCGTTGGGGGTCAGCGAGATGGCAGGCAATGTTGCAGAATGGACCAGCACGCCCCTCCTGGTGGAGGGAGTCACCCATTATCTGGTGCGCGGCGGCTCGTTTGTCAGCGAACCCGGCGAACTGCGCACCGCCGCCGTTGAATCGCTGGCTGCCCAGACGGTGGCCAGCTGGTTGGGGGTGCGGTGCGCCAGTACCCCTGCTGAGTAGCCTGTGCCGGGCAGCCTGTGCCGGGCAGCCTGTGTATTCAGCGTATTTCGCGAGGGCCAGACTTTGCACGACAGGGGAGTTTTGAGTACAGTATCGCACCGAAGCAAAAATTGGGGGTGGGGAGCCACCTGTGAGTATGCAGACAGATAGTGAGACGACCTGGAGATGATGAAAGCGCACATTGAAACACTGGATCTGACCAAAGAGTTGGCATTTGCGTCCAGGCTGGCGCGCGAGGCGGCGACCATTGTCAACACCTTTTATGTTGGCTCTTCTGAAGTACGCTACAAGTCAGACGACGAACCTGTGACCGAGGCGGACCGGAGCGCCAACCAGCACATCGTAGCCCGGATCGGGGCTGTCTTCCCTGAAGATGGGATTCTTTCAGAGGAGTCGAAGGACGATTTCGTGCGGCTGCAAAAATCGCGCGTCTGGATCGTGGATCCTTTGGATGGCACCAAGGAGTTTATTGCCCGCAACGGTGAATTTTCGATCATGATCGGGTTGGCTGTGGAAGGGCGGGCGGTGTTGGGGGTGGTCCAGCAGCCGGCCACCGGGCTGCTCTATGCCGGAGCGGCGGGGCTGGGTGCCTTTCTGTACGAAGATGGGGAACGGATCGAGCTGAAGGTAAGCGAGTGTGGAGAGCTGCGCAACATGATCATGGTCAGCAGCCGCAGCCATCGACAGCAGATCGTCGACCGGATTCGTGCCCAGCTGAACATCACGCGCGAGCGCGTGTCGGGCAGCGTGGGGCTCAAGGTCGGGCTGATCGCGCGCCAGCTGGCCGATCTGTACATCCATCCCAGCCCGGGTTGCAAGGAATGGGACTTGTGCGCTCCCCATGCGGTGCTTGAGGCAGCGGGCGGGCAGATTTCGGACTGTTGGGGCAACCCGCTGCGCTACAACCGCCGCGATGTGCGGGCCCACAACGGGTTGGTGGCGACCAATGGGGTTTTGCACGGTCTGGTCACGGAGACGGTTGCGGCGATCTGCGAGGAGTTTGGCTACAACCAGGACGATGGGTTCTGGTAAAAGAGACGAGGATCGATGTTTGACCATGAGACCTACCTGTCTCCGCTGACCTGGCGGTACGGCAGTGCTGCGATGCGGCAGCTTTGGAGCGAGGCGCACAAACGCCGGCTGCTGCGTCGTTTTTGGGTGGCGTTGGCAGAAGCCCAGCGGCAGGCTGGGTTGGTCACTTCTGAACAGGTAGCTGACCTGCGCGCCCACGAAACCGAGATCGACATCCCCGCTGCGGAGGCAGTCGAACGGGAGATCCGCCATGACCTGATGGCCGAGATCCAGGTCTATGCTGCGCAGTGCCCGGTCGGTGGCCCCATCCTCCATCTGGGGGCGACGTCGATGGATGTGCTTGACAATGTCGATGCGCTGCGGCTGCGTGCGGCGCTCGACCAGCTGCTGGTCGGGGTGGAGCGGCTGCTGGCGGCGTTGGCGGGGCGTATCGAAGCCGAGGCGCAGACCGTGACGATCGCCTTCACCCATCTGCAGCCAGCGGAACCGACGACGGTCGGCTACCGGCTGGCGCAGTATGGGCAGGATCTGCTGGCCGACCTGGCTGAGCTGCGCAGGGTGCGTTCTGCGGTGCGCGGCAAAGGGCTCAAAGGTGCGGTCGGGGTCAGTGCCAGCTATGTCCAGCTGCTGGCGGGCACGGGGTGGAGCGCCCGCCAGCTGGAGAGCGCGGTGATGGCGCAACTGGGGGTGGAGGCCTTTCCGGTCGCCACCCAGACGTACCCGCGCAAGCAGGACTGGCTGGTGCTCAACGCCCTGGCCGGGCTGTGTGGCACGCTGCACAAGTTTGCTCTGGATCTGCGGCTTTTGCAGAGCCCGCCTTTTGGGGAGTGGAGCGAGCCGTTTGGGGCGCGCCAGGTCGGCTCGAGCGCCATGCCCTTCAAGCGCAACCCGATTGTGGCGGAAAATATCGACAGCCTCACCCGGCTGGTGGCGGCCCTCCCCCGAGTGGCGTGGGACAACGCTGCCAACAGCCTGTTGGAACGGACGCTCGACGATTCGGCCAACCGGCGGCTGCTGTTGCCGGAGGCATTTTTGCTCACAGAGGAGGTCGTGATGCGGGCTTTGCCCCTGGTGGAAGGCCTGCAGTTCTGGCCCGGCCCGATCCAACGCAATCTGCGCGACTACGGTCTTTTTGCGGCGACCGAGCGGGTCTTGATGGCCGGGGTTCAGGCCGGCGGCGACCGCCAGGAACTGCACGCGGCGATCCGCGAACAGAGCCTGGCGGCGTGGGCCGCTCTCCAGGCTGGCCAGGCCAATCCGCTGGCGGAGCTGCTGGCCGGCGACCCGCGCATTGTCCGCCTGGTGGCTGCCGACACGCTGCCGATGCTGCTCGACGCCAGCAGCCATACCGGGGATGCGGCCGAGCGCGCGCTCGAGCTGGCTGCCCAGCTGCGCGCTGCGCTATCTGGGGAGGAGGACCGATGAACCCGTCGACGTTGGTGCTGCTCTCCTGCGATGCCGGTTCTGCCGAGCTGGCTCGTGCCGAACTGTTGGCCGCCTGCCCTGCGGCGCAGCTGTTCGATTCCCCCGGGGAGGGGGTGCTGCTGGCCGACCTGGGGCGCCCCTTGGCAGAGCTGGCGCTGCTCTGGCGCCAGGCTCCCCCGATCTTCGTGCGCCATCTGGCACCGGTGCAGGTGATTGTGCCGCTCGGCGGGCATGCGGGAGACCCGGCTTTTCTGGCCCGCACCCTGCCGCCGCTGCTGCCGCCGCTGGAGGCGGACAGACGGTTTTCGGTGCAGACGCGGCTGTGCGTGGAGCTGCCGTACAAACCGTTCGACATCAACACGACCCTCTCCGCAGCGTTGGCGGGGGAAGCTGGCCCGCCGCTGGATGTGCGTTCGCCGGAGCAGATTGTCTCGGTGCTTTGCGGCCTGCTGCCCAGCGGGCCGCAGGCCGGGGCATGGGTGGCAGACGGCTTCAAATTGGGCAAGGGGCGCCTGGCCGCATTGGCTGGGCTCTCGCTGGCCGCCGACAACCTGTCGAACTGGGCCGGTGGGATGCGGCGCTTCGCCCGCGAGGAGGGACAGGTTAGCCGCTCTGAGTTCAAGTTGTTGGAGGCCCTCGAAGTCTTTGGGCTGGAACTGCCCGCCCGCGGGGTTGCCCTCGACCTGGGCGCCGCCCCGGGCGGCTGGACGCGCCTGTTGCGCCAGCGAGACCAGTATGTCACCGCGGTGGACCCGGGCGAGCTCGACCCCCGCCTGGCCAGCGACCGAGGCATCCGCCATCTGCACATCACCGCCGAGCACTATCTGGAGGAAGGCCCGGATCGCTTCGACCTGATCGTCAACGACATGCGCATGGACGCACGCGACTCGGCCCGGCTGATGGTGGCCTACGCCCGCTTTCTTTACCCGCACGGGTGGGCTCTGCTGACGCTCAAGCTGCCCGAGCAGGAGCGTGCACCGATAATCGAGCAGGCGCTGGCCATTCTGCGCCGTGCTTATCGGGTGGAGGGGGCTCGCCAGCTGTTCCACAACCGCAGCGAAATCACCGTGCTGCTGCGCCTGCCCTCGGCCCGGGCGTAGAGGCCGACAGCAGTCTGTCTCCTTTGTAAGCTCTGCTGCGGAAAAGCGGTGATTTTTGCATATACTGGAAAAAGCACTGTGGCGTGGTACGAGCGTATGGAGGACCTCATGTGGAGACGACTTCTTCCTGGGCTGGCGTTGCTTTTGGGATTGGCAGGTTGTTCTGGCGGCAGCATCGACGGCCTGACAGAGAGGATTCTGGCACAGACACGTCTGGCGCTGACAGCTGCGCAGCGGCCCGCCGACGCGTACAATCAACTGTTGGTCACCGGGCTGGATGGAAACCTTTTTTTGGTGGATGCGGCCAGCGGCCAGCGTTTTGCCCTGACCACAGATGCCTCGCGCCAGCGGCAGTATCTGCAGCCGGTCTGGGCACCTGACGGCGAACAGATTGCCTGGGCGCGGCTGGAGGGGGGGCGTCGCAGTGCAGTGGAAGTGAGCCGCTTTGACGGCAGCGACCGCCGCGCAGTCCCGGTGCCGTTCCCTCCCTTTTACTTTTCTTGGAGCCCGACGGGCGAGCAGCTGGCCTATCTGAGCAACTGGATGCGTCCTGGGGCGCTGTCGATGGCGCTGCGTGTCGTCGAAGTCGGCGAGCCGAGCGGCACTGCCCGCACAGTGGCCGAGGGGCAGCCCTTTTACTTCTCCTGGGCCCCCGACGGCCAGCGGCTGCTGGCGCACATCGACAACCAGCGGGTCGAACTGCTTGAACTGGAGGGAGCGTCCCAGCCGCTGTCGGCTGTGGGGGGGCAGTTTGCGGCCCCGCAGTGGGCCCCCGACGGTGAGCGGCTGATCTACGCCACGCAGGAAGAGCGACAGCGGCTGATTGTGGCCGACCTGGCCGGCGAAGAATTGGTGGAGCTGACGGACTACCCTGGGCGGATCACCTTTACCTTGAGCCCGGATGGGAGTCGGCTGGCCTATGTGGTCACCGAAGAAGAAACCCAGATGAGCACCCTGGGGTCGCTGTATGCGGTCGAGCTGGAGAGCCTGCGCACGCGAGAGCTGAGCGAAAGCCCGGTGTTGGGTTTTTATTGGAGCCCGAACGGCGAACAGCTGGCCTATCTGGCTGTGGAAGCGATCGACGGGGAGCTGGGGTTGCGCTGGCATGTGTGGGACGGGCGGCGTTCCGAGCCGTACGCGTGGTTTTTGCCCTCGCGCACCTATTTTGAGAACTACCTGCCTTTTTTTGACCAGTATGCGCAGAGCCACCGCATCTGGGCTGCGGACAGCAGCGCCTTTGTCTTTGTGGGCACCGTGCCCGGCGAGGGCAGCGGGATCTGGGTTCAGCAGCTGGGGGGAGAGCGCACGTTGCTGGGCACGGGCATGACCGCTGCCTGGTCGCCGGCCGAGGCGACGGTTTCCCTGGAATGAATCTCCTGGCCCTCTCTGACCTTGGCGCGCGCGACATCCAGGCCATCTGGGCGCTGGTCGGCGCTGCCGACAGCCCGCTCGGCGGCACGGTGGCGGGGTCGTTTGAAGGGAACGGCATTCGCACCCGCGCCACCTTCATCCAGGCATTCCGCGAGCTGGGCCTTGAGTTCACCGAACTGCCCAACCTGCTCAAGACCCACGAGCGTGTGGAAGACCTTGCGGGGTATCTGGATCTTTTCTTCACGCACTATGTCATTCGAGAGTCTGACCACGCCAGGCTGGTTGCTTTTGCAAAAGCGAGCTCGCGGCCTGTAGTCAACGCCATGAGCCGCCTGGGCCATCCATGCGAGGTGCTCACCGACGCCTACTTTATCGACCGTACGATCCAGCCGCTGGCCTCGGCCACTGTCTGTCTTTGGGGTCCGACGACCAATGTCTTTCGTTCCTGGCACGAACTGGCTGCTGTGCTTGGCGTCAAGGTCATCCACGTCTGCGAGGAGCGGCACCACGAAGCAGGGAAAGCTGTGCACTTCACTGCGGAGCTGCCGCCACACGCCGATGTGGTCATTACCGACGGCTGGCCCAGCGACGGAGAAGGGGCCCCCTCTCCGCTCACAGCGGAACACCTTTCCCACCTGTGCTTTCCGGCGTTGTTGCCCACGCCCCCCTTCACGGTGGGGCGAGAGCTGCAGGTGGATCCGTTGAACTATCCCGGCTTTGTGGGGTACGCGCAGAAACGTCTGCTTCTGCCGGTTCACAAGGCGATTCTGCGGTATGTGACAGCGGCTTGACCGACCGGGTGGGGGAATCTCCCTGGGTCTGGGTACAGAGAAGCGAGTGGTCGCTGTCAGAAAGGATTCTTGGGTTTGGGGCGTTTCATAATCGCCTGTGTCCAGCAGCGCACCCGTCTTCCCTTCTCGCTGGACGAGTACCGGGACAATTTGCGTCGCCTGCTGCGTTCGGCTGAAAACAAACGAGCGCACCTTGTGGTCTTTCCGGAGCTGGCTGGGTTGATGGTGGTGCCCCCTCTGCTCGGAGACTTCCGTTCGTCCCTGCTCAAACGAGCAGATCGGGGGCGTCGGCGCAGCGCGTCTTTCTGGCAGAAGTGGGTTGGTTGGCTGGCCCACGGGGCTGCTGGGATGCTGCGCGCAGATTTTCGCAGCCAGCTGGCTGGGCTGCTCGACATTGCTGCGCCATCGCTCTGGCTTCGCTACACGGAACTGTTTGGTGGGCTGGCGCGCGAATTTGCGCTCACGGTGGTGGCCCCCAGCGCCTACCTGCCCGACCCGCGTGACGGTGTGATTCGCAACCTGGCGGCTGTTTTTGGGCCGGAGGGCACCTTGCTCGGCACCCAGGCCAAGGTCCTGCTGACCCCTGAGGATCAATTTTTTTGTCAGCCTGCCCTCACCTGGAATGCCATCCCGACCCCTGTCGGCACTCTTGGCCTGATGATTGGGGGGGATGTGCTTTTTCCAGAGGTCGGGCGGCTGTTGGCGTTCCAGGGAGCTGAGGCGCTGGCTGTGCTGGCTGCCAGCAACAGCCAGCCACAGTACCACAAACTGCGTTCCGGGGCGCTGGCGCGGATGCAGGACAACCAGATCTTTGCGGCCTGTTCCTTTTTGATAGGGCCCAATTTTTTTGCCAACGGCCAGGCCTCTCCCTATCTTGGAAAATCAGCGCTCTTGGCGCCGCAGGAGCTGACCCTGCGCGGAGACGGTGTGCTGGCAGAGATCGGCCATGTTCAGAGTGAGGGAGTGCTTGTCGAGGCATGGGATTTTGATGCGCTGCATGCGCTTTGGGCACAAAGCGGCCTTCACACGCGCAGCCCGCTCGATGCGGCGCAGGTGAGCCAGCTGCTGGCGACGATCTACCGTCAACTGCAGAGCGCTCCGCCGCCCCTCCCTCCTTCTCCGCAGCTGACCGCAGGGGAGCTCTCCTTGTCCAAGACGGTGCCCCTTGCGCTCGACGATCTGTCGGTCATGGCGTCGGTGACCAGCCGCTGGCCTCTGCATCTGCCACAGCCGGAGGGGGAGAAGGGGGCTGCGACGGTTCACTCCGGGATGCGTGCGCTGCCGCCCGAAACCATCTCCCGCTACGAAGAAGAGACCGACGAGATGGATGCGCTCGAAGACAAACGCAGATCGGATGACCCCTTGCCCCCTGTGTAGGCGCGGCCTCTGTTGCAAAAGCGGATTTTTGAAGGCCGTTGATTTGACGCCAACCGGCGAGCGGGCTATACTAGGGAAAGTTCTGGCGGCCATAACATCAGCAAACAAGGCCCTATCGTCTAGTGGACCAGGACTCAGCCCTTTCAAGGCTGCGACAGGGGTTCGAATCCCCTTAGGGCTACTGCACCCTCACCAGGGTGTTCCATACTGATAACGTGCCGCACTCCCAAATTGTTGGGAAGCTGAGGGGTGGTTGGTGAAAGAAGTCATCGTCCTTTGACTTCTGGAAAAACCAGGCACCCCTTCTGAACACGGGTACAAAAAAAACACCCGGATTGACACCCGAGATGCCTGAAAAAAATGTACCTTCAGGCGGAACGAACCCCATCCTGTTACAAAGCCTGACAACAGACAAAAAATGATCACATAGACACCCACGACACGCTCACAGCTGTGGGGGCCTGTTGGCATCGCCGACGACTGCTTGCAAAGATGGAATTGAGTGGGTTTGGATGAACAACCAGCCTGCTTGACCCACGCAAAACCGCATAAAAATGTACGCTGACCCTGCCGGATGGGGTGTTGTGGTCTGTCTTGTGCAAAATGGCCCTCTGTCACCCAGAAAAGAGTTGCCTGTGCGTCTTGAAGAGCTGAAAATCGGATCGGCGATCACGGGGCTTGAGCCTACGACAATTGCCACTGTGTTGACTGTGCTTCCCCTCGGCGAAGACACCGTGTCTGTCATTTACAAAACGCCGGAAGGCACACTCAAAGAGCGGCTGTTGGGGCGGGGCGATGAAGCCAGCATCGCCATTGCCACTGTCGAACGCCCCTGGTCGTTTGACGGCGACGGCGCTGCCTTCCAGCTGGTGACAGAGGCCAAACGCATCGACCTGGCCTTTCTGTTTGACCCGATGATGGCGGTGCATGCTTCCAACGTTGACCCGCTGCCCCACCAGATCACTGCGGTGTACGAGTCAATGCTGCCGCGCCAGCCGCTGCGCTATGTGCTGGCCGACGACCCCGGCGCCGGCAAAACCGTGATGGCCGGCCTCTATATGCAAGAACTGATCCTGCGCGCCGACGCCCGACGCATTCTGATTGTGGCCCCGGGCAGCCTGGTCGAGCAGTGGAGCGAAGAACTTTCGGGGAAATTCGGGCTGCAGTTCGCGATCTACTCGAAAGAACTTGAACGGATGTCTCCCAGCGGCAACCCCTTCGAGGCACACCCCCAGCTGATCCTCCGGCTGGACCAGATTGCCCGCAACTCAGAGCTGCAGGAAAAACTGTGTGCTGCCGGCTGGGATCTGGTCGTCTTCGACGAGGCGCACAAGCTTTCGGCGCATTTTTTTGGCAGCAAACTGGAAAAGACCGGCCGCTTTCTCTTTGCCGAAAAACTGGGGGCCCACACCCGCCACCTGCTGCTGATGACCGCGACCCCCCACAACGGCAAGGAGGAAGATTTTCAACTGTTCCTGTCGCTGCTCGACTCTGACCGCTTTTACGGCCGCTTTCGGGATGGGGTCCACAAAGTAGACGCCTCCGACCTGATGCGGCGCATGGTCAAAGAAGAGCTGGTCAAATTCGACGGCACGCCCCTCTTTCCCGAGCGGCGCGCCTATACGGTCAACTACACGCTGTCCGATCTGGAGGGGGCGCTTTACGAAGCTGTCACCGACTATGTAAAAACAGAGATGGGCAAGGCCGACGAACTTGACGGCAAGCGGCGCAGTTCGGTCGGCTTTGCCTTGACGGCGCTGCAGCGCCGTCTGGCTTCCAGCCCCGAAGCCATCTATCAGTCGCTCAAACGGCGCAAGGAGCGGCTGGAGCGTCGCGTGCGCGAAGAGCGGATGGGCACGCGCAAGCGGCAAGCCCTGGCAGAAACGTTGATGGATCTCCCTGAAGACGACGACGACTTGAACGCCGAGGAACAGGAGGCGCTCGAAGAAACCCTGGTCGATGATGCGACAGCGGCCAGCACGATCGCAGATCTGGAGAAAGAGATTGCCATACTGGCCGACCTGGAGCGCCGGGCCAAAGCGGTCGTTGTCTCTGGCCAGGACCGCAAGTGGGATGAACTGTCACGCATCTTGCAAGACAACCCGGCCCTGCACGATGCCAATGGCCGGATGCGCAAGCTGATCATCTTTTCGGAGCATCGCGATACCCTGAACTACCTGCACCAGCGCATCGCCGGCGTGCTGGGCAGCCACGACACGATCATCACCATTCACGGCGCCACCCCTCGCGACGAACGTCGTCGGCTGCAAGGAGAGTTCTGGCTGAACCCGGACGTGCGCGTGCTGGTGGCGACCGATGCTGCCGGTGAAGGTGTCAATCTGCAGGTGGCCAGCCTGATGGTGAACTACGACCTGCCGTGGAACCCCAATCGGCTGGAGCAGCGCTTTGGGCGCATCCACCGCATCAACCAGCAGGAGGTGTGCCATCTTTGGAGCCTGGTGGCCAAAGAGACGCGCGAGGGGGAGGTCTACCACCGGCTGCTCAAAAAACTTGAGGTGGAAGCCGATGCGCTGCAAGGTCGTGTCTTCGATATTTTGGGGGAGGTTTTCGAGGAGAAAAGTCTCAAAGACCTGCTGATCGAGGCGATTCGCTACGGGGACCGGCCTGAAGTGCGCGCCAGGCTCGGCCAGCGCATCGAAACTGCCCTGGACCAGGGACACCTGCGCGCCATTTTGGAACGCAATGCGCTGGCGCAGGAGACGATGAGCGTCGAACGCCTTTTTGCCGTGAAAGAGCAGATGGAAAAGGCCGAGGCGAGACGGCTGCAGCCCCATTTTGTGCGCCTCTTTTTTTTGCAGGCGTTTGCGGCCCTGGAGGGGGTGATCTACCCGCGCGAAGCAGGGCGCTACGAGATCACGCACGTGCCCGCCGTGATTCGGGAGCGAGACCGCTGCATCGCTGGCCGCAACCGTCGCGACCTGACCCCGGTGCTCAAACGCTACGGCCGCGTTTGCTTTACCAAAGAGGCCATGCGCCCGTTCGACAAACCTGGCCTGGACTATGCAGCGCTGCTCCACCCAGGTCATCCGCTGCTGCTTGCCATCAGTGACCTGCTTTTGGAAAAGCACAGCAATCTGCTGCGCCAGGGAACGCTTCTGGTCAACCCCAACGACGACGGGGAAGAGCCCCACCTGCTGTTGATGCTCACGCACGAAATCAAGACGGGCAACGACCAGGTGCTCTCCAAACGTCTGCAGTTTGTCAATGTGGCCCCCGACGGCACTTCGACCTTTGCAGGATGGGCCCCCCATCTTGATCTGGATCCAGTCGCCGCTGCCGACCGCGTCTTGCTGGACGAGGTGCTGCGGGCGCCCTGGATTCACACAGACCAGGAACAGCGGGCGCTGGCGCTGGCCGCCTCGACGCTTGTCCCCGACCATTACAACGAAGTGGCAGAGCGTCAGATCGCCCACATCGACAAGACGATTGCCGCCGTCCACGAACGGCTGACCAAGGAGATCGACTTCTGGTCTGACCGGTGGATCAAGCTCAAAGACGATCTGGCTGCGGGCAAGGATGTGCGCCTGACCCTGGAGAATGCGCGGCGCACGATCAGCGACCTGGAAGGCCGGTTGGAGAACCGCAAGCAGGAGCTCATGAAACAGCGCCACGTCATTTCCGCGACGCCGGTTGTGTTGGGCGGTGCGCTGGTCGTGCCGATGGGGCTGCTGCGGCGGCTGCGCCGGGCGCAGGGCATCTGGGACGACACGCCCGTTTTTTTTGCTGCGGATGCGGCGGCGCGGGCGCGCGTCGAGGCGCTGGCCATGGGCGCCGTGCGCCGGATCGAGGAAGCGCGCGGCTGCCGGGTGGTCGATGTGTCGGCGCAGAAGTGTGGGTGGGACATCACCTCCTACCCGCCGGCGGTCGCCGGCAGGCAGCCTGATGCGCTGCACATCGAAGTCAAAGGGCGCACCAAAGGGGCCACGACGGTGACGGTCTCGCGCAGCGAAATTGTCTATGCGCTGAACCAGGCCCAAAAATTTGTGTTGGCGATTGTGCTGGTCGGGGACAACGATGCCGTGGAGAGCGTGCACTATCTGCGCACCCCGTTCGAGCAGGAGCCGGAGTGGGGCGTGTCGTCGGTAAATTTTGACTTGCAGGCGCTGCTTGCCAGAGGGGAACGTGTTCGATGACCCATCCGATCAAATCGCCGCGCAAACTGATTGAAGTGGCGCTGCCGCTCGATGCCATCAACGAAGCGTCGGCCCGAGAAAAATCGATTCGCCACGGCCATCCGAGCACGCTGCACCTTTGGTGGGCGAGACGTCCGCTGGCGGCTGCACGCGCCGTCATTTTTGCGCAGATGGTCAACGATCCGGGCTACCAGCAGGGTGGCGGTTTCAAATACGGCGTGAACAAAAAAGACGCTGCGGTCGAACGCCAGCGGCTTTTCCAGATCCTTGAAGAGCTGGTGACGTGGGAGAACACGACCAACGAGGAGGTGCTGGAGCGGGCCCGCGCCGAAATCCGCCGCTCCTGGCGGGAGGTCTGTGCGCTCAACCAGGAGCATCCGCAGGCGGCAGAGCTTTTCAACCCCGACAAACTGCCCGGCCTGCACGACCCCTTTGCCGGCGGTGGCTCGATCCCGCTGGAGGCGCAGCGGCTGGGGCTGGAGGCCTACGCCTCCGACCTCAACCCGGTGGCGGTGCTCATCAACAAGGCGATGATCGAGATTCCGCCCAAATTTGCCAACTTGCCGCCGGTCAACCCGGGAAGCGGAAATCGGGTGGGGAAGAAAGGCCATCGGAAAAGCGAGGCCTCTGCCCCCTATCTGATCGCCCCGACCTCGTATCGTGGAGCGCAGGGGCTGGCGGAGGATGTCCGGTACTACGGCGAGTGGATGCGCGACGAGGCGGAGAAGCGCATCGGCCATCTGTATCCCAAGGTGGAGATCACCGCAGAGATGGCGGTGGACCGGCCCGATCTGAAGGGGCTGGTGGGACAGTCGCTGACGGTGATCGCCTGGCTGTGGGCACGCACGGTGAAAAGCCCCAACCCAGCGTTTTCAGAGGTGGACGTGCCGCTGGTATCGACCTTCATGCTCTCCACCAAAGAAGGGAAGGAGGCGTATGTCGAGCCGGTGATCGAAAAGGGCGGCTACCACTTCACGGTGAAGACGGGCAAACCAAAGGACCCGGAAAAGACGAAGAATGGGACGAAGCTCGCACGCGGGGCGAACTTTGCGTGCATCATGTCAAATACGCCCATGTCAGGAGACCACATTAAAGGCGAAGGAATATCTGGACGCATGGGCGCCCGGTTGATGGCAATCGTTGCAGAGGGTGAACGTGGGCGTGTTTATTTGCCATCAACACAAGAAATGGAAATTGTGGCAAATCAAGCACAACCAAACTGGAAGCCTGACTTAAAACTTTCCGAAGACAAAAGAGCATTTTGGACTTGGGCATACGGACTCACCACCTACGGTGATCTTTTCACTCGGCGGCAGCTGGTGGCGTTGACGACCTTTTCGGATCTGGTGCAGGAAGCGCGGACGCGCGTGTTGGCGGATGTTGTGTCCTTGGCAGGGGAACATCCGCTTTCGCAGGATGCGACGCCGCTGGATGATGGCGGCGTCGGCGCACAGGCCTATGCAGACGCAGTAGGGCTGTATTTGGCGTTTGCCGTGGACAAATGCGGCGATTATTGGTCAAGTATTTGTAGTTGGCATAATTCAGGAGAAAAAATTCGTAATACGTTTGGTCGCCAAGCAATTCCGATGGTTTGGGATTATGCAGAAAGCAATCCTTTGTGCAGTTCATCAGGCAATTGGATGGCAATGGTAGATTGGACATGGAAGGCTGTTGGCTCGACGCCTGCAAAAGCAAACAGTTTTGCCTTACAACATAATGCACAAACGCAATCGCTCAGCCGTGACAAGGTTATTTCCACCGATCCGCCCTACTACGACAACATCGGCTATGCTGACCTGTCCGACTTTTTCTATGTCTGGCTGCGTCGGTCGCTGCGTTCGGTCTTTCCGATGTTGTTCAGCACGATTGCGGTGCCCAAAGCTGAAGAGTTGATTGCCACGCCCTACCGGCACGGCAGCAAGCTGGAGGCGGAGGTGTTTTTCCTGGATGGGATGACGACAGCCATGCGTCGGCTGGCCGAGCTGTCACATGCTGCCTTCCCGGTGACCATCTACTATGCCTTCAAGCAGGCGGAGACCGAAAACAGCGGCACCAGTTCGACGGGCTGGGAAACCTTTTTGGAGGCTGTACTTCAGGCTGGGTTTGCCATCACCGGCACCTGGCCGATGCGCACCGAGCTGGGAAATCGGATGATCGGTTCCGGCACCAACGCCCTGGCATCGAGCATTGTGCTGGTTTGTCGTCGCCGTTCGGTGGATGCTCGGGTTGTGTCTCGCCGCGATTTCATCCGTGAGCTGAACACTGTCCTGCCTGAAGCGCTCGATGAAATGACCAAAGGTGCCGGCGACG
>JAGWYN010000020.1 GCA_018969295.1 Chloroflexota bacterium | reverse complement strand
GCGGATGGCTCTCAGCCTGCTCAAACAGGACAAGACCGTCAAACTCGGCATCAAAAACAAGCGCCTCAAGGCAACCTGGGATCATGACTATCTTATACGGCTACTCACGCTCATGATGAATTGAGACGCGATTGCCCTGCCCCCCCCCGATAGAGAGCCGATAGACAGCCAGGGCCGGATCGGGTATACTGTCTACTCAATTGTAAGCTTTCTTTCAGTGGGAGTCTTGTGGCCATCTTGTCATGGTTCGAGGGGGGGATTATGCGCTGGCAAGCTTACCATAGACCTGCTACGGTCGAAGAAGCGCTGTCTTTGCTCCACCAGTACGCCGGCAACGCCCAGGTGGTGGCTGGCGGCACCGATTTGATTTTGGAGGTCCAGCAGGGCACCCATGCGGCCCCTGCCGCCTTGGTGGATGTGACGGCGATCCGAGGGTTCGACGCTGTGTCGGTGAAGGGGGGGGCTGTGGTGGTGGGGGCCGCAGCCACCCATGCGGCGATCGAATCCAGCCCGCTGATCCGGCAGCACGGCACTGCGCTGGCCGAGAGCTGCAGTGTGGTCGGTGGCCCCCAGGTGCGCAATGTCGCCACACTCGGCGGCAATGTGGCCCACGCCCTGCCCGCCGCCGACGGCACGATCGGGCTGCTGGCCTTGGACGCTGAGGTCCAGGTCTGTTCGTGGGTAGACGGGGAGGTGAGCAGCGTCTGGCAGCCGCTGCTCTCGATCTTTGCCGGCCCTGGCAAGAACCGGCTCGCTCCCCACCAGCTGCTGGGCGCTTTTCGTTTTTCGGTTTGTCCTGCCCACAGCGGCAGTGCGTTCGACCGGGTCATGCGCCCGCAGGGGGTTGCCCTGCCCATTCTGGGTGTGGCGGCCCGGGTTACCCTGGACGATACCGGCATGCGTGTGCGGGCTGCTACGATCGCCGTCGGACCTGCCGGGCCGATCCCGTTTCGGGCCACAGAGAGCGAAGCGGTGCTGCTGGCTGCCCCGGCGCTGGGTCCGCCAGCCATCGAAGCGGCCGTGGCCGCCGCCCAACAACAGGCCGAGCTGCGCACCAGCAAACATCGTGCGTCCAAAGAATACCGCCACGAACTGATCGCCGTGCTGCTGCGCCGTGTGCTGACCGTCGCGATCGAACGGGCCCGCAGCTGCTGACCACCCCACAGGAGAGAACCATGTCCATTCTGAACCTGACTGTCAACGGCGTCCAGCAGAAGCTGGACGTGCCTGCCCATCGTTTTTTGGGCGAGTTGCTGCGCTACGATCTGGGGCTGACTGGCACCAAGATCGGCTGCAACGAAGCCGAGTGCGGCGCCTGTACAGTGATCGTCGACGGGCACAGCGTTGTTTCGTGCATCTACCCGGCCTTCAAGGCGCAGGGGGCTGCGGTCACGACGATCGAAGGGGTGGCCGCGGGCTGGCACCCCACAGCCGAGGAAGGTGCCTGTCTGCACCCGCTGCAGGAGGCGTTTGTCGAGCACGGCGCCACCCAGTGTGGCTTTTGCACCCCGGGCTTCATTCTGCAGGCCAAAACCTTGCTCGATGCCAACCCTGCCCCCAGCGACGCCGAGATCAAGCATTGTCTGAAGGACACCTATTGCCGCTGCACGGGCTATGTTTCGATTCTGAACGCGGTCAAAGCAGCAGCAGAGAAGATGCGCAGCGGCCACATGCCGGCGCCATCGCTGCCTTCGCAGGTCGAACCGCTGGCCCAGATCGGGCGGGCGCTGCCGCGGCCGGATGCGGTCGCCAAGGTCAC
This sequence comes from Chloroflexota bacterium, assembly GCA_018969295.1. Classification (GTDB taxonomy): domain Bacteria; phylum Chloroflexota; class Anaerolineae; order Caldilineales; family Caldilineaceae; genus Caldilinea. Next base: position 65,514 of record JAGWYN010000020.1, on the reverse strand, counting down.
CGGGCAGGCCCTCTACGCCGACGACTATCTTTTTGTCGGCATGCTGCACGGCGCCACACTGCGCAGCGCGCACCCCCATGCCCGGATCCTGGCCATCGACAGCGCTGCGGCGATGGCGCTGCCCGGTGTGCGCTGCGTATTGACACAGCAGGATATTCCTGGCGAGCTGCGTCATGGTCTGGTCGAGTACGACTGGCCGGCCTTTGCCGGCGGCCCGTACCCGGCCCGCTATGTCGGGGATCCGGTTGCGCTGGTCGTCGCCGACAGCGACGAACAGGCCCATGCGGCCCTTGCGCACATTCGGGTCGAGTATGAACTGCTGCCAGCGGTGACCGACCCGGTCGCCGCCCGCCAGCCTGACGCGCCGGTGCTGCACCCCGACCGGCCCGGCGGCAACCTGCTCAAGCATATCCAGGTGCGCCACGGCGACGTCGAGGCTGGCTTTGCTGCCGCCGATGTGGTCGTCGAGCGCACCTACCGGACCCCGATGACCGAGCATGCCTTTTTGGAGCCCGAGTGTGCGGTCGGGGTGCCCGCCGGCTGGGAGGACCCGCGCTACGGTCGCCACGACAAGCTCACGATCTATGTGGGCAGCCAGATTCCCTACGCCGACCGGGACCAGGTGGCGCGCTGTCTGGGGCTGCCCAAAGACACTGTGCGCGTCAAAGGCACGGTGATGGGGGGAGGCTTCGGCGGCAAGGAAGACATTGCCGGCCAGGTGCACGCGGCACTGGCCGCCCAGGTCACCGGGCGCCCGGTCAAGATCCTCTACACGCGCGAGGAGAGCCTGCGCTTCCACCCCAAACGCCATGCCACCCTCATCCGCATCAAGACCGGGGCGCGGGAGGACGGCACGCTGACCGCCGTCGAAGCCGAGCTGTATGGGGACAGCGGCGCCTATGCCAGCCTGGGCGAAAAGGTGATGACGCGCGCCACCACCCATGCGACCGGCCCGTACGCGGTGGGCAGTGCCCAGATCGACTGTTACGCCATGTACACCAACAACGCCCCGTGCGGTGCCTTCCGCGGTTTCGGCGTCACCCAGTCGGCGTTTGCTGTCGAAAGCAACCTGGACCTGGTCGCCGAAGCGCTGGGGATGGACCCGATTGCGCTGCGCCGCAAGAATGCCCTGCGTGTCGGCTCGACCACGGCCACCGGCCAGCAGCTCAAAGAGAGCGTCGGGCTGCTCTCCTGTCTGGAGAAGGTCGAAGCCGAGATGCGCGCCTGGCCGCTGGAAGGGGCGTCGGAGCAGCTCTTTGCGCCAGTGCGGGTTGGCAGCAAGGTCTATGGCTGGGGCGTGGCTGCCGGCTACAAAAATACCGGCCTGGGCGGCGGCGCGCCCGACAAAGCCGAGGCCGAGGTGGAGGTCTACCCCAACGGCCGCGCTGAGATTCGCACAAGCAGCGCCGAAATGGGGCAGAACCTGATCGGGGTACTGGCCGCGTGCACGGCCGAGGAGCTGGGCCTGCCCATCCAGGAGGTCAGCGTGTTGGTGATGGACACCGACCTCTCGCCCGACGGCGGGCCCACCACCGCCAGCCGCCAGACCTATCTGAGCGGCAACGCAGCGCGGCTGGCAGCCCGCTCGATGCGCGAGCGCATACAGGGCGTGCTGGCCGAAAAATTTGATCTTCCTCCTGCTGTGTTCGCGTTTCATGAAGGGCTGGCCTACGTAGACGAAAACCGGCTGGCCCTGGTCAAGGGAGAAGACGGCACGCCCCCCCCCCAGCCGGCCCTGCCGCGCCGTCTGCACACCTTGTCTTTTGCCGAAGCGGTGCAGACGCTGATCGACGAAGGACACGCGCCCAAGCTGCGCTACGAATACTGGGCCCCCAAAACCCAGCCGCTGGGCACAGGGGGCGATATGCACTTTGGGTTCTCCTACGCCGTGCACGCAGCCCTGGTCAGCGTCGACTGCGAGACCGGGGAAGTGGCGGTCGAGCGGGTGGTCTCCGCCCACGATATCGGCCGGGCGATCAACCTCCTCAGCCTCACCGGCCAGATCGAAGGCGGGATCGTGATGGGGATCGGCAATGCGCTGACCGAGCACTATATCGAAGAGCAGGGCCGTCCCTGGACCCAGCATCTGGGCCAGTACAAGATGCCGGGCATCAAACAGACCCCACAGATGCGTCACTTTGTGGTGGAGGATCCGACCGCAGAAGGGCCCTACGGCGCCAAAGGTGTCGGCGAGATCAGCTCGATCCCGATCAGCCCGGCGATCACCAATGCCATCTCCCATGCGACCGGCGTGCGCTGTCGGGCGCTGCCTGTCGACCAGGACGCGCTGCTGTTGGCCATGAAGCGGGGCGACCGGGAGCTCGACCGCCGCTGGGGGGATTTGCCCGCCTGACCGGCGCGGCCAGGTTTGTGCCCAGCAGATGAAAGATGCGTATAACCAAGGAGGCGGAATGGAACAGACCCACACGGATGCGCTGACCCCCAGAATGCTGCGCACCGAGGCATTGGAGACCCCCTTGGGGATCGACGTGCGCCAGCCCCAGCTAAGCTGGCAGGTGGTTGCACCCGGACGGGGTGCCCGCCAGAGTGGCTACCAGGTGCAGGTGACCTGCACCGACTCGTTTGACGGCGAACAAGGACTGCTGTGGGATTCAGGTCACGTGCAGTCTGATGCGCTCAGCCTGACCCTGCCCGCCACATGGGTGGCCGACTCCGGCCAACGGTACCACTGGCGGGTCCGGGTCTGGGACCAGGGTGGCCGGTGCTCAGGATGGAGTGCAGCGAGTTGGTGGGAGATGGGATTGTTGGATGCCCAGGAGTGGAAAGCCAACTGGATCGAGGCGGGTTGGGACGAGGATCCCAAAATCCTGCATCCCTGTCCTTTCCTGCGCCGGCCGTTCCGGCTCGAAAAGCCAGTGCGAACGGCCCGGCTCCTCATCACGGCACATGGTCTTTACGAAGCCTGGCTGAACGGCCAACGGGTAGGCGACCAGCTTTTTACCCCTGGCTATACCGCCTACAACGAGCGCCTGCAGTACCAGGTCTACGATGTGACCGCCCTGCTGCAGCCCGGAGAAAATGTGTTGGGCGCAATTTTGGGGGATGGCTGGTACCGTGGTCGGATCTATGTGGCTGGTTCGCGCAACGTTTACGGCACCCGGCTGGCCCTGTTGGCCCAGCTCCAGCTCGTCTTGGCGGACGGGTCGACCCAGGTTGTCGGCAGCGATGCTGGCTGGCGGGCCACCACAGGCCCGCTGATAAAATCAGATATGCGAGAAGGAGAAATCTACGACGCCAGACGGGAGCTGCCAGGCTGGTGCGTGGCCGGCTACGACGCAGCAGCCTGGCAGGGGGTGCGGGTTGTGCCGCGCCCCAGCCACCGGCTGGTGGCGTCGTTGGGGGTCCCCGTGCGGCGCCAGGAACGCTTCCCCCCCCAAATTCTACACACCCCCAACGGCGAAACCGTCCTGGACTTCGGTCAGAACCTGGCAGGGGTCGTCCGCATGACTGTGCGCGGCCCTGCTGGAACAGTCGTCCGCCTCAGCCATGGCGAAACTTTGGGCAAAGACGGCAACTTCACCGTGGATCACCTCCTCGTCGGCAACCCTAAACGACAGCCTCCTTTTCAGGAGATCTGCTACATCTTGAAAGGAGACGGCGAAGAGACCTACGAACCACGCTTCACCGTGCATGGGTTTCGGTATGTCAAACTGGAAGGCCATCCCGGCGACCCACAACCACATGACTTCTGTGCGGTTGCGATCTACAGCGACATGCCGTTTACAGGCCATTTCACCTGTTCGGAGCCGCTGCTCAACCAGCTCCACCACAACGTGCAGTGGAGCATGAAAGGCAATTTCCTGGACATTCCCACCGACTGCCCCCAACGAGAGCGGGCCGGCTGGACCGGGGACGCGCAGATCTTTGCCCCGTCGGCGTCGTTGCTGATGGATACACGGGCTTTTTTGGGCAAATGGCTGCAAGATCTCTGTCTGGAACAGCTGCCGAACGGAATGGTGGGCAATTTTGTGCCCAACCCGTACCGGGTGGCTCAGGAACCTCTGGCCCATTTTCTCAACTTGATCAACGGTTCAGCGGGCTGGGGGGACGTCACCACGCTGATGCCCTGGGCGCTCTACCAGGCATACGGAGACGTGCGGCTGCTCGAACGTCAGTACGCCAGCATGCAAAAGTGGCTGGACTATGTCCAGACCAGAGCCCGCCAAGTCAACTGGGCCCGACGCCTCCACCCACGCTTCTGGTCCAATCCACAGACCCGGGAGCGGCAGCAGTGGATCTGGGATACCGGCTACCAGTGGGGCGAATGGCTGGAGCCAGGAGATGGCTCTCAGCTGAAGGTGGCTGCAGGCATGCTGCAGCGGCTGATTTTGGGGGCTCCAGAAGTAGCTACTGCCTACTACGCCCGTTCTGCCCAAGTGTTGGCCTGGACAGCTGCCGCGTTGGACAGGCAGACAGAGGCCGATCGCTATCAACGCCTGGCCGACCAGGTCAAAACGGTCTACTGCGAAGAATTTGTCGGACCCGACGGGCGGATCGAGCCCGACCGCCAGGCGTCGTATGTGCGCGTGTTGGCGTTCGATCTCGTTCCAGCGGCGCTCAAACCGGCGGTTGCTGGCCATCTGGTCCGCCTGATTCGGGCGGCCGGCAACCATATCGGCACCGGTTTTCTCTCCACTGTCCTGCTCTGCCCGGTGCTGGCAGAGCAAGGCTACCTGGATGTTGCCTATGACCTGTTGATGCAGACGACGATTCCCTCCTGGCTCTACGCAGTCACCCAGGGTGCGACGACAGTCTGGGAAACGTGGGAGGGGATCGGCCCAGATGGAACACCGCAGATGTCGCTCAACCATTACAGCCCCGGGGCGGTGGTCGAATTTTTATACCGCAAGGTAGCCGGGATCGAGGCTGCCGAGCCAGGCTATCGTCAGATTTCCATCCGTCCGCTGCCTGGGGGGGGGCTGCAGTCTGCGCGCGCCACCTACGCCTCGACACGTGGGCTGATTGTTTCGGGCTGGTCGATCGAGGCGGGCCAGTTGCAGATGGAGGTCACGGTGCCGGCCAATGCCTGGGCGACCGTACAGCTGCCCAACGCCCGGCTGGAGACGGTCAGGGAAAGCGACCTGCCCCTGACCGCTGCGCCGGGGGTCTCCCACCCAGTGCAGGTGGGGGCGGACACCCGGCTGGAGGTCGGGGCGGGGAACTATTGGTTTTCCTACCCATACCGTCCTGCTCGACAGCCAACCTGAGCCCCAGGCAGCCGGGGCTTTGCCGCTGGCGGGCGCTGCTGGTATACTAGGGTGGTCAAGTGTGTGCCTGCATTGCCCCGAAAAATTGCCCGAAGTTGCCCCGTTGTAGTTGGTGAGCTGCGTTCTGCACTTCGTTTTTGTTGTATCTGTATTCAAAGGACCAAGGGACAATGTCTGCTCTATCTTCCGAACATGCGTCGAATGTATCCAATTCTTCTGAAGGTCTGGCTGCGTTCAGCCGGCGTCGTTTTTTGCAGCTTGCTGCGGTCTTGGGGGCCGGGAGCGCCACAGCGTCGCTGCTGGCCGCCTGTGCCCCAGCCGCCGCGCCGGCGGCAGCCCCAGCGGCGGCCGGCGGCCAGGCAGCCGGCGAGCCAGTGCGCGGCGGCATTCTCAAAGCTGCCTTCTCGGCCGACCCGGCCGGTTTCGACCCTGTCCGCGGCCCCAGCGGGATGTCACATGTGGTGATCGAGCAGGTCTATTCGACCTTGATGGCCCTCGACCCAGACGCTACCCCCTACCCCGAGCTGGCCGAATCCTATGAGATCTCCGAAGATGGGCTGACCTACACCTTCAAGCTGCGCCCGAATGTCACCTTCCACAACGGCGACCCCTTCACCGCCGAGGATGTGAAATTCACCTTCGACCGTCTGCGTGCGCCAGATTCGGGCTACTCCTACGGGGCCCAGGTCTCGACGATCGAGAGCGTCAACGTTTTGGACCCGCTGACGGTGGAGTTCAAGATGACAGAACGGACCGGCCCCTTCTTGATCTATGTGGCCTTCCCTGGCTCTTCGATCGTCCCCAAGGCATTGGTCGAGTCGGGCCACGACCTGAACGCCCAGCCGGTCGGCACCGGGCCGTTCCGGTTTGTCAGCTACGAGCCGCGCAGCATGATCCGGTTCGAGCGCAACGAAACATACTTCGAAGCGGGCAAGCCCTACTTCGATGCGATGGAGTACCACATCATCGCAGACACCACTGCGCTCAACACTGCGCTGATGACCGGCGTGGTCAATTTCTCCAACGAAATCCCCCCCAAAGACTGGGCAGCGCTGCAGGCCAACCCAGATCTGAAAGCGGTGACGCTGGAAGGCTCCCGCTACAACTGGATGCTGCTCAACAACACGGTGGAGCCCTTCACCGACGCGCGCGTGCGCCAGGCGGTCTCGTACGCGCTCGACCGCGAGGCGCTGGTCAAGGGTGCCTTCTTCGGCCAGGCCACGCCGATCCTGGGGGGTGTGATCCCAGAATGGAACTGGGCCTATGCGGGGGATGTGCAGTTTACCACCGCCACCGGCGAGCCAGAGAAGGGCAAGGCGCTGCTGGCCGAGGCTGGCTACCCCGACGGCTTTGAAACCACCCTGACGATCGCCTCTTCCTTCCCTGCCCAGATGGCCATGGCCCCCATCCTCCAGGCCAACCTGGAGCAGATCGGCATCCGGGCCACGATCGAGACGATGGAAGTCCCGCGCTACTGGGATGAAGTCTGGGGGCCCAGCAACTTCAACATCACCACCATGTACTGGCTGAGCCCGCTGGCCGACCCCGACGATTTCGTGGCCAACAACTATGGCTCTGCCAATGCCGGGATCAACGTGCAAAAATATGCCAGCGAAACCATGGACAGCTTGCTGGCCGAAGGGCGGACGGCACCGAGCCAGGAAGCGCGCAAGGAGGCCTATCGCCAGCAGCAACAGCTGTCGATGGACGACATGCCGATCGTGCCCCTGGTCAACGGGTGGCTGTTGATCGGCCACACCAGCCAGCTGCAGAACTACAAGCCGATGCGCACCGGGTTCCTCAAGACCCTCAAGGACGCCTGGCTGGCACAGTAAGGCCCACCGGTCTGCTGTTGGCAGTTTGCTGCCAACAGCAGACCGACAAGACAGCCTGTTGGGACTGGCGCTATGTTACGTTTGATTGTTGTTCGGCTTGCCTGGTTTTTCCCCACCATTTTGGTGACCTCGATGGTCCTCTTCCTGGCGGTCAACGTCATCCCGGGTTCAGCCGCCAAAGCTGCGCTGGGGATCGACGCCACACCGCAGGCCATTGCGCGTTTTGAACACGAGCTTGGGCTGGACCGCCCGTTGTATGTGCAGTATTTCGAGTGGCTTGCCAGGGTGTTGCAGGGAGATTTTGGCACCTCCTTTCAAAATCGGGTGCCGGTCGGCCCCGAGATCCTGGCACGGCTGCCGGTGACCCTGGAGCTGGCCCTGTTGGCCTTCCTGATCGCCAATCTGATCGCCGTGCCTTTGGGCGCGTTTGCGGCCTACTACCACCAACGCCCGGTCGACACGGTCATCTCGGCGATCGCAACTCTCTTCGGCGCCATCCCCAATTTTTGGATGGCCACGCTGCTGATTTTGCTGCTGGGCATGACTTTGCGCTGGCTTCCGGCCGGCGGCTACGTCCCGTTTGCCGAAAACCCGGCGATGAATCTGCGTCTTTTGCTCATGCCAGCCCTGTCGCTTGGGGTCGTCTCTTCGGCGCTGCTGCTGCGCATCATGCGTGCGGAGATGATCGAAGTCTTGTCGTCCGACTATATTCGGACTGCTTTTGCCAAAGGAGCCAATCCCAGCGTGGTGATCTGGAAACATGCGCTGCGCAATTCGTTGATCCCCTTTTTGACGGTCGGTGCGGTCGAGTTTGGCTGGCTTTTCGGCGGGGTGGTGATCATCGAAGACATCTTTCTGCTGCCGGGGCTTGGCTCGCTGGTGCTGGTCGGCATCATCAACCGCGACTACCCGGTGCTGCTGTCGAGTGTGCTGGTGATCACGGTCGTCGTGCTGACGCTCAACCTGGTGGTCGATATTCTGGCTGCGGTGCTTGACCCCCGCCAGGTACATGCGAGGTCGGAGCAATGAGCGGGCAAAGCGCTGTGCGTCCTCCACTTGGCTGGCGCCGCTATCGGCTCCTGTGGATTGGCGGGGTTTTGGTGGCCCTGGTCTGTCTGGCAGCGTTGTTTGCACCGTGGGTGACCCCCTATTCCCCCTACGACCTGGACGTGACGGACATGCTGCAGGCCCCGAGTGCGACCCACTGGCTGGGCACCGACGAGATCGGCCGCGATGTGCTTTCTCGCACCGTCTTTGCCGCGCGCATTTCGCTGCAGGTGGGGCTGGTGGCGGTGGCGGTCGGGCTGTTCGGGGGGCTTTTGATCGGCGTAGTCGCCGGCTATTGGGGGGGGATCCTGGACCTGGCCCTGATGCGGGCGATGGAGCTGCTCTTTTCGTTTCCGGCGATCTTGCTGGCGATCGTGCTGATGGCGGTGCTCGGCACCAGCATCCTCAACGCCATGGTGGCCATCGGCATCATCTTTATTCCTGGCTTTGCCCGGCTCGCCCGTGTTTCGACCCAGAAGGTGCTGCGTCAGTCCTACATCGACGCGGCCCGCACCATTGGCATGGCCGATGCGCGCATCCTCCAGCGCGAAATTTTGCCCAATGTGATGACGCCTTTGCTGGTCGAGGCGATGACCGCCTTTGCCTACGCTGTCATTTTGGAATCCTCTCTGAGTTTTCTGGGGCTGGGCGCACAGCCGCCCGAGCCCTCCTGGGGCAACATGCTGAGCACTGGCCGCGGCTTTATGGCCCAAGCACCCTGGCTGGCCATCGTGCCTGGCGCGGCCCTCTTTGTCGGCGTGCTCGGGTTCAACCTGCTGGGCGATGGGCTGCGCGATTTCTTTGACCCGCGCATGAAGGATTGAGCATGCAAGAACTGATACGACCTCGTCGTCGTCTGGACACGCCCCCCGTCCTGGCGGTCGACAATCTGAGTGTGCAGTTGCAGACGCGGCAGGGCACTGCCAGGGTGGTGGAGGGGGTCAGCCTGGAGGTGTGGCCCGGCGAAATTGTCGGGGTGATTGGGGAGTCGGGCAGCGGCAAGACGATGACTGCGCTCTCGATCCTCCGTCTGATGCCCCACGTCGCCCGGATCGTGGGGGGGGACATCCGGCTTTCTGGCACTTCGCTGCCCAGCCTCTCCGACGCCCAGATGCGCAAGCTGCGCGGCAACCGCATGGCGTTGATTCCACAGGACCCGCTCTCGGCCCTGAACCCGGTGCAGCCGATCGGGCGTCAGGTCGGCGAGCCCTTTGTGCTGCACCGCCGCAGCCGGTGGCAGACTGCCTGGGAGCAAGCTGTCCGGCTGCTGGGTGCCGTTCATCTTCCGCTGCCGGAGACACGTGCGGCCGAGTATCCCCACCAGTTCAGCGGGGGGATGCGCCAGCGGGCGATGACGGCGATGGCGCTGGCGCTGGAACCCGACCTGTTGATCGCCGACGAACCGACCACGGCGCTGGATGTCACGATCCAGGCCCAAGTTTTGCGTCTGCTTGGGGAAATTCGTGACGAACATGAGACGGCAATTCTGCTGATCACGCACGATTTGGGCGTGGTGGCGGAAAGCTGCGACTGGGTGTACGTGATGTACGCCGGGCGCATCGTGGAAGAGGGGCCGGTCGGGCGGCTCTTTGCCCACCCCAGCCACCCGTACACCCAGGCGCTGTTGAACGCCACCCCCTCGATCGAGCTGGCCCAGGCCGAGCTGGCTGCCATCCCAGGGCGCATCCCCTCCCCCTATGAGATCGGGCCGGGCTGTCGTTTTGCCGACCGCTGTGCGCAGCGCCTGGCGCGCTGTGCGCAAGAACCGCCGCTGCTGCCGGTCGCAGCAGAGCATCTGGCCCGCTGCTGGCTGTTGGAGGAAGTGCGTGCGTGAACCGCTGCTCGAAATTCGGGATGTCTCCAAAGTTTTCCCGTTGGGGGGGCTGCCCTGGCGCCGCCAACAGATCGAGGCGCTCTCCCGGGTGAGCCTGACGCTGCAGCGCGGCGAATCGTTGGGCATCGTCGGGGAGTCTGGATCTGGCAAGTCTACGCTGTGCCGGATTGTGCTGGGGCTGGCGCGGCCGACGACCGGGCAGGTGCTCTTCAACGGCGGCGACATCCATGCCATGGCACCGGCTGACCTGCGCCGCCAGCGGCGCCAGATGCAGGCCATCTTTCAAGACACGGCGGCCAGTTTCAACCCACGCCAGAGCGTGCGCAGCGTGTTGCTGGCCCCGCTGGAGGTGCACCAGATCGGCACTCGCGAGAGCCGTCTGCAGCAGGTGGTGGAGGTGCTGCACCATGTCGGGCTGGACAACAGCATGCTCGACCGCCATCCACATGGCTTGAGCGGCGGGCAGCGCCAGCGTGTGGCGATTGCGCGGGCGATCCTGCTGCGTCCTTCGCTGGTGGTCGCCGACGAACCGACCTCGGCGTTGGATGTTTCGGTGCAGGCCCGCATCTTGAATCTGCTGCGCGAGATCCGACAGGAGCTGCAGCTGACCTATCTGTTTGTCAGCCACAACCTGGGGGTCATCCGCTATGTCTGCGACAGCGTTGCCGTGATGTACCTGGGGCAGGTGGTGGAACATGGGCCGATCGCGCAGGTGTTTGCCAACCCGCAGCATCCCTACACGCGGGCGCTGGTCAACGCCATCCCGCTCACCGACCCTGCCCGTCGCGGTCGCGGCGTGCCCCTGCTGGGTGAAGTTTCCAGTGGCACGCACATGCCCAGCGGCTGTCGTTTTCACACCCGCTGCTCGGTGCGCATGGAGCTCTGTTCAGCGGAAGCGCCGGCCCTGTATGCGTTGTCGAACGAGCACCGGGCGGCGTGTTTCTGGCATACCCCGCGTTTTGCCAACGGCCGCCCTGACTGGATCGAGGCGGGCCAGGTCGCCCACGACGGGGGGAGTGCGGCGGGTCTGTCTGCTGTGCAGGAAAAATAAGAGAACGCCTTGTCTGGAGGGAGAAGAGCATGTTGAGGTTGAGTACATTTTCGATTGCGGCCCGCTGTATGCGCACAGGCATGATGGGTGTAGCGGTTTCGACCGCTGTGCCGGGTGTTGGCAGCCTCTGTCCCTTCCCCAGAGCGGGGGTGGGGGCCATCGCCACCCAGTCGTGGGTCAACCCGTATCTGGGCATCGACGGGCTGGTGCTGCTCGCCCAGGGGCTGAGTGCCCAGGAGACATTGGAGAGGCTGATCGCCGGCGACCCTGGGCGCGACGACCGGCAGGTGGGGGTTGTCGACAACCAGGGGCGGAGTGCGGCGTGGACCGGGTCGGCCTGTGTTCCCTGGTGCGGGCACATCACGGGCAGCGACTTTGCTGCGCAGGGCAACATGCTGGTCGGTGCGTCGACCGTCGAGGCGATGGCCGATGCGTTTGCCCGGGCGGCTGCGCTTGAGCTGCCGGAGCGCCTGCTGGTGGCGCTGGAGGCAGGCCAGGCGGCAGGCGGCGACAAGCGCGGCAAGCAGTCTGCCGCCCTCAAGGTCATGGACACGGAAGAGTATCCCTACTGTGAGCTGCGGGTCGACGAACACCGCTACCCGGTGGCTGAACTGCGGCGCGTCTTTGAGGTTGCGCGTCACCAGCTGCTGCCCTTCATGCGCGGGCTGCCGAGCCGCCGCAGCCCGCTGGGGGGCCTTGGCCAGGAGGTGACCGAGATGCTGCTCACCCCCCCTCCCTTCCGGCCGGGCGGCGGCGGCTCCGCCTGAGCCGACGCAGCGCGACGGTGCGATACTTGTTTGCAAATCCTTTACATGTCATTAACCCAGGGGAGAGAGACATTAACCGTGCCAAAGTTTACTTCTATTGTTGCCAGAACCACGATCACTGTCTCACGGAGACAGCTGACCGAAGCCAACGGCAGAGTCTGGCGGCCCCACCCTCTCCCCCCAATGAAACAACCATCTGGATGGCTGGAACCAGGGCAGTTTCTTGCGTTCCTTCTGGAACAGTGCCTGTGTTGAATCATCACCGTCACATGACTTTTTTGCACACAAGGAGACAAACATGCGTACACCGTTGTGGCTGACCCCCCTGCTGCTGAGCGCAGCGCTGGCAGTTTCAGCCTGCACCGCCGTGCCGGCAGCCCCGGCAGCAGCGCCAGCCGAAGCCCCCGCCGCCCCGGCAGCCGAAGCAGCCGCCGAAGGGGCCTACGCCGGCGTCGACCCCTCTGGACAGACGGTCGTCTGGTGGCACCAGCACTCTGGCTCGCGCGAGGAAGGGCTTTTGGAGCTGATCGCCGAGTTCAACGCGACCAACGAATATGGAATCACCGTAGAAGCCCAAAACCAGGGCGGCTACGACGAAATCCGGGACAAGGTCAATTCCAGCATTGCTGCTGGTGAGCTGCCAGCTACCCTGCTCGTCGGCTACCAGAACGACCAGTCCTTCTACCAGCTCAACGACACCCTGGTCGACCTCAACCTGCTGATGAACGACCCGACCTGGGGCATGAGCGCCGAGGAGATCGCTGACTTCTATCCGGCGTTCCTCGAACAGAGCGTCAACCCACTCTTCGACGGACAACGGCTGGGCTTTCCCCCCAATCGCTCGATGGAGGTGATCTTCTACAACCAGAGCTGGCTCGAAGAGCTGGGCTTCTCTGGCCCACCGACCACACCCGCTGAATTCCAAGAGATGGCCTGCGCCGGCGCAGCCGCCAATGGCGATGGAACCGGCGGCTATATCCTGCGCGACGACGCATCGGCGGTCGCCTCCTGGACCTTCGCCTTCGGCGGCAACGTGCTGACCGAAGAGGGCACCCGCTACCTCTACAACAGCCCCGCTACGGTCGAAGCCATGACGTTCCTCAAGGGGCTCTACGACGCAGGCTGCGCCTACTTCTTCACCGAAGGCTACCCCAACCCGCAGTTCGCCGCCCGCAAGGCGCTCTTCGCCCAGGGCTCCACCTCGGGCATCCCCTTCTACGGCGGAGACCTCGCCACTGTAGCAGAAGAACAGGGCCGCGAGCCAGATGGCTGGGGCGTCGCAGCAATCCCCCACACCACCGAACAGCCCGTTCAGAACATCTACGGCGGTGATGTGATGATCGCCAAGACCACCCCAGAACAGGAAGTGGCTGCCTGGCTCTTCGTCAAATGGTTCACCTCCCCAGAAATTCAGGCCCGCTGGACGGGGGTCAGCGGCTACTTCCCGACACGCGCCAGCACCGCCGACTTCTTCTCAGAAGTCCAGCTGGGCAACGCCCAATACCTGCAGGGGGTCGAACTGCTCCCCTTCAGCGCCTACGAGCCGCAGCTCATCTCCTACACCGCCGTGCGCGACGCCACCACCACAGCCTTCAACGAGATCATGCAGGGCGCCGACATTCAGAGCACTTTGGATACGCTGACCACCTTCGCCAACGAACAAGAAGAGACGATGATGGCAGAAGCCCAGTAAACAGCAGCAGAGAAAAAACCCTCTCCAGACGGGGGGCAAAGTTCTGCCCCCCGTCTGCTCAGCCAAACTTCATCACCTTGAATGCCTCAAAATACCGGAGACTCCCATCCTCCTGCCGCTCCCCCCAGCTCTCCAACCAACGCTGGCGCGCCCCCTCCGGATCTCTGAACTGCGAACTGTGACAGAGGATCGCCTCTACCTTGGTCGCCAACTCAGCCGTGATATCCACCCGCAACGAGGGGGCGTCGTGGCCGTGTATATACAGATATTTGATTTTATGCGGGTGATACCCCTCATCCGCCATGTCTGGATAAAACATCGGGTTGTCAGCCGCCGGGAAAATCGCCTCGATCGCCACCAGACCCGCGTTGCGATGGTCTGGATGGTTGATGTACCCATCCCCAACAAAATATCGGTCGGGATGGGTAGAGATGATCAGCTCAGGACGAATCCGACGAATTGCCTGGGTCACCCGTTTGCGGATGGAACGGTCAGGACGGAGAAAACCATCCTCCTCCCCCATAAAAAGCACCTCTCGAATACCACACAAGCTGGCAGCTTTGCGCTGTTCGATCTGGCGCATGGCAATCAGCTGGTTTCGGGTGATCTCTGGGTTGTGGTTGCCTTTGTCGCCGTTCGTCAATACCAGATAGGTCACCTCGATGCCCCGACGAGCCATCTGGATACAAGTCCCACCACAGATGAAATCTGCGTCGTCAGGATGGGCCACAATCACAAGCGCCCGCTGGATATCCGACCAGTCAGGCCCACCGACAGGATTCAACTCAGGATTCAACTCAGGATTCAACTCAGTCTGCATAGGAATCAATTCTTTTTATAAAAAAAGAACCCCTGCCTGCAGGGGTTCTTTCCTTCAGCGCGGAAGACGCAAAGGTCAGACTACTTGCCCTTGCCCAACGCAGAGTAGCCAGGACCTTCCGAGAAAAAGAGCGCGTTGAGCTCGGTCGTGTATTGATATTCTTCTGGGAGATCCTCCTCTGGCAGGATCGCATCCACCGGGCATTCGGGCACACAGGCACCACAGTCGATGCAGGTGTCTGGGTCGATGTAGAACCAGGGCCATTCGTCTTCCGGCTGGCCAGGAACAATACATTCTACCGGACAAACCTCAGCACAAGCGCCATCGCGAATGCACAGGTCAAAAATTACATGGGTCATGACAAAATCTCCTGAACGTTGGCAATCTATCTTGGGTCAGACATGTTTGAAAAAGACGCTGCAACCAGCTTTTGAGTAGTCATCGGTCGGTGCTCACAGAGAGCATTTTACGCACACAACTTTTGCTACACCCTGGATTTTAGCGACGTTTGGGCCAAATGTCAACTGAGTTGTCCGACAATCCAAACTCAGAGCAGCCTCCCTCACCCCGCAGCAATGGCCCCGAGGGCGTCAATGTCCAGAATCGTAATGCGCTTCCGGCCAATCTCAATACAGCCCGAAGCCTTGAGATCGTTGAGGACCTGGGTCGCAGTCTCCCGGTAGGTGCCGACGCTCTCCGCCAGATCCTGGTGGGTAAAGCCGGTGATTTCATGGCTGTTCTGTTCCTCAGAAAGCCGAATCAGAATGCTGGCCAGACGCGCCGGAATCCCCTTGAAGGCCATGTTTTCCAGCCGCTCCTCGGCGTCACGCAGCCGGCGCCCTGTCACTTCCAAAATGCGCAGGGCCACCTGCGGTTTGCTGAGAATCAACCGCTCCAGGTCGCTGCGATTCATGACACAGATCAGGCAGTCCTCCACCGCCTCAGCAAATGTGTTTTGCATCTTGGCCCCCAACAGCCCCATCTCCCCAAACAAGGTGTGCGCCCCCAGCGTGGTGATCACCAGCTTCTTGCCCTCCGGGCTGATCCGGTACAGCTGTACCCTCCCTTCCTTCAAAATGAAGAGCACCTCCCCAGGCTCCTCCGGTCGGTAAAAAACACGCCCCTTCGTCACCGTGCTCATCGTGATGATCCGGTTCAGCTCCTCCATCTCACGCGCAGAAAGATCCTGAAAGACTGCCAGCTCAGAAAGATAGCGCATCTTTTCCGCCGGCTGCGCTATCGTTGTCCCTTTTTCCTCCACAGCTTCCACACTCCTCTCTCGCAATTCTTGGCTGACCCCTATTGTCGCACGGCCTGCTCCATTCTCTCAAACTGCCCAAAATCAGCGTAACTTTTTGCCGCACACCCCGTCTTCTTCTGTAGATCTCGGTTCGTCTCAATCCTTGCCCCACCCGTCGCAGAACCGCCCGATCCCTGCATCGCTGCCTTGGCGCTGCAGAAGACCGCTCAGACAGCCACTGCGCGAAAAGGACTTCAACGATGAATGACGAATCCGGATATTCGGCTATATTTTATGTCATGTTAATCCTGGGAATTATCGGCGTCCTGGGGATGCTTGCGGTGACCGCCGGTGCAAACGCCGGCATTTGACAGGCCGCTCCCATGAACAGCGGGCACTGCCAGCCCAACCAAGGTTGATGCAGTGCCCGCCGTTCATTCGATCACCACCCCATCCAGCCCGGGTTCTGGCTCCGGGTAGCGCATCTCCAGACGCTCCAACGCAGCCAAAATCACCTGCGAGACAACCAAATTCCGGTACCATTTGCGGTTGGCCGGTACAATGTACCAGGGTGCCTGCACCGTGCTGGTTTTGCTCAGCATCACCTCATACGCTTCCATGTACCGATCCCAATGCTGGCGCTCCGCCAGATCCCCCTGCGAGAATTTCCACTGCTTCTCGCGGTCCGTCAGCCGATCCTGCAGTCGTTTTTTCTGCTCCTCTTTGCTGATGTGCAAAAAAAATTTGAGAATCGTCGTCCCCTCGTCCGCCAACATCGACTCAAAAGCGTTGATCTGTTCGTAGCGCCGCTGCCAGACCTCGCCGGCGACCAGGTTGTGCACACGCACGACCAACACATCCTCGTAGTGGCTGCGGTTGAAGATGACAATTTCCCCCCGTCCCGGCATCTGCTGATGGACGCGCCAGAGATAATCGTGGGCCAGTTCGACCGGGGTCGGAACTTTGAAGCTGGCCACCTTGACCCCCTGGGGATTGACCCCTTCAAAGACATGGCGAATCGTGCCGTCTTTGCCGGCTGTGTCTGCCCCCTGCAGCACAACCAGCAGTTTGTGCTTGTTCTCGGCGTACAACAGCTCCTGCAAGGTTTCCAACCTCCGGTTGAGCGGCAGCAAAGCCCTCTTGCCCTTCTCTTTGCTTCCGTTGTAGAGCTGTTGATCCTCTGGGTCCCACTCTGACAGCTCTACCCGGCTGCCCGGAAGCACGCGATAGCGCTCGACATCCATCCTTTTTCATCCTTTCAGGGCTCTTCCACCACAAAACGCCACGTATAGGGGTGCAACATCGCCGTCGTCTGTTCGACCTGGAAAGCAGTCGCGGTGTAGCTGTCTGGCAGCAAAGGTGCCGCCGGCGTGAAGACAAAACGGCGTTCCCCCGGCTGGGTGACCGTCCCAGCCACCGCCCGCCCCTTTGAATCCACCACAACGATCACCGACGTCCGATCAGCGTCCACCGCGGTCGCTGCAATGGAAAAGTCGACCTGGATCGCAGCTGGCGTACCCCCTCTGCTCTCTGCGGCAGGCTCCACAGCTGTGACCAACGGGTCTCGCCAGAACTGGACCGCCCGGCGGTCATCTGGCCCCTCCTCCCCCCAGTCGGTCGCTGTGTCGTCGACCTGCATCCGCCCGTCGGCTCCTTTGACCACCGTCAGCTGACGGTTGGTGTAGCCGCTGATCGACCCCCACTGTTCGACACTTTCCCAGCTGCCGCGCGTGTATTTGTACTGCAGCCGAGTTCCTTCTTGGAGCGTGGCCGTAAATTCCCAGATCTGGTCGCCCGCCGGCACCATCGGGGTCAGACCAGGGGTGTAGGCCGCCAAAAACGCGTCGAGGTTGTCTCCAGCGATAAACAACTGGTCTGCGGCCGGCGTCTCGGCCGGCACCCGCACACGCCAGGTGACCTCCACCTTGCTCAGCTCGGCAGTCAGGGTGATCGGGTGCGAAGGAAGAGACACGTTGAAGGCGTTGTCCACCAGCTGCACACTGTATCGGTAGGTGTGCCCGGCCGTCACCGCAGTATCGGTGAAGATGTTGGTCTCTCTGGCCAGATCGACCTGGGTAGCGCACACAGCCTCGTTTGCACTCAGATCGGTGCGGCAGACACGGTAGGCAAAGAGATCCGCTGGCCGCGAGGCACGGATCGCGATCGAGATCAGCGCCCCAGAACGGGCCATCTCGTCGAGCCGAAACGGCGGGTTGGGGGCTGTCCGGTCCGGGCTGGCAGCAACCTGCAGCTGCCCTGTCTTCTCCGAGAAGGTCCATTCACGCCCCCCTGTCGTCGAAGCCCGCCAGCGGACGATATAACGGCCAGCCGCAGCCGGAAGCAGACGGGCGACATAGCGCTCTCCCCCTCCCTGGCTGTCTGCGACAGCGTCGGCTGTCACCCAGGTCCAGCTCTCGCTGCCAGCAGCCGCCCAGCCTGCCTGGACCAGCACCCCTCTGCGGCCATCGCTCTCACCGTCGATCCCGACCACAGCCCGCATCTCCTCTGTCGGCTCGATCGCGCTGACGGTATGCTGCAGCACCAACGGCTCCTCCAACACGATCGAACGGATGGCGGGATGGGGGATCAGCGCGACTGCAGACCCAGGAAGGCTGCGCACTCCCCCTGCGCTGACTGCCACCGCTCGATACCAGTAGGAGACACCGTTCTCCAGCCCACGCTCCACAAAGTGTACCGCGCCGCTCCCAGCCGGCAGCTCGGCCACATCCTGGTAGCCGCCGTCGACCCACGACCGCTGCAGAATGTACCGTTCCGCACCAGCATCTCCTTGCAAGGTCACTGTGATGGTGTGGCTGGCTTCTGCGCTGGCCAGCACCGCGGGCGGCTCCGGGACCGTGAGGTCGACCCCTTCTTCGGTCACCCACAGCTGGTAGCCCAGCGCAGGCACCGCAAATTGAAACTGGCCCACTTCTCCCACCGTCAGCTGGGCACTCCCAAACGGATCCTGCAGCGTTGCCCCCCAGGGCAGATAGCCGGTCAGATTGAGGCTGACCGGCTGTGTGGCTGGGCTGCGGTTGACCGCCACCAGCGCTGCCCCTTCCCCATTTTTGCGCCCGTACACGATCAGCCCGGCATCGTCCACCCAGAGCGTTTCCCAGGAGCCTGTCCGCAAAAAACTATGCTGCCGACGCAGCTGGCCCAGCCGCCGATAGTGCTCCAGCAGCGTCAGGTCCTGCTGTCGCCAGCCAGGCAGGCGGTCATAGCCGGGGGCATCGGGCCAGGGGTAAGGCTGGCGGTTGTAGGGGTCGTCGCGGCCGACATCGCTGCCAAAACCGACCAACCCCACTTCGTCGCCGTAGTAGAGGGTCGGTGCACCGGGCAGGGTGAACTGCAGCACCGCCGCCAACGCCAGCCGAGCACGCCCTTCCACAAACCCACTCTGCTCGCCAAGGCCGTCAGGGTCGAGCACACGTACCGCCCGGTTGACATCGTGCGAAGAAAGCAGGTTCATCGCCGTAGCAAACGCAGCAGGCGGATAATCCTCCTGGATTGCGCGCAGGGCGGACTCAAATTCACGGGCAGAGAGCGCCGGCAGGCTGCCGTCGTTGTCACGAAAATCGCTGTCTCGCAAAAAACCAAGCACCGCCTGCCGGAAACGATAGTTCATCGTCGTGTCAAATTCATCCCCCAACACCCGCAGCCGAGCATCCTGCTCACGCCAGGTCTCGGAGATCAACAAGGCCTCCGGGTGGGCAGTTTTGACCGCCTGGCGCATCTGCGCAAAAAAACGGGGGTTGATGCCGACAACATCTGGCACCACATCGATCCGCCAGCCCGCCACGCCAGGCACCTCCAGCCAGCGGGTCGCAATGCCGTCGGCGCCGATCCAGCTCTCGACCACCTCTGGGTGGGCGGTGTCCAGCTGCGGCAGGGTGGCCACATTGAACCAGCCACGGTAGGCAGCATCCCCGGCACAAGGGCCGCTGCCCGCCGGGCGGGCTGGGTCAAAAAAATACCAGCTGCGCACCGGGCTGGCCACCTGCTCACAGGCCCCCACCCCTGGATGGCGGGCATAGCGATCAAAAAGCGGGCTGTCGCTCGACGTGTGATTGGGAACCCCATCCAAAATCAGGTTCATGCCTCGCTCTGCCAGTGCAGCGGCCAGTTCGACAAAAAACTGGTTGCTCCCCGCCGGGTCGCCGACCAACGCCAGCTGTTCGTCGACCTGTCGATAGTCGCGCCCGTCGTATTTGTGATTGGAGGGCGAATCAAAGATCGGGTTGAAATAGAGGGTGGTCACCCCCAGCGCCTGCAGGTAGTCCAACTGCTCCCAGACCCCTTGCAGATCCCCACCGTAAAAAGTACAGTTGTAGGTGCCATGCCAGGTCGGGTTGCGTCCTGGGTCGTTGGGCTCCGGATCGGGCACCAGGCTGTTCCAAGGGGTGATCGGGCGGGCTCGTCCACCACATTCTTCAGGATAGAACCAATCCTGCGCGGTGGGGTCGTTCTTCGGTTCTCCGTTGCGAAACCGGTCTGGAAAGATCTGGTAGATGGTGGCATCGGCCGCCCAGGCCGGCGCCACAAACCCTGGGTCGTACAGGTAGAGGTTCCACCCCTGGTCAGAGAGAGGGGCTGTCGAAGAGACCTGCCCGGCTCCGCCGTCCAGCCGTGGGTCGTCGGTGTAATAGAGCACGGTGTCGCCATCTTGTACAACGAACAGATAGGAGAGCACATCGACGGTGGGGGCGGTGTCGATCGTCGTCTCCCACCAGGTATATTCTGCGTCGCTGGCCACCGCCTGCAGCGTCTTGGCGCGCAAGGTGCCGTCGCGCACGCTTCCCCACTGCAGATGGACCTGGCGCACGTCGTCGGCGGCGGTGCGCAGCCGCAACGTCACCGACTGCCCGGCGGGCTGGGCCCCCAGGGGGGATCGATAGAGGTCGCTGCGGCTGTCGTGCAGCAGGGCCTCCTGCGCGATCGCACTGTCGTCGAGCCCCACCGGGCCGGGCTGGGCAGCGACCGGCTGGCCCCACCACAGCCACATCCCCAGGCCAATCACCCACCCCACTTTCAAGACATTCATCGTGTCCTCCTTGCTCACTCCTGTGACCGGAGTTCTGGCAACCTGCGCCCATGCTTCACACCCAGCTCGTCAAGCCGCTGTCGGACGTCAGCAAATCGTTCGGCTGGGGCCAGAGCCAGAGCCCGCTCGCCTGCGTTGAAGGGAACCAGCAGCTGTTCCAACAGTGGGTCTTCGCGCACAGCGGCCAGATGCGCCTTGCTCTCAAATTCGAACAGGGCTACGTTGGCAGCAGCGACCTCCCCATAAAAGCCTCCCCACCGTTTGACGGTGGAGACCACAGCCTCCGCCAGCTGGCCGCGGTGCAGGCTGGCCAATTCCTGTAAACTGGCCAGCGTCGCTTCTCGTCCGTACCCACGCTGGCAGATCTTCTGTTCGGTCAGCCGCCAGAGCCCCTGCCCATCCACCTCAGCCAGCTGTGTCAGCCGTTCCAACAGAAAAAGGTTGGGAACAGCGTGGACAGGGAGCACCGTACCGTCGGGCTGGACGACCACGTCGTTGTCCGTCTGCCCGAGGTCGGCGTCGGTGAGCGCTGGCAAGATCCCTTTTGTCAACAACGTGTCAGAGAGCGCGCGCGCTGCCTGGGGTTTGAGCAGGGCGATCGACGGGGCCAGTGTGCGCTCCAACTGGCTGCTGACCGCAGGATCTGCCAGCAGCCGTTCCAGCTGCGCGGCGTCTTTTGTCTGCAGCAAACTGACATCCGGGCGGAAGACAATCCGCTCATGGTGCTGCCCCCACTCCCACAACGAACGCCGCACATTCTGGGGCAGAGCGCCGCCGGCAGCTTCTTCCAAAAACTGAATCACTGCGTCTGTGGCAAAGCCAGCCTGCTGCGCAGCATAGATCGACTCGCGCGTCAGACTGTATTCAAAGACGTGCTGATCCGCCTTGGTGCGCTTCGCACAAAGGCACAGATATGCCAACAGGCGTGTGGGCACCGGGCCCAAAGCCAGAACGTGGAAATTCGGCTGCACGACGATGCGTCCCTGATCCTGGCTGTTCTCTGCCAGCGCCGCCTCTGCAGGGTGTGCGGCCAACAGATCCTGGACAGCCTGGCGGCCCTGCTCGGTCAGCCGGATCAACACCTCCTCTTTGACGTTGGCGGAAGACCAGTCCCCCAGTTCTACCAGGCCCAGCTGGAAAAGCGGTCCGGTCGTCATTTCATAGACAAAGGATTCCTCCAGCACCGCCATCACATCGATCAGATGGCTGCGGCTCCGGATAAAATTCCCGTCCAGGTAGACATTGACCGCTTGCTGCGGCCCCAGCGTGGCGAACGACGGCACCAGAAAGCCCGCGTCCTGGGTACGCGCCAGGTGGGCCAGATCCTTCACATCCTGCCAGACCGTTCCCCCTTCCAACAAAGCCCGCAGCACCCCCACAAGCCCCTGCTGTGGGTCGACCGCCCAGAAGGGCTCTCGCGACGGCTGCGCGCCCGACAACCGCACCTCGATCAAAATACGGAGCAGCGTGAGCTGCTGGGCGCGCGTCGAGAGGGTCCAGAACGGCAGCACCAGATGGTTCGGCTGTGTCACCGCAACCAGTTTGTCTTCGCTCTGTTCGATCAATTTCAAGCTCGTCAGCCAGCCACGCAGGTTCAGCAGCATGGGCACATCGCCTTCACTGGCGGCGTGGTCGACCGCGCGATCCGGTTCCAACAAAATTTGGTTGATGGCGCGAATCGCCCGTTTGCCCAGGTAGCCGCTGCGCAACAGCGGCAACGGGTTCTGGCGGAGATACTCCCAGTACACCAACAGGTTGCGCAGCAGCGGCGAGTGCTGCTGCGTCTGCTTGGGCTGCGGCGGCCGGGGGGTGATCGGCGACTCGTTGACCTTGGGCAGATAGGCCTGCACGGCAGGGGGCACCAGAATCAAGGCCGCCGGATGCAACGTCAAGGCGTACGGCAACGGCATCCATTCCAGATGGCGCGAAAAGACCAGCCCCAGGCGGGTCAGCCGAGCCAGCACATCCTGAAATTTCTGTGAGCCTGGCGCGCTCTGCGCGCCCCGCTCCTCGGGCGCGTAGAGCACTTCGGTGGCGTACTGCCTCACACGGCGGTCGATCGGCTGCACCACCCCGCCCCGCACCAGATCGCGCGCCAGGGCGTCTTTGCGCATGCTGCCCCCCCGATAAAGAAGGTAGTTCAGCACTGTACGCTCCGGTTCCCCAAGCGCGGCGTAGCTTGCCCGCACGCGCGCTGCGGTGAAAAGCTCTCCTTGCAAGAGGGCAACCAGCTCTGCTTTGGAGAGCTTTTTTTTCCCCAGAGAAGCGTTCAGCCCGTGGGCCTCCGCCAGCTCGAACAAGGTATCGACATGGTAAGTGTTCAACAGCGCTGTACTGGATGAAGTCTTCATCGTTGCCTCTCCTCCTGCGGGGTCAGCTGCCACGCTGCATCACTTTGGGGGTGTGGCCGGCCCGCTGCAAGGCAGCCACCAATGCGTCGACGCTGTCGACGGGAATCACCGCCGAATTGCTGGACAGTTCAGCCATTCGGATCCCCTGGTTGGCCGCCAGGACACGCACTTCCTGCAGCGCATACTCGTCGCTGAATTCGATCAGGGTCAAGTTTTGGTAGATGCGTGCGGCCCCATAGCCCTGCCACCAGTGCAGCAGCGGTTCGCGCAACGAGTCAGGCGCAGCTTGCCCAAAACATGCTTCCCATTCTGACAACAACGTCTCTGGGGTGGCACCGCTTTCAAAGGCCGTATGCACCCGTGCACCCTCCAGCCGGTAAAGCAGATCGCCGTTGCGCATCCCCAGCGGGAGCGCGATTTTCTCCAGCAGCAGGGTGGCGGCACCCGCCAGCCGATGCAGCCGAATCTGCTCTCCTTCCACCTGGGGCGGCGTCAGCGGCTGTGGCCGACTGCCCGTCTGCACCTGCGTCCGATCCAATGCGATCGCCGTACCCGTTTGGCGCATCAGGCTGGCCAGCCCATGCAAAGAAAAATGGGTGGCCGCCCCGTCCACCTTGTTCAGATCCACCAGCCCCAACCAAACCAGAGGTCCTTGCAGGAGTGTGGAAAGCACGGCGCCCTGAAAGCGTTGCCAATCCTGAAAGGAGTAGCCGAGCATCTGACCCTGCCAGCTCAAAAACCAGCTTGCCACCGAGCTGTAGGCCCGGTCGGGCAGCCACTGTTCGTCGAACTTTGGGTTCAGGTGGAAGAGCAATTTTTCCAGTTCCAGCACCGAAATCCAGCGTTCTTCAGGCAGCCAGGCCAGCACAGCCAAAAACAGATTGGCCAGCTGGCGCAGAGCACGCTCCACCCCCTCTGGGCTGCTCCGCACATCGAACACCTGCGCCGACGCCAGGCGAACCAGGCTGAGGTTGGGCGAATTCTGACGCAGGACCTCCCAGCCTTCCTGCCATCCCCGCTGCGTCTGGTACGCGTCGAACAGGATGGCCAGCTGCGCCGCCGGCGGCTGGCGCAAAAAGGCAGTACGGGTCTCCACTGCCACCTGCACCGGGCTTCCCGGCAGAAACAATCCCGCTTCCTCCAGAAGCGCAAACAAAAAATCTGTCTGTTCCACGCTGTTCTGCCCAACGTCGAGCTGCTGCAGGGTGGCTGCGCTCAGCCGCCGCGGCGGGGGCGGCACCATCAACCGCAGAGGAGCGGTCGTCTTGTTGTGTTGGAGCGTGGCAAGGAGACCGGGCAGCTCCTGCGCATCATATTCCCAGCCGCGCAGCCAGCTGTACTGATCCTCGGCAACCGGGCGAGGGGTGAGCGGCGCGCGCTCCGGAGCCCACAGATCGACCGCCACCAACAGCTGCAGCGCAGCATCGAGCAGCTGTCTGGGCTGGGTGGCGACCAACGTGCCTTGCATCGCCGCCTGCAGCTCGGCTGTGCCAGGGAGAAAGACGTCCAGCAGCGGTGGCAGGTGCGGCCAGAGCGCTTGCGGCAGAATCACCTTCTGGCTGTCCGGCTCACGGGCCAACGCGCCGCTGAACACCAGCGGTGCCCGGGCCAGCGTCTCTACCATCTTGACCACAGCCACACGTTTGACGTTCCGCCGCAAGGCGGACAACAGCCGGGCCGAGTGATCCAACATCGTGTAAAAAGGCAGCTCGTTGACAATCGCCACCACAGCCAACAGCTCACGCTCGCGTTCGTTCAGGGCTGCCAACGCAGCAGCAATCCCCTGGGGAGAAGCCATCTGGCTGGCAAACTGGTCGGCAATCGCCGACTTGAGGGTCGAACGCAGCGACCAGCCGCACTCTGCAGCGATCGAGCGCAACAAAACGACCGTATATTCTTCCAAAAACTGCTGCAACTCCTCATGCGCATCCTGCGGGCTCCAACCAGGACCCTGTACGAGCCAGCCAGGAGAGACATACGCTGCTGACGGCACAGCGGCTGGCCTGACCTGCAGCACTTCGACCTTCACAGCTTCTGTCTGCGACGCAAAGGCGATCGGGTGACGCAGCCAGTGCGCCAGCAAAGCAGCCACATGTTTGCACTCTCCAGCTTTGCCTTTGGGGCAGGTGCACTCCCCCTGCCACTGGTTGCGCTGCACGAGCACTGTCACCTGGTGCTGGTTCTGACAGCATGCCTCCAGCCGGGCGCCCACACGTTTTTGCTCCGTAAACGCATTTTCCAGCTGCAGCGCACTCCTCCAGATTGCCGCCGGAAACCAGCCGGCAACCTCTTCTTCATCCAGATCGTCGAGCTGGGCCATCAGCCATCTCCTTTCCCCAGGTTGTTCGCCAGCCGTCGCGGTTCGTAGAGGGCCACCTCGTCCTCGTACAAAATCTGATACTGGTAGCCCTGTTCGGTGAGAAAGAGCTGGCGGTTGGCGCTGAATTCCTGATCCTGCGTGTCGCGCGAGACCAGCGTGTAAAAATAGGCCAGCTGACCGTCCTGTTTGGGACGCAAGATCCGGCCCAGCCGCTGCGCTTCTTCCTGCCGACTGCCGAAGGTACCGCTGAGCTGGATCATCACGTTGGCGTCGGGCAGGTCGATCGCAAAATTGCCCACTTTGGAGATGATCAGACGGCGCAGTTCCCCTGCACGGAAACGGTTGTAGAGCTGGCTGCGTTCGCGTGCCGGCGTTTCCCCGGTGATCAGGGCAAACCCGTAGCGTTCCTGCAGCCCCCCCAGCTGCTCCAGGTACATCCCGATGATCAACACCTGGTCATCTTCATGCTTGTGCAGCAGCTGCTCTAGCACGCTGTACTTGGCAGGGCTGGTGGCTGCAATGCGATATTTGTGGCGGGCATCGGCCAGCGCATACTCCATGCGCAGCGCCGGGTCCAGCAGAATGCGCACCTCGACGCACTCCGCCGTCGCAATCCACCCCTGTCGCTCCAAAACCTTCCACGGCACGTCATACTTTTTCGGGCCGATCAGCGAAAAGACCTCGCTCTCCCGGCCATCCTCCCGCACCAGGGTGGCGGTCAACCCCAGCCGACGCCGCGCCTGCAGCTCGGCGGTAATGCTGAAGACAGGCGCAGGCAGCAAATGCACTTCGTCGTAGATGATCAGCCCCCAGTTGCGCGACTCAAAGATCGCAAAATGTGGGTATTCGTCGCGCAGGCTGCCCCCCCGATCTTTGCCTCGCTTGTGATAGGTGATCGTCTGGTAGGTGGCGATGGTCACCGGTCGAAGCTCTTTGCGCTGGCCTGTGTACTCGCCCACCTGGTCAGCGGTGAGGGTCGTCTTGTCGAGCAGCTCACGGATCCACTGTTCGACCGAGATGGCATTGGGGGTCAAAATCAACGTATGGCTGGCGTCCATCACCATCGCCGCCATGCCGACCATCGTCTTGCCAGCGCCGCAGGGCAGCACGATCACGCCCGATCCCCCCCGCTCAGCCCCACCTGCATAATAGATGGCTGCCGCCTCGCTCTGGTACTGGCGCAGCACAAAAGAGTGACCAGCCGCTGTCTGCTCGCGCAGCTGCACAGCCAGCGCATCTCCCTGGGTGTAGCCAGCCAGATCCTCGGCAGGGTAGCCGATGGTGACCAGCGCCTGCTTGATGTGCCCGCGCATCCCCGCCTGCACACAGAGGGTGTGGGGGTCGACCACACGCAAAATGTAGGGCTTCAGCTCCTTGCGCCGCTGCAGCTCGACCAACAACAGCGCATCTGTGGAGGTCATCAGCAGTTGATGGTCGCGCTGGATCAGTTTGACCCGCCCATACCGGCCGATCGACTCGACAATTTCAGCCCGCACATTGGCTGGGATCGGATATTTGGCGTACCGCTCCAACCCCGCCAGGATGGCCTCCGCGTTCAGCCCGGCAGCGGCGGCGTTCCACAACGAGAGCGGCGAGATCCGATAGGTGTGGATGTACTCCGGGCTCTTCTCCAGTTCGGCAAAGCGCGCCAGCATGTCGCGGGCCTCTGCGTAGGAAGGGCTGTCTACTTCGAGCAGCACACTTTTGTCGCTCTGAACGATCACAGGATTTTGTGCTTCAAACATCGTTCGGTTTTGCTCCCAGCCTACAGAGAGGGTCTGTCGGACGGCTGCACCCGCCCACGCGCCACAAAGACCGAAAGGCCCCCGTTGTTGAAATGCAGGCGGCTCTCCAACGGCAAGCCTACCTGTCCGAGCAGCAGCCGGTCCCCGCACAACAGTGTGAGCTCCCACCCCGGACAGCGCTGGCGCAAGACATGCCCCAGCTGGGCATACAGGTTGCGCAGGTCACGCCCTCCTTGTACGCGCCGACCGTACGGTGGATTGGTGACCACGCAGCCCACCCCCTCTGGGGGCTCGACAGCAGAGAGAGGCCGGCACGACAAAGCGACCGCAGCCGAGACCCCGGCACGTTCGGCGTTGGCCTGGGCGGCCCGGACCGCACCCGCATCCCGATCCGACGCATAGACCAAAACCTGGCCCGCCAGCTGGGCAGAGCGCAGCTGCGCCCGACGGTCTGCCTCTGCCAACAGCCGCTGCCAGCCCTGCGCATCGAACCCAGGCCAGTTCAGAAAGGCAAAAGAACGCTGACGCCCTGGCGCCAGCTGCAACGCCAGCTGCGCCGCTTCGATCGCAATCGTCCCCGAACCGCAGAACGGATCCAACAGCGGCAAGGGCGGGCTCTCTGCCCCATCCCAGCCCGCAGCCAGCACAAGCCCCGCCGCCAGTGTCTCCCGCAGCGGGGCTTTGGCGGTTGCCAGCCGATACCCCCGACGGTGCAGCAAACTGCCCGACGAATCGACGCTGACCGTACAGCGGTCCTGCAGCAGCCGCACGACCACCTGCTGCACAGAAGGGCCCTCCCCCTCTTCGTCGCCTTTGTGCCGCTCCGGACAGATGCCCAGACGATCCCCGATCGCGACGGCGATCCGCTCGGCGACCGCATCGGAATGATACAGCCGCGAACGATGGCAGGTCACCCGCAGATCGACCGGCTGGCCCGCATGCAGATAGTGTTCCCAGCCAAGCTGTGCAGCCCGCATCCGCAGCTGCGCAAAATTTTCAGCATGAAATTCGCCCAGCCGAACCAACAGACGGCTGGCAGTGCGCAGATGAAGATTGGCCTGATAGAGCATGTGGAGATCGCCGACCACTTCAACGCCCCCCACTTCCACCTGCGGGGGCTCAGGGCAGAGGCCAAGACGAGAAAATTCCAGGGCACAGAAAGGAGCCAGCCCTGGCGCCGTGACAGCGAACAGCGTCAAGGCCGATCGGCGGACAGCCCCCGCGCGCTGTCGAACAGCAGTCGGCCCCAACGGGGGGGATCCTGTCAAACCGTGCACCGGTAGCGGGTGCGGCCGGCGATCATCCCTGCCACCCGCTGGCTGTACTCGGCCATATGTGCCGAATCCCAGTGGGCCTGCAATGCCCCGTCATCGACATAGCTTTCCACCAGAATCACCTGGTTTTCGCTCTCTACAGGAACAAACACATCAAAGCGCAGACAACGTCCCTCTTCCAGCCGCTGCGAACGCTCCCCATGTGCGCGCGCCAGCGCCACAAACTCGTCTCGGCGCCCCGGTACAATCTCGAGATGAACAATCAGACCTGTCACGACCTCACCCTGTTCCTCAAGTACACCGTTTCTCAAGTACACCCGATTGCGTCACCGATTCCCCACCGCTGTCACGGCGGCTCAGCAACAGAGAGTGCCCGCGGCTGGATTTGAACCAGCGGCCTAGGACTTAGGAGATCCTCGCTCTATCCTGCTGAGCTACGCGGGCAATCTATGCACCTACCCTAACACAGATCGCCCTTTCCGTCAAAGCAGACCGGAAAGGCAGAAGAACAGGCTCTGTTCTGGAGGGCTCCAGCCGGGCAGATGGGTCCGCCCCCATTACGGGGAGGAACGGACGATCCGAGTGCCAGTCTTGCCTTGCAAAGCCTGGCCCAGATGGCTCGGGTCGGTGATGATGGCCGCCGCCTCTGTCTGCCGGCTCTGTTTCAAAAAACGCACACAGGCCTCAATCTTGGGTTTCATGCTGCCCGGCGCAAAGTGCCCAGCCGCCATGTAGCGCTCGGCTTCGGCGACGGTGAGTTCGTCCAGCCAGATCTGGTTAGGCTGACCGTAGTTGAGCGCCACTTTTTCGACCCCTGTACTGATCAGCAGCAGATTGGCGTCGATACGGGCCGCCAACAGACTGCTGGCCCGGTCTTTGTCGATCACAGCATAGACCGAACGCAGCTCCCCTTTGGTGTTGCGGATGACCGGGATGCCCCCACCGCCCACAGCCACCACGATCCAGCCCATCTGCACCGCCTGACGGATCGCACGCTCTTCGACGATTGCCAGCGGTTCGGGGGAGGCGACTACCCGCCGCCAGCCCCGGCCAGCATCTTCAACCACCTGCCAACCCTCCTGCTCGAAGACGCGGGCCTGTGCCTCGGCCAGAAAACTGCCGATCGGTTTGGTCGGATTGGCAAGGGCCGGGTCATCGGCAGCCACCTCCACCTGGGTGACCAGGGTGATGCACTGGCGATCGAGCTGACGTTGGAAAAATTCGTTGTTGAGCGTCTGCTGCAGCATAAACCCGATGCTGCCCTGGGTGTCGGCGACGATCAGGTCCAGCGGGGTCGGGTGCACCTCTCTGGCAGCGAGCTCGTTGCGCCGCAAAATGAAGCCGACCTGGGGCCCATTGCCGTGGGTGACAACTACAGTCCACCCCGCTTCGACCATGTCGGCGATGTTGCGGGCGGTCTCGCGCACCGCATCCCACTGGTGGACGACCTCGGGCGCACGGCTGTCTGCAATCAGTGAATTGCCACCGATGGCGATGACAGCAAGTTGTGAACGATCTGGGGTGGTGGACATCTGCAAACTCCTGGAACGGTCAACGCAGCAAAGCCGGTAGCAAGGCGTAAAACTCCGCAGCCTTCACCACATCGGCCAGCAGCACACTGTCCTGCGTCGTATGGGCGGTCTCCTCTTCCCCCGGCCCAAAACCGATCGAAGGAATCCCAGCCTTGCCCATCCAGTAGATCCCATTGGTGCTGAAATTCCATTTGCCAGCCGGGTGCACCGGCAACCCGACCAGGCTGGCCGCCTGCAATCCTGCCTGGACGAGCGGATGCCCTTCGTCCAGGGCCCAGGCAGGGAAATACTTGTCGACCGGGAAGACAAAACCGGTGTAGCTCGGGTCCGCATACTTCATCATCTCGACGGTGATTTCCCCGCGCGCCAGCAACCCGGGCGGCACCAGCGCACGCACCTGTTCGATGGCCCCTTCGGCACTCTCGCCAAAGGTCAGACGGCGGTCGATGTAGACGCGCGCCTGGTCAGGCACGGCGTTGATCGACGGGGTGGAGATTTTCAGATCGCTCACGGTAATTTTGCCGTGTCCCAGGAAGGGGTCGTCGCCCAGCTGGGGCTCCAATTTGCTCACCCCCTCGATGAGCGGCAACACCTTGTAAAGGGCGTTGTCGCCAAGCTGGTTGCTGGCAGCGTGTGCGCTGCGCCCGCGCGCGACAACCTCGATCTCCACACGGCCCTTGTGGCCGCGGTAGACCTGCATCTTGGTCGGTTCCCCAATCACCACAAAGTCGGGACGGATTCCCTCATGCTCGACCAGCGCGTGTGGTGCGATGCCATCGCACCACTCCTCCATATTGCCAAAATAATAGACAGTCCACCCCTCCAGCAGTCCCAGATCTCTGGCAACCTTGAGCCCGTAAATCATCGGTGGGGTGCTGCCTTTTTCGTCGCATGCCCCGCGCGCATAAAAACGCCCCGCCTCGACTTTGCCGACAAAAGGGTCCCACCCCCACTCCGCAGGGTTGCCGATGCCGACAGTATCGATGTGGCTGTCGTAGAGCAGGGTGCGCGGCCCGTCACCGATACGGCCGACGGTGTTGCCCATCGAGTCAAACCAGACTGCGTCGAAGCCCAATGCAGCCATTTCAGCCTGAACCCGGGCACCCACCGGCCCGATCTGCGAATCCATCGACGGGATCGCACAGAGATCCCGCAAAAACGTGACGATCGCTTCGCTGTACTGGTGGACTCCCTGCTGCACCGCGCCGACCTCTCGACTGGACATATGACCTATCCTTTGCTGATACCTGTGTTGAATGATCCTCTGTAATTATAGCGGGCAGCGCGAAAGGCTGTCAACCGTTCTCTTGGACAGTACAGGTCGGCCCAGATAAATCCACGAATTCATGCGACGCAATCCGCCGGATTGCGGACTGCACAATCGAGCAGAGTGTATCACCATATCAACGAGTTGTTTGCGCCGACGTGTACTAGACAAACATCTCACCAGGGGCCGCACGCCTCACATACGAACACTCGATCGGACAATGTCAAGCCCCCGCGCCACACGCAGGAATTCAGTTTGCAGGGAAGTTATCAAATTCTTGCTTTGCAGGAGCATCTTCACCGGACACGGCAAAGCACCTGCCAGCATGCCCGACAAGGCGCTGGGGCTTCGTCGGTCATTCGATGCGCTCGATCCGGGCGCCGAGCGACCGCAGCTTGCGGTCGATCTCCTGGTAGCCACGGTCGATCTGCTGCACGTTGCCGATGGTCGTCACCCCTTCTGCGGCAAGCGCCGCCAGCACCAGCGCCATCCCGGCACGAATGTCCGGGCTGACCACCTGCTGACCGGTCAACCGGCTCGGGCCCACCACCACGGCCCGATGGGGGTCGCAGAGAATGATCTGGGCCCCCATCGCAATCAATTTGTCGACAAAAAACAGCCGACTCTCATACATTTTTTCATGGATGACAACGGTGCCGAGCGCCTGGGTCGCTGTGACCACCGCAATGCTCATCAGGTCGGGGGGAAAAGCGGGCCAGGGAGCATCGTCAATTTTGGGCACAGCCCCGCCAAAATCAGGCCGCACCCGCAGCTGCTGCTCGGCGTCGATCACCAGCGTAAAACGCTCGCTGGGAGGAGCCGCCAGATCTTCCTCCAACCGCATGCGCACACCGAGCCGGTCGGCAAAGACCATCTCCATCATGCGCAAATGTTCAGGCACCACGCCCAGAATCCGCAGTTCCCCCGGCGTAATTGCACCCAGCCCGATATAGCTGCCCACTTCGATAAAATCCGGGCTGATGTACGCGTCTGCACCGTGCAGCTGGCTGCAGCCATAGACCGTCAACACATTGCTGCCGATCCCATCGATCGGACACCCCATCATTGAAAGCATCCGACAGAGATCCTGCACGTGGGGTTCGCTGGCGGCGTTGCGCAGCACCGTGGTCCCCTGTGCCAGCGCAGCCGCCATGATCCCATTCTCGGTTGCAGTCACCGACGCCTCGTCGAGCAACAGATCGCTGCCCCGCAGCCTTCCCGGCGCGCGCAGTTCGAACTTGCCGTTGTGCCGCAGACTGCCGCCCAGCGCAGTCAACACCTGGAGATGGGTATCGATGCGCCTCCGCCCGATGTCGTCGCCCCCTGCCGCAGTATCGACCTGGAAATAGCCAAAACGCGCCAGCAGCGGCCCCATCAACGTCAACGACCCCCGAATCTGGGCAAAGAGCCGCGGGTCCGGCTCGGCAGCACAGACTTCACGCGCACAGAGGGTCACTGTGCTCCCGTGATCCTGCACCTCAACCCCCAACCCGCTCAAGATCCGCAACATCGTTTCGACATCGCCGATGCGGGGCAGGTTGTGGAGCGTGACCGGCTCTTCGGTCAGCAAAGAAGCAGCCAACATGGGCAGCGCAGCATTTTTGTTGCCGGTCGGACGAATAGCGCCCTGCAACGGACGTCCCCCTTCAATCACAAAAGAAGCCATACCATCTATCCCTGAACCCTGATGAATCTCCCTGAATGCTGCACAGACACAGCACTGTCTCAACGTCAGCAACCACTTTCCTGTTCCAGCACAAAGCACACTTTTGAGGATCTACATCACACCCCATCTGCAAACTAGCCTAAACTCACATTTGGAGTTTTTGGATTACAGTGGCAGGCGTTGCCATCCTTCCCATATCGTTAAGCTGCCGCCCGCAATCAGGACGCTGAAATAAATAATCGTCGCCAAGGTGAAAAGATACCCTATCAGGATGCTGCCGCCATCCTTTTCGATCTCACCGATCGCAAAAAAGATGAGTGCAAGCGCAGGGAGCGTGTTGCTGAAGGGGACAAACCCAAAGGGAGCCATCAACAGGAGGGCTGCAAGGATATAGGCCAGCTTGTTTGTCAGCCCTGGCACGTTACCGGTCAGCCAGGATAAGCGATTGGGCTGGCTAATCTTTTCAAGACGATGAAACCAGGGGAGCGCCCTTTTCAGACCGGCCGCCAATTTTTCAGCGGAGATTGTGCGTCGGGCGATCTTCTCTGGGAGCCATAAATGACGCTGGAAGAGCCGAGCGATCCCTATCAGCAGAATGGCTGTACCGAACACCGTGCTGACACCGGGAATGGAGACTGGCACCAAAAAAATGAGCGCAAGAAAGACAGTCAGCAAAAGCAGGCCGTCTTCCTTGAAGATTTCAAGGATCTCCAGCAACGTTATGTCTTCTTTCCGGATTTCATGGACGATGCTCTTGAGCTTCTCACCCAGAGATTCGTTTTGGATGTCTTTCT
This sequence comes from Chloroflexota bacterium, assembly GCA_018969295.1. Classification (GTDB taxonomy): domain Bacteria; phylum Chloroflexota; class Anaerolineae; order Caldilineales; family Caldilineaceae; genus Caldilinea. The sequence goes on along the minus strand of JAGWYN010000020.1, from coordinate 32,006 downwards.
GACCAGTCATCAGAGCTTTGTTTGTCATCATAAAAGCAGTCTCGACGAAAAAGGAGTTGATGGCAGCCATAAGAAGGGGCTGCCGTGTGATTCTTATACCACAATCAAGTCGAACAGGACAGTGGTAAACAGCTTGGTTCCTCCTTATCGCCTTGCGAGCACTTTTTCACCTTCCGCATATACACCCCCGTCAAGGTCCTGCCAAGATTGTCGCCGATCGAAAACTTGATAAACTTGCGTAGGTTGTCATAGACAACGCTTCCTTTGGGCGTAGCCAACGCGATGGATCGTTCGCGGCAGAATTCGTCCCCCCCACAAGGGTGTGCTATACTCGAAGAGAGAAATGAGGTGCACCGCGTGAAACAGGGCGTTCAAGCTCCTTCCCCAGGTGCCTCCAAAACAACGACGAGACAAAAGGCCAGGATCGCTTGAGCGTCATTGACTGCCTGTCAGCAGGGTTTCGATTTGTACGGTGGCGGCTGGAGTTGTTGGTGATTCCAGTGTTGTTGGATCTCTTTCTCTGGCTGGCTCCCCCCCTCCGGGTGACCCCCCTCGTCGTCCAGCTGGCAGAGTGGTACCGCAGCCTGGCTGCAGTCTCCGGGATGCCTGCGGCGACCGTGGAGCTGACCCAGCAGATGGCCGACAGCCTCGAGCAGAGCAGCGACGCGTTCAACCTCCTCTCCGCCCTGACCAGCACCTGGCTGCTCCATATGCCCAGTCTGCTGGCTGGCACTGCCCAGCCCTCCCCGTCTGCCATCGAGGTCGGAACCCCTGCCGAAGCCCTGCTTTTCTGGATTCTTTTCACGCTGCTCGGTCTGCTGCTCGGGGTCATCTACCTGAGTCTGCTGGCCCGCTCCCTGCCGATCGGCAGCCTCTCTGGCCTGCCCCCGCGCTTGTTGCCCGCACGCATTTTGCTCCACTGGCTGCGCATCCTGGGCTTGCTCCTGCTCATCTTGCTTCTCCTGCTGGCCATCTATCTGCCGCTCAGCCTGGCCATCGGCCTGCTCACCTTGCTCAACCCGGCCATCGGGTCGTTGCTGGCGCTGGCCTCCGGCGCGCTCAGCCTGCTCGTTTTTTTCTATCTTTACTTTGCCACCGCAGCCGTGGTGATGGACACGCTCTCTCCAGTCGCTGCGCTGCGGCGCAGCCTGCAGGTGGCACGCACCCATTTTCTGTCTACCCTGGGGTTCATCGCCCTGAGCAGCCTGATCGGGCTGGGGATCGCCCTGCTGCTCGTGCAGCTGCTCAACAGCGCTGAATGGGCCCTTTTCCCAGCCCTCGTCGTCAACGCGTTTGTCGGCAGCGGCCTCGCCATGGCGCTGCTCATTTTTTATCGCACCCATTATCTGGCCAGCGACGCCGAATTCGTTCGCTGAGGGGAGACTGGCCAGATCTGTTGAGCCAGCACCTGCTGCCTTGTCCGTGGAGGATTGCATGACCGAACCCAACAAAAAATCCCCAGTCGTCTACAACGCCGACCAAATCCAGGTGCTCGAAGGGCTCGAGGCCGTCCGCCGCCGCCCCGGCATGTACATCGGCGGCACCGACCAAAAAGCGCTCCACCACATGGTCTACGAGGTGGTCGACAACTCGATCGATGAGGCAATGCAAGGCCGCTGCAGCCGCATCCGCATCACCATCCACAAAGACGAAAGCCTCAGCGTCGAAGACAACGGCGCCGGGATTCCGGTGGACATCCAAAAACAGACCGGACTCCCAGCGGTCACAGTCGTCATGACCAAGCTGCACGCCGGCGGCAAATTTGGCGGCGGCGGCTACAAGGTCTCCGGAGGGCTGCATGGGGTCGGCGTCAGCGCCGTCAACGCCCTCAGCACCTGGATGGAGACCAAAGTCAAACGCAACGGCAACCTCTACCGCCAGCGCTTCGAACGCGGGGTCCCCGTCACCGACGTCGAGGTGATCGGAAGCTGCGACCCGGAAGAGACCGGCACCATCCAGACCTTCCTGCGCGATGATACGATCTTCCAGGTGCTCGAATACAACTCCCACGCGCTGGCCACCCGCTTTCGCGAGATGGCCTTTCTGACGCGCGGGATCGACATCTGTTTCGTCGACGAACGCCCCGAACAACCCCACGAGACCAACTTTTATTTCGAGGGAGGGGTCAAATCCTTCGTCCGCTATCTCAACCGCAACCGCACAGTGGCCAACGAACCTGTTCACATCGACCTGGAAGTCGAAACAACCCAGGTCGAGGCCGCCATCCAGTACACGGACAGCTTCTCAGAGTCTGTCTTCGCCTTCGCCAATACGATCAACACCCCCGACGGCGGCACCCACCTGACCGGCCTGCGCACCGCCGTCACCCGCATGATCAACGACTACGCCCGCAAACAAGGGCTGATCAAAGAAAAAGAAGAAAATTTTACCGGAGATGACACCCGCCAGGGGATGACCGCCATCATCAGCGTCAAAGTGGTCGAACCCCAGTTCGAAGGACAGAACAAACTCAAGCTGCTCAACAACGAAGTCCGCTACCATGTCGAAACAGCTGTCGCCGAGGCCATGGGTCGCTGGATGGAAGAAAACCCGCGCGACGCCCGCTCCATCGTGGAAAAATGCCGCACCGCCTACCGGGCACGCGAGGCAGCCAAAAAAGCGCGCGACCTGGTCATCCGCAAAAGCGCCCTCGAAAGCCTCACCCTGCCCGGCAAACTGGCCGATTGCTCCAGCCGCAACCCGGAAGAATGCGAACTCTATATTGTCGAGGGAGACAGCGCAGGAGGCACCGCCAAACAAGGGCGCGACCGCCGCTTCCAGGCAATCCTGCCGCTGCGCGGCAAAATTCTCAATATCGAAAAAACCAGCCTGGACAAAGCCCTCGCCAACAAAGAGATCCAGGCACTCATCACAGCGCTCGGCACCAATATCGGCGAAAATTTTGAGCTCGGCGGGCTCCGCTACCACCGCATTATCCTCATGACCGACGCCGACGTCGACGGAGCCCATATCCGCACCCTGCTCCTCACCTTTTTTTACCGCTATATGGAACCGCTGGTCGCCCAAGGCCATCTCTATATCGCCCAGCCCCCCCTGTACCGGGTCACAACCAACCGCATCGAAAATGGAAAAAATAAACGCTCAAGCGATTATGTCTACGACGACAAGGCGCTGGACGCACTGCGCAAAGAGCTGGGGGAAGGCAATGTCAAGCTCGACCAGCGCTACAAAGGGCTCGGCGAAATGAACGACGAACAGCTCTGGGAGACCACGATGAACCCTGCCAACCGCACAGTTTTGCGCGTCAGCATCGAAGATGCGGCCGAGGCCGACCGCACGTTCGATATGCTGATGGGCTCCAGTGTCCCCCCACGCCGCCGCTTTATCCAGACCCATGCCAACCAGGCCCGCCTGGATATCTGAGAAGGCCAGCCATGTCCGCAGCAACGCTCCGCTCCTACCAAGTCACCCCCAGCCCTCTGCTGCAAGTCGGCCCAGAGAGCCTCTCCACCCTCTCCGACCAGGTTGCCCGGCTGGGGACCCCCTGCGTGCTGCTGGTGTCCGATCAGGGCATGGCCGCCGCCGGTTGGGTCGCCAACGTTCAAGCTTCACTGGCTCGCCAGAACACGGTGGCCCTGTTTCTGGCCCCGCCGGGCGAACCGACCGTCGCCACAGTCAACGCAGCCGCAGAAGCCGCGCGGGCCCTGCTGCAAAAACAACGCTGCACCGTGGTCGGGCTGGGGGGCGGCACAGCCCTCGACATCGCCAAATTGGTCGCCGCAGTTGCGGTCGCAGAAAGGCCGATGGACGACTACATGATGTGCGCTGCCCCCTTTTCAGGAAGGCTGCCCGCCCTCATGATCCCCAGCACCAGCGGCACCGGCGCAGAGGTGACCCGCACCTGTGTGCTCACCGACTCGCACGGACGCAAGTCCTGGGCCTGGGGGGACGAACTGCGCCCAGACCTGGCGCTGCTCGACCCTGCACTCCCCGTGACACTCCCCCCAACCCTGACCGCCACCACTGGCTTGGATGCCTTGGTCCATGCCATCGAGGCCGCCACCAGCCAGCGGACCAATGCCATCGCCCAGAGCTACGCGCTCCAGGCCGTGCGCCTGATCGGGGAAGCCCTGCCCACCGCCGTCGCCGCCCCCGACAACCTGCAAACCCGGCTGCAAATGCAAGAGGCCGCCTGCCTGGCCGGGCTGGCGATCGACCAGTGCGGCACCGGCCTCGCCCACAACATCGGCCACGCGCTCGGTACAGTGGCCCATTTGCCCCACGCCGTCGCTGTGGCCCTCGCCATGCAGGCGACCCTGGCGTGGAGCATCGCCGGTGCCCCCATCCGCTACCAACCCATCGCCGACGCCCTGCACCCCGGAAGCTCCAGCACCGATCTGCCCGAGCTCTACGCGGCGCTGCTCGCAGCCGTCGACTTTGCCCATGCCCGCCTTCCGTACAGCAGCCCAGCCCCATCCGCAGAAGCACTGCTCGATTCGATGCGCTCGGCTGAAAACCAGCCGATGCTCGCCAACAACGCGCGCGTCGCCACGCCCTCCGACCTGGCCATGCTCGCCCACCAGGTCGTTGCGCTGCTGTAAACAGACGCCCAGTTCCCCCTATGGTCGCTACCCAGCTCCTCTCCGTCGACCCGATTCACCCCGACGCTGCCCTCCTGGCGATCGCTGCCCACGCCCTGCGCCAAGGAGCGCTTGTCGCTTTTCCCACCGAGACCGTCTACGGCCTCGGTGCCAATGCCCTCGACCCCTCTGCCGTGGACCGCATTTTTGCGGCCAAGCAACGCCCTTTCACAGACCCGCTGATCGTCCATCTCGCCGGCGTCGAACAGCTGGATGGGGTCGCCCGCACCCCCCCGACCGTCGCCTACAGCCTGGCGGCGCTCTGCTGGCCCGGCCCTCTGACCTTGGTCCTACAACGGGCGGACAGGCTGGCCCCCAATCTCGCCGCAGGCCGCCCGACCGTGGCCGTGCGCGTGCCAGCCCACCCGGTCGCCTTGGGGCTGCTGCGGGCCTGCCAGCTGCCCATCGCAGCCCCCAGCGCCAATCTGTTCAGCCGCCCCAGCCCCACCACCGCCCAACATGTGCTCAAGGACCTGGCAGGCCGCATCGAGTTCGTGCTGGACGGAGGCCCAACACCGATCGGACTCGAATCCACCGTGATCGACCTGACCCAGGAGCCCCCTCGCCTGCTGCGGCATGGCGGCGCCGACCTGGCACCGCTGCTTCAACTGCTGCCCGATCTGCAAATCCCCACCAGACCGCTGATTGCAGCCGAAAGCGCTCCAGCTCCAGGCACACAGCTCAGACATTACGCCCCGCACACCCCCCTCCTCCTGGTCAGCGGCCACGCCGCAGCAGCCCAGAACCTGCTCGACGCCGCCCTCGAAACCCTCTCTGCCAGAGGACTCCGCGCCGGACTGCTCCTCCCCGACGAAGAGTTGCCCCGGTATCCCCGCTGGGCAGAGCGAATCGTCGCACTCGGACCGGGCGAAGCCCCAGAGCAGGTTGGAAGAACGCTGTTCACACGGCTGCGCCAGCTGGATGAGCTGGCAGCCGATGTGGTGCTGGCCCGCCCCCTCCCCCAGACCACGGCAGGGCTGGGCCCAGCCGTCCAGGACCGCCTCTTCCGCGCCGCAGAAGGACACACGGTCGACGCTGAAACACCGGCAGCCCTCTCTACCCTGCTGGAGCTGGTCGAACAGCTCCTCCCCGGAAGAATGCTTACTTGCCAATCTGGGGAGCGGACAGTATAGTTTATTGGAACATTTGACACGATCGCTTCCTGCTGGCCAGCCAGACCCACCACCTGCCGGCCAGCAGCCCAACAACCGGCGCAAGGAGGAGCTGTTTTATGAGCGCAAAGATTGGAATTTTTTTTGGCAGCAGCACTGGCTGCACGGAACGGATTGCCAACCTGATCAAAGAGGAGATCGAAGCGACCGGCGCGGCAACCTGCGAGGTGATGGTCATCTCCGCAGCCAATGCCAAACTGTTCCCCAACTTCGATTTCCTGCTGTTTGGCGGATCGACCTGGAACATTGGCGAGCTGCAAGATGACTGGGGGCTGACCCTCCCTACCCTAGGCAACCAGGGACTCAAAGGCAAAAAAGTCGCCTTGTTTGGCTGCGGCGACCAGTTTGGCTACTCCAACAGCTTTGTGGACGCCATCGGCCTGATCGGAGACCGCATCACTGAACTGGGGGCGCAGACAGTCGGCTGGATCGTGCCCGACGCCAGCTACCAGTTCGAATTTTCACGGGGTGTCTACGAAGGCGTCATGATGGGCCTGCCGATCGACGAGGACAACCAGGCCGCCCTGACCCCACAGCGCGTCGCCAACTGGACACACTGGGTGCTGGAAGAGTTTGGGCTGGCCCCAGCAGCCGTTGCCTGAGCGAAGGGCTCCAGGGTGGTGGCCCTTCCCCACCACCCTGCCCGGCCAGAATCTCCCCCCAACCCACTCGTCGTTCCCCCCACCTCGGCAGATTCATCCCCAGCTTGGAAGTAACCCTACTGGCAGGCAGCCATTGTCTCCCTACAATAGAGAATAATTCCTTTGTCCTCTCTCCCACCAGAAGCACAAAGGAACTCCTTTGACGTAAGGAGCGTTTGTGTTATACTGAAAACAGATTGGTTTGGTTGAACAGAAGTTGCTCGCAAGACAAAAACGACAGCTTGCCAAACACGAGCAGATGACGACTCAACAGGAACTCGAATGAATTCAAAACGACTGCGCAGCGGCATCATCTACCTGCTTCTGGTTGTAGCGCTCGGCGCCTTCCTCTACAATTCACTGGTGCGCCGCCCCTCCACAGAAGTCTCCGATGCAACCCTCGCCAAAGTGGCGACCCTGCTCCGCAACGATGATGTGCGCTCGATCGACATCAACCGTGATCGCCTTCTGGTGACGACGCGCAGCGGCGAAGAACTGCAATCTCGGCTGGAAATCGGCTCAGGGCTGACGCAGACGCTGCTCAACCTGGGTGTGACCCCCGAACAGCTCTCTGCGGTCGAGCTCCGCGTCGCCAACCCAGATTTTTGGGAGACTTGGAGCGGCGTGCTGATCGCACTGCTGCCCCTCCTCCTGCTGGGCGCGTTCTTCCTCTTCATCCTGCGCCAGGCCCAAGGGGCAGGCAGCCAGGCCTTCAGCTTCGGCAAAAGCCGAGCCCGCATGTTGACCGGGGATCGCCCGACAATCACCTTCAAAGATGTGGCCGGCAACGAAGAGGCCAAACAGGAGCTGCAAGAGGTCGTCGAATTTCTCAAAGAACCACAAAAATTCGCCTCGCTGGGGGCCCGTATCCCCAAAGGGGTGCTGCTGGTCGGTCCCCCCGGGACTGGCAAAACGTTGATGGCCAAAGCGGTCTCCGGGGAGGCTGGGGTCCCCTTCTTCAGCATCTCTGGCTCTGAATTTGTCGAAATGTTCGTCGGCGTCGGCGCAAGCCGCGTGCGAGACCTGTTCGAGCAGGCCAAGAAAAATTCTCCTTGTATCATTTTTGTCGATGAAATCGATGCAGTCGGCCGCCACCGAGGCTCAGGGCTCGGCGGCTCCCACGACGAACGCGAACAGACCCTCAACCAGATACTGGTCGAGATGGATGGGTTCGATACCGACACCAATATCATCCTGGTCGCCGCAACCAACCGCCCCGATATCCTGGACCCGGCCCTGCTGCGTCCCGGGCGGTTTGACCGCCGCGTCACCATGGACGCCCCCGACATGCGCGGGCGGCGGGCTATTTTGGATGTGCATGTGCGTGGCAAACCACTTGCCACCGACGTCGACCTGGATCTGATCGCCAAACAGACCGCCGGTTTTGCAGGCGCTGACCTCGAAAATCTGGTCAACGAAGCAGCTATCCTCGCAGCCCGGCGCAACCGCCGCTCGATCAGCACCCCCGAACTCCAAGAAGCCATCGAGCGGGTGATCGCCGGCCCGGAACGGCGCAGCCGGCTGATTACCCCTAAAGAAAAAGAGATCGTCGCCTACCACGAAGCCGGCCACGCAGTCGCCATGCACCTGCTGCCCAATCACGACCCGGTCCACAAAGTCACCATTGTTCCGCGCGGGATGGCCGGCGGCTACACGATGAGCCTGCCCGAAGAAGAATCCAACCTGGCCACGCTCGAAAAATTCCGAGACCAGCTGGTCGCTCTGCTGGGCGGGCGAGTCGCCGAAGAGCTTCAGTTCGGAGACATCACCACCGGGGCCAGCAACGACCTGGAACGCGTCACCGGAATGGCGCGAGCGATGGTCACCCAGTGGGGTATGAGCGAACGGCTCGGCCCGATCCGCTACGGGGAACGCGAAGAGATGATGTTCCTCAACCGGGCCTTCAGCGAACACCGCAACTACAGCGACCGGGTGGCCCAAACCATCGACGAAGAGATCAAAGCCCTGGTAGCAGAGGCACACGACCGCTGTCATACCCTCCTCTCCAGCCACTGGCCTGTGATGCAGCGAGTCGCTGCCCGCCTGCTCGAGGTCGAGACCCTCAACGCCGCCGAGTTTGCAGCGCTGATGAAAGGGGAAGTGTCCACAGATCCCCCCACACAGCCACGCACTACCAGCCCCACCAAAAGCGCTGGCCCCGTGCGTGGCGACGACAAACGCCCCGATGCCGGCCTCGATCTGAGCGGGCGGGTGCCCCAACCTGTCTAAAAGGTGTCCAGGAGCGACTTCCTTCCCGAGCTGGTCCCAGCAACCCGCCAGGGCCAGCTCTACCTTGCCAGCCGTGCCCTTTGGCTGGGCTGGCCCCTGCTCCGCTGGCTGACCCTCCTCTCGGCCCTCCCGTTCGTGGGCTGGCTGAACGGCTGGCCACTCCTGCTCTGGCTGGCGGCAGCCAGCGCCTGCAAGGTGTGGGCGACGCTCTGTCAACGAAACCACTTCACCCACTTTGCCCCCCATGCCGACCCCCCCCTTCCTGCCCCCCAGCCACTCGCGCACAAGACCGCCCTCTATGCCAGCGGCCTCTTGCAGGTCGGCCAGAAGGTACAACTCTTCGCCTTCCTGCCCGGCTTCTACCGTACCTTCGCCACCCGCGAACATGCCCTGCTCTGCCAGGTGCGCCCACGCCCCATCTGGCGCATCGCCCGCTGGCCCGAAGATGAAGTGGGCCTCTGGTACGCGTTCTGGACAGCCAGCCAGCTCACCGCCGTCACGCCAGGCCAGATCGACAACGGCCAGCAGCGCTTGCCCGCCCTGGCCATCACCTACTGCCCGGCAGCCCTACCAGACAGCCGCCAGCCAGCAGCCACCACCCTCTACCTCGCCTTTCTGAACGAAGAGGCGCGCAGCAACGTGCTGGCCGACCTGCTGGTCGACTGGCCACCGACGATGGAGCCCACCAGATGACCGACAGCCCCCTCCACCCGCCAGAAGAACGCCGCCAACGTCCTTCCTGGGACGACTATTTTCTGCAGATCGCGTTCACCGTCGCCCAACGCAGTACCTGCGACCGCGCCCATGTCGGCTGCGCCTTGGTGCGCGACCGCCGCATCTTGACGACAGGCTACAACGGCGCACCCGCTGGCCTGCCCCACTGCGACGATGTCGGCCACCTGCTCGTGGATGGCCACTGCGTGCGTACACTCCACGCCGAACAAAATGCGCTGATCCAAGCGGCGCTGCACGGCGTCGGCACCGAAGGCGCCACCGCCTATGTCACACACCAACCCTGCCTGACCTGCGCCAAAATGCTGATCAACGCCGGAATCCGCCGCGTCGTCTACGCCGGCCACTACCCAGATGTCCTGAGCCGCTCTTTTCTGGATGCAGCCGCCGTCGAGCTGACCCACCTGCCCCGACAGACACCCGTTCCACCCTCTCTACAACACCAAGAAAGCCCGTCCGATGCCCGCTGACCCGATGCCCGCTGACCCGATGCCCGCGCTGCGGTTCCCGGCAGGATTCCTCTGGGGAACTGCCACCTCCGCCTACCAGGTCGAAGGAAACAACACCCGCAACCAGTGGTGGCTCTTCGAACAACAACCCGGCGCCATCTGGCATGGAGATCGCAGCGGCCTCGCCTGCGACTGGTGGAACCATGCCGAGGTCGACTTCGACCTGATGGAGCGCATGGGGCATTCGGCCCACCGCATGAGCCTCGAATGGAGCCGGATCGAACCTGAGCCGGGCCGGTTTGACTCGACAGCCATCGAACGCTACCGCGCCCTGTTGGACGGGCTCCGCCGCCGCAACATCCGCCCGATGGTGACACTGCACCACTTCACCAATCCACTCTGGCTGGAACAGGCCGGCGGCTGGGAAAACCCGGCAGCGATCGTGCGCTTCCAACAGTATGTGCGCTATGCGGTGCGTGCCCTGGGCGATCTCTGCGACCAGTGGATCCCCCTCAACGAACCGCTGGTCTATGTCGTGCAGGGCTGGGTGCGGGGAATCTGGCCCCCGCAGAAGACCCACCTGCTGGCTGCACTGCGCGTCTTTCGCCATCTGCTGCAGGCCCACGGCGTCGCCTACCAGACCCTCCATGCCAACAGCCCAGGCGCCCAGGTCGGCTATGCCCTGCCCGTACGCGTCTTCCAACCTTCAGATCCAAAGCGCTGGCTCGACCGCAAGGCGGCCAACCTCAAACGCTATCTCGTCGAACATCTCTGGGTCACCGGCGCAGCAGACGGCAAACTCCGCTTTCCCCTGGGGCTGGACGAGTACCAGCACTCCCTGGCAGACAGCGCCGATTTTATCGGGATCAACTTTTACACACGAGACCTGGTCCGCTTCCACCCCGACCCCCGCCGGCTCTTCGGAGAAGAACACTTTTCCCCCGACGGCGAATACTCCGACCAGGGCCGACAAGGGGTCTACAGCGAGTACGCGCCACAGGCACTCCACCAGATCGTGCGCGAGGTGAATGCCTTCCACAAACCGATCTATATCACTGAAAACGGGTTGCCCGACCACGATGACGACCAACGCCCCCGCTGGCTGCTCGGCCACCTGCACGCGCTCTACCAGGCGATCCAGCAGGGCTGCGACGTGCGCGGCTACTACCACTGGACGCTGACCGACAACTTTGAATGGTCGGAAGGGTGGGGGCTGCGCTTTGGGCTGGTCGAACTCGACCCTGCCACCCAGCTTCGCCGCCCACGGCCCAGCGCTGCACTCTACAGCGCGATCGCCCGCACCAATGCCATCTCAGAGACGCTGGTCCAGACCTACGCCCCTGAACTGCACCCAATTCTTTTTCCAACCGCCGCGCCACAACAACAAAATGCGCGGAAACGTTGACAGCTTCAGCCCGTCTGTGCTACCCTGTGCGGGCTGAACCACGTTAGAAGGATCCAACTGCCCGTCGACCGCAGACTGGGAACTGCCCTCTGCGCCGGGCAGAGAAGCGACACAAGACAAGGACCGTTTCAGGTCGTCAACAGACAAGGCAAGGAAGAGGAAGGTATGCGGATTACAGCGATCACGCCGATGGTGCTGGGCACCCAGTGGCGCAATCTGGTCATTCTCAAAGTGGAAACCGACGAAGGATTGGTGGGCCTGGGAGAAAGCCGCCCCATCAACAAAGTTGACGCTGCCATCGGCTATGTGCGAGATGTGGCCGACCGCTTTGTGATCGGGCTGGATCCTTTCGACATCGAACTTTTGGTCAAACGGCTGACCGTCGAAGACTATGGAAGACCCGGCGAGGTGGCGATGACCGGGTTGGCCATGATCGAGATGGCCTGCTGGGACATCATCGGCAAGGCGCTCAACCAGCCAATCTACCGGCTGCTGGGCGGAGCAGTGCGCCAGCGCATCAAAGCCTACGGCAACGGCTGGTACACCGTCGAACGCACGCCCGACGAATTCGCGGCGGCAGCCCGGCGGGCTGTGGCCAAAGGCTACCGAGCCCTCAAGTTTGACCCCTTCGGCGCTGGCTACTATGAGGCAGAACGCGCCGAAAAGCTCAAGATGATCAGCCTGGTCGAAGCTGTGCGCGACGCGGTCGGGCCGGAGGTCGAGCTGCTGATCGAAATGCACGGCCGCTTCAACCCGGTGACTGCGATCGAAATGACCCGCGAGCTGGCGCCGTTCAAACCCAGCTGGGTCGAAGAACCGGTGCCCCCCGCCAATATCCCGGCCCTCAAAAAAGTTGCCGATGCGGTGGCGCCGCTCGGCGTTCCAGTCGCTACCGGGGAACGCATTCACACGCTGCACGAATACCGGGAAGTTCTGGAACTGCAGGCAGCCGATATTCTGCAGCCAGACATCGCACATTTCGGCGGGATTTTCAACACCAAAAAACTGGCTGCCTGGGCAGATACCTACTATCTGCTGATGGCACCGCACAATGTCGGCGGCCCCATTGCCACGGCAGCCGCCCTGCACCTGGCTGCCTGCACCCCAAATTTCAAAATTCAGGAGAATTTCAACGATTTCGACGAGCCCTATGTGCTCGCCTCTGCACCCGGCCTGCCGCCCTTCTCGGAGGGTTTCTTTGCGCTGCCAACCGGTCCAGGGCTGGGGGTCACCCTGGATGAGGCTGTCGTGGCCGAACACCCAGAACAGCGCATCCACTTCAACCTTTTTGCCGAGGACTGGCACAAACGAAAAGCCCGCATGCGCACAGAGTGAGCTGGCCAGCGCCCCGCACTTGCGACTGAGTTCAGACTGGAACACAACGATGCACGATTCAAGTCCCCACATCCGGCTGCCCGTGCAGCGCCGCTACCCGACAGCCCCCTTGGTCGGCGTGGCAGCCGCCGTTTTCGACCCGGCAGGCCAGGTGCTGTTGGTCCAGCGCGGGCGTCCCCCGCGCGCAGGCAGCTGGGCGTTGCCCGGCGGGCTGTTGGATCTGGGTGAATCGCTGGCCGACGGCGTACAACGCGAGCTGCGCGAAGAGTGCGGTGTCGAAATCGCTGTCGGCACCGTGGCCGGCCTCTTTGAACCGGTGACGCGCGACGCCGCAGGAGAGATCGAATACCACTATGTGGTGGTCGATTTCTGGGCCAGCTGGGTCAGCGGCGAGGCGCTGGCCCAGGACGACGCCGCAGCGGTCGCCTGGGTCTCCCTCGATTGCTTGAACTCCTATGCGATCACCGCCGAGACCCATCACCTGATCGAGCGGGCCCATGCGCTGTGGACCGCCAGCCGGCTGTAGAAGCGCTGTAGAAGAATGGATATCCACCACATGCAACAGACGACTCCTGCCGCCCCCCCCGCCCCTTTTGAGCTGGGGCTCTATTCGTTTGCCGAACTGACTCCTGACCCCAAAACCGGCCGGCGGATCAGCCCTGCCGAACGCATGCACAACCTGCTGGAGAGCATTGAGCTGGCCGATCAGGTCGGGTTGGATGTCTTTGGGCTGGGCGAACACCACCGGGTCGAATTTGTCGCCTCGGCACCCGCTGTCATTCTGGCAGCAGCCGCAGCCAGAACCCGCTCGATCCGCCTGTCTTCGGCGGTGACCGTGCTCAGCTCGGACGACCCCGTTCGCGTCTTTCAAAATTTTGCGACCCTCGACTTGATCTCGAACGGCCGTGCCGAAATCATTGCAGGACGGGGCTCGTTCATCGAATCGTTTCCGTTGTTCGGCTACAACCTGAACGACTACGATTCGCTTTTTGCCGAAAAACTGGAGCTGCTGCTTGCGCTGCGCGCAGAAGAGACCCTTTCCTGGTCAGGCCGCCACCGGCCAGCGCTGCAGGCACAAAGCATCTACCCCCGCCCTGTCCAAAAAAAGTTGCCGATCTGGGTGGCAGTCGGCGGCACACCACAATCGGTCGTGCGCGCCGCCACCCTGGGGCTGCCGATGGCACTGGCCATCATCGGCGGCATGCCCGAACGCTTTGCCCCCTTCTTCGACCTCTATCGGCACGCCGCCCGCAAAGCCGGCCACGACCTGGCTCAGCTGCCGCTGAGCATCAACTCGCATGGCTTTGTGGCCGACGACAGCCAACAGGCGATCGACGAGTATTACCCGGCAGCCATGACGGTGATGGGCCAGATCGGACGAGAACGGGGGTGGGCCCCGATGACCCGCCCCCAGATGGAACAGTCGCGCCTGCTGCGGGGAGCCGATTTTGTGGGTACCCCAGAAGAGGTGATCGAAAAAATCCTCTTTCAACATGAAATTTTTGGCCATCAACGCCTGCTGATCCAGCTGGGAGTCGGCACGGTCGAACATCGCAAAATGATGCGGGCGATCGAACTGCTGGGCACCGTGGTCGCCCCCACGGTGCGTCGGGAAATTGCCCGGCGGCAGCAAAGCCCTCACCCCCTGCCATGGCGGGAACCGGCCTGAGCCAAGCGAGTTTCACATGCAGACCTACACCACCGTCAGCGCCTGGCGCGAACTTCTGGCCCGTATTTTTAGCGGGTTCAGCGAACAAGACAACGTCAGCCCCCCCTGGCTGGTCAACCCCAGCACCCATCGCCGCCTCAAACTGGACAAGTTCTACCCCGAGATCGCCCTTGCCATCCGTTTCGTCGGGCTCACCGCACGCGGACAGGGACGCAAAAGCGACCTCGAAGAGCTGGAAAATGAAGAACGCGAGCGTGTGCGGGCAGAACTCTGCCGCACCCACGGCGTGCATCTGGCCACCTTCGACCCGGCAGAAGAGCTGGTCAAACAGGTGGACGGACTGCTCAGCGTGATGGCACGCGCCAGCCGCTCGCTGGCCCAGAGCGAACGCCCCGATCCCGAAAAAGCACAGTGGATGCCAGCCCTGGCCGCCGCCCGCAGCCGGGCCGAACAGCTGCGCAGCCGGGTCGCACGCGCCCCAGAGCAGATGGTGGAGAGCCTGGCGGCCAGCTGGCGGGACCGCGATGCGGCCCTGGCTGTCCAGCTCAACCTCCCCGCCGACCCTGCCACCGAAGCGTCGTGGGTGTTGACCCCCGGCGACCGGCTGCGCCACGCCCGGTTCGGCGACGGCGTGGTCACCCGAATCGACGGCAGTGGTCCAGAGGCAACGATCACCGTTTTGTTCGACGCCGCCCAGGAACGCACCTTCCAAGCCAACCTGCTGGCCGGAAAAATCGAACTCCTCCCCTCCTGACCCCTACAGCAGCGCCGCCGGCAACGCCGCTCGGTGCGGGTAGCTGCTCTGCGCCCCAGGCGATTGTACGCTGATCGCCGCAATCGCCTGGGCCCGCTCGATCGCCGCAACGATCGGTACCCCCTCTGCCAGAAAAAAGGCGAGGCTGCCCACAAACGCATCCCCTGCCCCAGTGGTGTCTACCGCCGTGACCACAGGAGCGGCGACATGCACATCCTGGAACTCGTCCACATACAGACACCCTCGCTCCCCCAAGGTGATCAACGCCGCAGCCGCTCCCCGCCGCCGCAGCTCCGCAGCCGCTCGACGGGCATCTTCAATCGAGTGGACCGCCACCCCGGTCAGCAGCTCCGCCTCGCTTTCGTTCGGACAAAAAATGTCCGCCAATCCATAAACTTCCTCGGGGATCGGGCTGCTGGCCGGCGCCGAGTTGAAAATGGTCTGCACCCCCGCCGCACGTGCCCGCCGCAACGCCGCCAGATTGGCCGCCATCGGCACTTCCATCTGACAGACCAGCACCTTGACAGCACCCCACAGAGCACCGTCGAGGTCGTCGGCCGTCACCTGGCCGTTGGCACCCGCCACCACTACGATCTGGTTCTGCCCGCTGGCTTCGACGGTGATCACCGCCACCCCCGAAGAAAGACCCGGACTCACCCGCACAGAGCGGGTATCCACCCCCTCCCTGGCCAGGTTGCGCAGCATCTCCTGCCCAAACATGTCGTCGCCCACCCGCCCGACCATCTGGACAGCCCCCCCCAGACGGGCCACCATCACCGCCTGGTTGGCCCCCTTGCCGCCGTAGCCAGTCGTAAACCGCTCCCCTTGGATCGTTTCTCCAGGCCGCGGGAACGCAGCGACATAGGTGTTCATATCGAGATTGATCGAACCGACCACGCAGATCGATGGGCCTTGCATCGGACTTCCTTTCTTGTAAAGGGTACAGGTTGTTCTGCCAGTCTAGCAGAGCACAAGCCCTTGCGCAACTGGGGCTGCACGCCCCCACCATGCTATGATGAACCACTATCCAACTCAACACAAGCCGATTCTGAAGCTGAGACAGAACAACCTGATGAACGACAACCCATCCGAAGAGACCGAACACTCCCCCACCCCAGAGCCGCTGACCGTCGAGGAAAAGGAACGTTTCCTGGCCCGTGTGCGCAGCGAAGGACGCACGCTCAGCTCGGCAGAGATGTACTCCCTCTTCGGCCCACCGCCCGAACCCGCCCCCCCGCCGCGCGACTACGGCACCGTGACCGAAATGAGCGCCCCGCCCCTCTCGACAGATCGGCTGGCTCAGCTGGTCGACAACTTTTTTGCCGACCTGGGCGGCCCCCTGCCCGCCGCGCCCCCCCTGGTCCGTGGGGTGATCTTCGACTTCGACGACACCCTGGCCACCCGCACACGCCCGCTGTTGGAACTGATGGCCGAAGGGGCACGTGCGGCAGAGAGCTACATGCGCGCCACCGGGATGACCCTGCCCGACCAGTTCGACACCAAAATTGTGGAGGCCCGACGCTTTTCTGAAAAAAAATCAGCCGACGAACAAGAAGAACATCTGGCCGACGACGCCATGAGCTTTCTGCTCCAGTTCTTTGGCTACCCAGCCAGCCGGATGGACCCCCAGGTGCTGCAGCAGGCTGTCGACCACTTCTACGCACCCGAAATGAACGCCTGGACCGTGCGGCCAGGGGCCCGTGAGACGCTGGCTGCTCTGCGTTCGGCCGGCTACAAGCTGGCCCTGCTCACCAACCACAGCTGCGACCGCGCCTTTCAACAGACGGTCGACACCCTCGGCCTGCGCCCCTATTTCGACCTCTGCCTGAGCAGCAGCAGTGTCGAGTATCGCAAACCCGACCCACGCTTTTTGCAGATTGTCCTCGACCGCTGGGGGTGTCTGCCCTACGAAGTGGTGGTGGTCGGCGACAGCCTCCACGTCGATATTCGCTGCGGGATCGAACTGGGCGCACAGACCGTGCTGCTGCACGGGACAACCGACCCGCAGGTGCTGCACGACAACGAACAGCTGGCGGACACGATCCACCCGGACGCCACCCTGGAAACACTCCACCGGCTGCCAGACATCGTCCGCGCCTGGAGATGAGCTCGCATCGCCCCCAGAGCGATCCAGAGCGGCAGATCACCCACATCCACAAAAGGAGTCCTGTATGGCATATTCAGTTCAAATCGGTGCGGTCCGCTGCCATATTTTGAGCGACGGCCTCCACTACAGCGACGGCGGCGGTTTCTTTGGCCTGATCCCGCGCTCGCTCTGGCAGCAGGTGATTCAGCCGAACGAACAGAATCAAATTCCCGTCGACACCCGCTCCCTGCTCATCGAATCTGACGCCGGGCTGATCCTGGTCGATACCGGCCACGGCGACAAGCTGCCCCCCAAAGTCCGGGCCCGCCTGGGGATGGACGACCGCACCCTGCGGCTGGTCGGAGAACTGGCGCGCGCCGGCTTCCAACCGGAGGATGTCGACCTCGTGCTGCTGACCCACTTTCACGGCGACCATGCCGGCGGCGCCACCCGCTGGGAAGCTGTGGACGGCTCGCCACCCACCTTGGTGCCAGTCTTCCCACGCGCCCGCTACATCGGCCAGCGGCTCGACCTGGCCGACGCCAGCTTCCCCAACGAACGCACAGCCGCCACCTACATCGCCGACAATTTTCGCCCCTTGCTCGAACGCAACCAGCTTGACATCGTCGACGGACCGCAGCGGCTGGCCAGCAGCGTGCGCACCGACATCGCCCCAGGCCACACCGCTGCCCTGCAGGTCGTCTGGGTGGAGAGCCAGGGGGAATGCCTGCTCTTTCTCGGAGACAGCGCCAACTGGGCTGTCCAACTGCAGCGGCTGGCCTGGGTGCCCGCCTTCGACATTGCACCGCTGCAAAGCATAGAGACCAAACGCCGCCTGCGCCACGAAGCACTCGAACGCAACGCCCTGCTCGTCTTCCAGCACGACGCCCAGGTCGTCACAGGCCGCCTGGTGCCCGGCACGCGCGACCCGGAAATCCAACCCCTGCTCACCCAGCCAGCCCATTTTGATGCAAGCCGTTGATGCTTGTCGTCCCCCTCACCGGTCGTCCCCCTCACCGGTCGTCCCCCTCACCGCCGATCCGGCCACGTTCCAGCCGGCCAGCAAGTTTGACCAGATTGGCGCTGGCCACCTCATCGAGCTCAACCCCCAGCTCGGTGGCAATCTGGGCCAGATACCACAAAACATCGCCCAGTTCCTGCTTGAGCGCCTCGCGGTCCACCTCCGTGATCTCCCCCTGTTTGTCGCGAAAGATCTTTTTGATCTTGCCCGCAACTTCCCCCGCTTCGTTGACCAACCCCAGCGTGGGGTAGATGATCGGATGCTCGGTATACACCCGCTGCCAGGTCCGCCGCGAGGCCCGCTGATACTCGTTGAATGAAGCGACGTTCATCAGTTTCTCCCCTGATCCAGTTTTTTACAGCCCCCATCCCACTCCTCCCCCCAGGATTCGAATCGCACAGGCCAGCCTGTTTGGTCGATTTGCCCCGATCCCCTATAGTCTATGTGATTGGCCCGTCGATGCACAATCTTAAACAGAATAATGGACTCTGATGCACCTGACTTCCCTCTGGAAGCGGCTGTTGCGCCGCGAACTGCTGGCCCTCTTTTTGGTGATCTACACCGCCGATATCGTTGTCGGCTACATCCTGCTGGTTTTGCCGCTCCGTGCCCACGAGCTCGGGGCATCGCTGCTTCTGATCGGCAGCCTGACCGCCTTCAACGGCGCAACGCAGGTGACAGCCGCTGTGCCGCTGGGGCTGGTCTCTGACCGTCTGGGGCGCCGCCACCTGATCGCAACCGGCTGTCTCTTCTTTGCTCTGTCAAGTACCCTGCTGGCGCTGGCTCCGACCCCGCTTTGGCTCCTGCTTGCACAGATGCTGCTCGGGCTGGGTGTCGTCTGTGTCTTTGCAATGGGCGCTGCCATGGTGGGCGACTACGCCGCCCCCAGCGAACGCGGGGTGGCGATGGGCATGCTGACCACAGCCATGGGGCTCGGTTTTGCCACCGGTCCGCTGCTGGGCGGGCTACTGGCGGAGTCGTTCGATATAGAAGGCAGCCTGCTGATCCTGGCACTGGTTGCCATCGCCTCCGCAGCCCTGGCCTGGATCACGCTGGTCGACAAAAAAGTAGCCACCGGCCTGCACGCTGCCAACCCCCTCCACAACCTGCGGGTGCTGGCCAGTAGCCGCCCCATCCTGCTCGCCGCACTGGCCAACCTGCTGATCAGCCCGGTCTTCAGCGCCGTCGTGGTCAGCTTCCTGCCGATCCATGCCAGCACCCTGGGCTTCTCCGCAGCCGCCATCGGCGGGCTGTACACCCTGCGCGGGCTGCTCTCCACCTTGACCCGTGTGCCGCTCGGCGTGCTGAGCACCCCACGGTGGAGCCACCGTCTGATGGTGCTGGCCATTGCCCTCAGCGGGGTTGCCGCAGTCGCACTGGCCTCTTGGAAAGGCTATGCCGAGCTCAGCCTGGCGTTGGTGGTCGAAGGCATCTCGTACGGGATGTTCCTGACCGCCGGACAGGCCTTTGTCACCCAGCACGCGCAGCCACAGATCCGGGGAGCCGCGCTGGGCGCCTACAACATGGCTGGCGGGATCGGCATTACCCTCAGCCCCTTTCTGCTGGGCGCTATCTCCCAACAGATCGGGCTGAGCCCGGTCTTTCTGGGGACAGGGGTGCTGCTGCTGGCCGGCGCCTTGCTGCTGGCCATAGCCTTTCCGCGCGCGCTCGCTGTGGTATAATCCCCATGCAGGGGCGGAACACCCGCCCCCTCCAGCGACCTAACTCTATCCAGTGGGTGCAAAGCCCACCCTGGCCAGGCCAACACGAGACAGAGAAAGCCCGATGTCACATCCGCCGTCACACCCGCCGTCACACCTGACCCCACGCCAGATCACCCGCGCCCTTGACCGGATCCTGCACAAGGTCGAAAAACCAGCCCGCTACACCGGCGGCGAGCTGAACAGCGCTGTCAAAGATTGGAGAGATCCCACCATCCAGGTCAAAGTCGCGCTGGCCTTTCCCGACATCTACGAGCTCGGGGGCAGCAACCTGGGGTTGATGGTGCTCTACGACCTGATCAACCGGCGCAGCGACCTGCTGGCCGAACGCGTCTACTGCCCATGGCCTGACTTCGAAGCCTACCTGCGCCGCGATCAGATCCCACTGTACGGGCTGGAAACTCGCCACCCCCTGGCCGAATTTGACCTGATCGGCTTCAGCCTGCCCTACGAGCAGCTCTACACCAACGTGCTCACCATGCTGGATCTCAGCGGCCTGCCCCTGCGCGCCGCGGATCGCGGGGATCGGGATCCCTTGGTGATTGCCGGCGGTTCTGGCTGCTACAACCCAGAGCCGATGAGCGCTTTTTTTGACGCGATGATCGTCGGTGAAGGGGAAGAGGTTCTCTTCGAGGTGATTGCAGCGGTCAAAGCCAACCAACAGTTGCCCAACCGGCAGGCCCTGTTGGCCACACTGGCCACCCTCCCGGGCGTCTATGTGCCGTCGTTTTACACCGTACAGTACGCCGCCGACGGCTCGGTCGCCGCAGTCACCCCCACCCACCCTGCGGCACCGGCAGAGGTGCTCAAACGGGTCGTGACCGTCCTGCCGCCGCCGGTGACCCACTTTATCGTCCCCTACATCAATGTCGTCCACAACCGTGCCGCCATCGAGATCATGCGCGGCTGCACGCGCGGCTGCCGCTTCTGCCAGGCCGGCATGATCTTTCGCCCCGTGCGCGAGCGACCGGTCGAAGAGGTGCTGGAGGCAGTCGACGCCATGATCGAGGCCTGCGGTTTTGAGGAGGTCAGTTTCCTCAGCCTGAGCAGCAGCGACTACAGCTACGTCGAGGAGCTGGTGCGCCGCACCGTCGAACGACATGGCACACGCAGGTTAAGTGTAGGGCTGCCCAGCCTGCGCATCGAAAGCTTCAGCATCGACTTGATGGATCTGCTCGAAAAAGGACGGCGCCGATCCGGCTTCACCTTTGCCCCCGAAGCCGCCACAGACCGGCTGCGCGACGTCATCAACAAGCCGATCGCGTCCGCCGAGCTGCTCGCCACCGCAGAGGAGGTCTACAAACGAGGCTGGACCACAATCAAAATGTACTTCATGGTCGGCCACCCTACCCAGACGCTCGAAGATGTCCAGGCGATCGCCGACCTGGCCAAAGCCGTGCTGGCTGTCGGACGGCGCCAGCTGGGCAAAAAAGCCAACGTACGCATCGGGGTCAGCACGCTGGTGCCCAAACCCCACACCCCCTTCCAGTGGGTCCCGATGGAAACAGAGAGCGTGATCCAGGCCCAGATCGCCCTCTTGCAGCGTGAGCTGCGCGGGCCCGGCATCCATTTTTCGTGGAACAACCCAGAAGAGACTCTGGTCGAAGCCTTTCTCACCCGCGGGGACCGGCGGCTCTCGGAGGTCATCGAGCTGGCCTGGCGCAAAGGAGCCCGGCTGGATGGCTGGGGCGAGTATTTTCAGTTTTCCGCCTGGCAGGCAGCCTTTGCCGAACTGGGGCTGGAGATGGACTGGTATGCACGGCGCCAACGTCCGCTGGACGAGGTTCTCCCTTGGGAACATATCTCTGCGGGGCTCAAAAAGAAATTTTTGGTCGAAGAGTACCGCAACACCTACGCTGGGGGGGTGGTCGACGACTGCCGCGAGCACTGTTTTTCGTGTGGAATCCTCGGCTATTTCAAGGAACAGCGCCGCGAGGCACCAGCAGAGGGGTGGGGCTGCCCACCGCTGGGACGCACCCTCCACCGCCAGCCGGTCGATGTCGTCCCAATTCCGCTTTATTTCAACGACACGATGTCGCCCGACCGCCAAGGCCAGTTCGACCATCGCGTGCCGCAGCGGCGCTTCGGCACAGTGAGCCAGCGCCTTCCCTCCGACGCATGAAAGAGAGGCTGGCACCGATGACCGACACCCCTGCCCACGAAGCCCGCCAGCGCGTGCGCGTCTGGTACGCCAAAGGCGAATCGATCAAATTCATCTCACACCACGACGAGTTTCGGCTGTGGGAACGTGCGCTGCGCCGTGCGGACCTGCCGTTGCTCTACAAACAAGGCTTCAACCCCCAACCCCATCTGCAATTTGCAGCACCGTTAGGGGTCGGGATCACCGGGCGCCATGAACCGCTCGACATCGTGCTCTCTCTACCGCTTCCGGTCGCAGAGATCGCCGAGCGCCTGCGCGCCAAAGTGCCGCCAGGGATCCTGGTGCAGTCGGTCGAAGAAATTCCACCCACAGGGGATGCCCTCCAACCGTGGATCGTCGGGGCGGACTATACGATCCTCCTCCACACCGCCCCCGGGGAGCTCGAAGACGCTCTGCTTGCAGAACGCATCGCTGGCTTTCTGAAACAGACCACGATCTGGCGCGAACGCGAACGCAAAGGCAGCCGCTATACCTACAACCTGCGCCCGCTGGTCCTGGAGCTGGCTGCGCTGGGATACGACGCAGTGCACGAAGAGCATCCCATCTTTCTGCGTGTGCAGATGCGCAACGGCGCCACCGGGCGCCCGGACGAAGTCGTCGACGCACTCGGTTTCGACGATTTTGCCCGCACCCTGCGCCGCGAACGAATCTACTTTGCCAATCAGCCCGCAGACGCTGCCCTCATGGCCCAGTACCCGGTCGTGCAGCAGGAAGAACTGACCGCCCCCCCCGGAGTCCGGGGGGTCTCGCTGCGCGGCCGCGAGCCAGGCCTCTCCGCACAGGCCGGAGAACGCACCCTCAACGAACGCGCCGGCGACGAATTCGACTGACCCGCAGAGGCGACCTGCCTCACCCGCCCCCTTCCTCCCCGCTCTGCGCTGCCAGTTGATAGGCATCGCGCAAAGCAGCCACCGCCTCCCCCCGCGGGATAAATTCGTGGCCGATGTAACCACGGTAGCCTGTCGCAGCGATCGCCTGGAAAATGGGGCGGTAATTCAACTCCTGGCGAGCGTCGAGCTCCGCACGCCCGGGGTTCCCTGCTGTATGGTAGTGGCCAAACCAACGATGCTCCCGCTCGATCGTGCGCAGAATATCCCCCTCCATAATCTGCATGTGATAGATGTCATAGAGCACCTTGACCGCCGGCGAGCCAACCTGTCGGCAGACCTCCACTGCCCAGCGGGTCTGGTCCGCCTGGTAGTCGGGGTGGTCCACCTTGCTGTTGAGCAGCTCCAACACCAGGGTCACACCGGCCTCTTCGGCCCGCCGAGCCACCCGGGCCAGACCCTCTGCGGTCGCTTCGATCCCAGCGGTGTCGTCGAGGTTCCCCCGATTGCCGCTGAAACAGATCAAATTGGCGATCCCCCAAGCCGCAGCCTTGGCGATGTTGGCCTCCAGCTCGCGCACGATGCGTGCATGGTTGGCACGCCGGTTGAGCCCGTCTTCGATCGAAGCATGGCCGTTGACCGCAGCGATGGCCAACCCATGTTCGCGCGCCAGCGGCCAGTACAGCTCGGGCAACAGTTCTACCGCAGCATAGCCGATCTCCGCCGCAGCACGCACCATCTCCTGCGGGCTGAGCAGCGCCGGCACCAGACACCACCATGAAACAGACTGCCGATATTCAACCATCTTGCACTCCTGACAAATATATTGTTCGCTCCATTCTAACACCCAATCCGTCAAAAAAAAATTTTTGTTGTTCTGGACAGAACTGTTATAAAATATAGCTGCTTTCGTTTTAAGTTTTTTCCAATAGAGGCTTCCATGACTGCCAGACGATCTCCCTCGCTCGTAAGAGTTGGTTTGTTGGTGTTGCATCTCCTGTGGATGTTGGGCGGTTTCCTGTTGTTTGCCGGCGGCGTGACCGCCCAGGAACCTGCCCATGCCCCAGACATCCTCGGCGGACGCGAGGCCCAGCCCGGCGCATATCCCTGGCAGGTCGCGCTGATCGACCCTCTCCAACCCAATACCTACGCAGGGCAGTTTTGTGGCGGTTCCTTGATCGACGAGGAGTGGGTGCTGACCGCCGCCCACTGCGTCGAAGGAAAAGAACCCTCGTTGATCGATGTGCTCGTCGGCGCACACCGCCTTTCCGACAGCGGCACGCGCATCCCCGGGGCCCAGGTGATCCCCCACCCCGGCTACGACCCTACACAGCTGGACCACGACCTGGCCTTGATCCGCCTCTCCACACCGGTGACCTATACCCCAATCTCGCTCTACCAGACGATTTCTGGCACGTCGGAGTTCGATCACCTGCGCGCAACCGTGATCGGATGGGGTGCTAAAGAAATATCAGGGTGGAGCGCTGTATACCCAGACGCGCTGCGTGAAGTGTCCCTCCCGCTGGTCGACCCCACCAGATGCCAGCAGAGCACTGAAGTCATCACAGACGCTATGTTGTGCGCCGGCTATGAAACGCTGACAATGGGTGCCTGCTACGGCGACAGCGGCGGCCCGCTGATGGTGCAGCAGCCAAATGGCTCGTGGACACAGATCGGAATTGTCAGCTGGGGACCGTTCGGTTGCATTGCAAGCGGAATGTACGACGTCTTCACACGCGTCTCCAGCTACTGGGAATGGATCACCGCCTGTACCACCGACCCCAACCGCTGCCTCGGCGGCGATCCCTTCGAACCAGACAACCATTTCGCCGACGCGCAGCAGATGAACGGGACACTCCTCCACCAGATGCACACCTTTCATGAAGAGGGCGACCAGGACTGGGTCCGCATGGAGGTCGAAGCAGGAAAGGAATACCTGTTCCTGACCGGAAGCATCACCGATACAGCGTCGGCCCTCCACACTGTCCTCTGGCTTTTCGACAGCGACGGGCGCACGCCGATCACCTATACAGAGGGCATCGCGCCACAAACGAATTGGGGGCGGTTTGCCTGGGGAGAGACGTCCCGCTTCGAGCCGTCAGCGCACCTGATCTGGAAAGCAGATCGCACCGGGTCCATCTATGCCAGCGTGGAGCTGCTCCCTGGTTTGTATGGGCAGACCTATGGACCGTACACCCGCTACTGGCTTACGGTCGGCGAGCACAGCCGCACCTTCCTGCCCTTCATTGCCGGCGGTCCGCCCCCTCCTGCGCCCGCCAACGACAATTTTTCCAGTCCGGTCGAGGTGGCGCCGCTCCCGTTCAACCATCAGCTGGATACCACCAGGGCGACCCAGGCAACCGACGACCCTTCCCTCTGCGCAGGAGAAGGATCAGCGACGGTCTGGTATCGGTTTGTGGCACCTTCTGCGGGTACACTCACAGTCGACACCTTTGGCAGCAGCTACGATACGGTGCTGGCGGTTTTTACCGGCGAACGCGGGGCACTCACCGGACAAGCCTGCAACGACGACAGTTCTGGAGGCCAGTCACAGGTCACGCTCAGCGTAGCGGAAGGCAAGACCTATTTCATCGAGGCGGCCAGCTACGGTTCGGTAGGCGGCAGGCTGAATTTGTCTGCCAGTTTTTCTCCACTGTTGTTGCCAGAAACGGCCGCCACCTCTCCCGGGGATGGCAGACAGTCC
Source organism: Chloroflexota bacterium (assembly GCA_018969295.1). Classification (GTDB taxonomy): domain Bacteria; phylum Chloroflexota; class Anaerolineae; order Caldilineales; family Caldilineaceae; genus Caldilinea. The sequence goes on along the minus strand of JAGWYN010000020.1, from coordinate 6,499 downwards.
GCAAAACCGTCCACATTCATATAGACCGCATCGCGTGCGATCGCGCGGATCAGAGCGCTGAAGATAATTTTGTGCACGGGGTAAAGCGAATACCAGTAGAGCATTCCCCAGAGGCCGGTCGGAGCAAAGAGGGCAGTCTGCACCAGACGGGTGCCACTGCCCTCTCGAACGCTCTCCCACTGCAGCCAGGCATGGCCTGGCACCTTCATCTCCGCACGCAGACGCAGCAGATGGGGTGGGTCGACGACCTCGACGCGCCAGAAATCCAGCGCTTCCCCCGGCAGCAGTTCGATCGGGTCACGGCGGCTGCGCCGCAAGCCCGGCCCACCGACCAGCTTGTCCAACGCGCCGCGGATCTTCCAGGCCCATTCCCAAACCAGCCAGCCACGCTCTCCGCCGATCGAACTGAAACTTTTGAAGAGCGCCTGCGGCGGCAGTTCGGTGTAAATGCTGCGCACCTCGCGCACCATCCCCTCCGCTTCTCGCATTTCATAGGTGACCGCTCCCCCCAGCGCGCCACTCCAGCGCGTCTCCACATCGCCGCGCGCAATCCGCTTGATCGCCAGCTCCACAGCCTGACGGTAGCGGATCGGCTCAATCTCGGGAAATTCCTGGCGGGCACGCCGCGTATCCCCAACGACGGGCTCGACCACCCCCTCGACCAATGGAATGGCCAGATCGTTCGGGATCGGCGTCACCAGCCCAACCCAGCTTGCGCCCGCAAAGGCCATCGGAAAAGGCACCGGCAGCGGAATGATGACGCGCTGCAGCTTGCGCGCAGCCGCATACTCCTGCATCATCTCTTTGAAGGTCAACCGTTCCGCACCGATGTCGACAATGCCCAGCGGCCCGTGGTCGAGCGCAGCAATCAAATAATTGAGCACATCACGGATGGCCACAGGCTGCACATCGTTCAAAATCCAACGCGGCGCGACCATGATCGGCAGGCGCTCGGTCAGATAACGGACCATTTCAAACGAAGCAGAGCCCGATCCAATGATCGGGCCAGCGCGAAACTCGGTGGTGTGACAGTAGGCGTGTAAAATGGCTCCCACCTCAGCGCGCGACTGCAGATGAATCGACACGTTGCGCGTCTTCGGCAGCAAGCCGCCCAGATAGATGACGTGGGCCAGGTTGCCGGCAGCCCGGCCAAAGAAAGCCGCCGCCTGCCGGTCAACACTGGCAAAGTCAGCGCTGGCCCCCATCGAATGCACCAGATAGTAGGCGGCGTCCACCCCTGCTACCGCACGTGCCACCGACCCAGGATCCAGCAAATCCCCAGCCACCACCTCCACCTGCTCCGCCCATGCACGCCCGCCAATCCGACGCGGGTCGCGCACCAGCACACGCACCATGTGGCCACGTTCCAACAGCCGTGGGATCAGCCGCCCACCCACATACCCGGTCGCTCCTGTCACAAGGATGTTCATCGTGTCTCCGTTTACAAAAATTTATGCCAGCCCCCAGGCCAGCAACCCTCTCCATTATACCGCCATCGGCTTGTTTCGGATAGACGCTCAGGTCACCGCCCCGTTCGACAAGAACCAATTTTTATCCCCCGCAGAGATCGGGCATACTACCTCTACTTTGTTTATTCCCATGGATCGGCCCTCTGCAGAGGGAAGTCTTTACCACTTTCCAGAAAGTCATGCTCTTACAGACCAAACTCCACCCGCCCACCCATACACAGTTCCTGGTCGAACGCCGCCGACTCATGCAGCGGCTGGACCATTGGCGACACTATCGAATCAACCTGGTCACAGCACCGGCTGGCTACGGCAAAACCACGCTCCTCAGCCACTGGGTACGAAATCGATTTGACCCGCAGCCGCCCGCACCCCCCACCGCAGCTCTGCCAGCAGATCACCCAACCCCGCCGCGCGCGCTGCTGGCCTGGCTTTCGCTCGATCTCGACGACGACCACCCGATTCGTTTCTTGCACTATCTGGCAGCTGCACTCCACCCGGTCATCCCGGTCACAGCCGCCGCTGTCGACGCGCTGCTCTCCTCCACCGGCGCCGTCGATCAGGCACTGGCTGCCCTTGTCAACACCCTTGCCCAGCCCACGCTGCCCGCACAAGAGATCCTCTGCATTTTGGACGACTACCACTGCCTTCAGAGCCCAGCCGTACACGAGGTGATGCAAACCCTACTCGATCGGGGGCCACAAAGCATGCACTGGCTGATCGCCACCCGCCAGACGCCGTCCCTGCGCCTGATCCATCACCGACTGGATGGAAGGCTACAAGAGCTCAAGGCCACCGAACTGCACTTTACGGCGGAAGAAAGTCGTGTCTTTTTTGCGGGCGCGCTGAATACGCCTTCGCTGAACGAGCACGACCTGGCAGACCTGGTCGCTCGTACAGCAGGATGGGGGGCGGGAATGCAGCTGGCCGTCCTGGCCCTGCAGCAGAGCTGGGGCCAAAGTATCACCCACTTGCCTCCGGTCCAGGATGCTTTGCCACTCGAACAGAGCTATCTGGAAGAATATGTGGTCAGCGAACTGTTGGGCCACGCCTCTTCTCGGTGGCGCACTTTTTTGCTGGAGTGTTCTGTGCTGGACGAATGGTCCCCTGACCTCTGTCGGGCAGTGACCCTCCAAAAAGAGAGTGCTGTCCATCTACAAACACTTGCACAGATGACCTCACTGCTGATGGCTGTCAGCCTGCCCGATCAGATCTACCAATGCCACGCCGTGCTGCGCCAGACCTTACAGTCTCAACTGGAATTCCTCTACACACCAGAACAGGTCGCCACTCTGCACCGCCGAGCAGCCGGCGAGTACGCAGAACAAAAACAGTTCGATGTTGCACTGCGCCATTTGAAGCTGGCCAACGACCCGGCCGCACAGATCCGTCTTCTGGAAGAACAGTGCCTGCCCGCCTTGTTGCGCGGCAAAGCCCAGATGGTAGACCACTGGCTGAAGCACCTGGAAACATTGTCCGGCACTCACTCCCCCAGACTTGCCCTGGATGCCGTCTGGCAGTGCATCATCAACGAACGCCCCGGCTACAGCGAACGGCTGGCCACTGCCATGCAGACCGTGGCAGCCGCACTGCCGCCAGAGACAACTCACCACCCCTGGCAGCAAGAACTGCTGGCACAGCAGGCCAGCATCACTTTGTTGCGCGGCGACCTGGCCAACGCACAAGCGCAGGCAGAAGCCGCCATCCCCCTGCTTGACCCGACCCAAAGTCTGGCACTGGGCGCCTGCCACCTGGTCCTGAGCAATGTCGGCCTGATGACGGGCCAGTTGGCGCTGCTGGAACGCTCCGCAGAGGCGGCAGAGGCAGCTTTCCAGCGCGCAGAATGCACAGTCGGTATAATTGCTGCACAGCGGACTCGAGCCTACAGCCTGTTTGACAGCGGGGCCGGCATGCGAGCAGTCCAACAGTATCGCCGCCTGATCGCATTCGGCCGGCAGATTCAGGCCGATCACCTCCGCGAGTTTGCCCCGGTCTATTGCAGTTTTGGGATTGGACTTTATCTGCTCGACCAGCCGGACGCTGCACGCGAACAGTTTGCGCTGGCAGCAGCGCTCGGCCGCGCCCTCAACGACCCCTTCTGGGTCGTGCTGGCCGAGCTGTGGATCCAAGTCTGCACCCAGATACAAGCCCCTCACCAGCCTCCTCCCCCCCCTGCCCCCGACCTGGATGGCTGGGAGCGCCGTTACGCAGAACAGGCAGGCAGCCGGATCACCCCCATCGACACATTGCGCGCTCGCTGGTATCTGCTGACCAACGCCCCAAGCCGCGCCTGGGAAATCCTTGCCCAAAGCGCATTCAACCCCTACGACGCTCCTGCCCCCTACCACGCCTCAACGCTGATCATCTACACCCAGGTCTATCTGGTCTGTGGGAAATCTGCCGATCAGCTCGCCCCTGCATTCGAACGCTGGACAGAATTCATGGACAAACAGATCCACTCAGTCCCACTCAAGCTTCAATTCAAACTGGCTGCCACACGGCTGGCGTTGGCACAGGGCAACCATAAACGGGCCGTTTCCAATTTGAATGCGGTGCTTGAAGGGGTTTCGTCTACAGGCTATCTCCGCATCGTCCTGGATGAACTGCTGTGGCTGGCCCCCCTGCTGCCCGCCTGCCGTGCCCCGTTGGCCCAGCAACTGCAGCAGAGAGCAGCCAGGCTGCCCCGTCAGCAGGCTGTGCTGACCGAAGCCGAGCAGCGCGTGCTCAACGGCATCGGACGCAACCTGACCAATCGGGCGATCGCAGCCGAGCTCTATATTTCCCCCAATACTGTCAATTTTCACCTCAAAAGAATTTTTGCCAAATTGAGTGTCAATTCACGCAAAGAAGCTGTGGCCAAAGCCAAAGCTTCCGGCCTGCTCTGAAGCCCGCCAATCCGCAGCTGCGCTGAACAGACCTTGCTTCCCCATCCCAAACATCCCCTCATCACCAAAACAAGGCTGCTGTACCCAGGGCACAGCAGCCTCGCATCCTCCAAGCCAGGGTTTCTCCCAGCCTGCTCCCGGTTCGCCTACCGCTGGACAGCAGGCAGGTAGATCCGGTTGTCGATCTGTGGCTCCACTTCTGGCTCCAACGCCGTGGGACTGACTACAATGAACGTAAACAAAGTCCGGCTTTCAGCAGTAGCAGGATCACTCACGCGGACCTCCACTGCGTAGCTGCCTGCACTCCCCGTTCCCAGTACACCGCTGATCAACCCGCTGCCGCTGTCGATGGTCAGTCCCGCCGGCAGCCCTGTGGCCGCATAGACCAATACCGTGTCGTCCTGATCCGTCGCCACCGACTGGAGACTGACGGCACTGCCTTCCGCTGCACTCTGGTCGGCGATGGGCTGCAGCACAGGTGCCAGATTCGGCAGATTGGGGCGAATCCCAAAGGTCACCGCACCCGCCCGGTCCACCGCCAGGGTGCCGTCGGCAACCAGCGCAGTTGTGGGAATGAAGTCCGGTGGCAACGTTACCTCCAGCTGAAAGTCTCCAGCAGCCGTAGCTGAGAAGAGGAAAGAACCGTCGACTGCAGTCTTGGCTGTGCGATCTGTCTGCCCAGCCCTGCGCAGAGTCACAGTGGTGCCGGCTACACCAATTTCCCCGGCATCCTGGCTGCGATTTTTGTTGATGTCCGAGAAAACCCGCCCGGTAATGCTGTCGGTCGTCGCAAAACCCAGATCCACAAAGGCCGCGGCCCCGATGCCTGCATCGGTCAATGTGAATGCAGCCGGGTTGAGAGAGGTCGAAGCATAGCCGGAAGGGCCCGCCACACGCACCCGGTAGCTCCCTGCCGGCAGAGCCGTGAAACGGAATTTCCCATCTGTAGCCGTCACCCGTGTGGCCCGTACGCTGTCATCCACGTTGAGAATTTCAACAATAAGCCCAGCCATTCCAGCTTCAACCTCGGCACGCTTGCCATTGCCATCTACATCGTTGAAAACACTGCCCGATACTGTCCCAATCTGGAAGAACCCAAATTGCTCGCTGGCAGTGCCGTCCGGTGCAATGCTGAAATTGGCAAGCGTGCGCGGCGCTACATAGCTGTTGCTGGGCGGAACAGTGCGCACTTCGTAGTCGCCCGCAAGAACGTCGCGGAACGAGACAAAGCCGACGCTGCTGGTCGTGGCAGAATAGGTCGTCTGGGCACCCAGCAGCCCACTCCCCATCACCCCAGCCGATTGATTGACCAGCACCACAGGCAGATTGGCCAACGGTGGCTCGTCCATCCCTTGCCTGCCATTCCCGTCGAAGTCTTCGTACGTCGTGGCCGCTACACGATTGGTGCGCTGGAAGCCAAAACTGGCTGCTGCTGTCCAGAATTGACCCAGGTTGACAGCCACCTGGCTGGGCGTGCTGTGCGTGTAGCTGGCCAGCCCATCGACAACTACATCGTACGAGTCGATTGTCTGGTTGAGGAATTGATAGCTGCCATCCCCAGCGCTGCGCACTTCACGCACATAGACGTCATCAAACGTACGGAAGAGCGTATCGACCCCGGCCCCGTAAATCGCCAGACGCACATTCCCCATCCCCGGTTCAAAAAATTGGCGCACCCCATCCCCGTTGAGATCTTCAAACACCATCCCCGCAATCGTGCTGACAGGCAACAGACCAAATCCGACATTCTGCCCGTTTCCACCCGTCAGAAAAATTTCTTCTTCCTGCGGCGTCACCGGCGCAAACCCGGCAGGCAAGACCAGACGGAGCAGATAGGTGCCAGGCGGCAGTCCGGCAATGCGGTAGCTGCCATCCGTCTGGCTGACCACTGCCCCCAGCACATTCCCACCCTGCACTGCCTCAAGCCTGACCCCTTCCAGCCCCGGCTCGGTCATGTCTTGCTGTTGATTGTTGTTCAAATCCTGATAGACAATCCCGCTGACCACCCCACGCGATTGATAGCCAAAGTTGACCGCAGCAGCACCGATCCCATCCAGGTTGACAGCCACCTCTACCACTCCATTGGCGACCAATGCGTCAGGCACACTTGCTTGCACAGTGTAAAGCCCAGCAGCCAGCCCCAAGAAC